>NZ_NNRJ01000032.1 GCF_002252445.1 Brucella thiophenivorans
ACGCTTCTAACTGACTGAAAACTTTGCGACACAACCGGGATGACCTCGCCTTGCCGGATCAGCAGGCGATCATTCTGTCGAACGATATCGACGGCAACTTCCTGCAGCTGGTCACCTGCATACCGCATTGCCGTTCGTGGAACGCGAGATAGCAGATCACGCATCTCGCTTCGTGCCTTACCTTCGGCAAAACTTTCAAGGAAGGCTCCGCCGGTATACATGATGGCGACAATTGTGGCCGCCAGCGTTTCTCCAAATAGAAGAGCCGCCGACATTGACATCGCAGCCACGATATCCAATCCAAATTCGCGTCGCCACAGGCTTCGAATGATATCGACGACTAACGACAGAACTACAGGCAAAGTCGCGAGCGTCCAAGCGATCCGTGCACTATGCGTATAATTGATAAGATACAAAACGAGCCCGATAATCAGTCCACAAAGAGCAAATATAAGAAGACTGGCTTTAAATTTATCTTTCGCCGAACGTTGCATTGTTCAGGTCTCCACATAAGTGTTTTGAAAGATTTGTCCTTCGTTTGAAACGCATACTTTAGGCCAGTCGAGGAAGCATGGATAAGTGTATATTGGATGCCCTTGAAGGAAGGCAATTTATACCCATTGTACTCTGGACGATATATTCGAAATAGCATGCGAAATGATCAGACAGCCATGCCGACGAGTGCGCCAATGCCTGTGGTCAGCGCCATGGCCAACGCACCCCAGAATGTAACCCGCGTAGTGGCTTTCATCACATTTGCCCCTCCTGCCTTTGCCCCCATAGCACCCAGTAAAGCTAAAAATAGTAAGGAAGCGATAGCGACTGCGTAAAGCAGTATCGAAGGCGGCGCTATGATGACCAAGATGAGCGGTGGAGCCGCGCCGACTGAGAACGTGGCAGCTGAGGTCAGTGTGGCCCGCGCCGGTCGTGCTTCCATGTGCTCTACAATTCCAAGTTCTTCGCGGGCATGTGCTTCTAGGGCGTTGTGTGCCGTAAGTTCTACAGCCACCTGCCTTGCCAGATCATTGGTCAGACCGCGATCAATATAGGCTTGTGTTAACTCGTCGAGTTCGGCTTCAGGCTGTGTGTCGAGTTCTTTGCGTTCTCGGGCGAGGTCCGCCGTCTCCGTGTCAGACTGAGAACTGACCGAAACGTATTCACCCGCTGCCATAGACATCGCACCGGCGACAAGGCCTGCGACGCCAGCAACTAGGATCTGTGTTGTTCCATCTAAGGCAGAGGCGACACCCATAATCAGGCTGGCCGTTGAGACAATGCCATCATTTGCCCCAAGTAATGCCGCGCGCAACCAACCGATGCGTGATACGAGATGTCTCTCTATATGTGATCGGCTCATAAATATCTCCCGCCAATCGATATTCGCAGCAATCTTAGCTTTAATGGGCGCTTTTACCAATGGGCTCATTTATTGCCGAGAACAGCCTGCACATCATTTCAATTCTCAAAAGGCGTTGTGCAGGCAGAGGGGTTGACAGTAACACAATATATATTATGTTATTTTTTATATTGAAAAATTGGAGGCAAAAATGCCTGTCACCAGAGTATCAGAGAAACTGTCGGTATCGGCTCAGCCAGGCTTGGACGAGCTGTATTCGTTGAGCGGTTATGGCTTCGGAGCACTGATTAACAACCGGCCCGATGGTGAAGATGCTGATCAACCGGGAAACCAAGCCGAAAGCAATGCAGCGCGTCAGATTGGTCTCTCCTATGCGTTTATTCCGGTCAGCATGAATTCGATTACAGAAGCCGATGTGCGTGCTTTCCAGAAGGTAGTCAGAGGTTCTGAAGAGCCAGTGCTCGCTCATTGCAAGACAGGGATGCGTTCGCTGAACCTTTATCTGATAGGCGAAATGCTTGACGGACGAATGTCTGCCGAAGAAGTAGCGGCATTGGGACGCCTTCATGGATTTGATACGAGTGCTGCTGTTGTCTGGCTCATGCAGTTTAAGCAACGTCGACCGCAGGTTATGGGCTTTTTCGATAAAAGGACCTGGAGCGTACAGTATGTGGTGTCAGATCCGGAAACCCGTATGTGCGCCATCATTGATCCGGTTCTCGACTTTGATGAAAAGTCAGGTTCAACCTCCACGTCCAATGCGGACGCAATGCTCGACTATGTTCGCGAGAACGATTTAACTGTCGAATGGATACTCGACACACATCCCCATGCCGACCACTTTTCTGCAGCGCAGTACTTGAAAGAGAAAACCGCTGCAAAAACCGCGATAGGCGAGCATGTTGTCGATGTTCAGGCGCTTTGGAAGAAAATCTACAACTGGCCTGAGCTGGCTACGGATGGCTCGCAATGGGACCGGCTATTTGCCGATGGTGATACATTTACTGTCGGCTCTATCAATGCCACGGTGATGTTTTCTCCCGGACATACGCTTGCTTCAATCACTTATGTGCTTGGCGATGCTGCCTTCGTTCACGACACGCTCTTTATGCCTGATAGTGGCACGGCGCGCGCCGATTTTCCCGGCGGGCATGCAAGCGTTTTGTGGCGTTCGATTCAGGCAATTCTGGAGCTTCCGGACGAAACCCGGATATTCAGTGGTCATGACTATCAGCCGGGTGGGCGTGCGCCGCGCTGGGAAAGCACAGTGGGAGATCAGAAGAAATTGAATGCCCATATTGCCAGCATGACTGGAGATGGATTTGTTGCGCTGCGCAACAAGCGGGATAAAACGTTACCGATGCCTAAACTTATCCTGCATGCCCTGCAGGTGAATATTTGCGGCGGGCGTCTGCCTGAGCCGGAATCCAACGGTAAGCGCTACCTTAAGTTTCCACTGGACGCATTGGAGGGGATTGCATGGGACTAACCACTGATAGACTTATGATGATGAAGGGTGGATTATCCCGGGCGGAATTTTCTTCACGTGCAGGCGAAGTTGCAAATCTGCTCAAAACGCTGTCGCATCCGGCGCGTCTGATGCTCGTCTGCAGTTTGGTGGAGGGAGAATATTCCGTGGGCGAACTCGAAGGAAAAGTTGATGTTCATCAACCGCATCTGTCACAGCACCTGACAGTTTTACGCGGTTCGGGGATTGTAGAAACGAGACGAGAGGGGAAGCAAATTTTTTACAGGCTGACGGAAGATAAAGCCGCAAAACTGGTCAGTGCCCTTTATGGCATCTTCTGCTTGGAGACAGAAAAATGAACATTTACCTTTCATCGCTGATCGGGGGGATGCTGATCGGTATTTCAGCAGCGATGCTGCTGATCCTCAATGGCAGGATTGTGGGGATTAGCGGCATCGTCGGACGCCTGATACAGGGTAGCGGCGTTTGGATTAATGTCGCCTTCGTTATGGGACTTATACTTGGGCCGGTTGCCTATCTGGTGATCTTTGGTCATTGGCCACTTGTTCAGATTACAACTGGCTGGCCACTGATCATCGTCGCCGGTTTGTTTGTCGGCTTCGGCTCACGCATGGGATCGGGCTGCACCAGCGGTCATGGTGTGCTGGGGCTTGCGCGCCTGTCACCACGATCAATGGTCGCAGTTGCCACTTTTCTGACAACCGGAGTGATTGCTGTGACTTTACTGAGGGGGCTGGGCGTATGAATCCGAAAATCTCTGAGTTCTGCATTGCCCTTGCCGCGGGTGCCATTTTTGGCTTCGGCCTGTCTTTGTCTGGAATGCTGAATCCGGTCAACGTCCAAGGCTTTCTAGATATTTTTGGCCCATGGGATCCACGCCTTGCTTTTGTTCTGGCCGGTGCCGTCATGGTGGCGTTTTTGGGTGTCCAGATAGTAAAACGGATGCCGCGTCCTGTTTTTGCAGAGAACTTTCATATGCCGACCAACCGCCGAATTGATACACCACTGATCCTAGGTTCCGCGCTGTTTGGTCTGGGCTGGGGTATCGGTGGGTTCTGTCCGGGTCCCGCGATTGCGTCATTGTCACTCGGGCTGCCGCAAAGCATTTTGTTCGTCGTTTCAATGTTGATCGGCATGATCATACATGACAAAATTTTAAAACGGCGGAGTTGAGCGTTTCCTGCCACGTTTTTCCGGGAACTTAAATACTGCTTGTCAAAGGATCAATAGAACAGCTGTTTTTTGTCGAAAGAGAAGCATTGACTTGTTTCGTGAGCGTAAGTCTTCCAAGCTCTGTAATAAACCGCAGCCAAAGGCGATTTTTATTCACGCTGCATATAAGCAATAATCCGCGGTCGATTGGCGCTCGGGCCCTCAAGCACCCGAGTTTAGCATCATTAGTCCCTGCAAAACAGAGAAGTAGTTTGGGGCCATTTTAGAAGACTCATCTTGTGTAAGGCCATTTCCAATCCCTGATTTCCTGCATGTCCTCACCATGCTCGCATACATATTTCTTATGCAGTGTTAGTTTTTCTTCGAATTTGGCAATCAGGGGCAGCGCAATCTCGTTATTGAGTGGCAGACGTCTTAGAGCCGCAATTGCGAGATGATAGCGGTCGAGTCCATTGAGAACCGCCATATCGAAAGGCGTTGTTGTTGTTCCCTGGTCGATGAAGCCTCGCACGTGGAAGTTGGGGTGGTTGACGCGCTTATAAATGAGCCTGTGAATGAGATAAGGATAGCCGTGATAAGCGAAGATGACGGGGCGGTGGGTTGTGAAAATCTGATCAAAATGTTCATCACTAACACCGTGCGGGTGATGCTGCGGTGACTGTAAAACCATCAAGTCCACGACATTGATGACGCGGATTCGCAGATGTGGCAGTGACTGGCGTAGAAGATCAACAGCAGCAAGGGTTTCCATTGTCGGGACATCCCCCGCGCAAGCCATCAAGATGTCTGGCTCCAGACCGTCTTCCGTTCCAGCCCAGTCCAATATGCCCAGACCCGCTTCGCAATGGCGTATGGCGTCCTCCATTGCAAGCCATTGTAGTTCTGGCTGCTTCCCCGCCACTATCACGTTCACTCGGTTCCAAGTCTTCAGACAATGATCGCTAACCCACAGCAAAGTATTTGCGTCCGGTGGGAAATAAACTCGAACTACGTCCGCGCTTTTGTTTGCGACGAGATCAACGAAGCCTGGGTCCTGATGGGAAAAACCGTTATGATCCTGACGCCACACATGAGACGTCAGGAGATAATTGAGGGACGAGATAGTCTTTCGCCATTTTAATTTTTGCGCAACCTGCAACCATTTCGCATGCTGATTGAACATCGCATCCACGATATGGATAAAAGCCTCGTAGCAAGAAAAGAACCCGTGCCTGCCGGTCAGCAAATAGCCCTCGAGCCAACCTTGGCACAAGTTCTCGCTTAATACTTCCATTACCCGCCCGTCTGACGAAAGATAATCATCTGTATCAAGCGTTTCCGCCATCCAAACACGGTTGCTGACGTCAAAAACAGCGCTGAGACGATTGGAAGCTGTTTCATCTGGACCAAATATGCGAAAGTTCTTTTCATGCTCGTTGAGCTTTAAAACGTCCCGGAAATATTCACCAAGAATCTTGGTCGATTGTGCCTGGATCATGCCAGGTTGATCCACAGCCACAGCATAATCACGGATATCGGGTGTGTGAAGTTCGATGCGCAGCAATCCTCCGTTTGCATGTGGATTGGCAGCCATGCGTAGCTCGCCCTTTGGAGCGAGTTCGCGCAGTTCGGCTTTCAATGCACCTTTCTTGTCAAAGAGTTCCTCCGGAACGTAACTTTTCAGCCAGTCTTCGAGGATTTGTCTGTGTCCACTGTTTTCCCGGCAGTTAGCAACAGGCACCTGATGCGAGCGCCAGTAATTCTCTACAATTTGACCGTCGACTGTTTTGGGACCCGTCCAGCCTTTCGGGCTTCGCAGGATGATCATGGGCCAGAACGGACGTTCTGGTGATTTTACATCGGCATTCTTCTTGATCGTAGCAATACGTTCGAAGACCGTATCAAGTGTTTGCGCCATTTTCTGATGCATTGCTTCCGGCTCGCTGCCCTCGACGAAGAACGGTTCATAGCCATAACCGATGAACAAATTCGTCAGGTCATTATCTGCTAGCCTCGCCAGTATAGTGGGGTTAGCTATCTTGTAGCCATTGAGGTGCAGGATCGGCAGGACTGCGCCATCGCGCGAGGGATTGAGAAACTTGTTTGAATGCCATGAAGCAGCAAGCGTTGCTGTTTCTGCTTCGCCATCGCCTACGACACAAGCAACCACCAGATTTGGGTTGTCGAAAGCGGCGCCATAGGCATGAACGAGGGAGTATCCAAGTTCTCCGCCTTCATGAATCGAACCCGGAGTTTCAGGCGCGACGTGGCTTGGTATGCCTCCAGGAAATGAAAACTGGCGAAATAACTTGCCCATGCCTGCTTCGTCCTGACTTATTGCCGGATATATTTCCGAGTACACTCCCTCGAGATAGGTGTTCGCCACAATGCCCGGACCGCCGTGACCGGGGCCGCATATGTAGATTACATTGGCAGCCTGTTGCTTGATAATGCGATTAAGATGAGCATAAATGAAATTGAGGCCAGGTGTTGTACCCCAATGACCGAGCAATCTGGGCTTAATATGTTCCGGTTCAAGCGGTTTGCGCAGGAGCGGGTTCTCCATCAGGTAAATCTGCCCTACCGATAGATAGTTGGCCGCGCGCCAATACCGGTCAATTAGCGAAAGGTCCTCGGAATTAAGAGGACCAAGAGGTGATGCCCTGCTCATGCTTCGTCTCCTTCACTGATTTACGCAGTCATGTCAGTTACGGTTTAAGCGGCGCTGTTCTCAAGAACCTGAAGTGTTTCCAAGGCGATGATACGTTCCTCATCGGTAGGAAGTACAAATGCAGCCGTACGGCTCGAGTTGGTGGTGATCCGGAACGTATTTCGATTATTGGCGCCGGTATTAAGATCGATCCCCAGCCAAGAGAGGCGTCGGCAAACTGCAGCGCGGATCTCTGGCTGGTTTTCACCAATTCCGGCAGTGAAAATGAGCGCATCAAGGCCACCTAGTGTGCAAGCAAGACGAGCTACTTCACCTGCTATACGCAGAGTGAAAACTTCGATAGCTTCGCGGGCTTGTGGGGAGCTGCTTTCAAGGAGATCGCGTGTGTCGCCGCTTAATCCCGAAAGTCCGAAAAGGCCCGAGCGATGATAGAGCAGATCTGATAGCGCATCTGGAGGCATTTTCTCTTGTTGCAGAAAATAGAGAAGCAAGCCTGGATCGAGCGCCCCGCAGCGGGTTGCCATCGGAATACCGTCCAGTGTTGAGAAGCTCATGCTTGTATCGATGCTTTTGCCCCCTTTGATGGCACAAAGACTGGCTCCGCTGCCCAAATGTGCGACTACGATCCTTCCAGCAGCAAGCTGTGGCTGTTTCTTGGAAAAACTGCCGATTATCGATTTATAGGAGAGGCCATGAAAGCCATATCGCTTTAAGCCACGCTCGTGGAATTCACGCGGAAGCGCGAAGCGGCGCATGACTTCCGGGATGGTTTGATGAAACGCGGTGTCAAAGGATACGGTTTGCTTGATGTGCGGAAAGAGTTTTTGGATCGCTTTGATCAAAGCGGCGCTCTTCGCTTGGTGCAACGGAGCAAAACCTGACAATCTTTCGATTGCGTTGATGTGCTTATCATCTACCAAGATTGGCTGGATGAATTGGTCACCGCCGAAAACCACCCGATGGCCAACTGCCAGCATACGGGAGAGATTTGTATGCGTCGAGAGCCTCGAGAAAAGTTCTTCAACGATTAAAGCGATCTCATCTGCACCAGATGTCTCTAATACGATATCTAGGTTGCAATGATCTCCCCGTAACCGAAAAGTTAAAGGAAAACCGTTCAGATCCATCTCGCCTCTGGAGATTTTTACGATCTGTTCACCATCATACGCGAAAAAACCGATCTTCACGCTGGAAGAACCGACATTGAAAGTTATCAGCTGCTTGTCCAAGCTGCATATCCTTCGCTTCAGATCGATTACACTAGCACAATTTTATCTAGATTTTTGGTTTAACACTCCGATTAGCTCGTTTCATTCCGGAATTTCTCGCGACGGTCGGGAATACGCTGTTTAAAATCAATGCGAATTGTTTGAGATTAAGATGGGACCGAACATCTAATGCCGAGACCTGGGTGGCGTGCGTTGACGAGGAGCCCAGCGGCTTTATAAGTCTGCTCGATACTTTCATCGGAGGAATCTTCGTTTCTCCAGCCCAGCAAGGGCTTGGTATCGGTCGTCAGCTCATCTCATATGCTCTCAATCGTAAAGGTGAACTTGAGCTTGAGGTTTACACCGACAATCAGCAAGCCGTGAATTTCTACACCAAACTCGGCTTTGAAGAGTTGTCACGCCGTGCTCGCGATGATGACGGCTACGCTTTCGAAAATGCCCGTTTACGCCTAATCAGCTAATGGCACGTCGGGCGGCGAGAACCGCCGCCCGACAATCATTTAACAAACCAAAAAGCCGAACGTCCGCACCCCCCTCCGGCTCACCTCTACGTGGAAATCAACAAGTTAGTTAGTTTTTTATATCAACCGTCAGGAATTTCAGCTCACCAACGTTTTTAAATTCGTTGCTAACGTCGCTGGCAATA
>NZ_NNRJ01000033.1 GCF_002252445.1 Brucella thiophenivorans
GCCGAAGAACGCTAGTGATCCGCGCGCGCAAACCCTGCACTAAATTGAAAGTTCCGGGCCCGCGCACGCTAAACGTTGCAACCTAAAGGAGGGGTACTTTTTGGACGCCGATAAGGGGTTCCGTTTAAACACGATCTGGCCAACCGCTTTACCCGGGCGGTGGCCGTTGGCAGCCCGCGCGAGTTCATCTTCGCCCTGCAGGAAGATCAGTAGGTCGCCGAAGCGTGCAACCGCCTGATCAAGAATGCCATCATTTGCTGGAATTATCTCTACCTTGAAACGCGCCTTCGGGCTGCTGATGCCGAAACGCACGCCGAGATGATGAAGACCATCAAGGCCCATTCGCCGCAGTCGTGGGCTCACATCAACATGCTGGGGGAATACGATTTCTCCGACAAAACGCTCGCAGACAGCTTCGGGATCCTCCCCTTGAAAAAAACTCTTGAAACCAGGCCGCCATTGGAGGAGCAAAATTCTTCAAATAAGCCAAGACTTCAATGCCTTGGCCGAAACCCTATGTCGCATTCTGTACCTTTGCGGGGACGGACCCCACTATGCTTTAATGACATATTCGGTCTCCTTGATGACAAATAATGCTCTCAAAAAGACCGGAACGAAACCGAGGCAAGACCACCGTATATCTGTGCCCCTTTAATGCTCAGGAGCCATTATTGCTCGTATATAAAATCTCTCAAAGTTTTAGCGTAGAGCTTTGGTTTCTCTAAATAGGGAAGATGTCCAGCATTCAATTCAATTAATGTCGCATTTTGCAAGTTTTTATAAATTGAATGTCCCATTGATGGCAAAGTAGCCTCATCATAGGTGCCAATAATAGTAAGACAGGTGTTTGATATACGTTTCACTAATGGACGCAAGTCCATTGTAGCAATAGCCTGGCACCATCCGATATAACTTTCCGCGTCACACGCGTTGAAATCATCTAGCGCGCGCAGGTAGTCCAGCGTTTCGCCTTTGTGGTAATCGGGTGAAAAAAAACGTTTGACGGCATTTTCTGATGCTGCGCAGATGCCACCTTGTCTGATTATCTCAACACGTCGCAGTAAAGGTTCAGGACGGACATAAGCAGATGTGTTGGATAAAATAAGTTTATCAAATATATCCGGTAGGCGTGCAGCAAGTTCTATTATAGTCATTGCCCCAATGGAAATACCGCAAACATCGGCACCGTACCAATTCAAGTGCAAAATGACGTCATGTACATCGTCCACATTGTCTGCAATGGTGCGGGGGCCGGTCATTGGATCCGACAATCCATGCCCAGCCTTATCGATCCGCAATATCTGAAAATCGGTCGCAAGCTCTTCGACAACACTACCCCAGGATGCTGTCGAAGTTCCCAACGAGTTAAGGAGAACCAGCCGCTTGCCGTTTTCGTTTCCGTCCATTCGATAGAAAATTTTACGACCGTGTTTTTCCAGATACATGCGTATTTTCCCAACTATACGCCGAGATATCGGCGCTGGATTTCCGGATCAGTTGCCAATTCCGAGCCAGGCCCCGAATACACGACTTTACCTTTTTCATAAACATAAGCGTGATGCGACAGGCGCAAGGCAAGATGAGCATTCTGTTCGACCAGAAGCACCGACATGCCTTGTGACTTACCTATTCGAATGATCGCATTCTCGATCTCTTCTGTAACTTTTGGCGCCAGTCCTAGTGACGGCTCGTCGAGCATCAAAAGTTTGGGCCGTGACATCAACGCGCGACCGATTGCAACCATTTGCTGCTCACCACCAGACAAGGAGCCAGCGATTTGTTTACGACGCTCCGCCACGCGCGGAAAGAGACCAAAAATCAAATCCAGGCTCTCGGTGATTGTTGCACGTCCGCGAGCACAATGTGCTCCAGTCAGCAGATTGTCGATTACCGTCATGCGCGGGAAGAGTTTGCGCCCTTCTGGGGAAAGTGAAATGCCTTTACCCACGCGGTCTACCGACGATGCATGCGTAATATTATGCCCGTCGAACTCGACCTTACCAGATGCAGCGGGCAACAAACCCATAATGCATTTTAGTGTTGTGGATTTTCCGGCACCATTTGCGCCGATCAGGCTAACGACTTGCCCTTCGCCCACGAAGAACGATGCATCCGAAACCGCTTCAAGCACCCCGTAGCGCGCCGATATATTCTCAACCTTCAGCATTTCGCGTACCAAGATAAGATTCAATTACTTGCGGATTTGAAAGCACCTCATCGGGCGCGCCTTCTGCAATCACGCGGCCCTGAGCAATAACGATGATCTTGCTCGATATCCGGCGCACCAGAGCGATATGATGTTCAACCAACAACACGGTTAAATTATACCGTTGTTTTATGATGGTAATCAGTTCACCAAACTCGTGTGATTCCTGGCTATTAAGACCTGCTGCCGGTTCATCCATTAAGAGGAGCTTTGGCCGTGTTGCAAGACCTATCGCAACGCCGACTTTTTTCTGCAAGCCGTACGATAGCGTACCGGCAACACGGTCACGCACCGATTGTAAGCCGAGTGTTTCAATAATTTCGTCAACATTTGCCATATCTGCTGCCATTGCTGCGCGGCGTGAAGATGATTGGGGCAAGAGACCCTTTAAAATTGAACCTTGCAAGCGCCAGATAGTGCCGCGTCGAACATTTTCCTCAACCGTTTCGTTTGCGTAAATGGTTGTTTGTTGGAAAGTTCGTGCTAGTCCTAGACTGACCACCTTGCTCGGCGCCAATCCTGTTATCTCTTGTCCAGCCAGAAAAATCTGTCCTTCTGTCGGTTTTAAAGTACCGGTAACCACGTTGAATGCGGTGGTTTTGCCGGCTCCATTTGGTCCTATAATTCCGACCGTCTGATCTTTCTCAACTTTAAAGCTTATATCAGACAGGGCCCGTAGACCGCCAAACTGTTTGGCAACGTGTCGCACTTCAAGCATTGTGCACCTTTCCAAATAGCTTTTGCAGTCCGAGTAAGCTTCCTATCGAGCTTACGCCGCGGGGCAGGAACACCAGAATGGCGACGAGAACAACACCGTAAAGGAGATGCTGGTAATGCAGAGAGCCACGTAAAAATTCCGGCAATGGTGTCAGTATGATAGCACCGAGAACTGGGCCCCAAGTCGAGCGAACACCACCGACGACAAGCATCGTCACCATGGCAATTGCCATATGTACGTTAAATGACTCTGGCGAAATGAACCCCATATAGCCGCTATATAGAATGCCTCCAAACGCAGTAATGGTAGCGCCTAGAATAAACGCTGTAAGCTGCACTTTGGATACACTAATACCTGTCGCTTCGGCCAATTCAGGATTAGTATCCGTCGCAATAAAAGACGTGCCTTCCGGCGTACCGAAGAAGCGCAACATGATCGCAGTCGTAATGATCGCCAGAACCGCTACTACAGCATACCATTGTTGGACAGTTTGTACCGTATATCCAAAAACGCTCAATGGTGGAATACTGGATATACCGCTTGCACCACCGGTGACATCCGACCATTCGAGAAGGACCAAACGCACAAATTCTGCAAAGGAGAACGTGACGAGGACGAAATAGACACCGCGTAGCTTAACCACAACGCGTCCCAACAATAACGCCATTGCACCATTGATTATGAGTGCAATAAGTGAGGCAACCATCCATGGCAAATTCAGCTTGATTACGAGCAACACGGTCGCGTATGCACCAATCGCGGCAAAGGCTGACTGTCCCATTGATAGACGCCCAGTGCGCGCCACCACGGATAAACCTGTCACCAAAATTAGGTTGATACAAACCATGACTCCAATATGCAGGTGAAACCGATTTGGTGTTAACAAGGGAAGCGCTATTGCAGCAGTGACAAGCACTGTAAGTGAAATAAGATTTTTACGCATCAACCCTTCTCCCCAAGGAATCCTTGTGGACGCAACACGAGAAACAGGATCACACCACCGAAAAGGAACATATCCGCATAGCTTGATTTCAAGAATGTGCCTGCGAAACTCTCCGTTAATCCAAGTAGCAGGCTAGCGAGTGCCGCGCCAGGAATTGATCCCAATCCACCCACAATTACAACGATGAAAGCCTTGACCATAGGGCCGAAACCAATTGTCGGGGAAACTGAAAAAACAGGTGCCATTAATGCACCGGCTAGTGCAGCAAAGCCCACGCCGATACCAAAACCTAATGGATAATAAATTGAGGTTTTGATGCCTTGTGCCTGCGCTGCCTCTTCATCTTGAACCACGGCGCGTAAGGCCCGACCGAAGCGCGAATGGTGAAAGAAAAAATAGAGCGCAATCAAGGATGAAATAGAGAAAACACCGACCAATATGCGCGAATTTGGAATGACGGCCGAGCCGATTTGCAAAGCGCCACTGGTGATGGCTGGCATGGAACGAGGGTCGGGGCCGAATATTACCAGCGCCAAACTCTGGAGGATCATCCCGATGCCGATGGTAGCAATCATACCGCTCAATTCATCGCCACGCATGGATCGCAGGATAAACCGCTCAGTAAACAGCCCTAGAATGAGTGCGACCGTAAATGCCAGCAAAACGACTAAAATGAACGGCAGCTTAAGATAGACAACGCTCACATAGGCGACAAAAGCGCCGACCATATAGAATTCGGCATGCGAGAAATTGGCAATTCTCATCAAGCCGAACACTACAGTGAAGCCAACAGCCATCAGCAGATAAAGACTACCGATGACCAAGCCGTTTACTATCGTCTGTATGATGATTGTTTCAAGAGGCATTACTTCTCAACCTCTACGTCGACACAACCGTCCGTAACGTTGCAGCGCGACCGAATAACTTCGGCGCCATTCACGACTTCGGCTACATAGAATGGTGCTTCGACCTGACGATTAATGCCATAAGTAGCTTCGCCACCAATCGAAAGCTTGCCGGTTGCACCAGAATAGTCTTTGGTTGCCGCGAGTTCTTCAGCGATTTTGGTCGTGTCCTCTACAGTGCCCGCACGTGCAATTGCCTGAAGCAGCATACCTGTTGCATCATAGAATGCCGGATTGAAACCATTCATCGCATTTTGATAATTGGCTGCGTATTTATCCATATAGGCTTTTGTTTCTGGCAGACTTGGATCAACAAGCGTGTGAACCAACATGCCTTCAGTTGCCTCAGGACCTGCAACATTGATGATGTCCTGCGTTGCAGGTCCACCTGTACGGATGATGTGGCCCTTATAGCCGAGTTCGCGCAATTGCTTGACGATCAGGCCGCCAGAGGCCGGCGCATTGATGTTGAGTTCGATTGCGTCAACATTCTCGCCGATGATGCGCGTCAAAAGAGGAATAAAATCAACGCGCTCACGTTCATAAAATTCCTTACCAGCTAATTCTACGCCAGCTTTGCTGTAGGCTTTCTCGACATCTTTTGCGACCTGCTGTCCCGTTTCGTCATTCGGGAACAGGGAGCCAACTTTCTTGATGCCATATTTCTTTACGAACCAATCAATCTGCGGCTGCGCAAACTCTACCGTCGTCACATTGGCGCGGAAGGTCAGCGGAGCGGACGGGTTCAGCGCTTTTTCGCTAAATGCCATCGTCATCATCAGCATCTGGCCGCGCTCGGTGATCGGCTGGATAGCCAATGCTGGTGCGGAACCAACCGGCCCTACGACAAATTTGGCATCATCCTGGAAGGCTAGACGGTTGACCGCAGTCACGGCTTCACCTGCTTGATACTTATCGTCATATGGAATGACAGTGACTTTGTAGGTTTTGTCACCCACTTTGAAGCCACCAGCGTCGTTGACATCTTTTGCAGCCAGCTCAGCACCGTTCAGTATTGCCTGTCCCCATGCAGCGCCTGCACCGGAGATCGTTACAACGGCACCAATTTTCAGCTCATCCTGCGCATAGGCAGATGTTGCGCCGAGCAATGCCGCCGTCAATGCTAGTGTACATTTTTTCATGTTACTTCCTCCCGCTCACACTTCGGTTCACAAACCAACGCATCAAAACGCTGGAGCAAATCGATATATTATTTTAGCTGAATTAACCTGGCTGTGATAATAGCGATAATCAACTGATAGCTAATAAGCACTCGGGCAATAGTTAATAATTACTGAGCGCCCTATTCTACTACACCATCAACACGAAGTTCTTCTTGAACATTATCGAGAACAACATAATTATCGTAATATGTCAGTGTGGGCTTAGCCCCGAAGCGCTTTTCCATCATTGCCGACCAGCCTTCATTATACCAAGCTTCAGCATCTGCGCGTGATTTCCAGATGTATACTCCACCGCCGCCATTTGCACCGTTAAGATAATATTTGCAGATCAGACCCGGTAATTTAGCAAAAGTAGGAGCTGACGATCGTGCGGCCGCAATGGCATCTTCTTTTGATCGCTCAATACCTGGAATTTGAACTATTGCAATGAGCATGGGTTTCTCCGGTTGTTTCTCTATTCCTCAATTTTGAAAAGGAAACCCATAAAGTCAAATTATTATTTTAAATTACTTATAATAAAATGTTATGTGGCAACCGATTGTCGTATTTGCTTCACGAGAGAAATTTATTTGTAGAACATCATTCAATACTGGATCGAACAGCCTTGAGCCGTGCTTTGATTTCCTTAATTAAAGTGCTCATGGGCTGAGAGTGTGATATGCCCGCGGGGAAAATCAATTTGGGTTCAAATTCCATCGCGGGATCGAAGCGGCGTGTCAGCACTTTTTCATGTCCGGTACCACTGGCGGATAGCGCATCAAGTATCGAGACACCACTACCCTGCGCCACCATCTCACAAATCGCACTGCCAAGCGTAAATTCACCCACAACCTGCATCGGCACACCCGCATCGACAAAAGCACGTGCGACTCTTTGCTGTAAAAGACTGCCAAGTGGAGAAAGGAACAAGGGTTCGCTTACAAGGTCAGCAGGCTCTATGATTTCTTTTCGCGATAAAAAATGTCCAATAGGCAAAACACAAACTACGGGGAAGCTTGGCAAAGCTTCAAACTCGATGCCTGCGGGGCTCGGAGGCGTGACCGTTAGCCCAATATCACATTGCTGTGTCGCAACAAATTCCATAATCTCCGATGATCGCGTAACTGTAAGTTTGACCCTCACATTGGGCCAGCGTTCACGAAACTTCGTTAAGGCGTAGGGGATACATTGATACGCGAAGGCTCCTGTCGTCGCTACATGAATAACTTGTTCCCGCTTTGCGCGAATGGTGCGCGCAGCACTAACGATATGACTCAAACCGATAAAACTTTTTTCAACTTCGTTATAGAACAGAACTGCATCCTGCGTAGCAAAAAGTCCGGTGCCCGTACGTTTAAACAGCGTAAACTCGGTCGTCGCCTCAAGATCCTTTATTAAACGACTGATTGCTGGCTGAGTTACAAACATTAGATTTGCAGCAGTTGTCATACTGCCAGTCTGGAATACTAGGCGAAACGCTTCGATTTGTCGAAGATTGATTTTCAATTGCCACCTCATAACATTAGGGCATAGTGGAAGTTATTTTTGAATTAGACATTCTGGGTGATCTTTGTCAAATAATAGTAAAACTGCCAAGTTTGGCCGATGACAATTTGAAGAATAGGTTACTTACAATGAGCTGCGACGAGACCGAAACAATCGTTATTGGTAGTGGCTTCGGCGGCTCTATAACAGCATCCCGTCTTGCGGAAGCAGGTGCAAAAGTAACTTTGTTCGAGCGAGGCCCGTGGTGGGATACGATTCCCACACGCTCTATGGGTGTAACCAAACGAACACCCTTTCCACGTGGTTTAAGCTTGATAACCCGCTCCGTTAGGTCGATCGATCATCCACTTTTACCATGGGGTAAGACACAATTTAATTGTCTTGGCTTATTCGAACTATACTTTTCCAAAGGTATGGAAGTCGTCTGCTCTTCTGGGGTTGGTGGTGGCAGTCATGTCTATTCCGCAGTACATCGTCGGCCTGCCTCACTTGATTACTGGGATGGATGGACTGACGACCTTTCCGAAGAAACAATGGCGCCCCACTATCAAAGTTTCATAGAGCGTGTGGGATCCACGAAGCCCGAGCCGCATAATCGTCCTCCCTATACCGCACCAGTCGTTTATGCGAATGACAAGAATTTTGAGGCGGCAATACCAAAGGTTGATGTTAGGGTAGGTTTTTTATTGCCTGAAGACCCTAGACAACCTCGTATGGTTACTACATCCATTGGTGTTCACCGCCACGAGGCTGATTACAAAAGTGGAGACCATGGATTCTTAGGCTCACCATCCGGCGCAAAATCCTCTATGGATATAGTATATCTGGCTTCTGGTATGAAATGTGGATTGCAAGTCTATGATCTGTGCGAAGTCATTTCAATCGAACATATTGCCAAAACGGGCAAAAGGTTTCAATTGCACTACTATGACCATAAAAATCAACGACGTAAATCAATCCGTTCTGAAAATCTTTTTATAGGTGCCGGAACATTCAATACCCTACGTTTACTGCTTGAAAGTCGGGATAAATACAAAGGCTTAACTGGAATGCCCAATCTTGGGCATCGCTTTAGTGGCAATGGTGACATCAGGGGCTATTGGGATTTAAACGAGAAAAACATAGATTTCACGCTCGGCCTACCAAGCAAAGGTGCCGTTGTAATTAAAGGAGCACCAGAGCCGCGTATTGCGATAGGTCGCAACAGTATGCCGAGTGTATCGGCTTATCCTTTACCACGCTTTATGCGTGATCGTTTAAAACGCGGTTTAGTTGTGAGTGGCATGGGAGCAGATGCAGGAGACGGCGTCGCTTTGATGCGTGGTAACAGGTTTCATATTGAGTTTAACCCTGCCAACAGCCCAGTCTATGACAAAATATATAGTACAATGCAGGAAATGGCAAGGTTGTCTGGCCGAAAAATCTATGCCAGCCGTCGCCCTTCAACTGTTCACCCAATGGGTGGTGCGTGTGTTGGCAAAGCAGGTGAAGGTGGAGTTATTGGCTCCAACGGACAAGTTCATGGCATTCCAGGCCTTTATGTAGTAGATGCCGCAGCGTTTCCTTCACCAACAGCTTCCCCCCCGACGATGTCGATTGGAGCATGGGCTGAGAATGTCGCTTCCCGCTTTTTGAAATGATGAACTTCAAGACATGCCATTCCGCCTCGGCCCCTATCACAGGGATCGAAGTAGCCCATGTGATCCGCAAGAACCATTTCCAACGAGAGACGTTCGTTATTTCAGGTATTTGCGGAACTCGCAGTATAAGAGCCTGACTCATAATGAATGCAACAATATCAGGCTCTTGCGATGCGTCGAGTGAGGAAGCGAATGTTCGCGATGTAAAGCCACGCTTCAGCTGATGCGATGCATCTTTCGAAGTCTTTTGCCAATCTGCGGCACCGTCCGAGCCATGCAAAGGTGCGCTCGACAACCCATCTGCGTGGCAGGAGTTGGAAACCGCTGGCCTGATCTGATCGCTTGATGTCAATCGGCGTTTAAACGGAACCCCTTATCGGC
>NZ_NNRJ01000034.1 GCF_002252445.1 Brucella thiophenivorans
GATTGCCTCAGTCGTCGTGGCGCTGCCGTGTAGAACACGTCCCATAATGCATCCCTCCAAGTCTGAGAAAGTATTGCACCATCAAAACATGGGATCAAACATCAATCCGAAATGAAAAAATAGATCAGAATCAGGCGAAACTCAACAACACTACCTTTGTTTTCACGTATATCTTATTCTGAAATTGGCTTCCCGCTTTTTAGGATGTGCTCTAAGCTCTGCGCGGGAGACTTCTACAGGCGAGTGACAAGAAGAGCAGTCCTGCTCCCAACCATTCAAAGACATGCGATACATCTTGAATCATTAAAATGAGGGTGAAGAAGGCAGCGGGTATGATCTGTGCCATTTCTCGATAGGTATTATAGATCGGAACCATGCGTAGTTGGTCGCGCTGTCTGACAGAACGCAGAAATGGTGCGTTTCCAGCGCTGTCAATTCCGCTGGCTGCAAACGCGGCTGACATGAGCGCGACGATTGCCCACGTAAATGACCAGTTGGCAACCAGGCCAGTCACTGCGGTGGCAATGCCGCAGGCCGCATATGTAATGGTGAGATGGCGACGCAGTCCAATCTGCCGCATAACGAGGCCCCAGATTGGGCTGAGAAGCAAAAGTGCAGATGCTATACCAGTAATGGCGCCAGTATAGGTGGCATCATAGTTTGCTGCAATAATCAGGATTGGCGTATAGACAAAGAAAACTTGCCACCAGGCGGCTCTGCCTATTGCCAGAATCCAAGCAAGACGCAAGCGCGGTTGACGTAGAAACTGCCTGATTGCCAGCTCGCGCTTTTTTGGTGGAAGGCTTACGTGTAACGGATCGCGGACACCTTCAACCAAAAACACAAGTACGAGCGGGGCAAGGGCTGCGCATGTGGCACTCATTAAAAAGGGTGGCCACGACGAGCCATAACCAAGCAGCGCCGTTCCAATGAGAGGCCCGAGTCCGTAAGCGACACCGGCGAGCAACATGCGGCGCGGTTCGAAGTGGGCCAGTTCACGCCGCGGTATCATCGACAGGGCGTAGATATTGGAGACGGTTTCAAAAAGCTGTACCATCAGGAAATAGGTTGCTAGTCCTGCAAGAATGGAAATGCTGTCGGAGCGCGTAAAAAGAATCGCAGAGAGGATACCGGCTCCTGCGGCAGCGAGAGTGAGCCGCCAAGGGCCGACGGACTTCAGGATCGCTGGGAGCAGCACACTGGTTAGCAGTCCACCGAGGCTGGCAATCAGATAGAGTGCACTCACCAGGCTAGCATTTTCATAATGGCGAAATACCAGCGACGGAATGACAACAATCACCGAGGTACGTGCCATCACTGCAACCGCATAAAAAATCGGAAGACCCCATGCGGCTGAGGTATTGAGGGGTAGCATTTTTTCAGGTGCTTGCGGAAGCATTTGCCTGCATTTCCCGCTCAGCAGTCACACAAAGCTCGGCTGCTACCAGATCTTCAAGCGAGCAGCCGACGGATTTGAAAACAGTGATCTGCGTGTCGCTTTGCCTTCCGGGATGCGCATGGCGGCACAGTTCGAAAAGGCTGGCCAGAATGGCATCCGGCTTTATCGCTCCGCTATTGATTGCCTGTACGATTTCCCCGGCTTCCTGACATGCGCCCTCAATCGTGTCTACGAAAAGCGCTCCGCGCTTTAGTGCCTCATCATCGGTTTCCGCCATCTGTGGCGTGAAGGCACCAACGAGATCGAGATGAGCGCCGGATTTCAGCCACGCACCTTTGATGAGTGGTTCACGTGACATTGTACAGCAAGAAATCAGATCCGCAGCGCGTGCCTCTGTTTCGAGATCGTTACTGGAGCGTGCGGGCAGACCTTGCCCGACAAGAATGTTGGCAACAATGCGTGCTTTGCTTGCATTTCTGCCCCATACAGCAATATCATCAAATTGTCGAACAGTTGCATGGGCCGCCGCGAGTTGCGCGCTCAGCCTTCCTGTCCCAACAATCAATAAACGTTTTGCATCTTTGCGTGATAAATAGCTTGATGCCAGGGCTGAAGCTGCTGCCGTGCGCCGCGCGGTCAGTTCTCCGGCTTCCAAAATTGCTTTGAGCTCACCGTTGCGTGCATTAAACAACAAGTAATGCGCATTGATGCTGGTTTTGCCACGATCAGAATTGCCCGGAAATACCGTAACGGTTTTCAGCCCAATAGACCGCCCTTCATTCCAGGCGGGCATCAATAAGAGTGTCGCGTCTGGTTCGCCTGGTACGCCAATATTATAATGCGGTCGGGGTGGTGTTGTACCACCGCGGTTGAAAGCATTAGCCAGGGCTTTCATGAGACTGGACCAGTTAAGCCCCGATGCGACATCCTGGAAAAGCTAGCCCAAGTGCATCAAGTGTTTGGTGCGTTGATGCCTAGTGGTCACTTTGCAGTTCATTTGTTTTCAATGCCTATAGGAACGTGATCCGACGTATTTGAATTGGAGTCAGGATTCTTGACTGGCACTCATAACTAGCCGCTCGCGTGATTATGCATAAAAGAGAGCTAAAGTTTGTTGAATTGCGTGACGAACTGGCTGATGCCCGACGCAA
>NZ_NNRJ01000035.1 GCF_002252445.1 Brucella thiophenivorans
GTGCATTTGCTGAGACGTCAGGCAGCAAAGTTCCGGTTACGGTCGACAATTTCACCCGCGCCGAAACCGATCATTATCTCGCGGCGAATGCCGCAACGATCGGTGGATTAGGAAAATTTCATCACGCGCGTGAACCTGTCGCTATTGATAAGCAAACGGTCATCCGCATGAACCGGGACACACTTTATTCATTTGCCGTTTTTGATCTTGCTGCAGCGCCGGTGACGTTGTCGATGCCTGATACAGGCAAGCGTTATATGTCAATGATGGTTGTTAATCAGGATCATTATCTGCCGGTTGTGGCCTATGGCACCAAGCCGGTTACGCTGACGCAGGAATCCGTCGGATCGCGCTATGTATTCGTTGCAATTCGCACGCTCGTTGATCCTAATGATCGGAAGGATCTTGACGAGGTGCATAAGCTTCAGAATGCCATCACGGTCAGCCAGAGGGACTCCGGCGCACTCGATCTTCCGAACTGGGATGAAGACGATCTCACCGACATCCGTAATGGCTTGTTGACGCTTGCCAAACATCAGACGTCATATCACGGTGCCTTTGGCGCTCGTGGTCAGGTCGACCCGATCCAGCATCTGATAGGTACGGCCTCTGGATGGGGCGGTATTCCTGAAAAGGATGCGATGTATCCAAGCTTTACGCCTGAGAAGAATGACGGCAAAACGGTTTACACACTCAATGTGCCAAAGAACGTGCCGGTGAAGGCTTTCTGGTCGATCAGCGTTTATAATCCGGGCGGCTTTTTCGAGAAGAACGAATATAACGCCTATTCAATCAACAACATCACTGCAAAGAAAAATGCAGACGGATCAGTAACTGCCCAGTTCGGTGGTTGTGATGGAAAAATC
>NZ_NNRJ01000036.1 GCF_002252445.1 Brucella thiophenivorans
CCTTATTTAACACTTGCCTTACCAAGTTCACTTCCAGAAGTAGCTGGTCCATAATTGACATTGAACTCAGAGAGTTTATCTTTTGTATTTGTAAAGATAACCATTGTCGTTTTATCTAAACCTGCAGCTTCAATCTGTGCCCAATCAACGCTTCCAAGCTCATCACCACCATTGACAATATCATCAACTTTGACCTTGATTTTAAAATGAAGACCTTTAAGAGCTACTGTATCAATTCCAAGATGTAAAAGTACATCTAAGCCATCAGCACGTTTAAAACCAATTGCATGTCCTTGAACCAAAGTTACTTTTGCAGAAACTGGGGCAAAAATTTTATTTTCTTTTGGCTCAACCGCGAACCCGTCTCC
>NZ_NNRJ01000037.1 GCF_002252445.1 Brucella thiophenivorans
GCGGCAATGGCGCTTATCGGTGATCCTAAGCTGGTGATTTTCGATGAGCCGACCACAGCGCTCGATGTGACGACGCAGATTGAAGTGCTGCGTGCTTTCAAGTCCGTGATGAAAAAGAACCGGATTGCTGGCGTCTATGTTTCGCATGATCTGGCTGTTGTCGCCCAAATTGCGGATCGCATCGTGGTGCTTAAAGGTGGCGAAGTGCAGGAAGTGGGTCTTACGCAGAATATTCTGCACAATCCCCAGCATCCTTATACGCAGGAGTTGCTTGCAGCTTTTGAGCCTGTGCTTCATGCACGTCCCGAAACTGAGGTGACAGAAAAGCCCGCGCCGCTTCTGGTCGTTGATAATGTTCTCGCCGGTTACGGTATTGTTGGTAAAACCGGCGAACCAGCGATGATTGCGGTCAACAATGTCAGCCTTGAGCTGGCACGTGGGCAGAACCTCGGCATTATCGGCGAATCCGGTTGTGGCAAGTCCACGCTCGCGCGCGTAATTGCGGGCATTCTACCTGCCGCACGCGGGAAGATAATGTTTGACGGCAAGGAAATGCAGAGTGATCTGCGCTATCGGAGCCGCGAGCAATTGCGTGAGTTGCAGATTGTTTTCCAGTTTGCCGATACCGCGCTTAACCCTGCCAAGTCGATTGCAGATATTCTGGCGCGTCCTCTGACTTTTTATCACGGCATGAACAGCAAAAGTCGCGACGCCCGTATCGATCAGCTGCTCGATATGGTGCGGATACCGCGCAATATGCGTTATCGCAGGCCTGGCGAGCTTTCCGGTGGTCAGAAGCAGCGCATCAATCTGGCCCGCGCACTTGCCGCTGATCCGAAGATGATCATCTGTGATGAAATCACCTCGGCACTGGATACAGTTGTCGCGGCAGCCATCATTGATCTGCTGAAAGAACTGCAAAGTGAATTGTCGTTGTCGTATCTGTTCATCAGTCATGATCTTTCGACAGTGCGCGCGATCTGTGACGAAGTTGTTGTCATGTATGCCGGTAAAAAGGTTGAACAGTTAAGCCCGGCCATGATGGGCAGCACCGCCAGCCATCCTTATTCGCGGCTGTTATTTTCCTCGGTGCCAAAGCTCGACACCGGCTGGCTTGATGGCTTGCAGCAAGACCCTGAACTGGTTCGTGAGTTCACCAGAAGCTAA
>NZ_NNRJ01000038.1 GCF_002252445.1 Brucella thiophenivorans
AATTTGGATCAGATCGTTATGAGTCTACGGCCTAGGTTATAACAAATACGAAGCAGCATGTGGGCTACAGTAATCCCGCTATAAGCCAACATGTCTTCTAAAATGCGGAAACTGAGTAAAAGGTCCTTAGCCGATCCATTCAAGCGTCGCGATGGTGGCTTATGCGCCAAGCCGTCATTTCCCGAGAGGGCAACAGCGTCACCCCCCCCTTTCTTGTTGCCTGACACACATCTCGGGTCGTTATAACCAACGTCGTTTTATGGAATCTGCTCCAGCATCAGACATCCACATAGGTGTGCAGCTTAACCTTCCGTCAAGCAATCGGTTAGACTTGCGGGCTAGGGGCTTGTTTCTGAGTCGAGGTCAATAAAATAAAGCAGCGCCGCCACATTGCCACATAAGGGATAGAGCCTGAGTTGCAACGTCCCCGCCAAAAAACCATAGCCAATCTTGCTAGAGCGACTTCAGGAGGTCGCGGTCGTATCAAGGATGGATCAGATTAATTTGCAGTTTTGAACCTATGGTCTCGACTCGGCGTATCGACGTAACGTCGAAATGGAAGGCGAAAACCTAACTGTTGAATTAAGGCTGTATTTGACCCAGTTTTATGTTTGATGCTGATCAGGCCCAGCGCATTTATCCTTCTGAACCCCTTGTCTATTTCCGTCTTCGTGTGGGTTAATCTGAAATGGAAAACTGGCTTAAAATCAGCCGATACTCAACACGCTGGCTTTTGGAGAGGTCGAAGCGGATGCCCTCGTGGCCAGAGCGGACTTCAATCCCACATGCATAACCCGGGCTGTGGCCAATCGCAGTCAACATTCCAAGAGCCGGTCAATTTGGCTGCAATGCCCGAAACATACTAGGCTGTACCGGATATTGGCACCGTAATGAATGCTAGATAACGAATGCTCATGATTTTCACCGTTCCCGTATGGGCAATTCATCACAACACAATCGGCGCGATGAACTGCACATATTTAAATACGGAAATCAGATTTCCTTAAGCTTCGTGTTGGAGTTGAGGCTTCCTATCAGAGTTGCACTGGCCTCATTCAATCCCAGAACGCTTACTCCTATGTGATGAACTCTGAAACGCTCTATCACCTTATCGAGTGCTGCGACTGCGGTGACGTCCCAAAAGTGGGCCTGTGAAACGTCAATCACCACTGCTTTACCGCTCGCTTCCTCAATGTCGAATGCATCGATAAAAATATCAGCAGACGCAAAAAACAATTGTCCGCTCACCTGATACCGCACTCGCGCCTCACTGACATCAAGATATGTTTCCACTTTCAGCAAACGTGCAACTTTAAAAGTAAAAAACACCCCGCTCAAAATCACGCCCACGGCGACGCCAAGAGCAAGGTTAGAGCTGATGACCGTAACAAGAACAGTCATTATCATGACAGCGCTGGATATCTTTGGGTGAACGAGAAGCGTTTTCACTGAGCCCCAATCAAACGTGTCAATAGAAACCATCACCATGATAGCGACCAGTGCAGCAACTGGTACCTGAGACACCCAAGGCTTTAGCGCGACGATCAAGATCAGCAGAAAAGCGCCCGCAAACAATGTGGAAAGCCTGCCGCGTCCACCATATTTTACATTACTGACTGTCTGACCAATCATGCCGCAACCCGCTATGCCGCCAAAGAGGCTCGCCGCTGTGTTTGCAAGGCCCAACCCGGTGCATTCGCGGTTTTTGGAACTTGGCGTACCAGTCAGATCGTCAACAACGCTGGCTGTCATCATCGATTCCAGTAATCCAACCATGGCTATTGCGAGCGCTGGCCCAGCGATAATTTTTAAGGTTGCAAGCGTAAGAGGAACATCAGGCCAGCCAAAGACTGGCAGGGAGTCGGGAAGCTTCCCAAGATCACCAATTGTCATAACAGGAAGCTGCATAAAAAAAGAAACTGCTGACAGAACAAGGATACAGATCAATGGTGACGGGATCAGAGTTGTAATTCTCGGCGCTATATAAATAACGGCAAGTCCTGCCGCCAGCATGCCATATGCCAGCAAGTCTCCCCCAATAATATGAGGTAGTTGAGCTGCAAAGATCAAAATTGCCAAAGCATTGACGAAACCGGTCCTAACCGATTTGGAGACAAAACGCATCAGAACACCGAGGCGAAGAAGCCCAAAAACAATCTGAAACAATCCAGCGAGCAATCCGGCTGCGAAAAGATAAGCCAGTCCATAGGTTTGGACCACAGGCGCAGCGACAAGGGCCACAGATCCTGCAGCCGCCGATATCATCGCCGGACGACCTCCTGTGAAGGCAATCACGATCCCAATGACGAAAGATGCAAACAGGCCGACTTGAGGATCAACGCCAGCAACAAAGGAAAACGCAATAACTTCAGGGATTAGCGCAAATGTCGCCACAGCCCCGGCAAGCATTTCGCGTGTGGGATTGGCAGACCAATCCCGGCGGATAGAAGAAAGTAGCATCTGATAAATTCTCGCAAAACATGACCTACGCGCACTGTCGAGCGGTGAGGATAAGGAAAGACATGCTGATTTTGCGTGGTCTGGCGGATTGGCGGCCAGAAGAGCCACCCGGAGTTTCACCGGGTCCGTGGTGATTAAATTTGTGATATCGAAATTTTTCGGCAATGCAACATAAAATCGCGGCTGCTTCTAACCGTACAATTATGTGTGTCATGCTTCAGCACTTCTGATTTTGAGCCACGAAGAGCCTGGCCCAAAAACACAATTGATGCTTTTGCAGAAAGCGTATGGACGATACGGGTTTGAATTATTCACAATGCAACCTGATCAAACTCGATGAGAGCAATCTAGCTGCTCTAGAGCACATTCCGAAAAGTGTGAAACGGTTTTCGGATAAAGATGCGCGATAATATAAGGAGTTAGAGCGCCGATCTGATTCAATCAGATCGGCGCTCTAACATCAACCAACCTCGAATTGTGGAACGACGTACAAAGGCAGACGTTACCTTAAAAGACAATCAAGTGTTCACATAGGACTTTGGCTTCGAACGATCCTTAACTCTTGCTTATGAGGAGAACTACAATGGCGGACCGCCTTACAATGCAGGATCCACTTGCGCAGTATCCTTCTCCCCCCTTTGAGGCGCAACCACAACCCATGCCCGGATTGGTCGAGAGCATGGTTCCTGCACCCGATCATGGAGAAAATAGCATAAGGCCTCTGGAAAGCTGGTGGGACACACCGATACTGGAAACGCCAAGCTCAATCAACTTGGCAATGCCCCTCAAACTGATCCATGCAACAAGGCCTGTTTAATGCGAAATTTCAGGGTGTAACATCGAACCCTATCCATTTATTCGCCAGTCGCTTCAGCGTACCATCTGCCTTTGCAGCATCAATTGCTTCATTCAGCTTCCCCAATAGGGCAGGTTCATTTTTCCGGATTACTATTCCGGCGCCTCGCCCCAACAGAGGGCCTTTGAAGAAAGGACCGGTCATTACTAAATCGCCATAGCCCGGTGTACTTTGCATAGCTTTTAAATATGCACGCGAGTGTGCCAGCATGTTTATGCGCCCAGCCTGCAAATCCAACAGGGCTGGTTCGACAGTTTTATATTCTTTCACTGAAGCGTTATCTTTAAAGAATGTATTGACGAGGGTATCGCTGGTGGTGCCAGTGACAACTCCTATTGTTGCTCCCGCAGTCGCTTCGATGTCCTCCCTGAGCGATTGTCTCGCTACCAACAGATTCTCAGAAAGAGAAAACAGTTGCCCTGATGAAGGCAGATTCTCGTATTTGCTTCCCTTAGTAGTCGCGAAAACGAGCGGCGCCAAGCTATATGGCTCGGAAAAACTCACAATTTCTTCGCGCTTAACGGTCGCCGTTATACCGCCCATAATCGCATCATATTTACCGGCGTTAAGACCTGCAATGATACCGTCGAACGGCTGCGCGACAAATGAACACTTTACATGCATATGAGTGCATACATAGCGCCCCAGTTCGATTTCAAACCCATCAAGTGTTCCGTCTGGATGTGTGAAATTATAAGGACGCAAATAGCCTTCTGTTGCAATAGTGAATATCTTATCTTCTTTTTCTTTCACGGAATTGAATAAAAACCACAATATGGCAGGTAAAATAAAGAATATAATATAAAGGCACTTTTTTTTCATTAAAATCACTCATTTGAATATTATTACTGCATTTAAATATTATTACTGAGAGCCGGTTCCAAAAAGGGTTGAACACTTTCAGCGGCACTGTTACGTTAACCTGCGCGTAAATATCAGC
>NZ_NNRJ01000039.1 GCF_002252445.1 Brucella thiophenivorans
TTAATCAAAGCGTAAACATCAGCAGCGATAATAGGGTATGAAAGAACCTCGTGCCTCGCTTTATCGTCGCCATCGCTATCCAGCTCAGATTATTGCTGAGGCGGTGTGGTTGTATTTCCGCTTTCCACTGAGCTTTCGTATGGTCGAAGATATGCTGGCTTATCGCGGGATATTCGTCACACATAAGTCAGTTTACGAATGGGCGGAGAAATTCGGACGGGCTTATGCCAGTAATATCCGTCGTCGCACACCGCGCCTTGGCGATAAATGGCACTTGGATGAGTGCGTAATATCTATCAAAGGTGAGCATCACATTCTTTGGCGAGCGGTCGATCAGGACGGTTTTGTGTTAGATGTTTTGGTCCAGAAACGCCGCAATACCAAGGCCGCCAAGCGTTTTATGTGCAAGCTTCTCTCTGCTCAGGGCTGTGCACCGCGGGTTATGGTCACCGATAAACTACGATCATATGGCTCTGCCAAACGAGCTATAGGCCTTAACGTTTGCGATCATCGCCAGCATAAGGGCTTGAACAATCGGGCAGAGAATTCGCATCAGCCGATCCGACGATGCGAGCGTGTTATGAAGCGCTTTAAATCGGCGCGACATGTGCAAAATTTCACGTCGATACATGACCCGATTTACAATCTTCATTATTTGCCACGCAACCAAATCAGTTCAGCCAACCACCGAGAGCTACGACAAGCCGCCACTGACATGTGGCGTGAAATCTCGTGCCTGAAATCTGCATGACAGAGGCCACAAAGAATGAGCCATGTCTGCACTCTCGTTAAAGTAACAGTGC
>NZ_NNRJ01000040.1 GCF_002252445.1 Brucella thiophenivorans
AAATTTTCCATTTTGGATTGGGATTTATTTTTAGAAAAATACGCTGATGGTTTGACCCCCGCACATGCCCAAAATTCTACTTACGATGATTTAGAAGGGGCTTTGGGACTTGATATTGCCTATGCCCAA
The DNA here is from genome assembly GCF_002252445.1 of Brucella thiophenivorans. Taxonomy (GTDB): domain Bacteria; phylum Pseudomonadota; class Alphaproteobacteria; order Rhizobiales; family Rhizobiaceae; genus Brucella; species Brucella thiophenivorans. Next base: position 130 of record NZ_NNRJ01000040.1, read on the forward strand.
AAAGAAGTTACCATTGATTTTGCTTGTGAAGATGATTTTACATATCTTGATTTAAATCCGAAGGACCATCATGTTGTTTCCGTGAAATCTCATGTCTATCTTGCCGATAATACACTTTTCCAGTATACTGAATCACGACATCAGGTTGACCGTTTTCGTTTTACAGAGTTTGCTAGACGCCAAAAAAGATAAAAAAACTCTACCACAGTAGGTAGAGTTTTAGGATATGAAAAAAGACAAGAAGAATATTCTCCTTGTCTTTTATTTATTTCACACCAATTTCCTCTTCAACAACTTCAACAATTG
>NZ_NNRJ01000004.1 GCF_002252445.1 Brucella thiophenivorans
CGAACCAATGCGCCGATGTTGTCGCCAGCCTGGCCCTGATCGAGCAGCTTGCGGAACATTTCAACGCCGGTAACAGTCGTCTTGCCGGTAGCCTTGATGCCAACGATTTCGACTTCTTCGCCAACCTTAACAATACCGCGCTCTACACGACCGGTAACAACCGTACCACGACCCGAAATCGAGAACACGTCTTCGATTGGCATCAGGAATGGCTGGTCAATCGGACGTTCTGGAGTTGGGATGTAGCTGTCAACTGCGTCCATCAGGTTGCGGATTGCGTCTTCGCCGAGTTCCTTCGAGGAATCTTCGAGAGCAGCAAGAGCCGAACCCTTGATGATTGGAACTTCGTCGCCTGGGAAGTCGTACTTCGAGAGAAGTTCACGAACTTCGAGTTCGACGAGTTCAAGAAGTTCAGCATCGTCAACCTGATCGCACTTGTTCAGGAACACAACGATCGCAGGAACGCCAACCTGACGAGCGAGCAGGATGTGCTCACGGGTCTGTGGCATTGGACCGTCAGCTGCCGAAACAACCAGGATCGCGCCGTCCATCTGTGCCGCACCGGTGATCATGTTCTTAACATAGTCAGCGTGGCCTGGGCAGTCGACGTGTGCGTAGTGACGTGCAGGGGTTTCATATTCAACGTGTGCCGTCGAAATGGTGATACCACGAGCGCGTTCTTCTGGTGCAGCATCGATCTGGTCATATGCCTTGAATTCACCAAAGAACTTGGTGATCGCTGCAGTCA
>NZ_NNRJ01000041.1 GCF_002252445.1 Brucella thiophenivorans
CCCTATTATCGCTGCTGATGTTTACGCTTTGATTAAGGTAACGGTGCCCTTTTGAGCCCATTCACGTACCGTCTTATGCGTGACAAGAATACCGCGATAAGCGAGTATGTCTTCCACCATGCTAAAGCTTAACGGAAAGCGGGAATAAAGCCAAACCGCCTCCACGATAATCTCAGCTGGAAAACGATGACGGCGATAAAAAGAAGCACGAGGTTCGATCATGCCCTATTCTCGCAGCAGATGTTTACGCCAAAGTTAAGGTAACGATGCCTCTTCAACTGCAATCTCGTCAAACGGGTTCATCGACATCTTGACGTTGGCAAGCTCAACGCCTGAGCCATCACCCTTAACACGGATCTTTACGTTGTAATCTACAACCCGCTTTACAGCGATAAGGACTTTCATTCCAGATACCTATCATTTCGGATCTGATTAGCTTCTGGTGAACTCACGAACCAGTTCAGGGTC
>NZ_NNRJ01000042.1 GCF_002252445.1 Brucella thiophenivorans
TGAATTGCGTGACGAACTGGCTGATGCCCGACGCAAGAAATTGAACGGCGAGACAGGTTAACAGAAACCCCATAATTTTCGTCACAGCTTGCATACCGTGATCACCAAGAAACTTTTCGATCCAGTTGGATGATAACAAGCCGATGTAAGCGATGATAGACATGATCGCCACGCCGATGGCGATAACCACGTGGCCGAATATGGTATGATCACTCGGAATTTGGGATGAAAAGCCCATAACGACGGCTATTGATCCTGGGCCGGCCAAGCTTGGCATCGCAAGCGGTGAAAACGAATAATCAAGATCTGCTTTTTTAATTTCCGCGGGATCGGCATCCACTTGCGATGACGTATCCTCGCCGGAAAAAATCATACGCAATGCCAATATCATGATGATGATGCCGCCCGCGACACGAATGCCGGGTAAGGATATTCCAAAGATTTTTATTATGCCGTTTCCAAGGAGCATGAACACAGTCAGTATAAGGAATGCATAAATGCTCGTCTTCCTTGCTTGCGCTCGCTTGTTTTCCTCGCTCATGCGTTTCGTTAGCGACATATACAGCGGGATAGTGGTCAATGGATTCATAATGGGCAAAAGGCCGATCACAACAATCGAAACGTACTTTACCAAGTCAGTTGTTAGATCCATTTCTGAAGGCCTCCAATTTTGTCATGCCACGAGATTGCTGCTTAATTACCGATAATGTTGGCTTTAGGTAAATACAAATGCGCAAATCAGGGAATAATTTTCTAATAGAAATCAAAATCATTTAAATTTGAATTCTATTATTTATTTATATGATGTGTTGCATATCGGCATGATTTCAATAAATTAATTATTATATAGGAATACTGTAGATCACTGTTTATCTTTGCGGGGTTTTTGAATGTGCACGCGAGTTCTTTGGTCCGATGCTAATGGCCTGGTAATAGCTGGTCGTAACATGGATTTTTATAAAGATTTGATGACGAACCTCTGGACACAACCCCGGGGCATTGAGAGAAACGATGGGGTCCACGGAGATTTAAAATGGACCTCGAAATATGGAAGCATCGTGGCCACCGCTTTCGATATCGTTTCTGTAGACGGTTTGAATGAAGCGGGGCTCGCAGGGCATATTCTATGGTTGGCAGAGTCAGAGTATGGTGAGGTGAACCAAGACAGGCCCAAGCTCAGCCAGGCGATATGGTTGCAATACTTTCTCGATAACTTTGCTACTGTCGCTGAAGCGGTCTCGTGGATTGAGGCGACGAACGTTCAAGTCGTGCAAATGGACGATCCGACAGGCGGCGTTCCTTTGGCCCTCCATCTGGCACTTGAGGATGCCAAAGGGGATTCGTGCATTATAGAGTATGTTGCTGGCAAGCCAGTTGTTTATCACAGTGCTGAATACCGCGTAATGACAAATTCACCGACCTATGATCAACAATTGGCACTGGTTAAGAGTATTAGTGGCCTTGGCGGAACTCAGCCAATACCTGGCTCAACGAAAGCGAGTGATCGTTTTGCAAGGGCCAGTTATTATGTCAGTCGCTTGCCGCAACCAAAAACTGAAGTGCAGGCTGTCGCTTCGATGATGAGCGTTATGCGCAATGCAGCTCAACCATTTCGAATTCCAGATCCGGAAGCGCCTGAAGCATCGCAGACTTTGTGGCAGGTCGTGGTCGATCTTACCAATCAGCGTTATGTCTTTGAGTCAACCACGCGTCCAAACATTGTCTGGGTGAACATTAAAGATTTAAATCTAGCCGTTGGCGCCGAGCAGATGAAGCTCAATCTGGTTGAAGATCTGACTATTGAGAATGGTATTGCCAGCGACGTTAGCAACGAATTTAAAAACGT
>NZ_NNRJ01000043.1 GCF_002252445.1 Brucella thiophenivorans
TAATTCTATTTATGCTATAGATGTCAAATGAAATCTTAAAGGAGGCTATCATGAGAGTGAGCCGCGTACAGGCCGAGCAGAACCGAGAACGGGTAATTGATGTTGCCAGCCGCTTATTCAGGCAGCATGGCTTCGATGGAATTGGTCTTAAAGATCTCATGAAAGGGGCCGGACTTACGCAGGGAGGCTTCTACAAACAATTTGAATCGAAAGACGATCTTGCGGCCCTCGCATCTAGACGCGCCATGGAAAGCGCCACGCGAGTTTGGTCGAACGCTGCTGCAAATGGATCAAACCCACTTGAGGCATTAATTTCCTTTTACCTCTCAAAGGACCACAGGGAAGAAAAAGCTGACGGTTGTCCGTTGGTTGCCTTGGGAGCGGACGCTGCGCGTCAAAGTAAAGATGTTCGACAACCATTCGAGGACGGAATCAGGGCTCATTTCGAGGTTTTGGACGAATTGATGCAGGAGACCGACAGGTCGAACCCGAGCAGCAAGGCGATCGCAATTTTGTCCCTTATGGTCGGTGCTGTCACGATGTCCCGCCTCATTGAGGATGAGAACTTGTCGCAAAATGTCCTCGATACAGCCGCTAACGAAGTGAGGCGCATTGCGGGTGTTCAAGGGGATGACTGTCGATATGAAGGTTGCGCCCCAACATGATAGCGACTTCTACTATTTGGTCCCGGTCGTGAGCCGAATTGGTTTTGCGGATTACATATTGTGCCAATAGCGCTCTTAAAGCCCGACAAAAACTACATGTTCTGAGAATTGATTCCGGCCCGCTCTAGCCCGTCCGTGACGAACATACCAAATTCAAAAAACAAAGGCGGAAAACCTATGCGTAGGATCGTTGTAACAGGAATGGGAGCTGTCAGCCCCCTCGGAGCGACCGCTGGCAATTCCTGGTCACGTCTACTTGCGGGACAGAGCGGTATTCGACGACTGGGAGATGATGTCGTCGCTGATCTTCCATCTAAGATCGGCGGAGTGGTCCCTTCAATCACGGATGATGTTGAAGGCGGCTTTGACCCGGATACAGTCCTTTCACCCAAAGACCAACGCAAGGTCGACCGATTTATCATGTTCGCACTCGCCGCAGCTGAAGAAGCGCTCGCTCAGGCACAGTGGAAGCCAACTTCGAATGAAGACAAACTACGGACTGCTACGATTATCGCGTCCGGCATAGGTGGGTTTCCCGCAATAACAGATGCAGTCCGCACCGTCGATCAACGCGGTGTCCGCCGTCTTTCGCCCTTCACTATTCCGTCGTTTCTCGTCAACCTCGCAGCTGGACAAGCGTCGATCCGTTTTGGCTTCAAAGGTCCTCTCGGTGCCCCTGTCACGGCATGCGCTGCCGGCGTTCAGGCTATCGGCGATGCTGCCAGAATGATCAGGGCGAATGAAGCAGACATTGCGCTTTGCGGCGGAACTGAAGCCTGCATGAACACTGTTAGTCTCGGCGGTTTCGCCGCGGCACGATCTCTTTCGACCAGCTTCAATGACACGCCGAGCAAGGCATCGCGGCCCTTCGATACCGCTCGCGACGGATTTGTTATGGGCGAAGGAGCGGGAATGCTGGTTATTGAAGCGCTCAGTCATGCGCTTGCTCGCGGTGCGACGCCAATTGCCGAACTCGTCGGGTACGGAACAACAGCCGACGCCCACCATATCACCTCTGGCCCCGAGGACGGCAGTGGTGCACGCAGAGCCATGGAGATCGCCATTGCACAGGCTGGAATAAAGCCCGGCGACATTGGCCATCTGAATGCACATGCTACCTCGACATCAGTTGGCGACCTAGGAGAAATCAGAGCTATCAAGAGCGTTTTTGGCTCTAACAATGGGATCGCGGTTAGCGGAACAAAATCCGCGACAGGTCATCTGTTGGGCGCGGCCGGAGGGCTTGAGGCCATTTTTACAA
>NZ_NNRJ01000044.1 GCF_002252445.1 Brucella thiophenivorans
ATATTCTGGCTCGGAAAGCAATGAGTCCTGAGCCTAGTGTTTAGTGTCGGCATTGGCATGGCGGCAAGTGTCATAAATCCGCACTCAATGTCATATGGATACGACCGTTTGCGTTTCATCGTTCCAACGTTCATTGGGGACACGATCCGCGTTCGCTCTACTATCATAGAAAAGCGGGATCATAAGCGGCCGGAACAGGGGCTCGTGGTTGAGCAGGTTGAAGTTCTCAAGCAGGATGACTCGCTCGCACTGATCTGCAACCACATTCATATTGTGACGAAAAAGGAGGTTTGAGTTGGCCAGACTTTCAGTTCTCAACTGGAATAACCGGCGCGCTACAGCACCAGTTGCAGCGGCCATTGAAGCTTATCGCCGCGATCATCCAGATGTAGAAATCGAGCAGGTTATTCGCCCCTTAAGCGACTTTGAGCATCAGGGTATTGAGCAGGTGGCCAAGACACATGACATCGTCATCTTTGATCACCCTTTTTGCGGCACCATTGCCGCGAGCGAATGTTTCCTGACGCTTGACGACAGGCTGCCTGCGATGACTACTGCTTCAGCGAGCTCGTTCTATATTGGCCCGAGTCTTGAGACTTATCGGTTCGCTGGCAATGTGTGGGGCTTACCAATCGATGGCGCTACCCAGCATGCTTTGGTGCGCAACGATCTTATGGCCAAACTGAATGCAAAACTTCCACAAACATTTGCCGATGTGCTGCAGCTGGGCAGACAGGCTCGAGATCAAGGGCTTTATCTGGGCACGCCTGTAGAAACCCCGCACGCTCTATTGAGCATTTTTGCCTACATGGCAAATTTGGGAAAGCCAGTTGACGCGAGCAATGAAAAGTTGCTGGCGATTCCGGAGGGAAGTTTCACGCAGGCTTACGATGCCGTGCGTGCGGTCCTTGATTTATCGCCGCCGGAATCCCTAGGCTGGAACAGTATAGATCTTCATGAGCAGATGGTCGCACGTGATGATATCGTCTATGCACCACTGGTCTATGGGTATGCCACATATGGCGAGCCGGACAATGTCAATCGCCTTGGCTTTGCAGCTTTTGCCGGAATAGCTATTCCCTATCATGCGGGCACAGCCATTGGCGGTACGGCTATGGGTATTTCGCGTCACAGCGTGCAGCAGGATGCAGCGTTGGCTTTTGCTAACTATATGGCAAGCGATGTCGTTCAGGCAAATCTTGTTGCCGAACACCATGGCCAACCAGGTGGTCACTGCGGATGGACCGATGCGGATATGGATGCTCACTATAATGGCTTTTTCAGTTCCGTTATTTCAACGGTGGAAGGAGCGTGGATCAGGCCGCGCTACGAAGGATATGTTGAATTTCAGCGGTTGGGCGGCGAAGCAATCGCAAGATCTTTAACAAGCGGAGAAGATGCGCTGATTGCCAGACGGCGTTTGCTTGAAATAGGAGGGCTTGAGCGTTGAATCTGATTCAATATTTAGACAAGAATGGCGAACGTGCGGTGGCCGTGGTTATTAAAGATGTTGCCCGTAAAGTGAACGGCTATACATCTGTTTATGCGATTGCCAAGGCATCCGTGTCGGGCAAGGGTATTGAGACCATCGTTAAAGAAGCCGGCCTGGGCGAAAACATTAATTACCTGCAGTTGCTGAATGACGGACGGCTGCTTTCGCCTATCGATCACCCCGATCCTGCACATCTTCATCTTACCGGTACCGGCCTTACCCACCTTGGTTCCGCATCAACCCGCGATGCAATGCATAAGTCCGGAAATGAACCGGACGAAGCACTGACCGACTCGATAAAGATGTTTCGGATGGGACTTGAACAAGGAAAGCCGCTTAGTGGTGAAAAGGGTGTGCAGCCGGAATGGTTCTACAAGGGCAATGGACATTGCTTAGCGGCTCCCGGCTCGGAACTTCGGTCTCCGTCCTTCGCGCTTGACGCGGGCGAGGAACCGGAAATTGCGGGTATTTATATTATCGATGCGGATGGAAACCCTTGCCGACTTGGTTTTGCACTGGCGAATGAGTTTTCCGATCACGTGACTGAGCGAATAAATTATCTTTATCTTGCGCATTCCAAGTTACGCCCATGTTCCATTGGGCCTGAACTGAGGTTGGGTGTGCTTCCAGCGCACGTGGAGGGAACATCACGCATTCTTCGCGATGGAAAGGTCTTGTGGGAGAAACCATTTTTGTCGGGCGAAGACAATATGAGTCATTCGATAGCCAATCTCGAATACCACCATTTCAAGTATAGTGTGTTTCGTCAGCCAGGTGATGTGCATGTTCACATGTTCGGAACCGCTACGCTTAGTGTTGCGGATGGAATTGTTACAAAATTTGGCGATGTTTTTGAGATTGAGGCCGGTGGATTCGGACTACCATTACGAAATATAATTGGCGTTGAATCAGATTATTTCACGCAAGTAATAAATATCGCTTAAGGGCTAAGTCGCCCGAGCGTTCATTTTTGACTGATGCTGAGGCGCATTTGGCGATATACTGCGATGATAGGTTTCGGAGGGAAGGCATCAGCGCAGTTTTTGGAGTTCACGACTTCGGCAACGCGATTCACTAGATCTCGCTTGCGTCCCAGGGTGCTAAACATTCGCTTATGAGTTTTGCAAACTCTAAATACTTGGCATGGCGTGGGGAAGATTGCCTCCACACCATGTGTATCTCGCGCGAAGGACCATCGAAAGAGAGCGGCCTTGCTATGACGAGTTTTTCACGTAAGACGTCTGATCTTACATATAGCGCCGGCAGCAAACTAATTCCCATTCTAGCGGCAACCATTTGCCGTAAGGTATCTAAAGTAGCACCTGCATAGTCGGTAACGAAAGATGCTCCGACCTCAGCACACAGGCGATGCATTTGATTATAAACGTCGCCTGAACGATCCATAGAAAGCAAAGTTTGGCCGTTTAAATCTGACGAATTGATTGATGATTGGCGAGCCAGGGGATGGTCATAGGGCATCACGATTTGGAATGGTTCGCGCATGAGCATCATTGAAGTGAGTTCTGCGTGCTGTGGTTTAGAAGGGATAAGCATGAGATCATGCGCTCCCTCCAAAAGCTTGACGGGCAGATTCTCGATACGATCTTCCCACACCGAGAGCCGCAGATCAGGATATTTCTTTCGAAGTTTAGGTACCGCAAGAGATAAAACGTAGGCACCCAGTGTCTGCACCACACCCATCTGGAGTGTTCCTGAAAGCTGTTCATTCTTGGTGCCGCGTGCGATTTCCCGAATATCTTCTGTCTGCGCAATTATCGCGCGAGCCCTTACGGCTATTTCCATACCAATCGGCGTCAGAAATACGAAGGACCGACTGCGCTCAACCAACTGCACCTGCAACCGTTCTTCAAGTTCTTTAATCTGTGCGCTCAAAGTCGGCTGCGTCACATTACAAAGGGCCGCAGCTTTGCTGAAGCTTAGCGTGTCTGCAAGGGCAATGAAGTATCGAAGCTGATGCATTTTTGGCATAGAGAATGCTTATAGATTTTACCTATGAGCTTCAATCAAAATAACAATTTTCATTATAAATCGATCCATGGTCAATTGTGGCAACTGATGAATTTTCATGGATAATATATGAATCACGATGACGCCGCTCCGGCAGGCAACCGTTATGCTGGATACGTCGCTTCGGCATTGGCATTAATTTTGACAGCTTATTTTCTTGGTTCGTTAAGCGCGGTCCAAGAGGGTGAGACTATACGATATAACTTGCAGTGGGTGCCCTCATTGGGTGTCGGCTTAAATTTTATGATTGACGGCCTTTCATTGATTTTTTCGGTATTAATTGCCGGGATTGGAACGTTGATATTTCTCTATGCCACTGGCTACATGGGCAATCATCGGCACTTTATCCGCTTCATTTTATATCTGTTCACTTTTATGCTTTCGATGCTCGGCTTAGTCTTGGCAAGTGATCTCATAACGCTTTTCGTGTTCTGGGAGCTTACAAGCGTCACATCCTATTTGCTCATCGGCTTCAATCACAATGATCCGGCGGCTCGCCGAAATGCGCTACAAGCGATGCTAATAACGGCTGCGGGTGGTTTGGCGCTGCTAGCTGGCTTCATACTGATAGGTAACGTCTCTGACAGTTATGATCTTGCTGTGATTTTGCAGGATGGCAATATTAAAGACAGTAGCCTTTACCACGGAATATTAATTCTAATTCTTCTGGGTGCGTTCACAAAGTCTGCACAGTTTCCATTTCATTTTTGGCTCCCTAACGCCATGTCTGCTCCGACGCCGGTATCAGCCTATCTCCATTCAGCAACGATGGTGAATGCAGGGGTTTATCTGCTCGCAAGATTGCATCCCGCTCTGGGCGGCACCTTGGTCTGGACAGTTGCTTTGACCACAGCGGGAGCAATTACGGCGGTGCTGGCTTCGATACTGGCGTTTCGTCAGACGGATCTTAAGCAAGCATTGGCTTACACCACGCTTATGGCACTTGGCGTCATAACATTAATGTTGGCCGGAAATTCCAGCTATGCGTTGACCGCTGCGGTGACATTCCTTGTCGTTCATTCTTTATATAAAGCTGCACTTTTCATGGTTGTAGGATCGATAGATCATGGAACTGGGACGCGGGACATTCGCAGGCTTTCAGGGTTAGCGAAGGCGATGCCGTGGACTGCTACGGCAGGAGTTTTGGCGGCAGCATCCATGGCAGGACTACCACCATTCCTTGGTTGGATAGGAAAAGAATTGTTATATGCAGGCTCCTTAACAATGGATGCCGCGCCTCTTGTGATCGTAAGCCTGGTGGCGTCGAATGCTTTAATTTTTGCAATTGCCGGCATCGTTGGGCTAAAGCCGTTCCTCAAGCAATCAAGTCAGACTCCGACAAAGTCGCATGAAGCAGGTCTGACCATGCTAGCTGGACCGCTCGTACTAGGTTTGATGGGTTTAGTTGTTGGATCGTTTTCCCAAAGCCTTATCGGGTCAATTGTAGAAGTCACAGTCACGGAAAGTCTCGCCCGCGAAAAGGCAGCGGAGCTGACACTTTGGGCAGGATTTAATCTGCCGCTCGCCTTAAGTGCGATGACGTTCTCGTTGGGAGCTATCCTATACTTAAAATCTAACAAAATCCGGCCTTTTGTAGATAGACTTGCCGCCTGTTTCCCGGACTTCGACAGACTTTGGGATAAGTTTCTCGACGGTTTCCGATCATTTGCTGCATTTCAAACGCGCCTTATTCAGCCCGGAGAATTGACGATTTATCTTCGCAACGTTTTCTTGGCTTTAGCGCTAGCTAGCCTTACAACGTTGATGTTGAAGCGACCATCCATATCAGTGGATCTATCAGCTCCACCTTTTATTTGGCTAATCGCATTATTTACGGCAGCTGGTGCATTACTGGCAGTTACAACGAAGTCTCGTATCGCCGCTATTTCTGGTATTGGTACGATGGGAGTAGGTGTCGCTCTCATTTTCATATTCTTCGGTGCACCAGATGTCGCAACGACCCAATTGATGGTAGAAGTGCTTGCGGCTGTCATGTTTGGCATTGCAGCATTGAGGCTACCGAGGATCGTTGAAAAACGGAGCTTTCCGAAGCGATTATTTCACGCCTGCATTGCATGTGTGATTGGCGGGACTTTTTCGCTCACGCTCCTCGCTATCTCGGCCAATCCGCTCGATCGGCATATTACCGCGTTCTTTGAACAGAACGCCTACGCACTCGCGCATGGTTTGAACATCGTGAACGTCATTCTTGTCGATTTCCGCGCACTCGATACCTTTGGCGAGATTACGGTCGTCTTGCTCGCAGCAGTAGGTGCTTATTCGCTTTTGACGCGCCGGACGAAGAAGAGAAAAACATGAATTCGTTGATCCTTAGAACAGGCGCAAGATTGCTCACTGCCTTATTTCTCCTATTTTCGCTTTACGTTTTGCTAAGAGGCCACAACGCACCTGGTGGCGGCTTTATTGGTGGGTTAATAGGCGCTGCCGGATTTACGCTTTATGCTTTTGCAACAGGTACTGCGCAAGCACGCTCCGCCCTCAAAGTTGACCCTCAATCTGTCGGTGCAATTGGGATGGGCGTTGCACTCATTGCGGGATTGTTCCCGGCGATGTCTGGCGGCAGTCCGTTTACGGGGCTTTGGCTCACTATAGGCAATATACCAATCTCGACCGTTCTCTTATTTGACATTGGCGTTTACCTCGCCGTTTTTGGAGCAATCCTCACACTTGTTTTTGGTCTCGAGGAGATGCGCTCATGAGTACCGTGCTCGCTCTTCTTGCAGGTTTCCTTCTAGCCGTTGCAATTTATCTGATGCTTTCGGGTAATTTACTACGTTTTTTGTTCGGCCTTCTTCTTCTCTCTAACGGTGTCAATATTGCAATATTCTCATCGGGGCGGCTCAACCTCGGCACACCACCTTTACTTCAACAATCTGGAGGCCTGCCAGACGTAACGATGGCAAATGCGCTCCCTCAGGCTCTTCTTTTAACAGCGATCGTCATTGGCTTCGGGTTATTTGCGTTTGCCCTTGCTCTCACCTTGAGAGCCTATCGCAGCTTTGGACATTTGGAAGTTGACGAAATGAGAGCCGCCGAGCCGAAGGAAACCCATCAATGAGCTGGGTTCTTTCTCTTCCAATCCTGATACCTATGGCATCAGCAGTTTTGACATTCCTTGCACGCAACAATCGTTGGGGCTCGTGGATTTCGATACTCGGCTCTTTATTGCTGCTGGTGAGTTCAATCGTCCTTTTGATAAAAGTAAGTGAAAATGGCATAATTTCAGCTCAGATGAGTGGTTGGAGCGCTCCTTTTGGAATAACTCTTGTTGCTGATCATCTCACCGCAGCCATGGTTCTGATTACTGGAATTATCGGTGTTGCAGTCTCCATTTTCGCTAAAGCTGAAATTGGTCAGAAGTCGCAACGTTTGGGATATCACGCCCTTTTTCAGACACTCCTCGCCGGTGTAGCCGGTGCCTTTCTGACTGGAGATTTGTTTAATCTCTACGTTTGGTTCGAAGTGATGCTCATTTCCTCTTTTGGCCTTTTGGTTATTGGTGGACGGAGAGAGGCCATTGATGGTGCGGTCAAATACGTAACGCTTAACCTAATCTCGACGGTTTTCTTCCTTGCAGGCGCGGGGTTATTATATGGTGCAACAGGAACATTGAACATGGCTGATCTGCGTGGCGCTGTTGCGAGCGCTCCAGATCAAAACCTCATGTCAGTGATTGCGGTGTTGTTTATGTTTGCCTTTGGCCTGAAGGCAGCCGTGTTTCCATTATTTTTCTGGCTCCCCGCATCTTATCATACGCCTCACTATTCGGTATCGGCTATTTTTGCGGGTCTCTTAACCAAGGTTGGCGTGTATGCGTTAATTCGGACGTTCACTCTAATTTTTGTTACCGACGTTGGTTTCACCCATACCATACTCTTATGGGTTGCTGTGCTTACGATGCTGACGGGCGTATTGGCGGCTGCAGCACAAAGTGATTTCCGAAAAATCCTGTCATTCCATATTGTTAGCCAAATAGGGTATATGGTGCTAGGGCTGGCTTTGATGACACCTTTGGCGCTTGCTGGAGCCATTTTCTACCTGGTTCACCACATCATCGTGAAAGCAAATCTGTTCTTGATTGCAGGCATCTCCGGCAAAATTACTGGAAGCTCTGATTTATATAAAATCGGAGGTTTATATAAGTCTGCGCCATTGCTGGCGTTCCTGTTTCTGATACCAGCCTTCTCACTCGCTGGCTTCCCGCCTTTATCGGGGTTTTGGGCGAAATACCTTCTTGTAAAAGCGTCATTGGATATTCAGCTCTGGCTCGTCTCAGCGATCGCCCTGTTAGTCGGATTACTCACAATATTCTCGATGACAAAAATATGGGCTGAGGCCTTTTGGAAGGATCATACACACGGAGTTGAGCCGTCACTGTCACAGTTGAACCCGCGACAGCGTTTTTACGTGCTTACGCCAGTGATTGTATTGGCGGCTATGACGGTTCTTATAGGGCTGCAGCCAGAACCTTTTCTCAAATTTGCAATGGTTGGTGCCAACCAGCTTCTAGACCCCGAAGCCTATGTGCAAACTGTTTTAGGAGCTAGATCTCAATGATGATTTTTGCGTTGAATATCGTTCTATCAATCGTTTGGTCAGCGCTTTGGAACAGCTTTTCCGTAGCGATGCTGGCATCAGGATTCTTAGTTGGCTACATGGCATTGTGGTTGTGCCGCGGTTTGATAAGCTCCGCTGGGTACGTGGGTTATTTTCATGCACTGCCTCAAGCAATTGTTTTAGCAATATACTTTATAAAAGAGTTGGTGCTGTCATGTATCAATGTGGCGAGAGATGTTATTGCACCGAGCCCAAGATTAAATCCTGCTATTGTAAAAATGCCATTGGATGCCAAAAGCGATTTGGAAATATTCTTGGTAGCAAATCTAATCTCGCTCACGCCAGGAACTCTAACTCTGGATGTAGCGCACGATAAAAGCTTTCTCCTAATTCACTCGATATATGCAGGCGATCCAGATGCGCTCGTGGCGGAGCTGAAATCCGGCATGGAGTATCGTATCAGGAAGGTTTTTCAGCCATGACAGCCTCAGACTTTATGAATTTATGCGTGAAAATCAGTATGTGGATGGTGGTTTTATCGCTGCTCATCGGATTTGCACGCCTCCTAAAAGGACCATCGCTCGCTGATCGCGTGTTGTCTCTGGATATGCTTACTGCTTTAGTCATCGTCTTTTGCAGTCTTTATGCCATCCAAACGGAAACCGCTGCTTATCTTGATATCGCTATTGCTTTGGCACTTGTCAGCTTCATATCGGTCGCCGCGTTAGCGCGATATGCGTCTCGTCAAACGAGAAGGAATAGCTCCGATGATTGAAATAATAGTGGCTGCTTTCGCGCTGACTGCGGGGGCTTTTTCTCTCATTGCTGCTTTGGGTATATGTAGATTTCCTGACGCACTTTCACGTATGCACGCTGCTTCGAAAGTGGGAACATTTGCTGCGAGTTTAGCACTTATTGCGGCTGCAATTCACATTGGAACCGTCAGTGCCGCGACAAGATCTTTATTAGCGATTGTGTTCTTACTCCTTACGGCACCAATCGGTGCGCATCTGTTGGGACGCGCAGCAGCATGGCGTTCATATCGGTTAACATCCGAAGAAGGTGATAATTCAAAACGCAGAAGAAGTGATCTCGATTTAAAAGTGAGAAAATCATGAACCTCAAATACCCGATCGCGGCATTGGGAATAATGATTGGTCTGAATGCCTATCTCTCTGGTAGACCAGTTCCCGTGGAGCATTACACCAACAACCATGAACATAGAAAGATTATGCTTAGCAAATGCGCTGAGGGTCAGGAAAGGGGAAAGAATTGTGATAATGCGCGTATGGCGGAGCTTATTGTTAACAAAAAATCCCAAAGCTTTTAATTAACATATTTTTCAACGCTTTTAAGATTGTATATTGTTATTTTAATTAGTGCCAGAAAAGGCGGGTTATACCTTCCCCGCTCTATCGTTGGCAAATAAGATAGTTCATGAACATCAATTCCGCATGTTGCTAACCATGAGAAATTGTCACGGTCTTTACATGAGTAAAACCATATAAGGCTTCGAAACCCTTTTCACGACCATGTCCAGATTTTCCGACGCCGCCAAAAGGTAGCTCTATACCTCCGCCAGCGCCATAATTATTGATAAAGACTTGACCCGGCACCGTTACGTTAATCAAAGCGTAAACATCAGCAGCGATAATAGGG
>NZ_NNRJ01000045.1 GCF_002252445.1 Brucella thiophenivorans
TGAGCCATGTCTGCACTCTCGTTAAAGTAACAGTGCCGTTGCGGCCACCAGTGCTGCAAATATTCGATGCATATCGTTATCCTCGTATATTGTCTGAGTTGTTGAGTAGAGGAAGGGCCGCAGGATTTTACCACTGCGGCCGTAAATATCTTACTGCTGACGCGGTTCGTTGTTGTCGATGACGCCCTGATAAGCAACGAGGTCAAGAAAGGCTTCGGCCTCAACAACCGATCCATCCTCCATTCGGAAAATCCAGACAAATTGGTTACGGTAAGGTGCACCAGATGTCGTTGTGGCCTCAGCGTCGAAGCGGATGATGACCCTGTCCTCCACCGCCCACACATGGTGGACCTCGGGCTTCAGCGCGGTTGTAAGGCGGCTTACGAGTGGAGCCGCACCACGCTGCAGGAAATCCTCGATGCCACTATAGGTATCTGCAACTGGTCCGGATCCGTGAATTGTCCATTGGATATTGGGGGAAAGCAGGTCAAACACATTGCCGGTTCCAGCGGTCCATTTCTCAAAAGCATCGCGGACAGCGACTTCGTTGCTGCCTTCAAGTTGAGAGGAAGGCGAAGCAGATGCGTTGGTGGGCGCAGCCCAGCAAGCGATAATGAAGACTGCGGCAATCATTATATCTTGTGCGAGAGTTGGTGTTTTCCTTAAAGCAGAAATCATGCGTTCACTCCATTGTTGGGTAGTTGAGGGGGGGATAACAGTGTGGGTGGACACTAGGTGTTTCTCAGGCCATGACACCGAGTGCCCGATTGGTAACTGGGCAGTGCGTGTCAATTTGCAGATGCAGTCGGCCGAATGGTAATTTCTGTGGTATCGACGCTCGCTGGAGCCTCAATCAACTGCCGCACCGCGCGTGCAATATCCGCCGGCTGAAGCGCTATGGCGCGATATGCACCGATGACAGCAGCTGTTTCCTCATGGGTGATCGTTGCGGCAAGATCGCTTTCGACAACGCCAGGATTCACGCATGTGACGCGGATTTTGGTGCTTTCCTGTCGCAACCCGTCGGAAATCGCCCGGACCGCAAATTTTGTGGCGCAATAAACCGCCCCTGTCGGAACGACCTGCAATGCACCGATGGACCCGATATTAATGATCTGGCCGTCATCCTGCGCCTCCATGATGGGAAGTACAGCGCCGATGCCCCAAAGCACGCCCTTTATGTTGACGTCAATCATGCGCTCCCATTCATCTTGCTTGCCTGCGGAAAGCGGCGAAAGTGGCATTACACCCGCGTTGTTGACCAGAACATCGACACGCCCCCACGTCTCAATCGCAGCCTGAACGAACTCACCAACCGACTGACGACTGGTAACATCGAGTAAGTGAGCTTCAGCCACTCCACCCGCAGCACGGATTTGAGCTGCGATAGTTTCAATACGCTCAAGACGGCGCGCACCGAGCAAAACTTTCGTGCCCGCTGCACAAAGCTCTCGTGCAATTGCTTCGCCAATACCGCTTGACGCGCCTGTGATCAAAACAACCTTATTCAAAATAATTTCTCCTTAATTCTGGTCAGAGGTGTTGGTCGAAATTCAGCGCTGATAGCTTGACGGTGAAGCATCACCGAAACGATGAGCTGAGCCATCTTGTGAGGCTTTCTCCTTGGGCTTGGGAACTTGACCTTTGTTGTGGAGGTGCCGCTTAGATTGAGTTTCTTGGCGTGGTGCCACGGTAAATGGTGCCTTGTTGTGCACTGAAGGAGCTGGTGGCTCGCCGACATGCGGATTTTCCGCATGAGCTGTTCCGATCGTGAAAAGGGAGGCAGTGATAGCTAATATGGCCGTTTTCATTTTATTATCTCCTGTAGTTGGCATACGGGAAATATCGGCGCTTCTGATTGGTTGGGGTACCCATCACATTTTGGACAGTATGATTAGCGATGTTTTACAATGAGAATTGATCTGAACCTTTTGCCCATGTTTCGTGCCGTCGCGGAAGAACACAACTTCCGTGCTGCCGCCGACCGTTTGGGTGTGACACGCTCTGCCGTCAGCCAGGGATTGCGTCGTCTTGAGGACATGTTCGGGACCGCACTTGTGATGCGCACTACCCGCTCTGTGCGCCTTACCGAAGCAGGGGAGCGACTTTATGAAGCTCTATCTAACCCGCTGAGGGATATTGAAGTTGCACTTGAAGACATCTCGGCCGAGAACAGAGCCAGTGGCCTCCTTAGGATCGCCGCGACGTCTATCGCAGAGCAATTCCTTTCAGGACCACTCATTGCGTCATTTGCAGAAGCTAATCCCTATGTGACGTTAGATATTACTGTCGCAGATGAAGAGCTGGACATCGTTGCCGCTGGTTACGATGCGGGTGTGAGGCTCGGCGAGGTGATCGAGCAGGACATGATTGCTGTACCTATCACAGGTGATCAGCGAGAGATGGTCGTCGCCAGCCCATCATATCTCGCCATTCATGGAGCGCCGGTCCATCCGCGCGAGCTGGTGCATCATCGCTGTATCGGCTGGCGCCCTGCGCCAAATGTTCCGCCATATCGTTGGGAGTTTGAAGAGAACGGTACCGCCTTTGATGTGGCTGTCGAGCCCCAGATCACGACAAATGATATACGCCTGATGTTGCGTACCGCGCTGGCCGGGGGCGGAATTACCTTCGCGCCGGAAGATATATTTAGCCCATTTCTCGAATCAGGTGAATTGGTGCCGCTTCTTGGCGAATTTCTGCCACCGTTCCCTGGTTTTTTCCTCTATTTTCCTCAGCGCCAAAACATGGCCCCCAAACTTCGGGCACTAATCGAGCACATAAAGCATTCTCGCGCGCGATGAAGTTTTAACGACGATTTTTCGTACGGAGGACAAAGCGTTTCCCTGGCTTTGTCGCAAAAATTCATTTCTTCTGAGCTATGTTACGCTGAGCGGGAGGCGTCGCCTTAACGGAAATGTGTGGAGTTGGATGGTAAGGGCGGTGCATGACCGAAGAACACCAGCTTCACTATCACCGCCATCGCTTTCCTGCTGAGATCATCGCGCATGCGGTTTGGCTTTATTATCGGTTTCCGCTCAGCTTTCGCGACGTTGAAAACCTGCTTGCCGAGCGCGCATAGAGGTTTCGTTGTTAAATTCAGCCTGAATTTGACCCAGTTTTGTGTTTGATGCTGATCAGAGCCAGCACACGAATCCTTTTGAATTCCTTGGCTATTTCCGCCTTCGTATGGGTGAACCCGAAATGGAAACCTGGCTCAAAATCAGGCGAAACTCAACACACCGTATGCAGAAATATATGGCTATCTACGTAATCAGGACATCACGTCAACCGCAGGTGCAGAGGCCGTAAACGATGAGCTCCGTCATTTGGATGCTGTAGACTGGAAAGACTGGATGCCACCAGCTTTGGTTTACTTTAAGAAATTCAAGTCTCAGCCAAAGCTCGTTTCCGAGTTTTTGAAACGCCTGGAGCGCGTGTCGTATTATCTGTTGATCACAATAGGTGGATTTAATGCTCGCCTGGAAAAATTTCGGTCATTAATCGAAGCTATTCAACGAGACGACTTCGACGGCGACAGCTCAAAGCTTGAGGCTATGCATTTAAGTGACAAGGAAATGAAAGATTTCCGCGAAGCGCTCAACGGTGACATCTATTCAAAGCTACCGAAGGCAAGAGCTGCCCTTGTCCTGAGCCTTGAAAAGCTCATGAATGATCAGTCGGCGATCTTCGAATATCGCAACGTCCAGATTGAACATATTCTACCACAAAGACCTGCCAAAAATTCCGATTGGCTAACCCTTTTTGCGGATCAAGAAATCAGGGATGATTGGACACATCGTATCGCTAACCTTGCGCCATTGTATAGCCGCAAAAATCCTGCTGCATCCAATTATGACTTCAACAAGAAGAAAGAGGTCTATTTCTTCGGAAAAGACAATACTACCTCACCTTTCGCACTCATAAATAATCTGCGTGGCGTGGAAGTTTGGACACCTGAAGTTTTGGAAAAGCGACAGAAAATGCTTTTGGATAAACTCTACAAGCATTGGGAATTAAACTGACATCTAAAGGGGAGTTTCGGCTCCCCTACTCTCCCCTACCCTGCCCTCTTTGTTATAATCAACTGAAATCATTGACTTAAATTATCGGACGCTATTTCTTTATTCGGAAAAACCAACAAATGGGGAATTTCTGATGTCTGTTTTGAAAAGTACAAGAGCTCAAATCACTACAGCAGCAACCGTTTTCATTGCTCTTTCTATGCAGCAGGCAATCCCTTCAAGTGACGATGCGTGGGACGAATTCAGGAATGATGTCGAGCAGTCGTGTACAAAAGCCGTAAGCGAAATGATGACAATTGAAGACATCAAAGTCGATCCTTACGGCTCCGAGACTTTTGGCTTTGCGATCATCAAAGGTTTTGAAAAAGACAACAAGGATGAACAGCAGGTTGTCTGCGTGTTTGATAAGAAATCAAAGATGGTCGAGATCAGCGGCTTTTTCGATAAATAACTAAAAATCGGAACTATTACAGAATCAAGCTCTTCAATTACGGAGAGCTTTTCACTTACAAACAAGCATTCTACCCTGCCCTCTTCTATTAGAATCCGAATCGAAACATTAATAAAAAGAAACCAGACCAACCTTCTCCCCTAATTTATTCCTACTCGATCAAATTATTGAAATACGTCAATCACTATCAAACTACTGTAATCATTATATAAAAAGTCATTTTCCCAATCGCATTAACCATTGATTAACTAATAATTTCTTGCAGCAACCGCCAATTTCCCTATCATCACGCAAAACAACCATTTCAATGCTATTTGCTGTGATGAAAGATTTCTCTGTGAGCACATCAACTCGTCAGTTTCCAACCGATGTCTTCAATTCAATTGGAGATCAGGCAGAAATTTTGTCATCATCTTTGCAAGCGATGAGCGAAGCCCTCTTCCCGCCAACAGCTTCCAAAGAGCTTCGTAAATTTACGTCTACAGAAGCCGCAAAGCTCATCGGTGTCTCAGACTCACACCTTCGCAAGCTGAGTATTGCTGGTGATGGCCCGCAGCCGGAAACCTCATCTAATGGTCGCAGACTTTATACCCTCGGAGACATTAATGCACTCCGCAGGCTAATGGCTGACAACATCCGTGGTCGTGAACCAATTGAATTGCTTCCACATCGTCGGAAGCACGAACACTTGCAGGTTCTGGCAATTACCAATTTTAAAGGTGGCTCCGGCAAGACAACAACATCTGCTCACCTTGCACAATATTTCGCGCTGCAAGGCTATCGCGTTCTTGCCATCGATCTCGATCCTCAGGCTTCATTGTCTGCACTTCTCGGTGTCATGCCAGAAATTGACGTGCACTCAAATCAAACTCTTTATGCAGCCATTCGCTACGATGAAGAGAAGCAACCGCTTGAGAATGTGATCCGTAAAACGTATTTCGACGGCCTGCATTTAATTCCAGGAAATCTGGAATTGATGGAATTTGAGCACACCACTCCAAAGGCTCTGACTTCTGGAAACCGTAACGAGCCGCTTTTCTTCATGCGGATTTCAGAAGCCATCGATCAGGTTGCTGATAACTACGACATCGTTGTGATCGACTGCCCTCCTCAGCTTGGATTTCTAACCCTCTCAGGTTTGTGCGCAGCCACATCCATGATTGTGACCGTGCATCCGCAAATGCTCGATATCTCTTCGATGTCTCAGTTCCTGCTCATGACACGTGACCTGTTATCCGTGGTGAAAGAAGCTGGCGGAAACCTGCAGTATGATTTCATTCGATATCTATTGACCCGCTATGAGCCTCAAGACGCACCACAAACCAAGGTAGCCGCCCTACTCCGTAATCTTTTTGACGACAGCGTGTTGGTGAACCCAATGCTGAAATCAGCCGCAGTTTCGGATGCTGGTCTATCGAAACAGACACTTTATGAAATCGGCAGAGAGAACTTGACGCGTTCAACGTATGACCGCGCAATGGAAGCTCTTGATGCAGTGAATGCAGAAATCGAAGCCCTGGTGAAAAAGGCTTGGGGTCGTGAGTAGGAAATTGTTGGTACGTACCAACAGCGAGAATAGAAGAATCTGTTGGGACGTACCAACAAGGAGGATGAAATGAGCAGGAAAGAAACGATCAGCAATCTGTTTTTGCAGAAGCGTGAAGCCCCTGCCCCATCCAATGCGACTAAGCCAGATACAGATAGAGTGCGTTCAGGTGCTATTGGTGCCATGGGTGCATCTCTTAAAGAAATGGCTGAATCTGCACGTCACGCGACCGATCTCCAGAAACAGCTTGAAGAAGCCAATTCCATTCTTGAGATCGAGCCATCGCACGTTGAGCCGTCTAAGATTGCAGATCGTATCACCATAGATGTCGATGCCGCTTTCGATGAGCTCGTTGACAGCATTCGTGAGAACGGCCAGCAGGTTCCTGTGTTATTGCGTCCATTACCAGATAAAGATGGTCGATATCAAATCGCCTATGGTCGCCGCCGTCTTCGTGCAGCAGAAAAGCTTGGTATCAAAGTTCGGGCTATCGTAAAGAAGCTATCTGATTACGAGGTAATTGTTGCTCAAAGTCGTGAAAACCTAGACAGACAAGACCTGTCTTTTATCGAAAGAGCCTTCTTCGCTAAAAACATGGAAGACCTCGGTATAGAGCGTTCTGTCGTTATATCCGCGCTTGGAATGGATAAGGCTGATGTAAGCCGTTTGATTTCTGTTGCTAAAAAGGTGCCAGAAGACCTCATCAAAATCATCGGTTCAGCTCCAAAAGCAGGGCGCAAGCGTTGGCTTGAGCTTCTTGAACAGCTTGAGAAACCAGACATGCTTTCTGCTGCGGAAGACTTCTTACTCAGAGACGAGCTTTCGAAGCTTGATAGCGATCAACGTTTCTCGAAGCTGATGACACGTCTACGTGTGCTTGGGAAAGCTCGAAACGAGGGTTCTGAGGATTCCGCTGCAAAAGCCTGGAGATCTCAGGATAATCTGTTTAGCGTCACTATGAATCGGAAGCCCCGTCAACTCGATGTGTCGTTTAAGAGCGATAAATCGAATGAATTTGGCGACTGGCTATCAAACAATCTTGAGCGACTGCTAAGCGAGTTCAAGCAGTCAAATATCAACACTGGAGACTAAACCGCAAAAGAAAAGCCCCCACAAAACTGAATTTGTGAGAGCCAATCATCTGTCTAAGCAACTTATGATTCGCATTTCCCAAATTCAAAGTCAAGATTTGAAACATCATTTTTGATGTGCGGGTCTGCTTTTGCCTAATTTTGAGGCAAATGAAATGCAAATTCTGAGTTCTGTCACGACTGCCATTCGCAGTCGAATGACCAACCGAGTCTCGACTTCACAAGTGTCAGGCGAGGGCATCAAGAAATGGGAACTCTACAGGCACCTCTGTATCGCTAAAGCTGACTACGGCTTGAACGATAGATGTCTGACTGTTCTCAATTCCATGCTTTCGTTCTTAGCTGATGACGTGATCACTGCTAAGTCGAAGCTAGTGGTTTTCCCATCAAACAAATTGATTTCCCAACGAGCCCACATGATGGCCGAATCTACCCTGCGTAGACATCTCGCATCATTGGTTGAAGCTGGCATCATCTCACGCAAAAACAGCCCAAACTTCAAAAGATATGCTCACAAAGATCGAGCAGGGGAGGTCGAATTGGCATTCGGGTTCGACTTCACGCCGTTCTTTGCAATGGCATCAGATATCAAATCTGCAGCAGACCGTATTCTTGACGAACAGCGGGCTGTAAAGCGCTTGCGTGACGAGATCACAATCACTCGCAGGGAGATCACTAAAAGCTTCACAGAAGCCGCTGTAGAGCCTTCTGAGAGCCTTTATGTTCATTTCCTCGATATCGTGAATGCCATTCCACGGAAGGCTTCTCTGGCTGAATTGAAGGCGATAATGGCTAAACTCGATGCCATTATCTCTGAATTGGCTATGACACTGAAAAATAATGAGAATGCTCAGGAAATGAGCGCCAATGTTGCTCAATATGAGCGGCATATAGAGTCACTTCCAGAATCCCTTTTTGAAGAAAAAAATGGATTTTCAGATTTGAAAGAGATGACATCGAAACCAGTGCATCAGGAATCTGAAACTTATAAAGCGGAAACCATTTCGCTCGATCTCGTTGTCAGAGCTTGTCCAGATATTCAAAGCTATTCAGCATCCGGCATCAGGAGCTGGAGAGACCTCACAGATGTTTCAAAGCTGGTTTCCGGATTTCTTGGGATTTCACAAGCTGCTTATGTTGATGCTGTCCGTATTTTTGGGCTTAAGAGCGCGTCTGCTTTGATTGCTGGCATTCTGCAGAAAGTATCTGAGATCGCTTCTCCTGGTGGATATCTGAGGTCTCTGATATCGAAAGCTAGGGCAGGGGGCTTTTCGGTTGCGGAGATGCTGATGACTGGCTTGAGAAGTCGGGCTTATCAGTGATATTTGAAAGCTGGAAAACGGGGCAGGGGTGTGATGACGCGGTTTGAAGAAATCATTTGTAGTAGTGAGACTGCAAGGGCTTTTATGTCAGTTTGTGTGAACGCAAAAAGTCCTCTGGTAAGTTTTATAAATGATTGGCAGCCACTAATAGGCGCTTACTCAACGTTGATAGCTGGTGTTATTGGCGGTGCGTTAATATTTGTTCAAATTTATGATCTTCGCAAAAAGAAGAGAGCTGAGAAGCGGCAAAAGAAAAGAGCGGCGTTAATTCGAGTTCTGCACGCTGTCGCGGAAATAGGTGATTATTTAAACGAATGCTTTGAAGCATGGGAAAAGAAAAGTCCTGAAAGCCGTCCAAAACCACCTACGGAGGCGCTTCAAGTGTTAATGAATGCCGCGCCTTATGTGGAGTCCGAAAGTTTTGAAAGCTTTAGGCGGCTCATCGTTTGTTCGCAAACGTTTGAATCTCGCCTGTCATCCAAGAAAAAAATACGTACAAATAATCAGTTGAATACAATGTTGGCTGACATTGCTTGTTGAATTTCATCTGAGTTTGACCCAGTTTTGTATTTGAGGTTGATCAGTCCCAGCGCATGTATCCGGTTGAAACCCATGTCAATTTCCGAATTTGTATGGGTTAGTTCGAAATGGAAAACTGGCTCAAAATGAGCCGAAACTTAACATATTATCGAGGAATTGTTGAAGCATGTCTCGTGCTCTTGTTTAAGTACCAATTATTGGTACAATGATGCAAAGGAGCTATGACATGTCACGAAACACTTCAGTTAGCCTTGGTGATCATTTTGCCAGCTTCATCGATTCACAGGTGAGGGGAGGGCGCTATGGCTCTGCCAGTGATGTGGTGCGCGCAGGATTGCGTCTGTTGGAGGAACATGAAACGCATGTTAAGTCATT
This sequence comes from Brucella thiophenivorans, assembly GCF_002252445.1. Lineage (GTDB taxonomy): Bacteria > Pseudomonadota > Alphaproteobacteria > Rhizobiales > Rhizobiaceae > Brucella > Brucella thiophenivorans. The sequence continues at coordinate 9,351 of NZ_NNRJ01000045.1, forward strand.
ACAGGATGCGCTGATCGCAGGTGAAGAGTCTGGTCCGGCGCAGCCCCTGGATCGCGAAAGCTTCCTGCACAGAATGAAGACAAAGCATGCACTTTGATCGTTATCAGCTTACACCGCTGGCAGAAGCTGATCTGGAAGAGATCTGGGTTTACACTCTACGTGAATGGTCACTGGACCAGGCAAACAGCTACATCCATGATGTGATCGATGCATTTGAAGGGTTAAAAGACGGCAGCAAGCGGGGCCGGCCGACAGACATTCGCGCTGGCTATTTCAAATATGCTGTCGGATCGCATGTGATCTATTTTCAGGAGCAAGGAAAAAACCTTCTTGTCATCCGTGTCTTGCATGGGCGTATGGACGTCACGCGCCACTTGTGATGATCTGCTGCATTCGATTTTAACGCGGGTTTTTTCGAGAGATGGCAATTGTTTTCAATCAGCTGGCTAACCTCCGATAAGAGGTACTTATCGGAGGTGATTAACAAA
>NZ_NNRJ01000046.1 GCF_002252445.1 Brucella thiophenivorans
GATTGCCTCAGTCGTCGTGGCGCTGCCGTGTAGAACTTGTCCCATAATGCATCCCTCCAAGTCTGAGAAAGTATTGCACCATCAAAACCTGGGATCAAACATCTAAAGAAGTTGATGGCTACATTCGGTGGTACAACGAAAAGCGGATCAAGATATCACTTGGCGCACGAAGCCCAATCGAATATCGAAACAGTCTTGGCATCGTGTCATAAAACCAGTCCAAGTTTTTATCCGCAGCCCCGGTTTGTTCGTTTGAAACGAACAGCCCTCCGATCCGATGCCGGAGAGCTGAATTCGCAGAAGACCATAGACTTTTTACCACTTTACTTTAAAGCCGACATTGCCTTTGAGAGCATAGCTTTGAGAGAAGTGGTTGAGGGATGTTTTGATGGAACCTTCCCCATAGAGCATGTATTTGTTGTCGGCCCAGGCATAG
>NZ_NNRJ01000047.1 GCF_002252445.1 Brucella thiophenivorans
CAAAGACTTCGAGAAAACCATCGCTTCTTCCGAAGCCTGGATTTACATCGCAAATATCCGCTTCCTTACGCGGCGTATCGCAAGAGCCTGATATCGTTACATTCATTATGATTCAGGCTCTGAGATACTTGTCTCTCATCATTGGGCAATCGGATATAACCTGCCGACTGCCTTGCATAATCCCGGTGGCGTTATCAGCCAGTCATTGGGATGAAAGCCGGAAAAATCTAATTCCCGGCAGTCCAATCTTAGGGCCCAGTGCGCCAACCGGGTCTTAAGCTTTCCGAAACAATCCGAGCTTTTAAATCAGCTAGCCACTGGCGGTGACTGTCGCGCTTACTCTTATCGGCTGAGAGAAGTTCCATTCGACGCTCTATGGAGAAACTCCGTACTGTCCATTCGCTAAATCTAAATGACACAATACAAAATAAAAAAGAATGTGGTGCCAGAACACCGGCTACGTAAAAATTGGCGCAGGTCTTGTAGCAAAGAATCTATCAAAAATGAAACAAGCACACCGTCATGGCAGGTGTGCGAAGTCAATAGCTTATCACCCTCTTTGTCATCTATAGTGTGCAATGGATGACAATATCTTTCAAACGCATGGGCGCGCCCAACCCGGATCTGTGATTAGCAAAGGCGAAATCTCCATCGAAACGGCCTCAATTTTTACAAGAAAGCTGCCGCAAACAAACAAATGAGAGAATGGGGCTCGCAGGTGCTCTACTGCACATAAGCGTGCAGAAATTCAACCCGACCGATAAGGCATTTTCTAAAATCGATCCATTACTATCAAAGGCAAAAATACTCAAATATAACGAACTGTAGAAAGCTTCTGGTTTCTTGTGCAAGCGGTTTGTAACCACAATAATGACACAAGTTTTACAAAGCCGCTACACATGTTACATGAATCAACTACCTATGCACAAAATAATTGAGAAAACATAGGGTCTTGAAATGTCGCGGCGTTTTCTTCATTCGCCAAAATAGCTCTCGAGAACCTCATTCGGAGAGGCGTCCATTTTAACTCTTCCATGTTCAAGCCATACTATTCTGTTGCAGTTCTTTTTTAGCAGGTCCTTTGAGTGGCTTGCAAGAATGAGTATTTTTGTCGAGTCGACAAGCTCTCGCATGCGAACGTTAGCGCGCTCCTTAAAGTCCTCATCACCTGTCGAAAGCCACTCATCCATTATCAGGATTTCCGGACGGATAGCCGTTGAGGTTGCAAACGCCAACCTTAGCTGCATTCCCGAAGAGTAAGTGCGAAACGGAACATCCAAGAATTCTCCAAGACCTGAAAAATCAGATATCTGATCAAACTTTTCAGCAATTTCCTCTGGCGGCATACCCATCATCGCTGAGCGCAGACGAATATTTTCTTTTCCTGTCGCATCTGGGTCAATGCCGAGATTAATATTGATCAACGAAACGCAATTGCCATTGATGATTGAACTACCATGTGTCGGCGTGTAAATCCCCGACAAAACACGAAGTAGCGTGGTTTTCCCGGATCCATTGTGGCCGATCAATCCCACTCGATCCCCATCCTTGAAAGTCAGGGAAATGTTGTCAAGACCACGAACGATCACCAGACGGTCACTACGTCTTTCGATCTTTCCGCCCGTTGCAATGCTAAGGACTCTATTTTTGAGCGAACGACTTGTCGAGTTATAGATTGGAAACTCGACGCTAACATTCTGAAGGTGAATTAAACTCATTTTCTACAACCAATACGCTACGCGCCAACGATATCGCCCAAAAAACACGATTGCGACAGTCCAACCTATTATCGCGCATGCAAAACCAAAGGTCCAGTCAAGCAAAGATGGGGGTGATCCGAAGAGAGGAGCTCTTACGAGCTCGATAAAATGATAAAACGGATTCAATTCGATAAATGCGCGTGACACGTGATCAGGAAGAATCTTCACCATCCACATAATTGGTGTAGCATAGAACAGTACCTGTAGAATATTTGTTACGACCTGAGTCATATCCCGGAACCGGGCGCAAAGAATAGCCAATATGAGCATCATCCAGGATAAGTTTAGACATAAGAGAAGGAACCCAGGAATTGCCCAGAGCGCATTAAAACTAATCATCTTGCCGAGTATCAGAAGAAGAATAGGAAAAATAACGATGTTATGAGCGAATATTATTACGTTCCTCCATATAGCACGCATTACGTGCGTAAATAGAGGCATTCGAACTTGCAGAATTATACCATCCGAAGAAGTAAATGTTGTGCATCCCTCATTTAAACAGGTTGAGATAAAACCCCACGTAATAACACCAGCACAAAGATAGGGCAGAAACTCTCGCATTTCACTTTGGAAAAGTGTGCCAAAGATCAGTCCGAGCGCACCGATGAATACGGCCATGTTCAACGTAAGCCAGAAAGCGCCAACACGGGAGCGGCGATATCGTTGAGCGACATCTTGCCAACCGAATATCAAAGCCAATCGATATTTTGATAAAGCTTCTGTGATATCACGAACAGCGACACCTGCTCCTTTTGTTGGCTCGGCGATTGCAACCTCATGGGTTGAACTTGCTGCAGAAATGTCGGTACTCATGATCTTATCTGGGCCGATCTTCTATTTGTCATGACTGCCACTTTCTCAAATATTTTTTACAAATGTGTTATAGCGTAATTGAAGAATTGGCGCGCCTAAGTCAACTGCGTGGTTATCATTGAATAAGGCCCTTTTGGGGCCTTGCGCTGTTATAGTGCATGTCAACAGTAAGAATGCTCGATAAAAGGCATTGAAACGTACTCAAATTCGGTAATTGGCTACTCATTTTCACGCTTAGCTACGGCCTCAATGACAAGTTTCCACTGAAATTCGTTTCTGCCCTGCTCCCATTTGTACCCGAAGGGATTGCAAACAATGCGAGTTCTCCCTATCCAGGTGTCAAAAGCGTGGTAAGTGTGGCTACAAATCCATAGTACGGGCGCTATATCAGAATGCAAAAGGCGGTCGAATGCGTCGTCACTGTTAGCAAACAGATAATTTGCCTTCATTCCTGCATAAGCTCGAGGAGTGCAATCCGGATGCGGCATGTAATGTGTTACAGTGATCGTGCTGCCATTAAATGGTTCAGAGAGCTTTCCTCGGATGTAATCCGCATTAGACTGATGAAGATTGAGCATGTCTTCTGGGGTAAATCGCTTTCCGCTCCGCATGTAGATCGCTCTGAAGTCGTGTAGCGTTCCCCGCGCTTCCCACATGCGCTGCTGTAAGTCTGACGATGTGGCGAGATTCATTTGAAAGTCCACCCACAGTGTTGCTCCCAGAAACCGTGTATTGCCTATAAACAGCTCATCCTCATCAAGAAAATAGAACCTGGATGACCAATTAAGTGACAAGGTCTCGATTTCCTTGATTGTCTGCCGGTCAGTTTCCATGCAGAGGAGGCGATCGCTCGATAGCCATCGGTCCTTATCCTAGTAGAATTCGTGGTTTCCGGAAACATAAATGATTGGTTTTTCATAGCGTGGAATAAGAAACTATAGCGTATCAGTGAGTTCTGGGGCGATGTTGAGTCCCTGGCGATGATTATCAAATCACAGTCAGGCGCTTACTCACGCGTTGGATAGGGCACATCTTGAAGCTCGCTATGAACGTCAGACCAGATCTACAATTTCATTGACCAATTCATCCTATCATAAGTTCTTCAACAATTTTATGCGGTTGCAGCACTCGTTAACCGCAGAACCTTTAGCAACTGCAACACAGAAGCTCTCAACAGCTACGCCAGGGCTGAGCCTATCATAAGGTTCAGCTTAACACGGCAGGATGCATCTGAACCGCGCGGATAAGCTGTTGAGATATTTCAATTAACGCCGGTTGCTCACCATCATTGATGATCATACTGCCCATCGCTACTTTTTGAGCGATGTTAATGCTTTTTCACCCAGACGATAAAAGCGGCTGAACGTTCTCGCATAGTCTCTGTCGAGATCAATAAGCCAAAGCTCCGAGGTTTAACCATTTGGAACGATGTTTCCCAACATTGGATGCTCGAATAGAACGCCCTCTAAACAGGTAGCTGCAGGTGAATTCAACTTCCAGTTTGTGATCATCGGTGCGCTATTTAACTCCAGTTCGTTAGGGTAATTAGCACGTAAAATGCGTTCGAGATCAAGGACAAGATCTTTCAGAATAGAGATTTCCAGTTCAAGTTCTTGACGGTTCATTTTTCCATTTTTAATGGTTACGGTTATGCAATGCTCCTAAAAATTTTAATGTATGAAGGGTTGTTCGTGCGCACCGCAATGCGCCCGAGGATAGGTTCGTTTGTGTAATTGCATCTGCTTGCTGCGTAATCGTAGGGCCGCTTTCTTGGCGTCGAGCGCATACCCGGTCCCACACCATGCGGTAGTGCTCTAAGCACATAGCCCGCTCGGGTCATCATAATCGAGAAGGTCAAAGCGTATCAATTCCGCGCCGCATATCTGTCGCCCCGCAAGCCAGATAGACCCGCACATTTCCTGAAGGCCCGATCATGATGCTTCCACACAGGCGATCAACGATGCCAGTGTCTTCCGCTCAATATCCGGAGGAACTTTCAAACCTCGACCGTTGCGCAGCACAATCTCGATAGATACGCGTCTCGCCTCAGACGAAAGCGGCTGCTCCAGAGCTTCCTCATCAAGCAGTTTCACAGGGATGAATGATGACGGTGCATCGAATGGACTGAGTACTCTGTGCCATACGCGGATCTGGGCCGGGTAAATATCATGGCGGCGGGCAACATCCCCAATACGCACTCCTGGCCGATCCGCTTCAGCCAAGATCTCTAGCTTGGCTGCTTTAGACCATCGCCGTCTGCGCTCAACGCCCGAAATAATCTCCATGCGAGCCATGCCAACCTCTAAGTTCTGGTATTAATGTCAGCACTAATGCTGGTTCTAATGCCAGAACATCGCCCAAATGGCTCCATTAGCAAAACCCACTCACCGGACGCTCACCAAGAAAGCGATAATTTTCATTTTTTGATGCACGAACGATCATAAAATGAAGAACCACGCGGGCAATATCATCGCGTGAGGGTCTTCGTTCCACTTTGAATCTATCGCGAGACACCCTCTGGCGCTCCCGCTGTTTGCGCAAACGTTCTGCTTGCTTCCTGCTCAACGACTTCATTAGCTCTCCAATGTCAGCATCCTTAATTTAACTATGAGCTCGGAAACCGTCGGCGCAAAATGATTTTCTCCGCCAAGCTCTCCCCAGCAAACCACGTTTGCTTCGGAATCGGAAAACTCAGATTTGGCAACGTCTGCGTAAAAATCTGTAACGGAAAAACTGAAATCGGAATCCGATTACTGCAAATTGTCATAAATCTAGGTGCCTTATGTGCAACCCAAAGTGAAGCGACTGCACGTCATGCAGATTTTGGGGTAATCTAAAACACGCTTTAGGTAACTCACCCCAATTTAGTCTGCATGAAAGTTTGATCAACACTAACGCCGTTTACCGCGGGTGTTGAGGTTCGAGAGCAGCTGAAACCTTGTGAGTAATAAAGGTCCCGAAGATGAGTGATCACAATGGAAATTTTCAGCGGCAAGCACTCTCTTACCGCCTTTCAATCGAAAGCCCGATTACGACCGTTTCGAAGCCCTTTGCTTTCGCATCCTAAACCATAGAGCAGGTTCAGAAGCCTCAACAAAAGGCAAAAGGCGAATTGGTTGACGTTCGAGATGATCTGTAATTATCGGGTAAGCATCAATTGCCTTTTGCATAAGACCCAACCTCGCGATTTGTGTATAACGCGTTTCGCCTTCCGTTCGTCCAAGATGGCCCGTGATGTCCTCGATAATTGAAAGCTCCACGCCTTGTTGTTTCAGCGTGTTGCTAAATCCATGGCGAAACGCATGGATCGTGCGGTCCCATAGTTGCTCTGCAACTTCCTTCTCTGCCTTCATCAACGGCACGAAGGTTTTATAGAACCGGTCACCCGGATTGGCTTTCGATGAGGGTGACATCAATTCAGGAAACAGGCTTAAGTGATTCAACTCCTTCAGACGATCCACATAGTCGATGAAGCCAAGGCGCAAAAGCTCGGCAGGGACGGGTACGGATCGTGTTGACTGCAAATTTTTGACACCCCGAATTGCGTTGGCTCTGATTTTGACAGCCCAGATACCATCTTCCTGCAGGATGTCTGCAACAGCCAGGCCAGCTGCTTCAGCTCTTCGCAATCCGAGATATGTGATCAACATCGGAACGAAGTAGAGTGATGAGTGATAGACTTGGTCACCCGGAATGCGCATCAAATTAGGAACAGATCCCGCACATCCAGTAAAAACAGGAAGTTGGAAGATGGGCGCGATCTGTTCCGGCTCCGGTTTGTCTGTCAAGGCGCGAACAGTTGCAGAAGATCGCTTCTTCGGTTTGATACCTTTGAATGTGAAAGCGCGTAATGCATAGCCGGATGCGACTATGTGGTTAAGGAACTGCTCAAGGTTGCCCGGATGACGTCGGATAGTTCCGCTCGATAGGCCAACCTTAGGTGCAGGCTGCTTATTACGTTCCGCGAGTGTGACCGCCCGTTGTGTTGCCCCGCGTAATTGCAAGGTTGTCATCGCGACGTAGCGTTTACTGCTGCCCCATCGTGTAAGGATGTTATTGAAGTGCTGACGCAAGGCGGCCAGATGTGTTTGGTCGATGCCGCTGCTTGTGAGAACATTGTGTTCTGTCAGAATGCCACTGAAAATACGAACAATCGTCCTGACATCTTTTGCCGTGTCTTCATTCCAGTTCTCACGATTATTGGCGATCAGAAGCTCACATTGTTTCATGAACTGCTTCACGGGGAGATCAATGCCATTCAGCGCAGATGGTACTGCAGCGATAACTGCGACATGGCTGTTAAGTGTAAGATTTTGCCGCGTACTACTATCTGGCATTGTCATTGACTGAGCCAGGGCAGCTGGCGGAGGCCCCTCAACGACATGTTCAATAGGAGGTTTAAATAAAGAGGTCGTTAGACCATCTAATAGAATATCAGCGCGGGCTCTAAAGTACTCAGATTTCGCCTTTTCGAGATTTAGAATAGAATTAGGCAAACCTTGCTCTTGCATGAGTACGCCTATTTTTCTCCTAAAAAGCGGGCTCTCAGCGTCACTGAGTTCTTGATAATATGTCGTGATAATTCCATGACGAAGATCAATCGGCACCTTTGTATGTTCGAGAAAACGCCAGCCTTTGCAATTTTTTTTCAAATAGAATGTGTCGAGTGCCAAATTTTTCAATTAACCTATACGCCCAGCCCACCTCCAGATCAGGACCCAAACTGTTGGTATGAACGTTATGTGTTTCAAAGCATATTTCAGCAGACTGCTTGGTTAACTTCAGGTCGTTCATCCTAGAGATTTCGGCTTGAAACAAGCTTTTGAGTGCATTCTTTGGCATGAAAGCAAAGCGCGGGTTTTCTGCGATTTCATAGAGCATTAGATTGAGCTTGCGGACCATATATCCTGAGTATCGATAATCAGGTTCTTTGAGACTTAGAGCGATGTGACGCGATCCAAGTGAAGACACCAAACGTACGGGAACGCGCGGACGCCAGTAATAGAAATTTCCGCGCTGTTGCAGGTTCGGAACTTGATGTCTGACTGCCATTTTATATCCGTCATCTGGAGCTGACACGGTATCAATTTCCATAAATCAGCATTCACCATAACTCTTTGCCACAGTTATGTGCGATCAGTGAATATAAGAAAATTGAAGAATTCCACCCCAGTGGAAAGACAAAAAGAATCAATAAGCTTATGATTTTGCTCGTGATTCATGGCTGGGGCGCCTGGATTCGAACCAGGGGTGCCGGTACCAAAAACCAGTGCCTTACCGCTTGGCTACGCCCCAACTAAGAGCGTGACTTATACAACTTTTTGACAGAACTCAAGTGCCAGTTTCATTTGAACCTTTATTATTGTTAACTGTCTAGCTTTCAACAAATCCCCCAATAATGTTCTCTTTTTGAGTTCCTGTAGAATTGGCGCTTATTTTCGACCCAAAAGGCGAGTTTTAACGGATTGCTTGCGATGTATGAGAAGTGGCTCGGTTTGTCTGAACAGTTTTGGGCGT
>NZ_NNRJ01000048.1 GCF_002252445.1 Brucella thiophenivorans
TGTAGTGGCAGAGCTACATGTATTCAAGGAGTATATACTATGTGTTGAACTCCCTTGATTCTTTGTGTATTTACTTGTTCATATTTCGACACCCCTTGTAAAAAGATCATAGTTCTGCCACTATGTTTAGACATACATGGATGATGATTGATGTAGCTGTGGAAGTATCCAAAACATGATGGTAGAACTGAAATTTAATACTTTATTACTATACTGCAACAAATTGGTCAGACCAATAACAAGAAGAATGACTTAAGAGAGTACTAGAATAGCAAATGAAATAAGAGTACTTATGGAACCTACATACTATAGTAACTAAATTACTATAAAGAATGAAGTAATATTGCACAACTAGAATATAGAATGATATCAAATTGAAGTTTCTGAATAAGGAGATCAATTGAAGAGCCTCTTCCAGAACCCG
>NZ_NNRJ01000049.1 GCF_002252445.1 Brucella thiophenivorans
CCAATTTGAAAACCCAGTTTATGAGTGTGCGACCTAATTTACAATCTCCATAAAATTCCCCGCAACTGATTCCCAGTAGTGACACCAGTTTCAATTATGCAGAAGTTCACAGTCATCGCCGTATATTTGCGGGCCGAGCTAGATTATGGCTAGGTTATCTTGTATGACAGGTCAGAAATTACGACAAGTATCCGTCAATTATTTCCATGGGCTCTCTACTAATTAATCTAAGTTTAACAATATGCTAAAGGTTATCTTGCAGTGCATTCAGGTAATTTTTACACCAAGTAAACACGTTGTTTTCCTTGATTATTTTAATGATCGTTGAATGCCGCTCCTTTCTCTGATCCAATGGCATAGATACCGCACGACCGATCGCGTCAGCAATACTTTCCACGTCATAAGGGTTAACCAACAAAGCGCCAGTTCCGAGTTCATGTGCTGCGCCGGCAAAACGCGATAAGACAAGGACACCAGGATCTTCGGGATTTTGCGCGGCAACATATTCTTTCGCGACAAGGTTCATTCCGTCACGCAGAGGAGTTACCAATCCCACTTTTCCCATACGGTAAATAGCCGCCAAAACGTTTTGGCTGAAGGCGCGGTTTACATAGCGCACCGGCGTCCAGTCCAACCGTCCCATTGCACCGTTTATATGGCCGGCAATCTCGGCGACCTCACGTTGCAGAGCATCATATTCACCAACACCAGAGCGGCTTTTAGGCGTTACCTGCAAATAGGTCACTTTTCCATGCCATGCAGGATTTACCTCAAGAAAGCGCCGGTAGCCTGTCAGTCGTTCGGGAAGCCCTTTTGTATAATCCAACCGGTCGACACCGACGATCAGGTCGCGGCCTTCGAGCGAGGTTCGGAAGCGCTGTAAGGTGGCGCTGTTATTAAGCGTTTCGGCCGTTCGTATAAAAGCGTCTGTATCGATGCCGATTGGAAAAGCGCCGATGCGGAAACGACGATTTGGGTTCTCAAAGAGACTAGGGTTACCGTTAACCGGCTTTGCCAGACCTCCCCGTTTAAGGCATAGCGCGAAGTTTTCAGCATCATCTTCTGTTTGAAAGCCGATAAGGTCGAGTGCGGTCATAGCGCGTAGAAGTGTGTCCTGGACAGCGAGCGTGAAAAACACGTCCGGGGATGGCCATGGAATGTGCATGAAAAAACCCATGCGGTTTTTCAAGCCCATCTGCCGTAGTTCAGCGGCAAGCGGTAGCAGGTGATAGTCATGTATCCATATAAGATCATCATCTTTGATAAGCGGTGCGAGACGCTCGGCAAACAGACGATTTACCCGCAAATATCCCGCCATGTCGCGCCGGGCATAATCAGTCAGATCAATTCTATAATGACAAAGCGGCCACAGAACACTGTTTGCAAGCCCCTTATAATATTCTGCGAGATTGCGATCAGACAAATCAGTCAGGGCATAGGTAATGTGGCCTTCCTGACGTGTAATGAGGGGGCCGGGGCTATCCTCACCACTTGATTTTCCCGACCAGCCCATCCAGATACCTCCGCGCTCGTTGAGCGCTGCGTGAAGAGCAACAGCCAGCCCTCCGGTTGGTGGTTTGTCTGGGTCGGGTACACGATTTGAAACGACAATCAACCTGCTCACAGAACTTCCTCCCACGATCTTGAGAGAGCCATCGCCGCGTTGATCAGTCCAACCATCGAATAAGTCTGTGGAAAATTGCCCCACAATTCGCCGCTTTCGACATGCACTCCTTCAGACAAGAGACCTAGGTGATTTCTGCGCAACAGAACCTCATAGAATATTTCCCTCGCTTCGGCCTTACGGCCTGTCCTGACAAGTGCATCGATCAGCCAGAACGTGCACGCAGTAAATGCAGTCTCCGGTGCCCCAAAATCGTCAGGGGCTCGATAGCGATAAAGATGATTACCGAAGCGCAACTCGCTCTCACAGGCCGCAACTGTTGCCAGAAAACGTGGATCATCCGGCGGTATAAAGCCGGTTTCGGCCATCAGAAGCAGGCTGGCATCAAGCTCTGTCCCTCCGAATGTGGAGACAAAACTGTTCCGCTCTGCGCTCCATGCATTTTTTAGAATGAACTCGCGAATACGCAATGCACTGGCAGACCATCGCTCTAAGGACTCAGTCAGATTCAGCTTTTGTGCGATGCGCGAAAGCCTGTCACAGGCAGCCCAGCACATGAGCGCGGAATGTGTATGAACGTCATTTCTTGTTCGGAATTCCCAAAGTCCTGCGTCAGGTTTGTCCCAACGGGCTTCGGCTTCAGCGCCTAAACGCTCTAATCTACGGAAAAGTTGTTCTCCACCTATGTTGGGCAAGCGCTCATCGAAGAAGTATTGAGTTGCAGCCAGAATGACTGATCCATAGCCATCATTTTGAACCTGCGTCCAGGCAGCATTGCCGCGTCTTACCGGGCCAAATCCCTTGTATCCCTGGAGGCTGGGAACGGTATGTTCGTCGACCTCACGCTCCAGACCTAGCCCGAACAACGGTTGCATATAGCCATCAGACGATCCTGCTACGATATTTGACACATAAGTGAGATAATCTTCCATGGTCAGCGTTGCGTTAAGACTGTTAAGTGCTTTCACAGTGAAATAGGAATCCCGCAGCCAGCAGAAACGATAATCCCACGTGCGCTCGCTATCTCCATATTCAGGGATTGATGTTGTAAGTGCCGCGACGATCGCCCCAGTTTCTTCATTTGAACAAAGCTTGAGCGTTATCGCAGCACGAATAACAATGTCCTGATAATCGGCAGGCAATGCCAGGCTACGAACCCATTCAGTCCAGTAGGTCTGAGTTTTCTGCTGAAATAAACGGGCAACGGCCATCGGGCTGTCTGTCAAGCGCTCATCTGGTCCAAGAATAAATGCCAAAGGCCGGTCCAGAAGAAACTCAGTTTCGTTGAGTACATAATCAACGGCCGCATTTGTGGTCATTCTTAGGATCTGATTTCCGAGAATGTAGCGAACATGGCTCGTGCCCCTTGTCGTATCGGGTTTTTGTGCGCCATAATTATAGCGGGGTCTGAGTGATGAGCTGATAAATGGAGAGCCGGACAAAGCTTCGACAATGCGCACGAGAGTGAAGCCACGAAAAATGCGCCCTCCCATTTTGTATCGAGGCGCAAAATCTGTGATCTTAGCCTGATTGCCATGCTTGTCTGTCAGTATCGTTTCCAAAATAGCGGTGTTGCGAACATAATGCTGTTTGCTGCTAACCTGATCAGCCAACCGAAATTGCCACATCCCATCTATTTCATCTTCACTTGGATTGAGCAGTCCGCAAAAGACGGGGTCACCATCCATGCGTGGCGCGCACATCCACGAAACACCGGCGTCGCGACTGATAAGCGCTGCAAGTGAGGCATTTCCGACAACCCCGAGATCAAGGGACTGCGAAGCTCGTAAACCAGTATCTAATCTATTCATTCAACGAGTTTCCTGATCCATTTGCGGAAAAGCTGAGGGCTTTCTGCCACCAGCATTGCATTTGTTTTAAAGTCCTCAGTTGGAGAGCCGATGCGGATGCTCACACCATGCAGCCGATTTACCGTTGAAAACATGGCTTCGTCAGTGTGATCATCACCCGCAGCAATCGGACGCTTTCCTTTGAATGGCTCCGTTGACATCAGCGTTTCAATGGCAGTGCCCTTGTTGCTGGCAGAAGGCTTGAGTTCGATTACAAATTTACCCGCTTGCAACTCGAATTCTGGGCCCGCAATTTGACTTGCATCAGACATTAGTCGCCTGACCAAATGTTCCTGATGCGGGGTCTGGCGATAGTGAACAGCGAAGGCCCGACCTTTGTCTTCAAACACAAGGTCCGCGATCATTTTTGCAGAGTGTCGCGTTTTTTCGCGGGCTTTGTTGAAAGCTGAAGATGCATCTCCAGCGAAAATTTCAGTGGATCCATGAGATCTGATTTCTGCGCCGTGCAAGCCCGCTACAGTTAAATGATGTCCGGGAAGCAGCCGATCAATAAATTCAATGGACCGGCCGGAAACAATTGCAATGGCGCCATCTGTTTCTTCGGCCATTTTTTGCAACACAGCCTGCAGGCCATCTTCGACAGACACTTCATCAGGCGTTGGAGCCAAGTCCAGCAACGTTCCGTCCAGATCGAAAAAGAAACAGTATTCTCTTAAATTCATTCATCAGCAAATAGGAGACACGTCGCAGTTGGCAACCCGTTTGTCGAGTTTGACCTGATTTTGAACCAGTTTATGTTTCGGGGGGATTGCCGTAACCCACACTTCGACGGAAATAAACAACAAAATCAACAGGATATAGGTAGTATATCTGATAAGCACCAAACACGAAACTGGGTTAAACTCAGACAGAATTCAACAGTATCAACCCAAAATCACGATTTTCGCGCTGATAATAAGATGATGCGAGCCGTGTAGTTCTCGCAGATTGGTATGGTGTGGGTGTCTATTCAATCCATTTTGATTAGCTAGATGTATCTACACTGGTGTGTACGGACATGCCGGGCCTAATGTGCTCAACCGCATCTTGACCGCGTTCAAGGCCTATTTTTACTGTTAGACGCTGCACGACTTTGATGAGATTACCACTGGCATTGCCGGTTTTGAGCACGCTGAACTCGGTACCGGTGGCAGGAAAGATTTGCTCCACGACGCCTTGCAGCATCGCCCCATCGAGAGCGTCGACGCTAATGGTGGCGGGCTGGCCAGTCCTCATGTTCTTCGTCTGCGTTTCCTTAAAGTTCGCAACAACCCATGTTTCCTCGGGAACGAGCGACTGGACTTGCCCTGAATTAGTGGAGAGTTTCCGGCTCTAGATTTCGCATTGTCATCTCATATGAGATTGGCGATTTATATCGCAGTGCGAAATGTCTTCGGCTGGAATTATAGAAGCCATCAATATATTGTCCAATAGCCTTAATGGCTTCAATTCTTGGTTGAAACACCGTGCGTATCCGTCGTCATATAAAATTGGACATCAGAGCGGCTTGATTATTGGAGGCTCTGGTTCGTTTGTGAGACTGATTATGCCGCTTGTTTTTTATGTTGCAAGCGGCGTTGGTGGATTGTCAGTTTCTTGATCTTGTCCCTTTCTCTCAAGATGGCTTTGTCGCGTCCAAAATAGACGTCGGTGGGCGTGACGTTTTTCAAGCTCTCGTGGTAACGCTGATTGTTGTAGTATTCCACGAAGGTTCCGATCTGGTGTTTAAGGTGGCCCGGCAGGTCGTAATTTTCCAGTAGACCCCGGTTCTCCAGGGTCAGATCGGCGACGTATTCCTTCAACGACAAAGCTTCAGAGCGAAGGTCCTTTACTTCCGGCGACGTAGCTTGCCGTGCCGTGTTGCCCCCAGAGCTGACGCTTGCCCGCTTCCAGGAACTCCTTCGACCAACTGTAATAAAGGCTTTCGGCGATGACTTCGCGGCGGTACAACACAGAGATGCTTTCCTCTACCAAATAGGTTTGACGGGTCTTGCGACGGATGTTTTTGACAAGCTTGTCCGCCGCGTCCTCCGATGTCCCGGATGTCTTGTTCATCTTCAATCCATGAAAGTTATGATGAACCAGAAATCCTCCTTTGTCCACGCGACCTAAATCTGTCCCAAGGGTGCTGACTTCAGACAATCCATACATAAAAGGCCATCAGAGATAGAAGGCCATCAGAGATAGAAGAGCGTTCAATATGGGGTCATTGGGAAGGTGACCTGATCAGCGGTTCTGGAAATACACATATCGCCACATTAGTCGATAGAAAAACACGATTTCCGATGCTGCTTAAACTCCACGGCAAAGATACAATCTCCGTAACACGGGCGCTTGTAAAGCAATTTAAAAACCTACCCCATGTATTACGAAAAAGCCTGACTTGGGATCGTGGTATGGAGTTGGCAAAGCATCAAGAGTTCACAGAAGCAACAGGCATGCCTGTTTATTTTTGCGATCCGCAAAGTCCATGACAAAGAGATACGAACGAAAATACAAACCAGCTTTTACGGCAATCTTTTCCAAAGAAAACTTGCTTGAAGCAACATTCATCCAAGATGCTCGAACAGGTGGCCGATCAACTCAATTGCAGCCCCAGAAAAACATAGGCTATCAAACGCCACGAACCGCCATTTTATATGACGTTGGGTTGACGGGGGTGAATCTACATCGCTTTTATTCATAAGTCTCGTTCCTGATGCGAAAGGTTGGCCCTCTTTCGAAAGCGCGCCAGTTTCTGACTCCTGTCCTTATGCGGACGCGCAAGTAAATTTTTCTCAGCAAAATTACGCCGCCAACACTCAAGTGTTGACTCGCCAATTCCAAAAACACCGACAAGCGACGAAATGCTTCAGCCGCTTGGAGTGAAAATTCAAACGGCTTCGCGTTTAAACTCTTCGGTACATTCGCGCTGCATCAACTCTAAGCCTCCTGTCCGTTCTTTCTAACAGAAGCCCTTCACTTTTGATGGGGAAGTTCACCCGTTTATAGACTTCGCTGCGTCGGCAGTCGCCCGTTTGCGTTCACACTGGCGTCGATGATTGTTCCTCGTATTGTCCTTGCGGTGGGGCCGTTTAATCTGTTCGCTCAAATAAGGCTGGTCGCAACAAATTAGGGCTTGGTCATGGGCAATACCGTTTTATCAATCCCCTTCACCTTCATCGCGATTGCAGCCGCGCTCAACAGTTACGATTGGCAGCCTGATCAGGCAGCTTTGTCTTTGGGCGCAAGTCGCTTTCAGAAACCGTCGTGGGTTAAATGCAGAAAAAGTTGCGGTTCTCCTGACTGAATGAACGAATTTCTCTCATTTAGGGGCTGTCTGTCAGGAGGCCTGAAAAACAGGAAATCGTAATAAACCACCCTTAAAAGTATTGACTTTTACGCCTTATTATTCATAACCGACTGGTTGGTATTTAATTTGGTGATGCAATGTCTCGACCTCGACACATAGATCCTGATACAATCCTTGATGCTGCTGAAACGGTCATCTTGCGTGACGGCCTTGCTAAGCTGACGCTTGATGCTGTTTCGCAAGAAGCAAATGTTAGCAAAGCAAGCGTGCTTTATGATCTTAAATCGAAGCAAGGCCTTGTTCGCGCGATCGTTTCAAGACGTCTTTCCCGAGATCAGGAAGCTTTAGAGACGGCAATTGCTGCTTGCTCCAGCAGTTCCAATCCTCCGTTGGCTGGGATGATCGCCTTAACGCGAGAAAAAATATCTGAACGCGATCGGGTAATCACTATCGGGCTTTGCGCGGCATTCGTTCAAGATGAAGAAATATTAAAACAGGTTCGAACCTATTACAAATCGCTTTCTGATCGGATTCAAGAAGCGTCCGACAACAAAAAATCCGCAACGCTGGCCCATCTGGCTCTCGAAGGGCTGCGGTCGCTCGAATGGTATGATCTCTACGATTTGACACCTGCAGCTCGCACGCAAATCCTAGACGAAATTACGCAACTCTCCGGAATTAACGGCCCGCTTGGCGCGACGTGATCTCGCTTAAAAATCAAACTGAATTTGGTGCTCCAACCCCCTGGATAACACATGCTATCGACTAAAAAGACCCTCCTTTATGCCACCTCTCTTACAATGCTTCTTATTCTTGCTGCGTGCGGTGAAGGTGAGCAAGCCGCTTCTGAACAGCAAATGCCTCCGACATCGGTCGGTGTTATTGAAGTGAAATCTGAGAACATTCCGATCATTAGCGATCTTCCCGGACGTGTTGCTCCCACGCGTATCGCTGAGGTGCGCCCGCGGATTACCGGGATATTGGTTGAACGGGTTTTTGAACAAGGTGGCATGGTAGAGGCCGGCGATGTTCTTTATCGCATTGATCCGCAGCCATTCCGTGTACAAGTAGAGAGCGCCAAAGCCACGCTGCAAAGAGCTGAATCTGTTCAGATGCAAGCCAGGCAGACACAGGATCGCCAAAAAAATCTCGGCTCACGAAACATAGTTTCGACCCAACAGGTGGAGAACGCGGTTGCAGCGCTTGCGCAGGCGGATGCGGATGTCGCGATTGCAAAAGCCGGTCTTGCTTCGGCTGAACTCGAATTGAATTATGCCGATGTGAAGGCTCCTATCTCCGGCAAGATTGGGCGCGCACTGATTACCGAAGGTGCACTGGTGAGTTCTACCAATGCAGAGAGTCTTGCGACCATTCAGCAGTTGGACCCGGTTTATGCGGACTTTACACAAACTGCTGGTGATTTGATTAAGCTTCGCCGTGCCCTTGAGAGTGGTGCAGTTTCCAGCTCGGACGCAGAAGCGGCGACCGTAACATTGATTTATGACGATGGAACCGAATATCCACATAAAGGGAAGCTGCTGTTTCAGGAAGCGACTGTTGATCAAACAACGGGTCAAGTAACCTTACGCGGCGAGTTTCCAAATCCTGATGGCAATCTTCTGCCTGGAATGTATGTCCGCGTTCATGTGGAACAGGGCATCCAGCAAAATGCATTTGCGATCCCCCAACAAGCCATTCAACGAGACAATAGCGGTCAGGCCAGCATTCTGGTGGTTGGTGCTGAAGATAAAGCGGAGCTTCGCCGCGTTCGAACGGACCGCACTATTGGGGAGCGCTGGGTTATTTCAGAAGGCCTAAAAGATGGTGATCGCGTCATCGTTGATGGATTCCAGAAAATTGCACCGGGTGCCGCGGTAAATCCAACGCCTTGGCAGGCTGATGCTGATGAAGAAAAATCGGAGACTCAAACGCAGTCTTCCGATCAGTCCAGCGCGACCAAAGAATAACGGCAAAGGGATCGATTTTTTATGGCACAGTTTTTCATTGGACGGCCCATCTTTGCCTGGGTCGTTGCAATTTTCATCATGCTTGCGGGCATCATCGCAATTCCGATGCTGCCTGTTGCGCAGTATCCGAATGTTGCGCCGCCCCAAATCACTGTCTCAACTTCTTTTCCGGGTGCGTCGCCAGAGGATATTTATCAGAGTGTTACACGGCCCATTGAGGAAGAACTCAATGGCGTCAGTGGTTTGATCTACTTTGAATCAACGTCAGACTCTTCTGGTAGCGTATCCATCAATGTCACCTTCGCACCGGGTACGAATTCTGCGGAAGCCTCCATCAATGTTCAGAACGCCATTCGTCGTGTTGAAGCGCGACTTCCTCGCGTTGTAACGCAGCAAGGCGTTCAGGTCGAAGAAGCCGGCTCAGGGTTCTTGATGATGGTCGCGCTTGTTTCAAGCGATGGCAACACGGACGTAATTGGACTTGGCGACTATCTAAACCGAAATATTGTTGGAGAAATTCGCCGCGTGGACGGCGTCGGGAAGGCTCAGGTTTTTGCCAGCCAGCGAGCTATGCGTGTCTGGATTGATCCAGACAAAATGGTCGGCCTGAACATATCCGTCAGCGACATCAACGACGCAATAACCGCTCAGAATGCACAGGTCGCTGCGGGGCGAATTGGCGCGCAGCCGAACCCTATCAATCAACAGATCGCCGCAACGGTCCTCGTAAAGGGACAACTGACATCAGCAGAAGAATTCGGATCAATTGTTTTGCGGGCAAACGCTGACGGTTCTTCTGTATTGTTGCGCGATGTTGCACGTATTGAAGTTGGTGCCGAAGGCTATAATTTCTCGACGCAGATCAACGGGCAACCCGCAGCTCTTGTTGGTGTGCAGCTGGCACCAACGGGCAACGCTATGGCAACGGCGGATGCTGTGCGCGAAACTATGGAGGGGTTATCTGGCTATTTCCCTCAAGGGATAGAGTATATGATCCCTTACGATACGTCGCCCTTCGTGAAAGTTTCTATTGAAAAGGTTCTTTATACACTCCTCGAAGCCGTGGCGTTGGTCTTCGTCGTCATGTTCCTTTTTCTGCAGAACTTTCGCTATACAATCATTCCAACAATTATCGTGCCAATAGCCCTACTGGGCACGTGTGCAATTATGTACGTGTCAGGTTTCTCGCTCAACGTGCTCACGATGTTTGCAATGGTTCTTGCTATCGGCATTCTCGTCGATGACGCCATCGTCGTGGTCGAGAACGTCGAACGTATCATGGCGGAAGAAGGGCTGTCGCCCAAAGAAGCCACAAGAAAAGCCATGACCCAGATTTCCGGCGCCATCATCGGTATTACGACGGTTTTGACGGCCGTGTTTGTCCCTATGGCCTTTTTCCCGGGTGCTGTTGGCGTCATCTATCAGCAATTCAGTTTGACGATGGTGGTTTCAATTCTCTTCTCGGGCTTCCTAGCGCTGTCGCTGACACCGGCTCTTTGCGCGACTTTTCTAAAGCCGATCAAAAAAGGCCATCACGTTAAGAAAGGCTTTTTCGGCTGGTTTAACCGCAAGTTTGATAGCACAACCAACGGCTATACCGGTTGGGTGACTTATATCGTCAAGCGTAGCGGACGGTTTATGATCATTTACGTTGCAATTGTTGCAGGTCTTGCATACGCGTTCATGCAACTTCCTTCATCGTTTCTGCCAAATGAAGATCAAGGCTTTGTCATTGTTGATATGCAGGCGCCTGCAGAGGCCAGTGCCAATCGTGCAATGAACGTCACTGATCAGGTTGATGCAATCTTTGCTGAAGAACCGGCCGTTGATCGTCGCACGATGATCCAGGGCTTCTCGTTCTCGGGTGCAGGTGACAATGCGGGTCTGGCTTTCGTTACACTAAAAGACTGGTCAGAACGCGATGCGGATAACTCAGCCGATGCGCTTTCTGCGCGCATGAATGCCAAACTGTTCCAGATCCGCGATGCGATTGCATTTGCACTATCACCGCCTCCTATTCAGGGGCTTGGTACAACCGGCGGCTTTGAGTTCCGTTTGCAGGATCGCTCTGGTGCGGGCACGGAAGCGCTTGCAGCTGCGAGCCAGCAATTGTTGGCTGCCGCAAATAAAAGCCCTCTTCTGGTGGGCGTTCGCATCGAAGGCATGCCGGATGCGGCACAGCTCAATCTGGATATAGATCGCGAGAAAGCCAATACTTTCGGTGTCACTTTTGCGGCGATCAACCAGACGATCTCGACTAATCTTGGCTCCGCATACGTTAATGATTTCCCTAATGCAGGTCGCATGCAACGCGTGACAATACAGGCGGATCAGGAAAAGCGTATGGGGCCGGATGATCTGCTCAATCTGAATGTTCCCAATTCTAATGGCGGAATGGTTCCAATTCGTTCATTTGCGACAGTTGAGTGGAATAAGGGGCCTGCTCAGGTTGTCGGCTACAACGGCTATCCGGCTGTGAGAATAGGCGGCAATGCAGCTCCGGGCTACTCGTCCGGTGCCGCAATAACGGAGATGGAACGACTTGCAGGTGAGTTGCCTGACGGCTTCGGTTATGAGTGGTCGGGCCAGTCATTACAGGAAATTCAGTCGGGATCGACTGCTCCAATATTGGTCGCTCTGACAATCCTCTTTGTCTTTTTGCTTCTGGCTGCGCTTTATGAAAGCTGGTCCATCCCGCTTTCGGTCATGCTGGTTGTGCCGCTTGGCGTTATTGGCTCGGTACTCGCTGTTATGCTTCGGGACATGCCCAATGATGTGTATTTCAAGGTAGGTCTGATCACGATCATTGGTCTGTCCGCTAAAAATGCAATTCTCATTATCGAGTTCGCCAAAGATTTAAGAGCAGAAGGTAAACCATTGCTGGAGGCTACGATTGAAGCCTGTCGCCTGCGTTTCCGACCCATCTTGATGACATCTCTCGCCTTTACTCTTGGTGTTGTTCCTTTGGCGATCGCTTCAGGAGCAAGTGCGGCAAGTCAGAATGCGATTGGTACCGGCGTGTTGGGTGGCATGATCTCAGCTACGGTTCTTGCGATTTTCTTTGTGCCGGTATTTTTCGTTTTCATCATGAGCATCTTTGATCGCTCTCGTACTAAAGAGAACATCAGCGAGACAAAAGAAGAGACGAACGCCGTATAATCAAATCATAAGGAGCGTATGTTTGTACGCTCCTTAGCCTTCTGAAAAAATGGTGATAGACATTTGCTCCGCTGCCCTCGCAGCTTTACTATGTCTGCACCGATATACACATTTATCTCTCTGAAATTTGGGGCAAAACTCCAAACTCAGCCGTTGATTTTTAACGTGATTACGCTGCCTCACACCTGCGTTTCGTCGGTGCTGATACGCTCTGGCCGCCGATCTGCCGGTCCTGCCCGAAAACAATTGCTCCTAAGCTGTGCCAACACGATTCCGAAGGAGTATAGAATGCGCGGCGCGGATATTTTGGTCCAAATGTTGATTGGCTATGGTGTGGAGACAATCTTCGGGGTGCCGGGCGATACCAACGTGCCATTATATGAAGCGCTACAGCAGCGTGAAGGAGAGATCCGCCATATCATGGCCCGAGATGAACGCTCTGCGGGTTATATGGCCGATGCTTATGGACGGTTTACCAACAGGCCTGGTGTTTTTGAGTGTCCTTCTGGCGCAGGCGCGATGTATTCGCTGCCACCCGTCGCTGAATCAAACGGCTCGTCCATCCCTGTTATCCTGCTGACCATCGATATTCCGCTGCCTGGGGAAGGGCGTGGTGTTCTCACCGAGCTTGATTGTGCCAAGCTTTTTGAGCCGGTGACCAAGCTTTCTGTACAGGTAAAATCAGCCGATAAATTACCCGAAATCATTCGCCGCGCGTTTCGCGTCGCCTGTTCCGGCAAACCCGGCGCGGTACATCTTCAGATCCCTGAAGATATGCTTCTTGCTGAGGTTGATCCCGAACGAATTTCTCTCCATGTTGAAAATGAGTGCAAAACATTCCCCGCTTTCCCAACTCTTCCGCCCAAGCAGAAACTGCATGAACTTTTAGAACTGATTGCCAAGGCTGAGCGCCCGCTCATTGTGGCGGGCGGTGGCGTTAATCGCGCCAGAGCCGGTGAGCAGATTTCGCAACTTGCAGAAAAATACAACATTCCCATGTGCACAACCATGACGGGGCAGGGCGCTATTGATGATGATCATCGTTTGGCCATTGGTGTGATTGGTGACAATGGTTACCATCCCCATGCCAATTGGGCGCTGGAACATTCCGATTTCACATTGTTTGTCGGATCGCGCATCGGTTCTGTGGTGACGATTGGCTGGACATTTCCCAAGATTACACTCAATCGGCGTTTGGCCCAGATCGATATTTCGCCGGAAATCATGGCCAATAATTACGAGAACCTGCTCTCTGTTCAAGGAGACGCTTTGTTGGTCCTCGAAGAATTATTGCAGATTGAGCTGACAATCGAGCCTAAGAAGCACGATGACTGGATTGAAGACTTAAATGCTCACCGGCGTATTTTCTGGGAACATGCTGAGGAAGCTTTGAACGACGAGCGTATTCCTTTGCGTCCCGAACGTGTTGTGCGCTCCTTTAATAAGGCACTCAGTCAGTCGGGCCAACCAGCACTAATCTATTCAGACGCGGGCACACCGACACCTTATATGACCCGCTTTCTCAAGATCAATGACCAAGAAACCCGTTTTGCCATTCCGCGCGCTTTTGGCGGATTGGGTTCGGCTTTGCCTGCAACTGTTGGCGCATGGCGTGCAGACCCCGATAAGCGACCAATCGGACTGTTTGGTGATGGCTCCTTTGGCATGACAGTCGGTGAATTAGAAACGCTGGTGCGATTACAGGTGCCCGCGCTTCTGATCTTGTTCAACAATGCGACATTTGGCTGGATCAAAGGTCTGCACCGATTAAAGGGTCATAATCAGTGTTTCGGGGTCGATTTTCTGGCGCCAAAGGGACAGGCCATTGCCGAAGCCTATGGTCTGAAGGCATGGACTGCCAGAACCGCCGATGAGGTTGATCAAGCGATGGCTGAAGCCTTCGCGTGGAAAGATGGACCGTGCTTCATTGATATTCATGTTGAATCAATCGCTGATCGGGTGCCGCCCGTTTATTCATGGCTTTTGAAACGCGGCGAAGATCCTCTCAATCTAACGCCAACTGAACGTAGCTATATTTAAGCTTACGACGCCACAGACAGAGAATGTCTGTGGCGTTTTGCTTCTGCAATAAATCCATCGCGAAACAGGCGAACATTTTTTGAACCCTGACGCGCCTGCGCAGCACAGAGAAAATAGCTTTCTCCCGATGTTTGCACACGATCAAGCGCAAGCTTTAGTTTTCCGGACCGCAACTCCTCCTGTACGAATATTCTGGGCGCTATGGCGAGCCCCATACCAGCAACAGCACACTCGATAATAACGTCATGCGTTGGCAGGCGCGGACCAAAAATGCGCTTGTTGTAATGAATACCCGCACCACGCAGCCAGTGCAGCCAGAGGCTTGGCCGGTTTGAATTCTGAATCAGCGGAAAGTCGAGCAATTCGACATCTCCAGCCACCCCGTTTTCAGGCACAAGATCGGGTGAGCCGATAACCACAAGTTCTTCCGGGAAAAGCAGATGGCTGCGGACATTCGCCCAATTTCCAATGCCGCGCAGTACGGCTAGATCGAGATCGGACTTGCTCCAGTCGAGATCATGTGAGCAGGGAAACACTTCAAACCATATTTGCGGATAGGTTCGGGCGAAGGTGCTTATAATGTGAGGCGCCCATTTCCGCATAAGCGTCGGCGGCAGGCCAACTTTGAGCAGGCTTTGCGTTTTGTAACCACGCACTGCATCCATCGACACTTCTTCGAGCTTTGCAAGAATACGTGCGACTTCTTCGTAATAGCTTTGTCCTTCTTCCGTCAAAACCAGCCGTGGCCCGGCACGTTCAAAGAGCTTAAGCCCTAGAAAAGCTTCAAGATTTTGAATCTGCCTGCTGACGCCGCTCTGTGTCATGCCAAGATTCTCAGATGCACGCGTGAAACTCAGATAGCGTACGGACGCATCAAAAGCGTGCAAGGCGGAAAGAGATGGAAGAAAGCGGCGCATGGTTTCCCTCAGATTTCAATCATGATTTTAATTCATGCTTAATCCATTTTTCAATGCTTTTATTTGATGAGAAAGGGCCGCATTCTCATAAAAAATAAATATAAGGGAACACGATGGACTACGGTGATAGCATCGACCGAAATCTGGTCAGTATCCTGGAAGAGAATGCACGGCTTCCTGCAAGCGAATTGGCCCGGCGCGTCGGGCTTGCCCGATCAAGCGTTCAAGAGCGCATAGGCCGTCTGGAGCGGCGCGGTGTTATATTGGGCTATCGTGCCATTGTTCGTCGGGCAACGGACGATAACAGCATTTCTGCCTATTTGTTTATCACGGCCGCACAGCGCATCGCACAACGTTTGTTTGCGACATTGCGTGCTTATCCGGAAATCCTTACGGCGGATGCGATCAGTGGACCGGCCAACATTATGTGCCGCGTGCATGTCGGCTTTCTCGAAGACCTTGAGGCTTTGATTGAAGAGCTGGCACAGATAGAAGAGATCGAGAACGTCAGTTACTCGGTGGTACTTTCCAATAAATTTAATAGAGAAAGCAGCCTGGCGCATTCAAGTGCACAATAATGCTCGGTCAAAAAAGAGGGAAACAAAATGAACAGACGTAAGTTTATCCAGACAACGCTTATGGGCGGTACTGCTATCATGCTTGCACCCGGACTTTCCTGGGCTGTCGAAGAAGGTGTGACGCTCAAAGCGATCAAGGATCGGGGTGCGTTACGCATTGGCGTTTTTAACGGTACCCCGCCCTATTATCAGAAAAATCTTGCAACCGGCGAATGGGACGGCTTCTGCGTTTCCATGGGCCGCGACTTGGCCGAAAATATCGGTGTCCCGTTGGAAATGGTCGAAACCACTTGGGGTAACTCCGTTATGGACCTTCAGAGCGGCAAAATCGATATCATGTTTGCTCTGAGCAATAATCCTGAACGCGCGAAGACTGTCGATTTCACTGAAGCGATGATGGACAATGTCTTCACCATCATCACCAACAAGGACCGCGACGTCAAAACGTGGGAAGAACTGAACAAACCGGAAATCCGCGTCACGGTTGATCTTGGTTCTACGCAGGACCTTTTTGCCCGTAAAACATTGCCCAATTGTACGCTCGTCGCGCTCAAAGGTGCGGATGAAACCGTTATTGCCCTACAATCTGGTCGGGCCGATGCCATCGTGCAGGTCGCACTGATGTCTGTGGTAACAGCGCACAAGCTGGGTGACAAATTTAAAGTGTTTGTTCCGGAGCCATTGGATAGCCAGCCAACGACGATTGGTGTGCGTAAAGACGAAAAAGGCGAATTCCGCGACTACGTTGATGTCTGGCTGAAAAAGCGTCGCGAGGAGGGCAAGGTCAACGATTGGATCGTCGGCAGTCTTTCGCTTGTTGGCGTGCAGCCATCTGATCTGCCGCCAACGCTGAAATTCTGACGCGTCAATCGTCATGCAGTTCGAGCAAAAATCACTCGGTGTCATCATGCTTGACACCGGCTTTCCCCGTCCGCCCGGAGATGTCGGTAATCCGGCATCTTGGGAAATGCCGGTCCGGTTCCAAAAGGTATGCGGAGCATCGCCCGATAAAATTATTCGTCAGGGTGGCGCGGACTTGATTGAAGACTTCGTCAGGGCCGGGGAGGCTTTGATTGCTGTGGGTTGCAGTGCGCTTGTGACTTCATGCGGTTTCATGGCACGGCACCAAGGCACATTGAGTGCAAAGCTCTCGGTGCCGATAGGCACTTCAAGCCTGCTCCAGTTGCCAATGGTCAGCAGACTGATTGGCCCGCAGCGCAAGGTCGGCGTAATCACTTATGACGAAGTCAGCCTTGATGATGCGATCCTTATGGCCTGTGGAGCCGACATTCAAACACCGCGCATTGGCATGCCGAATGGCGGTGCGTTTCGCGAGTTGATTGAGGGGAACGGCGATTATGATCGCATCGCCCTGGAAGTGGAAATCATACAAGCGGCGCAAGAGCTGAAATTACGCGAACCTGATCTTGGTGCCGTTGTGCTTGAATGCACGAATATGCCGCCATTTGCACAAGCAGTGTCAAGAACATGTGGCTTTCCGGTTTTCGACGTTCTGTCGCTTGGACACTGGCTGTTCAGCTCAACCTCTGCCCGTGCCTTTGCCGGAATGTCAGAAAGAGTGAATTAATGGACTATCAATGGGATTTTTCCGGCCTGTGGCAATATCGGGGATTGTTTCTCCAAGGTCTGGCCTACACCGTCGGTTTCACATTTATAACAGTGATCTCCGGCATATTCGTTGGAACGGTCTTCGCTCTTGGCAGGCTTTCCGGCAATAAGATCATCACCGTACCCATTATGACGGTTGTAGAAGTATTCCGTTGTACGCCGGTTCTGGTGCAGCTTATCTGGTGCTATTACGCGCTCCCGATGCTGATCGGCCTGGAAATTTCGCCAGCAATGGCGGCGTTCATTACGCTTACTTTCTATGGCGCGGCATTTTATGCGGAAATCATTCGTGGTGGCATCGTTTCAATTGATGCAGGCCAGTGGGATGCGGGTCGTGCAATCGGTATGCGCCGCGGGCAGCTTATGAGCAAAATTATTTTGCCGCAGGCGTTGCGTCGCATGGTTCCGCCATTGGTCAACCAGTCCGTGCTTCAGCTTAAGAACACATCGCTTTTGTCGGTTCTTGCGGTGCCAGACCTCTTATACCAAGGCCAGCTTGTCACCTCAGCGACCTACCGACCGCTTGAAACCTACACCTTGATTGCAGTGCTATATCTTGCAGTTCTCTTCCCTCTGACACGGCTCGCTCATGGGCTTGAAGGCAGGCTGAAATGATGAGCCGCATGAAGCAAGTAATCGTTGGGGAGTTTAGCCATGAATGTTGAACCGATGATCGAAGTGCGTGGGCTTAAAAAGTCTTTCGGCGACATCGAGGTGCTGCGCAATATCAGCCTCACAGTGGAGCGAGGACAGGTGGTCGGTTTGATTGGACCGAGTGGTTCCGGCAAATCTACGCTGCTTCGCAGTCTCAATCTGCTTTCAATGCCTGATGCGGGCTACATCGCCATCGGTGAGCAGAAGATAGATTTTTCGTCCGGGACCTTGTCCTTAAAGGATAAATACCTCGCTGCATTTCGTGCCAACACCGGCATGGTGTTCCAGAACTTCAACTTGTTTCCGCATATGAGTGTTCTCGATAACGTCATGATCGGACCGGTTACGGTTTTAAAGCAAGACAAAAAAGAAGCGCGTCAACTGGCAATCGAACTGCTGGAAAAGGTAGGGCTTGCGGCGCGCGCTGATGCTCGGCCTGAGCAGCTTTCAGGCGGGCAGAAACAGCGTGTGGCGATTGCAAGAGCGCTCGCGATGCGTCCCGAGGTTATGCTGTTTGATGAGGCGACGTCGGCTCTTGATCCGGCACTGGTCGGTGAAGTGCTGGCGGTCATCCGGCAACTGGCTGAGCAAGGGATGACGATGATCCTTGTGACCCATGAAATGGCCTTCGCACGCGATGTTGCTGACAAAGTCATCTTCATGCAGGACGGCTACGTCGTTGAAACCGGCGATGCACGTGAGATGATTAATGATCCGCGTGAAGCCGCAACACGAGAGTTCTTGAGCCATTTCCATGGTGGTCTCGCATAGAGCGCCGCGCGTCTCGGACGCACAAAGCATGCTCTAACTATTTTATCTAAGCATCGTGCTGAACAAAAATCGATTTTGATTTCGTATCCGATGCTTCAAGCGCACACGCAGAACGGATAAATGTCATGACAGGCAATGTTATTGTCGTTGGGGCTGGCATTATCGGCTCCACCATCGCCTTAAGACTTGCTGAGGCTGGCCTGAAAGTAACGCTATGTGACGGCTCAGAACCGGGTGGCGAGCAAAGTGCGAGCTATGGCAACGGCGGCTGGATCAGCCCAGCTTCAATTATTCCCATGAGCATGCCGGGCCTATGGCGGCAGGTTCCAGGCTTCTTGCTGGATCGCAATGGTCCACTCACCCTTGACTGGAAATCGGTTCCAAAGCTTGCACCCTGGCTCACGCGGTTTCTGCTCGCAGGCGCTACAAAATCGAGGGTAACCAAGACCGCAGCAAAGCTGAACTGGTTGCTCAATGATGGACCAAAACGACACCTCGAACTCGCAAGAAAGACGGGGCAGGAGCATTTGATTGTCCAGAAGGGTTTGCTTTACGCTTATCCAGATCGGGCTGCCTTTGAGACCGAAGCACTGAGCTGGCAGTTGCGCCGCGATAACGGAATTCTGTTTGACGAATGGCAGGAAGCAGAACTGCGCGAACGTATTCCGGCGCTTGGGGGCAATTTTCGCTTTGCCATTCATGTTACGGAAGGTGCGCATTGTCTTGATACTGGCGGATATGTTGCCGGTATCGCAGCTCAGGCCGAAAAGGAAGGCGTTCGGTTCATTCGCAAAAATGTCGTTAGGGTACTCACCGGTGTTTCGCCGCGTGTCGTCTTTGATGACAATGAAAGTATTGCTGCTGATCACATCGTTCTTGCAGCAGGCATTCATTCCGGGCGCATCATGAGCGATCTCGGTTTGTATGTGCCGATGCAAAGCGAGCGGGGCTATCATGTCACTTTACCGATGAGTGAGCTTCCCTTTGATATTCCGATCATGCCGAGCACCGGGCGAATGGGAAATACGCCGACCAATATGGGGTTGCGTCTATCCGGTCAGGTCGAACTCGCAACGGTAGAAAAAGCCCCCGACTGGCGGCGTTCTGAGGTGCTGCTCAAACACGCTTTGGCAAGCTATCCCAATCTTGAGAAACAAGACTTGCAGCATCTCAAGCTCTGGATGGGGCATCGCCCGTCGCCTGCGGATGGCATTCCGGTGATAGGCAAGCTCACGCATCATCCGGGGATCATTGCAGCCTTCGGTCATGGCCATATCGGGATCGCCGCAGCGCCCAAAACCGCTGACATGGTGCTCAACGCAATCAACAATGTCCCATTTGAAAGTGCTGGTGTTTTCTCGCCTGCACGCTTCGGTCACTAATTCTATAATTTCCAAAGGAATGCAAACATGATGCTCAAAGGTGGCTACACCAATTATGGCCAGCAGATCGGTGTGCTTATGCTGGATACGATTTTTCCGCGTCCCGCTGGAGATATTGGCAATGCGCTATCCTATGATTTTCCTGTTCGCTACAAGACTGTGAAAGGTGCTCATGCCACCCGCATCATGGGCAACAATCCAGATCCAAAATTGATTGAACCATTCATTGATGCGGCGCGAGAACTCGAAGCAGAGGGCGTACGCGCCATTACCACGAGCTGCGGTTTTTTGGGTCCGTTTCAAAAAGACATTGCTGCAGCGGTCAATATCCCAGTCTTCACTTCATCGCTTATGCAAGCGCCGATTATTCACGCCATGCTGGCACCCGGCAAGGTGATCGGTGTCTTTACCGAGCGCGCACATCATATGAATGACGCTCATTTCAATGGTGTGGGCTGGTCCTCGGATGTGATCCCGGTCCAGGTTCAGGGCATGAAGGAGAATGCTGAATTTCCGCAAACCTACATCGACGGGCGCGATTATCTTGATACGGACGTTTTGAAAGAAGAAATGCTGGAAATGACGCGTGAATTCATGGCGAGCTGTGAAAATCCCGGGGCCATTCTGTTTGAATGCACCAATATGTGTCCGTTTTCGTCCTATGTTGCTGCAGAATCCGGATTGCCGGTTTTTGATATTAATACGCTGATCAATACTTTCTACCTGGCCGCCAATCCGCGCCGTTATCTCTAAATATATCACTACGATCTATTGCAGCGGCGGTCTGTTTTAGCCGCTGCAAGTTCTGTGGGAGACCGAATTTGAATCCCGGTTTGTTTACTCTAGAGCGGTTCATCTTTAAACGGAATCGTAGGAACCGCTCTATCGAATTGTTTTTACGCATTATACTACGTAAAATCGCTTCGCACTTTTGCTGGAAATGCTTTAGATTTGTCGGGAAAATCAGCACTGTTGTAGTGAATGTAGTCAGTTAAGTTTAAACAACTCAGCGTCAGGGTCTTTAACGCCATTGATTGCAGCCGAAACGATCTCTGCAGCAATCTGGCTAAACGTAATGCCGTTACCTCCAAATCCCATAACGCAATATACATTCTGCATTTCAGGCACTGGGCCTATTAGCGGCAGCCCCGTTGTTGTGGTTCCGAACGCTGCAGCCCATCGATATTCTACCGCACCGATCTCGCAACCAAGCAGGGAACTGACTTTTTCACGAATTGTTTTTGTCTTTGCATGAAGTTTGTCTTCAGATTGATAGGCAAAGGCATTTTCTTCATCTTCGCCACCGACGATGAGACGACCTTGGCTATCAGTTCTGAGATAAAGATAGGGATCTGATGCTTCCCATAAAATATGGTTACTCAACCAGTCCGGTAACGGGATTCCTGCTTTGCTGGCCATGGCCCATGTCGATATGATTTCGTGCTTTTTGTTTGCTACATTTTTCAAAAATTCGTAGCCGGTGCAGAACACCACATTCTCAGCGCAGATCAGTTTACCTTCTCCTGTTGCCAGGACCACCTCTTGGCCTAAACTTTTCATGTCGGTGATTTCCACACCGCTTACGATTTCTGCGCCTTGTTTTGCTGCGTAACGTAATAATCCGGCAGTGAGCTGTCCGGGATTGGCCGATGCTGATATGTCACTTAAAATCGCACCGGTTCGTTCAATCCCGTAGAGCTTTTTTAGTTCGGTCTTGTCGATGAAGCGGGCTTCAATTCCAGCATTTTTTCGTGCTTCGATTTCGGTGCTAAGGCCACGTGATCCCAACTGATCGCCTGCAAGATAGAGAGCCTTTTTACGTTTCATTGAGCAGGATATTTCAAGTGATCTAACAATATCTTCGAGTTTTAGAACCGCCTTTGCCGAGCGTTGCCAAGCCCTGTTTGCCTGCTCTTCTCCGATAAGTTTTTGGAGCTGGTGCAATGGAACGTCAATTTCATGTTGAATCATTGCGGTGCTGGCAATGCTGCTGCCGCCAACCGGTCGCCGCTTATCGACGATGAGCACTGATTGCCCTGGCTTTACCAAGGCTTGAGCGACCAGTGCCCCGCTGATACCCGCGCCGACAATAACAGTGTCATATCGAGCCATCTCGATATGACACTTGCTTCGTACTGTTATGCGAGGGCTATCGAGCCAAAGAGGGCGGGAATCTCTAAGGCTACGCTCGGTTGTCAGCTTATTCGTTGTCATGGCTGCTCACTGGGTAATCCGTAAGGCGGCAGTGCCGCTGGATGGAAGAAAATTGAGACTTATGACTGGGCTCGGCATTTAAGACGGTGGCGTATGATTGGCAGGTCGTAAGACCGACACTGCAATGACGATAAGAGCGAATTCGATAATGAGACCTTGAGAATTTTCAGCAAAAGTGCGAAGCGGTTTTGCGTAGAATAATGCGTAAAAACAATTAGATGGAGCAATTCCCACGATTCCGTTTAAACAGGAAACGCTCTAGCGTGATGAGATGAACAAACAGCCATTCCTCTCGCTAAGTCTTAGTTTTGATGAAAACGTGTTGGTGCTGAAGTTGTTCCAACTACGCTGTTGGATCAATCAGGGCGATGCCGAACTCTGGACGGTAGGTCCGCCGCAAGGCGGCAGGTGTCTCTCTGACAATTACCTCCAGCGTTGGGCGGACATAACCTCGAACAAAATGACCGCCACGCGTGTGTCCATCTGAAAGTCCCAATACGGCATGTAAATGTGGATTGGGTTTTCCATGCTCGTCCAAGGTAATATCGCCCATCAAACTGAGAACTTCACTTTGAACATTAACCGGAATATCGTTGTATTGCTGTGAAAGAATGTCAAAAAAGGCCAGTGTAGCTTTTTCAAATGCACCAATAGCTGTAACGGACGCCGCGTTGATGTTCTGATCAATTGCAAAGTCTTTGATAGAAGCAAACGCTTCTTCTCCGGGTTCAACAATCAGTATAAAAACACGATCACCATCATTTGAGAGCAGCTTGCTTTGCATTTTATCTCCCTTGCCTAAGTAGATGCCTGAAAAAAGGTTCAACGTAACAGATTTCTAATCTCAGGCCTTTTCACGGGGGTGGCGCCCTTCCTCAATTTCTTCCACAATCTTATCCACGAATGCGTCGAGATCATCCGGGGAGCGCGACGTAATGAGGCCATTGTCGACGACAACTTCCTCGTCGGTCCAAATCCCGCCGGCGTTTTTCAAATCGGTTTTTATTGAGTTGTAAGAGGTAACTTTTCGTCCTCTGACAGCGTCAGCCTCTATTAATAGCCATGGAGCATGACATATAGTGGCAACGACCTTTCCAGATTTGACAAACTCGCGCACGATGCGCATTGCGTCTTCGTCGGCCCTAAGTACGTCGGGATTAATCTGACCGCCCGGGAGTACAAGCGCATCGAAATCTTGGAGGGCAACTTCGTGCACAGAAAGATCTACAGCGATGGTATCACCCCAATCACCATCGTCCCAACTTTTGATCTCGCCGCTTTTCACTGAGGCGATTTTTACATTAGCACCACGCTGCCGCAGTTCATCGTAAGGAACCCGCAACTCTGAACGCTCGTAACCGTCGGTTGCCAGAATGACGATGTTCGCATTGTTAATATCGGTCATGTCTTATCCTTAGTCCCTAGATTGCGTCGCGATATAGGCGCGAAATTCTTCACGGTAGGAGCGTGCCGGACGGTTAAGAAGCTCGTCTGCCAATTCGTTGGCCATCAGAAGAAAACGGAAAAATCCTGATGTTCTTCAGCACCGTCATGTCCGTTTGACACGACATCGCTCCTGTTAGACGAACGTCGCTGGCGATGCTTTGTTCCCATCAAAAATTTGGTACGCGACACGGGAATTGTTTTAAAAATTTCTTAAGTTGGGCGGACCGCTTAAATTTAGTTGCCCTTTGCTTCGGAGCACATCCCGAAAGCCATGAAACGGCTTTCGGGTAAGATTAGCTTTAAAGGGTGAGGCCATTGCCCCGCAGTCGTCGTAAAATGTAGAAAGTCAACGCAATGCCGAGCGCAGACAGCACTGTTGCTAATGTGAAAAGATCGGCATAGCCAAATTTATCGGCAAGGTAGCCCGCAATCGAAGAGCCTACCAGATAGATAAACAGTTCGGCGCAGGCGAGGATCGTGAAATCCGTACCGGGTTGTTCGGAGGATGAAGCCTTCATGAATAGAGAATAGATTGCAACAAGTTCCATGTAACGCAGAAACGTCTGGAACGCCGAAACGGCCATCGCAATTGTGATGCCCGGCCATATTTCAGCAGCATTGAAACTGAAAGCCAGAAAGCAGACCGTGCGCAGCAATCCGAGCAGGATAAGAGCAGAGAAAAGCCCTGAGCAGCGGATCAAAAGTGCCGCTAAAGCTGCTCCGATCAGACCAGCACTTGCCGCGGCAGCGCCGGAGAGATAGCCGATCCACGATAGCGGCAGGCCAATGTCTACCAGATAACTGCCTTCCATACCCCGCACCATGCCTTCACTTGCCCGATAAGTCAGAGCGAAGCAGAGAATGAGCCAGGCATTTGGCTGCTCGAAAAAGCGTTTCAGGCTGGCACGCGGCTTTTCCCCATGCTGCTTCTGGTCACTTGTCTCGTCCATCCATAGACCGGCTAAAAGCGGTAACAGCGACAGAGCGGACACAATGAAGATTGTCGGGCGCCATCCAATCTTGTGAAAAAGGACCAAAGCCAACGTGCCACCAATGATGACGCCGAGTGCAACTGCACCAGCCTGGATCGCATTGCCGGTGGCGCGTGTCTTGTCATCGAGATGACGCACGGCATATCCGTCCGTTGCGATGTCCTGCAAAGACGAAAGAAGCGTTATGCAAAAACAGATCGCTAACAGTGCACCTGCCTGATTGGGTTCGACGAATGCCATACAGGCAATTCCGAAAGAGACGAAAAGCTGGGTGACAATTACCCAGCCGCGCCGATGGCCCCACCGAGCGATAAGCGGATAGCGATCTACCATTGGTGCAATAGCGAACTTCGCGATTAACGGGATCATTAAAAGATAAAAGAGCCCAATAGCGGTGCGTGAAGCACCGCTTTCACGCATCAGCGGCGGCAACGCAACCAACAGAAGATAGGTCGGAATGCCCTGCGCCAGATAAAGTCCGCCGAGAACGGTATAAAGGCGCGTATTCGCGCCCTTATCTTGTTTCGATAATTCGTTCTGTCGTGCAATCATCAGAAGTTCTTGCTCAATGACAGGGCGAAGGTCCTGCCGCGGCCCTTGTAATCGAAGATTTCTTCTGGTGCGAGCGCACCATAGAGTGCCTTGGCGCGAGATCCCCAGACGGTATTATATTCTTTGTTGAACAGGTTGTGGACGCCAAAGTTTACTGTCATGTCAGCCTTTTCGACCTGATAGGACCCAATAAGATCAAACAATGTATAGCCTTCAATCTCGTAACCGGCATTGTCTCCGAGGTTGAAGACGTGCTGGCCTTGTAAACGCAGATTCAGTGCCTCATTGCCCCAACCGACGTGACCGCCAAGCTTGGAAACGCTGGCACTGCCGATTGTGTCCTTAACCCAATCACCATCTAGCTCGACTTCAGTGCGTACCCATTGACCGAGGATGCCGACATCGAAACCGTGATCGAGTTTCATGCCTGCCTTGCCTTCAATGCCATAGACCCGACGTTCGTTATCCTCAAGCTCCACAGCGAGCGTCGTACGATTAAGAACAATGGAACGATCAGACGTTGAGTAAAAACCTGCAGCTTCCAGATTATAGGTACCATCATCAAGACGGTAGCCAATCTCGAAGGAATTGGTCTTAATGGCTTCAAGGGCGGAATCTGCAACATTCACGCCTCCAAGCAGTGAGAAGTGGCCATTTGATAGCGCGTAAGCGCCATAGCCATAATATTTCGCGGGATCGGGAAGCTCAAAGCCCTGGCTGAAATTTGCATAGACTTGCTGCGTGTTCGTCAGGCTGTAAGTCGCACCCGCATTGAACAGGAAAGCGTCGTAATCTACCGATCCGCCCGGGATTGCATCAGCTGATGTCGCCCTGCCATTCAGAATTGCTATCTGTTGTGCTGCGCCGACAAAATCGCCGACTTCCGTTTTTGTATATTGGTAACGCACGCCGCCGTTAAATGTCAGACGATCAGTGGCCTCATAGGACGCTTCTACAAAGCCCGCGAACGTGGTGACATCGATCTTTGGATAAAGTCCGGTGACACCAGCGGTCTGAAAGTCCATCGCACCGCTGAGCAGGGCCTTGTTCATGTCGAAAATATGCTGGTTGGACGAGAGTGAATCCTTGTCGGCATCCACACCGTAAGTGATGCGCAATCCTTCAACCGGCTCAGAAATGAGCGCTGCCTTCATCCCGTAATAATCGGTGTTCTGTGCGCTGCCGTAAAAATAGGTCGAACTCGGAAAGGGGTGAAAGTTGGTTTTCTCGCTACGGTAAAAACCTTGCAGCAGCAATTCCTGGCCCAAAAAGTCGTTGTCAGTATAGGTCGTGTTTAACATGACGCGTCGGGTACGCGGATTGAAATCCGAATTGTAGCCGTCCCGTGTTTCGATAAGGCTTGGATTGCGCAGCCCGGCCAGAAATTGCCCGAAATAGACGCCATAATCGGATTTCTGCTCGGAATTAAAGAACTGGCCGCTTACTTCCAGCCGTCGATCCGCATCAAACTGAAAACCTGCACTGCCCATGAGATCAAGGCGTCGGTTAAAGGCCGTAGAGGTCTGGGTAATGTCGGGCACGACCATCGTGCCGTCCGCGTCATAAAACGCACCACTGCGGTTGCCGGCAAGTGATAGTCGTGCGTCCCATGCTTCGCTGTTGTAAGTGACCGCCGCAGCGCCATTACGATCAAAGTCATTGCCGGAGCGGAACCCGCTTTCTACGCCAGCAGTGACCTCGCCATGCAAACCGTCCGGCGCATCTTTGCCCTTTTTGGTTATAATGTTGATGATGCCGCCTGTAGCGTTGCCGCCGTAAAGTGAGGTTGCGCCGGAAAGAACTTCAATCCGTTCGATGTTGAAGGGATCAATGGAATCGAACTGGCGGCTTAGTCCACGCGCGGAGTTCATGGATATACCGTCAATGAGCACCAGAGCAGTACGTCCGCGCAAATTCTGGCCATAAGACGTGCGTGAGCCTTGGCTAACCGGGTCAAAGCTTGGTATTTCCTGCGCCAGAATCTGCTGAATGGTTTCACCGGAACGTGCACGCATTTGAATCTGCTGGGATTCGATGACGTATACCGTGCGGGCTGTTTCAGAAATTTGCTGCCCGCCACGACTGCCCGTGACTGTAATGGCGTCCAATACCGTTGTTTTGGTGGTCTCAGCAGCCACTTGTTCTGTTGTTACCGCTGCTGTCGCACTCTGTGCAAATGCCTGTGTGACAAGGCTTCCGGTCGCCGCCAATGTCAGAACCGAAACGCCGAGATATTTATTATGCATGAATTTCTCCAAAGGGCACGAGCAACGCCTTACCTGCCCCTTTACCAGTGATTGCCAAACAGGACTATTTCGATCATATTTAATTTATTAAAAGCTTCATTGCTTGGAGACGAGCGAACCGGAAATGGATTGAAGCGAACATTGAAGAGCTTTTTGCATTGAGTACGATGGAAACTATCAATCCGGTGAAGTTTGGTAGCGCGGCTTCCAGAGCAACAGACGGACTAAAACCGTGCCTGAAGATATTACGGGACATGATGGGAATGCCGTCTGTCCTGCTTGCGCAGGGTGATCTGTCAAATGTGCGTGGATTATTCTGGAACCATGCATCGCTGGCACTGACAACGATTTATTTTCCGCTGACCAGCACCAGCCTGTCTGCACCCGGATCACGGGATTCGGGCATAATAATCATACGCGCCATGAGTGGTCCCGTTGATGTAGAACAGGCTCAGGTTCGGCTCAATGTATCAAAGGGCGAAGCTGTCTTCATGCCTTCTGACGTGCCGCTTTCACTAACGCTTCCAGAGGGCGGACGCCTTGACTGTGCTTATTTGCCATCAGGAGCCGTTGCCCAAATTAAGGGAGAGGCTGCGCGATTGTTCTGGCAACCGCTCCCCGCTACCTATCTGCCATTGCAATTGCTGGTTACTTACGCTGGCTATTTGTTGCAGCACGAATACCAAACGGAAAATGATGCCAAGGTCATGGTCAATCATTTCTATGAATTACTACCAATCCTTATCGAAAATTTGAGTTTGGGAAATACACAACGGGTTCTGACTGGCAGAATGGGTGCAATCAAAGCCCGTATAGAAGCGAGTATTAAAGATAGTGACTTTTCCATCGTGGAGATTGCACAATCGGAGGGAATAACGCCGCGTTCCATCCAGAAACTGTTTAAACGGGAAAATACAACATTCTCCCGTTATCTACTGGAGCGCAGGCTTGATCTGGCACGCACCGAGATACTTCGTGGTGAAATATCTGCCATCTCGCGAATTGCCTATAATGCGGGGTTTGATGACCCCGCCTATTTCAGCAGGGCCTTTCGTAGTTATTTTGGTGTAAGCCCGTCCGGCTTACGACAACAGATCGCCCGCAGTGTATCGGGATAGGGCGGCATAGCAATATACTTCGGGAACGCCAATCTGCTGAAAACAATTCGACGCTCTGAAATAATTATACCCGCATTTGCTAATTGAAGACTGCGTTTGGTGTGAGATACGTCTTCAAGAAAGCACGCGTGCGATCATTCTGAGGGTTCGCCAATATATCTTTTGGGCTTCCCTGTTCCACGACGATGCCGCCATCCATAAATAGGATCTTATCTGCAACTTCGCCTGCAAAGCGCATTTCATGCGTGACGATCAGCATCGTCATGTGCTCAGCGGCCAGTTGCTTCATCACCAGATTGACTTCCTCAACAAGTTCCGGATCGAGCGCAGATGTGGCTTCGTCAAACAGCATCACCTTGGGCTGCATAGCCAAAGCGCGGGCAATCGCAACACGCTGTTTTTGCCCACCAGAAAGGCGTGACGGGTACACATCGACCTTTTCTGAAAGCCCAACTTTGGAAAGAAGCTCCTTAGCCAACTCACGCGCAGCAGCCTTAGACATTCCCTTGAGTTTAATGGGCCCAAGCGTGATATTTTCCACCACAGTCAGATGCGGGAAAAGATTAAAATGCTGGAATACCATACCCATTTGCTGCCGCACGGCATTGATATGTTTTTCAAAGGCCTGCCCCTTGAGGGGCTGGTTCACCTGCATTCCGTCCAGCCACACCTCGCCACCATTCAGTGTCTCAAGATGATTGATCGAGCGCAGAAGCGTGCTTTTGCCTGATCCACTCGGACCAATAACGGCAATGATTTGCCCACGTGATACGGAAAGGTCGATACCTTTTAGAACCTCAAGTGCACCATAGGCTTTGCGGGCACCTTTAACTTCCACCATTGGTTTTAGAGTGCT
Organism: Brucella thiophenivorans; assembly: GCF_002252445.1. GTDB lineage: Bacteria > Pseudomonadota > Alphaproteobacteria > Rhizobiales > Rhizobiaceae > Brucella > Brucella thiophenivorans. The sequence goes on from NZ_NNRJ01000049.1 coordinate 29,288, forward strand.
CATCGCGTCACCTCCACTTTTCTTTCGATGCGGCGTAAACCTGCTTCCATCACGAGATTAGCCAAGTAATAAAGTGCGGCAGCGGTCAGATAAAATTCAAATGGGCTATAAGTTTCGCTGATAGCAATCTGTGCGCTGTGAACGAGTTCTGCAATTCCGATGATTGAAACCAGTGACGTGTCTTTGAGAAGCACAATCATATTGTTGCCAATAGGCGCGATTGTGTTTCGTACGGCTTGTGGAATGACGATGTAGCGCAAAGTCTGCACGCGGCTTAGGCCTATCGAACGTGCGCCTTCGGTCTGCCCCGGATCAACAGAGACAATGCCAGCCCGAATGACGTCAGCATTATAAACTGCAAAGTGAAGACTCAGGCCGATAATGCCTGCAAAAAGTGCGGGAATGTCGACGCCGATCTGAACCAGGCCGTAATAGATAAGATAGAGCTGCAAAAGCAGCGGCGTTCCCATGAACAGCCACATGAAGAAGCGTATCGGATATGCCAACACGGATGGCGCATAAAGAACAATAAGCGCAAAGAAAACGCCGAAAGCAAAGCTTAAAATGCTGGATGAGACAGCAAGAACAAGCGTCCACCACAATCCGGTAAGAAGCAATTCGGCATAAGGAGGAACAATGGTGAAGTCGAGAACTGGCATCTGATCCTCACTCAACGCGGCGCAAAACGTTTGTCGAGCAGATCGACAATCATAATGACGACATAGACAATGATCATGTAAAGGACTGCGGCAACGGCGAAGATTTCGAAAGGCTTATAAGTCGAGCTGATAAAGCGTTGCGCGGTATAGGTTAGCTCCACCACAGATATTGTGGAAACCAATGCTGATCCTTTGACGAGCGCCACAGCATTAACGCCAAGTGGACGGATCATCAGACGAGCAGCCTGGGGCATAACAATCAATCGGAGTGTGCGATTACGATCAAAACCGATGGAACGCGCGGCTTCTGTCTGTCCCCGATCAACGCTTGCAATCGCACCACGAATGGACTCTGCCATATAGGCACCGATATTCAGGCCAAGACCGATCACACCGGCTGCATATGGTTCCAGTTCCAGACCAATTTGAGGTCCGCCGAAATAAAGAACAAACAACTGAACCAGACAGGGCGTGCCGCGAAAAACGCTGACATAGGCGGCAGATATGAAGCGCATTATTCTACTGTTGGACAAGCGTGCCGCGACAAGAAAGCCTGCGATCACGAAACCCAGCAAGAGAGCAAGCACAGAAATCTGTACCGTGACCCACGCGGCCTCCAGAAAAAACGGGAGGACGCGCTGCATTAACGCTAGATCCATAAAACCACTCCGAAAAACTCGTATGAACCGGCCCAGATCAACCGTTCAGACCAATTGGGCCGGTTTGGAAATCAATCAGCGAATGTCGCTGCCAATCCATTCCATTGAGATTTTTTCGTAGCTGCCATCAGCAAGCATCTCGTCGAGAGCCTTCTGCATTGCAGCTTTGAGTTCAGGATTATTTTTGCGGATAGCAATGCCGAGGGCTTCACGTGCGCCTTCGATATTCGGCGTTTCAAGAATACGAACTTTCTGGCCTGTTTCCTTCACGGCAATCATGACCGGAATGCTGTCCATAACAAGCGCATCCAAACGACCGGCATCGAGGTCGATCAGCATTTCAGGCAAGCCTTTATAGGTGCGAACGGTCAGATCGCCTTGTGCCTTGGCCCACTTCTCATGGGAATCGCCCATTGTTACGCCAACGGTCTTGCCGTTAAGCTCTTCAAGCTTCTGAACGGGCGAACTGTCTTTGACGACGATTGTGCGGCCCGCATGATAGTAAGGTCCAACAAAATCGACAGCCTTCTCGCGTTCCGGTGTAATGGTCATGGAGGCAACAACGGCATCATATTTTTTCGCCAGAAGGCCGGCGATAATACCGTCAAAAGGTGTCGTTACGATTTTGGGCTTAACACCAACCTTATCGGCAATCGCTGAACCAATCGCCACATCGAACCCAACGACTTCATTTTGTTCGTTGGTGAAGCTGAATGGCGGATACTGACCGCTCATTGCAATACGCATTTCGCCAGATTCTTTGAGCTTTTCCAGCTCGTCAGCCTGCACAGGCGCTGTCGAAAAACTGGCAGCAATCGCCACAGCCGCAACGGCAATGAGACTCTTGATCTTAGAATTCATGTTTTTGTTTCCTCTGGAATTTTCTTGTTATTCTAGGGTTATGGTTTGCCATCAACCTTCATTGATGAGCTTCGCACAGGGCTCGAATTCAAGCATCCAGCAATATGTCTGCCAGCCCGACACATTGCCGGAATCAACCGGCATATTGTCGGAGAGTTAAGGGTTGCATGAGTATGAGCTGCCGCGGGTCCCGCTAACTCAATTATCCAAAAGTAAAGGCTGTGTTTTTGCCCGGCGATCCGGACAAAAACACAGCCTGATAACAGAGCTATTTATGGCGTAATTACTTCAATGCTGCTGCAAAGCTGTCACTGAGAACATCGAGAAGATGATCCGCATTTGCCCGGCTGAAAACCATCGAGGGGCGCATCTTCAGCACATTGTCATGTGGTCCTTCAGTCCCCATCAGAATACCTCGCTGTCTTGCACCATCATTGATCAGCCTTGCCAATGCAGTTGCCGGTGCCCTGGTCTTGCGATCTGTAACAAGTTCGATACCCAGAAACAGGCCGCTACCGCGAACATCGCCGATAATATCGTAACGCTTCTGCATATCTCGAAAGCCAGCAAGCAGATAATTACCCACATCCAGCGCATTTTCTCGCAACTTGTCTCGCTCAATTACATCAAGAACTGCAAGTCCGGCTGCACATGATACCGGATTGCCCCCGAACGTATTGAAATATTCCATGCCATTGTTAAAGCTATCCGCCACTTCACGCGTCGTCACGACTGCCGACATCGGGTGTCCATTGCCAATCGGTTTACCCATTGTCACAATGTCAGGAACGACATCCTGCATTTCAAATGCCCACCAATGGCTGCCAACACGACCGAAGCCAACCTGCACTTCGTCAGCAATACAGACACCACCAGCAGCGCGCACCATCGCATAAACTTCCTTGAGATAGCCTTCTGGAAGAAAGACCTGTCCGGCGACACTGGGGATGGACTCCGCGAGGAAATATGCCGGAGTGCGACCTTGAGCGCGCATTTTGTCTATGTGTTCAGCAATATTCTGAGCAAAGCGCTTGGCATGTTCTTCGATGGGCCAGTCTTCCGGCGCATGATAGCTATCAGGAATGATACCTTCATAAACATGATCAGGCCGACCCTTGCCGCCTTTGCGCTTATATTTGTAAGGGCTGAGATCAATCAGCTCCTGTGTCGTGCCGTGATAAGCCCAGTCAAGGACAATTGCCTCATTGCGGCCCGTATGCGTACGCGCCATGCGCAAAGCTAAGCTGTTAGCCTCACTTCCCGAGCAGGCAAAAGACGCGACGGTCAGACCTTCCGGCAACGTTGCCGTCAGTCGTTCCGCATAATTCACGATATTATCGTGCAAATAGCGCGTATTGGTATTCAGTAAAGCCGCCTGTCGGGCAATCGCGTCAACAACTTCAGGATGAGCGTGGCCGATATGGCAGACATTGTTGAAGCAATCGAGATAAGCACGACCATTATTGTCGATAAGCCACGCACCATCACCACGCACAAACTTGATCGGCTCCGAATAGGAAATTGTCAGGTTGGGCAGCAAAATTTCCTTGCGCTTTTCAATAATTTCCGCGCGGGTGTATCCATCTTTTCGGAATGTTTCAGGCGGTATGCCAGCAAGTGCTGCCACATCGGGGAACAAATCCGCCCATACATCAAGATATGCCGCCTCACCGACACCGAGAATTTCGGTCGCAGTCAAATGAATATCAGTGGTCATCTCAAAATGCAGGTGTGGCGTCCACCCACCATTTTCATGAATATCGCCCATATGGCCGACAAGATCGCCAGCCTGAAGTTGCTGACCGGGTTTAAGGCGCTCCAGTGCTTCATGCGCCATATGTCCCCAAAGGGTGACGAAAGGCGGGCACCCTTCTGGACGGTGTTCAAGCTTGATAAGGCCGCCATAACCAAGCGGTTCGTGTTCGATTTCCACACTCATAACCGTTGCTGCTAATGGCGCGTAAAGCGGCGTTCCGGCAGGCATAAACAAATCGACGCCGAGGTGATGGATACGGCGCTGACCTTCGATAAAGAGCGATTCAAAAGCCTTGTCAGTGTAGACGGTGCGTTCTTCACCCCATGCACCAATACCCAGTTCAATATTGTTGTCTGAGCAGAAATCGTCCCACCATTGCGTGGCTTCTGTCGCGCGCTGCTCTGCAGAAGCAACGGTCATAAAATGAGTTGCATCACCATAGGGAACGATTGCTTTGTTCATTGTTGCCGGTGATGGCCGCACCATCGGAGCAAATGACTTGCTGTTCTCGGCAACCCACTTTCGAACGGCACCAGCCCCGTCTATGGCATCAAATCCACATGCCTTACGCAAAATAGCCGTCGCAAAGCGTGGGTTCATTGCATCCATTTTTTCCAGCAGACGCCAGGCCGGTGCTTCGCTGATAGCCAGATAAGGATTGTCATCGGTCTTATCGTGGCGTGACGCGGAAAACGTCACGCTCGTCACCAGACGCATCGCAATGAGATCGAACAGAAGGTCGATTTCTTCGGGCTTAAGCGGGTGTTTTTCGTGAAAACCTGCCGTAAGTGCGGCTGCTGCACCGATGGGATCATCCATGTCAAGTGCTGCATAGGCGCAAGCGATGGCAACTTCGGCAATCAGAACAGTGTGAACTGCATCGCCAAAATCAATTAATCCTGCAATTTTCTCGTTATCATTTTTATCGACCAAAACATTCCAGTCATTGGCATCGTTGTGAATGACCTGAGCGCGCAGGGTTGGCAGTTTCGGAGCAACTGATTTTTCAAATCGCGTGATGAAACGCTCAAGGAGCGCCTTTTTTCCGGCATCGCGCACAAAATGCAAGCGTGTGCGTGCACGCCCCGCATGCCTTAAGTCCCAATCAAGCTCCCGCAAGGCGCCTGGATGAATGAAGCCCTGTAATGCATAATCAAGCTCGCCAAGTGAGCGACCGAGATTGCGCATAAGGTTGAATGTTCGGGGTACTTGTGCGAGTGGCGTACCAGCAAGCCAGCCAACCAGCCGCAAAGCGTGCTTTTCACCCCCAATTGCAACGGTTGATGCGAGAATATCGCCCGAAAGACTTGGTTTGAGGAACGGTACGGTCAGCTTGGCGTTCGCATTGGCGAGATGATGCAACAATGCAGTCTGAAACTCACTCTCGACCTTGGGTTCGCTGGCATTGACGATTTTCAGAATCCAACCGGCATCCGTTTCAGTTTTAAGCCGATAATTGCAATCGCGCTCGCTATCGAGTGCGATAGCACTGGCTGTTACACCGAATAGTTCCTTGGCGAGTTTTTCGGCGTCGACAGCAGAGAACTGAGGAGCAGGATGGGAAAGGTCGGTCATAGTCACAGTTTTCCAGGTTGCATTTCTTAACTGCAGCTTGGCATGCAATGTATTTTCGGGCATCAAGTATCCTGTCGGGACAACCGGCACTTTGTCGGAATAGACCGGCATATGTCCGGCAATGTGAATAGGTAAGTAATGCGGGAACTTGACGCAAAAGATCGCGAAATACTGGCAATTTTATCCAAAGAGGCACGCATAGCACTCAAAACGCTAGCGGGGCGTATTGGATTGTCCCGGAGTGCCACGAGCGAACGCGTCACGAATCTTGAGAAAAGTGGTGTCATCAGAGGCTACCGCGCTGACATTGGTGAAATTGATCCGAATGTTATCCGCGCAACCTTTCTGATCAACTTACGACGCACGCCCGCACATGAATTGCTGGACATACTTGCGCGTCATCCGGAAGTGCGGCGCGTATCATCTGTTAGTGGTCAGCTTGATCTTATTGTTGAATTGGAAACTGGTTCTATTGATGGTCTCAATCGTGTTCGCGATCTTATAGCCGTGCATGATACCGTGGAAGATCTCACGACTGCGATTGTGTTAAGGCGCGATATTGATCGGGAACAGCGCTGATTTCGAACAGGTAAGTCAGGTATCGAATTTTCTATCTTAAAAATCAGGCAAACACCGAATAACTCTAATGATACAAAAATGCTGAGGTTTGCGCCTTCAAGTCACAGCAGATTTTTAACTTGTTTCACGAAACCGTCTTGATTGCCCCCACCTTCTTTCGGAAACACAGATGAGATTTCAGGTGGCATCGGGCGCTCTAAAATGGCCAGGCATTCATCGGAACACGCTCTACCCATTTTTTTAAAGCGCACTTTTCAGGGTGCGCGTTACCCCCAGCGATGGTGTCTGGCTGTTATGTTTATTCAGAAAATTTTACAAAAATCCGCCTCTTCTAAGACTACCAAGGAACAATAGGTTGTGGCGTAAAATTATCCTATTAAAACGGCTTTTTAATAAGCAGTTCTACGTTTAAGTCTTCCGGGGCTCCCAGTCGGAAGGCTCTATCAAGGGCAGGATCATTCATCGCGAGTTCAAGGCTAAGTGCCGCTAAAGATGCTGCAGTCTGTTGGCCATCGCGTATGATTGAACTCGGAGATGAGTGATCTATAATTATTGCGAAGATTGATAAAGTCCCATCCCGGTTATCGAATATTTCGATCGTTCTTGATTGCTGTGGATAGTCGATGTGCGCTGCGGTATTGACCTCCCAAAAGCCATGCTGATTATTTCGGGGATCGTAGTGACTCCAGATACGATTGCAGTGGGTATGACCATTCACCCATAGAACCACGTTCGGGAACCGCGAAAGCAACGCAGTAAACTCAGCCCCACCGATACGGTTATTGTCAGGCTGGCCTGCTGGCGCGCGTTTGAGGTTATCAAAAGTGATTGAATTATGATGAGAAAATATCACGATGACTGCGTCTTTGTTTGTTGAGTTAACCAAAGACCCGTCTGGCGCATATGACTTCGATGAGTGTTCCGCTAATTGTCGTTCCAGCCATTCAGCCTGTGGAGTGTCAAGCGAGCCGTCGGGCCCGCCATTCGGATTGGTTGAATCGAGCATTATACCAACAACCCCATCCGCCATTGAGAACGCGTAGTAGGCAGTTTGGTCGGTTAGATTATCTGTAGAAAACCCATGGCCTGCAGGGCCGTAGGGACCTACCGCGTCGATATGTTTTTGTATAAACTCTTGCTTTGAAAAAGGTCGGCGATTGAGTGATGGCACCGTATCCATGGATGGTAGGCTGGATACTAATTTATTTATCTGGGAATTTGTACCCTGAGTGACAGCACCGATGAACATTTCAGGGGGCATACCTTTGGGTAAAGCCGTGACCACTCTGTTTGAAACACCCAACGCGGATATAAAATCCGAGATATTCCCTGCGCCGAAAACTCCATAGTCAAGCTGGTCATGATTCCCAAAGCCTGAATACCAAGGCATTTTGAAGCCTTCTGCTTTTATCGGATGACTGACAGCCGCTAAAAACCCGTCAACTTCAGGAAAGCCGAATGCCCGCTTCCACAGATCGGATTTATACCCGCCTGCTGCCGGTTCCGGATGCCAATAAGCATCGTAGCTTTCTTCAGACAGGCCGCTATTACTCTGAACGCCCACATACTCCGATCCGCTGGCCGACATTGTGGCCCATTCTCCGTTTAGAAGTGACAATACGGTTTCCAGCTCATGCATGGCGCGTGTATCGGCGCTATCACCAGTGGATATTGCAAAATCAAACATTCTTCCGGAAATCGGTCCTAACGAAATTGCGTTCAAACGCTTTATCATAGCATCCAGAACATGCACGGTAAGGGTTTCTTGCGGACGCCAAGCATTCGCCAGCGGTGCCCCATCAATGTTCCCGTTTGGCCCGCCATACTGACGCATAAAGGCCGCATGTCCGGGTGAGGACGCATCAATAATGTGTAAGTCGGTGATCTGGACAAAAGAAACGAGGGCTTTTCTGGTTTTCTCCCTGTCGTCAAAGGCTTCCGACAAGTCTTGTCGCACAATAATTGGCCAGCCAGCGTCAACAGTGGTCTTACGATATGGCTTTCCCTTTTGGAGGTAGTCACCTGGAACAATAGATTCTTCCAACGTGGTAACAGCTTCAGCATAAAAGCGGCTTTGCGCCATGACATTGTGCGTAGTGCAGCCACAGACAGCAAACGGTGCTGCACAGCCAGCCTTTATAAAATTTCTACGTGAAAGAGTAAAATTTTTAGATGAATATGATCCGATGCTCATAAAATATCTCTCTAAATACATAAAAATTATGAAATCAATATATCAATATTTTTACTAAGAGGTATATTTATTTTGATTATGCAAAATTGATGTATATATTTTATTTTAATAAATTAATTTATATAAAAAAAATAGATATTTTACTATGGTGGAAAATCAATTGATCAAATATTTGCTTATGAAATTTGTGAAAGCAAAGCTTTTGTGGAAAAATAGCTGCCTATTTGTAACAGCTTCTCTCGACGCGCGGAATATAAGGCAGCCGATGCGGGTGTTCGTTGAAAGACATAAAACAACCCGCATCACTAGAGCGCGTTTCGATCTGACTGAATCAGATCTGCGCTCAAAATCCTTTTATTTTAAGCATAATCTTATCGATTCTCGTTTCACTCCGGTCGGATTATGCTCTAATAAAAGGCCTGTACTTAAGCCTATTTGGCCAAACGCTTGCTTCCGTTGTGGGGAGCATGCATTAATTGTGGGAACATACATTCTACAAAACGTGCAGCTGTTGGCTGCGGTTCGTGATTGGCTAAGCCCGGACGCTCATTTGCCTCAATGAATACATAGTTCGGCGTCTCCGGCGATTTCACCATGAAATCTATGCCAACAACCGGAATATCAATAGCGCTCGCCGCCTTGCATGCAGCCTCAACCAAATCTGGATGAACCGTTGCCGTCACATCATGGATCGTACCGCCGGTGTGGAGATTGGCAGCCTTGCGCACGGTAATCTCGCGCTGGTCTTCAAGCATATCATCAAGGGTGAGGCCCTGTTGTTCAAGGCAGCGTTTTGTCTCGGCATCAATCGGAATACGGCTTTCGCCGCCTGTTGCGGCAAGACGGCGGCGGGACTGAACTTCGATAAGGCGTCTGATCGTGGATTTGCCGTCCCCGATCACGCGTGGCGGGCGACGCACGGCAGCGGCTACCAGCTTATAGTCGATAATCACCAGCCGAAGATCCTCACCCTCAAAGCAGGCTTCGAGCAGCACCTGATTGCAGACTTCGCGAGCCTGTTTGACGGCGGCGCGCAGGTCTTTCATTGTTGTGATGCCTACAGAAATCCCGCGTCCCTGTTCGCCGCGTGCAGGCTTTACAACCAGCTTCTGATGTTTGGCGAGAAAAGCTTCCAGCGTTTCATCATCCGCGTCGGCTGCGATCTGCTCAGGAACGCTCAGACCGACCTTCGCAACAGTTCGGCGGGTGACCGCCTTGTCGTCACAAATTGACATTGCGACACCGGATGTCATTTCCGAAAGGCTCTCGCGGCAATGGATCGAACGTCCGCCGTGCGAAAGCCGGAAGAAACCGCCTTCTGCATCGGTTATGTCCACATGAACGCCGCGGCGCAAAGCTTCATCAACAATAATGCGCGCATATGGGTTAAGCGCGCTCATTGAGCTGATCGGCTGTGCGAAGAACTTTTCATTGATTGCATTTTTGCGTTTGATGGCAAAAAGCGGAACGCGACGGAATTTCAGCTTTTCATAGAGGCGGATCGCATTGTCATTGTCGTAAAGCACCGACAGGTCGACATGATTGAGTCCATGTGCCTGAAAATGCTCGGCAAGCTTGCGCACCAGCTTTTCGCCAATGCCCGGCTGACGTGCCTGCGGATGCACCGCAAGACACCAGAGCGAGCCACCCTGATCGGGGTCATTGAAAAGGCGCTGATGGTTGATGCCAGTGACAGTACCGACAATTTCACCCGTCGTATCGTCCTGCGCGACGAAATAGGTGACAGCGCGGTTGTCGCGCTCACAGGAAAAGAAGTCGGCACGCAACTGCACCATGCCGCAAGCGGCATAGACTGCGTTGATGCCGTCTGCATCTATTTCCGATACAGCGCGGCGAATGCTGATGCCACGCGTTCGGCGTCCACCGGCGCGATAATTGGAAAGCTCAAGCCGATAGGTGTGCGAAGGATCGAGAAAGATTTCCTGTTGTGCTTGCGATAGCAACACGTGCGGATCACTCACATAAAACAGAATATCCCGACTGGCCGGTGCTTCTGAGCGCAACGCTTCGATAATGGCTTCATTGCTTTCGAACGTCTGCGCAAAGAGTAGCCGTCCCCAACCGCAATCGAGTATGATGTTGCGGTTGGCGTTGCGTTCTTCTTCAGGCGTGTTTGCGTGTAAATGTTCCTGATAGAAGCCTGCACTTTCCGGGATGCGCAACCGGTTAAGCCTGTGTGAGAAGGCATTTTTCCCTCTCATTTTCTGTTGTGTCATCTCAGGCCTCCTGGGTCTGCAACCACATTTCCAGAAGTCCCGCCTGCCATAGCTCAGAGCCACGCAAAGGCGTGATGTGTTCGGAAGGATTTGCAAACAAGCGATCAAGATAATCGCGTTGGAAAAGCCCGCGTTCACGCGCCTTATGTGATGACAACGCATCACGCAGCATATCCAGATAAGGACCGTCGATATATTTAAGCTGCGGCACAGGAAAATAGCCCTTTTTGCGGTCGATCACTGCACTTGGCACGATCTTACGTGCGACATCTTTCAGAATGCCCTTGCCGCCATCGCGAAGCTTTTCCTCTGGCGGCATGCGTGCTGCAAGTTCCACCAGTTCATGATCAAGGAACGGTACGCGGGCTTCAAGTCCCCATGCCATCGTCATATTATCGACGCGCTTGACCGGATCATCGACCAGCATGATGTTGCTGTCGAGGCGAAGTGCTGCGTCAACGGGCGTCTCAGCGCCATCGCGCAACAAATGCTCTTCAAGCAATTCGCGGCTGTAATCGCGATCGGGCATCCATTCCGGTGCAAGCTGGGTTGCCAGCGTTTCATGTGAGCGGTCGCAAAATGCTTTCGCATAATCGCCGACCACATCGTTGGAATCGACCAACGGCGGATACCAGTGATAGCCCGCAAAAACCTCATCGGCACCCTGACCGGATTGCACGACCTTGATATGCTTGGAAACTTCCTTCGACAGAAGATAAAAGCCAACATTGTCATAAGATACCATCGGTTCCGACATAGCGGCAATCGTTCCGGGAAGCGCGTCCATCAGATCAGAACTTGGCACGAAAATCTTATGATGTTCGGTGCCAAAATGCTTGGCAATCAGGTCGGAATAGACGAACTCGTCGCCCTTTTCGCCGTTGGCCTCTTCAAAGCCGACCGAGAAACTCATAAGGCCGGTTTGACCTGCTTCGGCAAGCAGGCCGACAATCAGGCTCGAATCCACGCCACCGGAAAGCAGAACACCAACCGGAACATCTGAAATCATACGGCGCTTGACGGCAACCCGCAGCATATCAAGAAGCTGCTCCTGCCAGTCTTCACGACTCATAGAGCTGTCGCCAGCCAGTCGGCTATGCGGCGGCTGCCAATAAATGCGGTCGCGGAATTCACCATTGGCCTGATAGACGCGAATGGTGGCCGCAGGCAGCTTTCGAACGCCATTGTAAATGGTGCGCGGTGGTGGCACCACGGCATGAAAGCTCATGTAATTATGCAGTGCTGCGCGATCAATCGACGTGTCGATACCGCCCGCTTTGACAAGTGCGGGGAGCGTGGAGGCGAAGCGCAATGCACCACTGACTTCTGCAAGGTAAAGCGGCTTGATGCCAAAGCGGTCGCGAGCAAGGATAATCCTGCCGGTGTCGCGCTCATGGATGGCAAAGGCGAACATGCCATAGAAGCGGGAAACGCATTCCTCGCCCCAGGCGTGCCATGCTTTTATGATGACTTCGGTGTCGCCATCAGAAAAGAAGCGGTAGCCCTTGGCTTCGAGCTCTGCGCGCAATTCGCGGAAATTATAAATGCAGCCGTTGAAGACAACGCTGATGCCAAGATCGGCATCAATCATCGGCTGCTGGGATTTTTCCGACAGGTCGAGAATTCTCAACCGCCGATGCCCAAAGCCAACATTGCCACGCACTGTAATGCCAGAAGCGTCTGGCCCTCTAGGGGCGAGAACGTCTGCCATTTTCGAGATTGCCGAAACCGACGGCGTACCGCCGTCGAACCTGACTTCTCCGCAAATTCCACACATAAAAAGGGTTGAAACCTCCATTATCATACACAACGAGCAAGGCCGTCGCGTGAGTTCTGGCGGCGGCCTGCGTATGGCTAATGCACGCGCGCCGGGATGGTTCCGAAATTTCTGATTTTTATGCGGAGTGAGCTTTTTTCAGCTTACTTTCTTTGGAAAGCATGTATTTTTCGGCTGAAATCATGTGTTCCAGCGCGATTTCTCGGGCATCTTCGGGTCTATTCTCAATCAGAGATGTGATAAGGCGATGTTGAAAAAGCAGACCTTCTTCGCGAGAAGCAGGTGTCGGATCTGCATAAATCAAGCGGGCAACGGACATGTTGCGCAGCAAATTATGTGTAAGCCCGCATGTAAATCCAAGCAGCCTGTTCGGGCAGAGTTGGGCAAGCTGCGTGTGGAAGTCGAGTTCTGCCACGCGTTGTTGAAACTGATTATCAAGACTGGTCGGCGGGCGATCATAAAACCGCATCGTGCTTTCAAGTTTTCCCAGATCGTCATGGCTTAATCCGCCTGCAAGCGATGCCGCGATTTCAGGTTCAAGAAGCTTGCGTAGGGAATATATTTCCTGAAGACTAGGCTGGTCGAAAAAGAAATAATGCCCGAGCATTTCCATTGCATGTTGCGCTGATGGTTCAGCTACGAATACACCACCACCGGGTCCGGTACGTGTGTAAAGCAGGCCCTGGGTTTCCAGTGCCTTCATCGCTTCGCGCACGGTGCCTTTTGCCGCCTTGAACTGGTCAATCAGGTCTTTTTCCTGTGGCAGCCGGTCGCCGGGTTTCAGATGATCCGTTTGAATGACTTGCCTGATACGCTCAGCAATAACCTCAGGTCGTCGCTTCGTTTTGGTCGGCGATGCAATATCTGGTTTACCCCGGCTTTTGCGTGCCATGCCGTGCTACTCTCTTTTCATACGCGGCGCGCTATCTATAAGCTGACGTGTATAGGCATGTCGCGGGTTGGCAAAAAGGTCTTCTGCTGTCGCTTCCTCGACGATTTCACCATAATACATGACAGCAACGCGGTCGCTGATGGCCTCCACCACCGCAAGATCATGACTGATGAAAAGATAGGACAGGCCAAACTGCTGTTTAAGCTCATCAAGAAGTAGCAGCACTTGTGCCTGAACAGACACATCAAGCGCGCTGACCGGTTCATCCAGCACAATGATTTCGGCATTTGCTGCAAGGGTGCGGGCAATGGCGATGCGCTGCGCTTGTCCGCCGGAAAACTCATGGGGATAGCGCAACAAACTATCCTTTGGCATCTGCACCGCATCGAGAAGTTCTTCCATACGCTTTTGGCGCTGACTGCGATCAAGCCCTCCAAGAAGTTTTAGCGGTGTTTCTAATATTTCCCGAATGGTCTTGCGCGGATTGAGTGAAGCAACAGGGTCCTGAAACACATATTGAATGACTTTGCCAAAGGCGCGGGGGCCGGAACGTTGAAGAGTATTCGCATCCTGACCGGCGATTTCCATCGTGCCCTCACTTGGCGCTGTCAGACCTACGAGCATTCGCGCCAGAGTGCTTTTGCCGGAGCCGCTTTCGCCAACAATGGCCAGCGTTTCTCCGCGTGCAAGATTGAGCGACACAGATTTGACCGCTTCAACAGCGTGGCGCTGTCTGCCAAAAAGTGTGCGTCCGCCACCAAAGGTCTTACTCAGATTATGGACGCTGATTGCAGCTTCGCTCATAGGGCGACCTCCGTCTGTTTTTGGCTGAACAGCTTTGCCACACGTTCATAAAAGTCCTTGCCGTGGCCAAGTTCGGGTACACAGGCAATCAGCCGCTTGGTATAGCTGTGTTGCGGATTGGCAAGCACCTCTCGGGCTGCTCCTGTTTCGACGATCACTCCGTCTTTCATGACGGCAACGCGATCACAGATTTCAGACACCACGCCAAAATCATGGGTGATGAACAAAAGGGCCATGCCGCGTTCGCGTTGGAGATCGCGTAACAGCTCAAGAATGCGCGCCTGCACCGTCACATCAAGTGCAGTGGTCGGCTCATCGGCGATGATGATATCGGGATCATTTGCCAGAGCCATGGCAATGCCGACACGCTGACGTTGGCCACCTGAAAGCTGGTGAGGATAGTGATCTGCACGTTCTTTTGCGTCCGGAATACCAACCTTTTCCAACAAAGCGATGGCTTCTGCCCGGCGTTCGGATTTGCTGATCGATTTATGCGCTGCAATTGCTTCCTCCACTTGTTTGCCGATTGAATACATCGGATGAAGCGTTGTCAGCGGGTCTTGAAACACATAAGCAACCTTGCTGCCGCGAATAGCGGTCAGTTCGGTTTCCGTCATGTCGAGTACATCTTGGCCGTCAAGATAGATCGCACCATTGCGGATCAATCCGGGCGGTGAAGCGACCAACCCCATGATGGAAAGTGCGGTCACGCTTTTACCGGAGCCGCTTTCTCCGATAAGGCCAACACATTCGCCACGATTAAGATGCAGCGAAATAGTGTTGACCGCAGGCGTGTAGCTGCCATTGCTGACGAAGCCCGTTTCGAGCTCCTCAATGGACAATGCTGCGTCAAGCATCTCGGTTCTAGGCACAGTTCTGTTTTTGGCGATTGCCGTTCTTGAGCTAGGTCTAGCCAGAGCCCCAGAGCGCAATCGCGGGTCAAGCACATCGCGGATGCCATCGCCCAGCACATTGAGGCTGATGACGATCAAAAAGATCATGACGCCCGGCACGATGGAAACATGCGGTGCGGTGAACATCTGCGCGCGGCCTTCACCAAGCATAGAGCCGAGATCGGCTTGCGGTGGTTGTGCACCAAGGCCCAGAAAGCTTAAGCCCGCCGTTTCAAGGATCATCCAGCCTGCAGTGGTCGACATGGTGATGACAATCACCGGCAATACGTTCGGCAGCACTTCGGTGAGCAGGATCGAAATGTGCCCTTTGCCAGAAAGTCGGGCGGCGTCGACAAATTCGCGATGGGCAAGGCCAAGCGTTGTGCCGCGCACATTACGCGCAAAGAACGGGATATTGACCACGGCGATTGCATAAAGCGCATTCATCAAGCCCGGTCCGAGCGCTGCGACGATTGCTAATGCCAGCAGGATATAGGGAAAGGCCATCAGCATATCGATGCCGCGCATCATAAGGTTGTCTGTGCGCCCGCCTGCATAGCCAGCGACGATGCCGATGGCTGAACCGATCACCGCGGCAATCAATGTGGCCGCAAAGCCGACCGCAACTGAGACGCGTGAGCCCCAGAGAAGGCGGCTTAGAATATCGCGCCCCAGCTGGTCCGTGCCCAGCAGATGACCGGCAGTGAAAAGCGGTTGCAGCCTGTTTGCAGGTGCTGTCACATTCGGGTTTGGCAATGGCAGTATCGGCACAATCAATATCAGCACGCAGATCAGTGCGAGCAGAAAAAAGCCAAAGGCTGCAAGGCGGTTGCTCATCAGCAGACGCCATGACGACAGGCGCGCAGGCGTTGCAGACGTGCAGGTTTCCGAAAGGGCGCTCATGTGCGTACCCTCGGATCAAGCATGGTTTGAAGAACATCGGCGAGCAGATTAAACAGCACATAGCTGGCTGCCACGATCAGCACGCCGCCCTGTACAAGCAGGATGTCGCGGGTGGAAATAGCCTTCACCAGCATGGCACCGATGCCCGGCCACTGAAAAACGGTTTCGATGTAAACTGCGCCGCCCAGCACAAAACCTGCCTGAATGCCGATAACGGGAATGACACTGACAAGCGCTGCGCGAAAGGCGTGGCCGTAAATCACACGACGCTCACTCAGCCCTTTGGCGCGTGCGGTGCGGATATAATCCTGCCGCAGAACTTCGAGCATTGCGCCACGCGTTAATCGTGCGATGACACCGGCTGCAACCACGGCAAGAGTGGAAGCAGGTAGGATCAGATGCCAGATCAGGTCCTTAAGATCACCGCCGCCATAGACCGCATACATGCCTGATGCCGGAAGAATGCGCCAATGCACCGCGAAGAGATAAATGAGCAGAAGGCCAAGCCAGAAAGACGGGATCGAAATACCAGCCAGCACGATGAAGGTGATGGTGCGATCAGCCCATCCGAACTGACGAACCGCCGATACGATGCCCGCCAAAAGCCCGAAGATAGAGCAGAGCACGAGCGCAACGCCCGCCAGAATAAGCGTTGCCTGAAAGCGTTCCAGCACCTCATCGAGAACAGGACGATTGAGCACGAAGGAGCGACCGAAATCACCCTGCAACAGATTGCCGATCCAGATAAAATATTGCTGGATGAGCGGCTTGTCGAGACCGAGATCGCGATTGATACGTTCGACATTTTCCGGCGTGGCATAAGAGCCAAGAAGCGCGGTCGCCGTATCGCCGGGAATTGAGGCCATCACCAGAAAGACGATGACAGACAGCCCGAAAAGCACGGGAACGACTGCGATGAGCCGTTTGAAGATATAGGCTGGCATTGGCCCTCCTTCGCTTCATTTTTCATGAAATGCGTTAGCAGAATTGCGCCAGCAGCCTAAACTTCTGGCGCAAAGCTTTATTGTTTGGTCACATCTTTGAGATGCAGCAGGAATGACGGCTGAAGCTTGAAATTCTGCACGGCTGCGGTTGTGACCGCGTTCTGTTTCCAATTGGCAACAAAGAGCCATGGTGCATCGTCGTGAACAATCGACTGAATTTCACCGTAAAGCTTGCCACGTTCCGCCTGATCCGTTGATTGACGTGCCTTGGTCAGCAATTCATCGACTTTTGGATTGGAATAATAGCCGGAATTAAAGCCGCCTTTGTCAGGCAGTGCTTCGGTGCGCAAGGTGAGAAAGGGAACCGTGTCTGGGTCGTTGGTCATCCACGCCATTTCGGCCATATCCGCCTTGCCATCGAGACCTGAATTCACGCGGCCAAGGAATGTGTTCCACTCATAGGTTTCAATCTTCACCTTGAAACCGACAGCCTCTAGATCTGCCTGAATGGCGGCACCCATATTGATTGGGTCAAGCATCCCCGAACCGCCTTCTGTGACATAGAAAGTAAGTTCCGGGTTGGTGGCACCTGCTTCCTGCAACAGCGCTTTGGCCTTTTCAGGATCGTATGGATAAGGCTCGGTTTTATCATCCACCCAGTTGAAAGCAGGTGGCACGGGACCAGCCGCTACAGTGGCAGAACCTTGCAGGACATTATCAACCAAGCCCTGTTTGTTGACTGCGTAATTTGCAGCCTGACGCACTTTCTTATCGGCAAACGGTCCGCTTTTCGTGTTGAGAATACTAAACCAGACATGCGGCCCCGCCTGTTCAGCGACTGCAAAATTTGCATCCTGTTTGAAGGTCGCAAGATTATCCGGCGGCACCTCGACCATAATGTCGATGCCGCCTGCCATCATTTCAGCAACGCGGGTATTTGCGTCGGTGATCGGGCGGAAGACAATAGCGTTGAGTGTTGGTGCCGTGTCCCAATAATCGGGATTGCGCTCGACGACCACTCGCTGACCAGACTGCCATTCGGCAAATTTGAATGGGCCGGTGCCCGACGGATGGCGGCTAAATTCAGTGCCATATTGTTCGACGGCGGCTGGTGAAACGATAAGGCCGGTCGGGTAGGCGAGGTTAGACAGGAAGGGCGCAAAGGGTTCTTTCAGTTTGAATTCGACCGTTTGTGCGTCAATCGCGTTGACGCTTACGACAGATTCGAAATTGAAAGATAAGGGGAACGGGCCGGTATTGTAGAACGGATGATCCTTGTTCAGCATTCGCTCGAAGTTGAATTTGACCGCTTCCGCGTTGAAATCTGAACCGTCATGGAACTTCACGCCCTGTCTTAGCTTGAATGTATAGGTCTTTCCATCGTCTGAAATGGCCCAGCTTTCAGCAAGCGCCGGTTCGATTTCAAGTGTGCCATCCTTATAGCGGACCAGACCGTCATAGACGTTTACAAGGATGCGAAAATCATTGGTTGCTGTGACCGTATGCGGGTCAAGCGATTGCGGTTCTGCAATCTGCCCGACGATCAGAACATCGGGCGGTGTCTGTGCGCCAGCGTGAAATGTCGCTGACCCAAGAACCAGAGTGGCCGCGGTTAAAACGGCGCGAAATAACCTCTTCATCAGCGGTTCCTTTCGTTTGGCCATGTTTGCCTATTAGTCTGTCAGAGACTAATTTATAGGGAGGAAACGACTTATATCAACAAATTATCATAATTAATTTGCGTGCTTATGGAATGTTTGAATGAGATCGGCGCTCTCATCATTTGCTTTAACGCGCATCTATTCCGAGAACCATTTTACACTTTTGGGGACATGCGCATGGAAAAGGCGGGATGAACCCGCCGTCAAAATCTTTGTGCTATTTTCCGCTATTCTGCTGGGGTGTCTTCCGGCTTTAGATCCTGTTCAGCGGTGGTCGACGTCTGATGTGTAAAGCCTTTGAGACCCTTCGTGGTTTCCTCGGCATCGCGCTTTATCTCAACCGCGCTCATTGCATAGTGTACGGTGAGTTTTGCAATTGATGTCAGTGCGCTCAAGTGAATACGCTCATAGCCATGCGAGGCATCGACGCCAAATGTCAGCAGAGCCGTGCGAACGTCGTGTCCGGCCTCTACCGCTGACGCGGCATCGGAGCGATAATAGCGAAAGACATCTTTCTGCACCGGAATATCGTGTTCGCCACAAAGCTCGTAAAGCTTCTTCGTCAGGTGATAATCGAAGGGACCGGTCTGATCCGCCATGGCGAGTGTTACGCCAAACTCGGACGAATTCTGGCCAGGTGCTGTGGTACCGTTATCAATTGCCACAAGCGATGCAATTTCAGGCACAACGGCAGCGGAAGCGCCCACACCTACTTCCTCTGCAATTGTGAATAGCCAATAAGTATCAACTGGTGTTTCGATCTCCAAACGTTGCATGGCTTCTAGCGATGCCAGCATGATGGCAACGCCCGCTTTGTCATCAAGATGCCGGGACACAATGAAGCCGTTGTCGATGAACTCCGGCATAGGATCGACGGCAACAATATCGCCAACATCAATGCCGAGTTCTATCAAGTCTTCCTTGTTGCGGGCAAGCGCATCGACGCGCAACTCGATATAGGTCCAGCCAACGGGAAGCGTATCCACTTCTTCGTTGAAAGTGTGGCCAGAGGCTTTCAGCGGCAGGATCGATCCGCGATAGGTGCCCTTTGACGAGAAGATCGAAACGCGCGCACCTTCTGCAAACCGCGCCGACCAGTTACCGATTGAAACAAGCTCAAGCCGTCCGTTGGATTTAAGATATTTGACCTGTGCACCAAGCGTATCAACGTGGGAGACGATGCCACGTGCAGGTTTTCGAGAGTTGCCTTTGCGGCGTGCGCGGATCGCCCCGCGCCGCGTAAGGATGACTTCGAGGCCAAGACGCTCCAGTTCGCGTGCAACGAAATGCACTGCTTCGTCTGTGAAGCCTGTTGGGCTTGGAATTGCCAGCAGTGCCGACAGTTTTTCAAGGAGGTAATTGTGATCAATCGCGATTTGGGTCATGCGGCGATAATTTATGGGTAAGTTCTTCAACGTCAACTGTTGAAGATAATTTAAATATTTTTGAACGTAATGTCATTTTTATCGAAATTTCATTTGATTGATCTGATACAAACAATTCTAATTAATAACAAGTAGAGAGGTATTATCTCTTGTAGCGCGCAAATCGAGAATGGCAAATTTTATGCGAACATTATAATTTCGGCAAAACAAAATGATATTGTTGTTGGTTCGTTTTTCAAAATCTGATAATTCTTGGAGAAGTTAATGTTTTTAATATTGAGGCTAACATTTTGGGTCGCATAGAGTTTCACATTGTATTCGGAGAGTAATTTTTATGCTTGGAATCCGTAATGGCAATGATAGGATATTTATTGCGCTGGCATCCATTATAGGAATCATAATAACTCTTACTCTTGGTCAACTTGAGCTCGTTCGACTTTCTTACGTCAGACTCAATGATTATCGTGATAATTTGCTCTCTCATGCAGTTGATGTTGCCAATGACAGCAAGAATACACTTGCTGTAGTTAACGGCAGTGATAGACAACCCTGTTCCGATGAGGATTTGACGGAAGTCCGTCGACTTGCTTTTAAATCGGCGTTTCTGGGCGATGTTGGTCGCGTGGAAAACGATAGGATCATCTGTACGGCGCTTTGGGGGCGGCTTTCGCCTTCGCAAATTTTACCGCAAAGCAACCGGGTGGTGGATGGCGGGCATCGTTTGTGGGCTAATGCGTCAAATGTGGGCAAACTTTCCGATAATGTGGACATGGTGGGCAAGGGAAGAGCTATTGTCTTTACATCACCGGTTGCCTTTACTTTGCAGGAGCGCACGGAGGAAAACTTAAGCGCCTATATAATCAGCCATGACAGCCGCTATATTTATCGTTCATTTGGTGATGTTCGAAATCTGGAAACCACTAAACCGCATAAGCTGGCCTGGTATGATCTAAGGTCGCGCCGTCTGGTTTCGAAATGTGCTGACGATGTTGATATTTGTGTGATTGCGAGCCTGACCGGCGTCAGTATGTTGCAACAGTCGATTGGGGTCTTGCTGGCAATTGGGGCTTTTGGAGCAATGGCTGGTGGCGGTGTGGGGCTGGCTGCAGTTCGCTGGCGGCGAGGGCATTCGTCACTACCCCAACAAATAAGACGCTCTATTGCGCTTGAGCGCTTTAACGTCGTGTATCAACCGCTTGTACGCCTGCATGATGAAGAAGTTATTGGCGTAGAGGTTCTTGCGCGTCTGTACGATGATCTCGACAATCCCATTGCCGCGGATGTGTTCATCCCCATCGCTGAGAAACTTGGTATCATCGGCAATGTAACCCGTCTTGTCATTCGCAACGCGCTGGATGAAATGCAGCCTTTTCTTAAAAAAAATTCAAATTTTTATCTGAGTATAAATGTTTCTGCAGAAGATGTGCTTGATACGAAATTGCGTGCTTTTCTTGAAAATGAGGTGATGCGCCATGGCCTGTCGGCAAGCCAGGTCATACTGGAAGTTACTGAACGCTCGACCGCTCATCATGGCGATCTCATCGAAGGGATGAAGTCGTTTCGGAAAAGTGGTTACGAGTTTTTTATTGATGATTTTGGAACGGGCTATTCCAATCTTTCCTATCTGGCAAAGTTGCCAATCAACGGAATTAAAATCGACAGAATGTTCACGCAAGCTATCGGAACCGAAGCAGTGAGCGCAGAAATCGTCGAGAATATTTGCAGTATTGCTCGTCGGTTGGACCTTAAGCTGGTTGTCGAGGGGATCGAAAAGCCTGATCAGGCAGCTTATGTGATGAAGCTGCACCCGGATGCCGTGGGACAGGGCTGGTTATTTGGACGGCCAGTGCCGATAGCTGATTTAGATTTAGAAACTAACAAAACAACTTAGTTTCACTCAGACCCTAGAGCATTTCCCGCAAAAGTGCATAGCGGTTTTGGGATAAAGACATGCGCTAGATAGATTGGTTTCTGCGATTCCCGTTAAACAGGATATGCTCTAAATTATTGGATGCGAAATTTTATGAAAAGATATTTTTAGCCTTGGCAGTGCACAAATTAGTGGTCACAACCGTCTAGGCCGTGTGGACGATTATGTTTTGGAGCGTGGTATGGATGAAAATAGCACAGGTTTAGGAGCAAAGCCGAAGGTGGAGTAGTTCTCCATCAAGGTTTTGCGACGCAAAGCTGGGTTATTTTCACCATATCCCTGCGGGACGTGGCGGATTTTCTCTCTGAATGCGTCGAACAACCCTTGTGGAGAGCCAACTCCATGGCGGTCTGTTCTCCTGTTCAGAAACAAAATACGTCTTACGCCACGCCCGAAAAATAATCGTCCACACGGCCTAATTATTAGAGAGCTGATTTCAGGATCCTATCGACTGGAATATTCGCGCGCTAACTGGGACAAACGACATGACTGACGCTGCCATTTTTGAAAAGCCCGTTATACTTTTCCGCTCAAAGAGGCTGAAAGCGCGAACAACGGGCACGCATGAACGTCTGGATCAGAGCATCATGGCCTGTGATCCGTTTGCTAGCCGCGAGCGCTATGCGATGTTTGTAAAAGTGCAGTATCAGTTTCATCGCGATATTGATGTGCTTTATGATGACCCAGCTCTTGATGCGTTGCTTCCCGATCTGAAAGGGCGCCGTCGCTTTGGAGAGGTCGGTCAGGATTTGATTGATCTTAGCTTTGATCTGCCTGCAGCTGACGCAGCCCCAGCTTTTGCAGCAGATACACAGGTTGATTTGCCGACAGCGCTTGGCTGGCTCTATGTCGCAGAAGGCTCCAATCTCGGAGCGGCTTTTTTGCTAAAAGAGGCTTTGAAGCTGGGTCTGTCTGAAGAGCTGGGCGCTCGTCATCTGGCAGGCGCTCCTGAAGGGCGTGGCCTTCATTGGCGCACCTTTACCGTAGCGCTTGATGAAATCGAACTCACAGATTCAGAAGAAGAACGTGTTGTGGCCGGTGCAGAAGCCGCCTTTCGTCGCGTTCATGGGCTTGTTCGCGAGATTTTCCATTCTTCGATTTGAATTCACCGATATGGCGGGCTGGTCATATGAAAGCGTGGAAAAATCTCCATATTGAGATAGTCCTCATCGAAGCTCGAAATATGTGTAAGCGCCGGTCTGTTGAGAAACTCAACGACATTGTTGCGGAAGGTCAACAGGCCATCGCTGCGCAATTCGCGTAGCATGCGATTGATATGAATAGGGGTCAGCCCCAGCGCATCGCCAAGCTCTGTTTGGGTGAGGGGGCAGAAAAAGGAAGCTTCTTTGCCTGTCCCGTTCAGGCGGGCGCGATGACCGAGTTCAAGCAGGAGATGTGCCACGCGCACCAGCGCACTGCGTCGTCCGATGCTAATTACATGTTCAACAAGAATGGCGCGCTGCCGGGCCATCAGTTCTATAAAAGTCATTGCGAGGCGCGGTGATTTCACCAAACATTCCGTCAGATGATCAAGAGGGAGCTCGAAGACGGAGAGTTCGGTGACGGAAATCAGTGTGTAATAATTAAAGCCGATCCCGGTTCGAAAGCCTAAGAAGTCTCCCTTCATCGGAAAATCGAGTATCTGGCGATCGCCATCCGCCAGATCGCGATAGATACACCCCCATCCGCCTTTAATGATATGGAGCGAGTTCGCCCAATCTCCCTGACTGCTGACGACAGTGTGCGGTGCATAGGTTTTCACCGATACGGGGAGTGCGCTCAGAATACTAAAATCACTTTCTTCGAAAACCGCACCAATTGGCGGGCTTTCTAGAAAATGGCGCAGCGTTTTTGAATCATCAACATTCACCATCATTGGCACTAGTCCTGCCGCCGCCCAAAAAAATGGAGCCTGATTTGTTGGCGATTCGCTTTTTTAGTGATTATTGGGGGACGAAACGCTCCAATAAGTGTCAGTGAGCGCTACTATTTTGGCAAGGTAGTAATCTCTACCACTAATTGCGTATAATTCTTATGTTTCACTAAACCATATTTCACTAAACCGCCTAATCTAGGTTAATGACACTGTTCTAAAATTCGGGCAATCTCCTAATCAACAAAATAAAAAATAAGAATTGATTACGGGGTTATAAATAAATCTCACATAAATCAGAAACAGGCGACCGCCGCGCTTCAGTCATTGTGGATTGAAAACAATGAATCGTGCGCATAAATCGGTTTTGAGGGCGAAAAAATGAACGTTTCTCCGCATTTTAGCAGCCGTACAAGTGAAATAAAGAATAATGGCCATATTGTATCTAGAGACGCATCGTTCAAGTCGGAAGATTCTTTCGAAAGTTTGCTTCCATTACTTGTTATCATCGACAACCGTGCGTTGGATCGTGAATGTCTTGCACATGGGCTGACCAACCACAGTATTGAAATGTCGATTGCAACCTTCAGCTCCTTTGAACAATGGCAACATCAGCGTCGCGGACGAACCGTCAGCGCTGTCCTTTTTAATATTGGTGGTCAGAAAGTTTCGGACCCTGCGGTCGGCAATTATCTCAACCGTATCGTTAGTGATTGCGCACCTGCTCCCGTGATTATTCTTGCCGACAAAGAGGATATATCTCAGGTTCTGAAGGCGCTCGATTATGGCGTCAAAGGCTATATTCCAACGTCAGTCAATGTGAACGTATGTGTGGAAGCGCTCCGGCTTGCCATGGCTGGCGGAACTTTTGTTCCCGCAAGCAGTGTGCTGGCTCTGCGTCATGCTTCAGATCCGAATTCGCATCGGCTCCAGCCACTTGGCGGTATGTTTACCCAGCGCCAGGCAGAGGTGGTCAATGCATTGCGCCGTGGCAAGGCAAATAAGATTATTGCCTATGAGCTGAAGCTGCGGGAAAGCACGGTTAAAGTTCATATCCGTAACATCATGAAGAAACTCAAAGCGTCGAACCGCACAGAAGTTGCCTGCATCATTAACGAGCTGTTCCCGTCGGAGTCGTCTTTCTCCGACATTCAGTGAAGCACCGTTAGCCCACTGAAACAACGCGTCACAACGCAGAACATTTCCTTATAGGGAGAGCTTTCGTGATCATCTCCGACGTTTCATCTGGAAACGCGCGGCAGCCCCTGGCTGACTTGCTCGAGACCATAAAGCGAAGAAAACTGTTGCTGATAGCGCCGGTCGTAGCGGGAACCTGCATTGGCTTTGCAGGTTACCTCACTGCACCGGTGAGCTATGTTTCAGAATCGGTTCTTGTTCTCGATATGCGACGTGTACAGGCGCTTCCCAGTGAAAGTGCCATAACACCTTTGCCGCAGGACAGTCCGGTTTTGCGCTCTGAACTCGACATCATCAGCTCGCGTATGATGGCACGTAAAGTCATCGACATTCTGCAAGCAAAAAACATTGTTGTTCCAACAGAGTTCCGGTCGCGAACGGTGCTTTCATCATCTCCGGACAGTCCGGCACAGGATCGGGGCGCTCGTGAGGTTGATGCGGCGGCGCGCGAAAGGCAGCGCATCGATCTTTTGTTGTCGCGTTTGCGGGTCAATAATGATGGACGATCATATACCATTTTTATTTCCTACCGTGCATCTGATCCCGTCTATGCAGCGCAGGTCGCGAATGCTTTTGTAACGGCTTATCTTGATCACCAGATTGACGTGCAGCAGTCGGCAGCGCGTCGTGTCAGTGAATGGCTTGGCGAAAAGCTTGTCACTTTACGCAGCAATCTTGAAGATGCCGAAAGTGCAGCTGAAGATTTCAGACAGAAATCGCGTCTTGCGGGCGATACGGGACAGATGAGCTTTCAGGCGCAGCGTGTTGCGGCATTGAATGCTGAAATCGTCGCAGCGACGGGTGCAGTATCACTTGCAGAAGCGCGGCTTCGGACGGCAGAGTCTCTTAAAACCAAAAATGAAGCGCCAGCTCTCACTGAGGTTCTGGCTTCTCCGGCTATTCAATCGTTGCGCAATGAACAGGCACGCGTCGAGCGGCAGCTTGATGAATTGCGTGCCAATGGCGCGTTGAAAAGTGCAGAAATCCCGGTTCTTGTGGCGGAAGGCGAAGCACTTAAACAGCAGATTACCGCACAGGTTGATGAAATCATCAAAAGCCTCAGCAACGAAATCCAGATTGCCCGGCAACGTCGTACAAGCCTTGAAGTGGCCCTTAAAGGTGCGGAAGCTGAACTGGGAGAGGCCAATCAGGCACAGGTCAAGGCCGTGCAGCTTGACCGCGAAGCCAATGCTAGCCGTACCGTTTATGAGAGCTATCTGACCCGCTACAAGCAGCTTATCGAGCAGGACGGTATTGCGGTTCCGGAAGCACAAATGATTTCTTCGGCTGAGCCTGCGATGGCAAAGGCCAGTCCTAATCTTGCGAACTGGCTGTTGTTAGGTTTGGGCCTGGGCACCATGGTATCGCTTTTGGGCACTGTATTACGAGAAACCTTTGATAAAATTCGACCAGCGCAGACCGCGTCTTTCATACTTCCCGGAATTCCAGCTGCAACGCTTCTTCCGCTGTCGCACCAGTTGACGGTGCCGCTTTTGGTTAATCGTGGACTTGATCCGACCAGCGCTTTTGGGCGTGCGATTAAATCCGTTCATGACCGTCTGCGCGTTCTAACGCGCGGTCGCGATTCACTCGCACTTTCCGTGGTGTCTTTGACAGAAAATGAAGGTAAGACGCTGCTTATTACGGCCCTCGCACAGCAATTTGCGGCGTCTGGTGTGGCGGTTGCGGTGATCGACGCGACCAATCGGCATTCGCGACTTTCAGAAGCTTTTGGACTACCCGGAAATGGCTATGGTGGCGTTTCGACCGATCGTCAGATTTCAGGAGCAACGCTTATTCATGATCATGGTTCAGGGATCGACATCATCACCCCGGGCGAACAACTGCAAGAAGGGGATTGGCTTGCAGAGCTGATCGCGCAATTGCGTGCCGATCATAAAATTATTCTCGTCGATCTACCGGCTGTGATGGAAGACAAACGCACGGTTCTGCTGTCGCGGGCGACCGATACCACACTTCTTGTGGTGCAACCGGATCGCAAAGATCAGCATGCAAATCATGCGCTGATCCAGACAATGGCCGCAATGGGACGCAAGCCGGCGCTGGCTGTCGTCAACCAGTTTTCAACATCGTATCGCAGCTGGATCAATATTGCATGGGCTTATTGCAGCCCCATGGCGAGACGAACAGGCGCGTTTCTGCGTGCCGCAATGAAGCGGCGTAATAGCGCTGCTGATCACGCACAAGATCAGGCTTGAGGGATCAAAATGCCAGTTACATCAAGGCACTCTCGTTTCATGTCGCATTTCAGGGCGACAATGTTGTCGGGCTTTATTGTTCTGGGTGCAGGCCAAGCAGTGCTCGCGCAGGCTGATGCTCAGGCACAGGCTTATCGCGTCAGCCCGAATGATATTTTGCAGGTGACGGTTTATGGACAGCCTTCGCTGACCGGGCTTTATCCCGTCGATGTGGACGGCAATATTGGTTATCCTGTGGTTGGCAACATTAATGTCAGCGGCCTTACAACACCGCAGATCAGTGAAAAAATTGCAGGATCACTCTCCCAGCATATTCCGGGACTGACTGTGACGGCAACAATCAATCAATATGCGCCCGTTTTCATCGTTGGTGATGTTAAGGCGCCGGGCAAATATGAATTTCGTCCGGGCATGGTTGCGCTTCAATTGATGGCATTGGGCGGTGGGGCTGGCAAAGGGGAAGCGCCGGCTGTCACTGCGGGTATGCAGTTGATTAGCGCGCAACAGGAATACGCCGATCTTCAAATGCAGATCACAACGACCAATATCCGCCGTGTGCGTCTTCAGGCAGAACTGAATGGAACAGAGTTTAACTATGATTTGCCGGATCAGCCCGCTGTCAATAAGCAGGCGACTGCACTGAGTCAGCATATGCTGGAAGGTGAAAAAACGCTGTTTAATGTGCGTCGTAATAATCTGGCAGCCGAGCGTCAGGCATTGGAAGCACAGGTTGCAAGCTATGGTGATGAAATCACAACGCTTCAGCAAAGCATGAAACTTCATGATACTGAAATTCAGTTGCTGCAGGAAAATGTTGATTCAAGCAAATCGCTCGTGGATCGTGGACTTGCCGCGAAATCCAATCTTCGCGATATGGAACGCGATCTTTCGGCAACGCGCCGCGATGCACTGGAACTGGGATCGTTTCTGGCGAGAGCAAGGCAAAACCAACTTGCAGTTCAGCAACGTATCGCCAATCTTGAAGAAGTGCGCAAAAGCGAGGCGGCAACCAGCTTGCAGGAATTGGATCTCAACATTGCGCGTATGGAATTACGCGCCAACGCACAGCTCCAGACCATGGCGGAAATCGCCAAGTCATCCGGCAATATTTCTTCCTCCGATATGCGTCAAAAGCTAGTCTTCACCATCAGCCGCAATGTCAGCGGAACGTTTGAGGATATTGTTGCCAATGAACGCACGGAAATCAAACCCGGCGATATTCTGCGCGTCGAGCTGGATATGAGCAAATTAACCGGCTCACCTTCATAAAATTATGATTTTAAATCGACTTAACCAAAAGGCGCTTCATAGCGTGAAGCGCCTTTTTGTGTTTAGTACGATAGTTGTTCAAGCGGCTTCGGAAGCCGTAACTTCCTTCGCCCAGGCGCGATAAACCTCTGAAATGCCATCCTTGAGACGGATATTCGGTTTCCAGCCCAACTCGCGCATTTTTGAGGCATCCAGAAGCTTGCGCGGGGTTCCATCAGGCTTGCTCAGATCATGCTCCAGCCTGCCTTCAAAGCCGACAATATCGGCAATCGTCAAAGCAAGCTCGCGGATCGAAATCTCTTCGCCGGAGCCAATATTGACAGGGTCTGAACCGTCGTTGAAGCGCAACAGGTGCAAGCAGGCATCTGCAAGATCATCGACATGCAAAAACTCGCGCAATGGTCTGCCACTGCCCCAAAGCGTGATGTGATCAGCATTGTTGATTTTGGCTTCGTGAATGCGGCGCATCAGTGCCGGTAAAACATGCGATGTATTGAGATCAAAATTATCGTTCGGTCCGTACAGATTTGTCGGCATGGCGGTCATAAAGTGGTTGCCATACTGCCGCGAACAAGCTTGCGCATATTTGAGCGCCGCAATTTTTGCGATTGCATAGGCTTCGTTGGTGGGTTCGAGCGCCCCTGTCAGAAGTGCCGGTTCGGTAAGCGGCTGTGTGGCATCGCGCGGATAGATACAGCTTGATCCAAGCCACAACAGACGTTCGACATTCGATAGATGCGCCGCACGAATGACATTCATGCCGATAGCGAGATTGTCGTAAAGAAAGTCTGCGGGATATTGCGAATTGGCAAGAATGCCACCCACACGTGCCGCCGCAACGATGATGACATTGGGCTTATGCTGGGCGATAAACTGCTCGGTCTCAGATTGTCGCGTGAGGTCAAGATCACGATGCGCGATGGTTATGATGTCGCAATCTTCCGATTGAAGCCGCCTTAATATCGCTGATCCGACCATGCCGGTATGACCGGCAACGAATATTTTCTTGCCCAAAGGTGAATAGACAGGACGAAGCGTTGCATCAGCCATAGAAATCATTGCGCCCTGCCTCCCGCATGATGTTGCGCATGTCCCAGTCAACCATTTCGGTGACGAGATTTTCAAAGCCAGTCGTGTGCTGCCACCCAAGCTTGTCCTTTGCCTTCGACGCATCGCCCAGCAGGAAATCCACTTCATTGGGGCGGAAATAGCGTGGGTCGATCTCAATCAGGCATTGTCCTGACTTTCGGTCGAGACCGATCTCTTCAACGCCATTGCCATGCCATTCGATCTGCTTGTCGACAGCTTTGAACGCATGTTCCACAAATTCGCGCACCGTATGGGTTTCGCCTGTGGCGAGCACATAATCATCGGCCACATCTTGTTGCAAAATGCGCCACATGCCCTCGACATAATCACGTGCGTGACCCCAGTCGCGCCGTGAATTCAAATTGCCAAGCCGCAGCTTGTCCTGAAGGCCGCGTTCAATTGCTGCGACAGCACGCGTGATCTTGCGTGTGACGAATGTTTCGCCGCGCAGCGGGCTTTCATGATTGAACAGGATGCCGTTTGAGGCATGAAAATTATAGGCCTCACGATAATTGACCGTGGTCCAATAGGCATAGAGCTTGGCCGTCGCATAAGGGCTTTGCGGCGCAAAGGGGGTCTGCTCGCTTTGTGCGTGCGGTGAGCTATTGCCAAAGAGTTCGGATGTCGACGCCTGATAAAAGCGACACGTGTTGCCAAGTCCCAGAATACGCATGGATTCAAGCAATCTCAACGTGCCAAGCGCATCGGTGTTTGCTGTATATTCCGGCGTTTCAAAACTTACCTGAACATGGCTTTGCGCGCCGAGATTATAAATCTCGTCGGGACGAACTTCTTGAACAACGCGGCAAAGATTGGTCGCATCGGTTAGATCGCCAAAATGCAATTTGAAGCGAATATCTTCATCATGCGGGTCTTGATAGAGATGGTCGATACGCGAGGTGTTGAATGACGAAGACCGTCGCTTGAGCCCGTGCACCCGATAGCCTTTATTGAGCAGTAGCTCACTGAGATAGGCGCCGTCCTGTCCGGTCACGCCAATGATGAGAGCTGTTTTTTCCTGCAAGGTCTTCCCTCCGACCAGTGTTTCATACAGCCATGATAATCATTTGAGCGCCCAACATAACGGCTTCAAAACGGTAAGCGGGGCACCTTGCATGCCACTTAGGATGAGCATGAGAGAGCGCCGAACATGCGCTGTTTCCACCAAAGAGGTAGGCATCTCGCCCGCTGTCTGTGTTCCCTATGCCATTGGGCTTCTTGCGGGATGGGAGATCGTGTTGCCATCCTATTTTGACAAACTAACGGGCAATGGGGAAACATCATCATGCGCGTCGTGCTTGCAAACCGGTATTTCTATCCTGATCAGTCTGCGACGAGCCGAATGGTGACGAGTCTGGCGCATGAACTGGTGCGCGAAGGTATTGAGACGACGGTTCTTGCCAGCCGCAGCTATCACGACAAAGGTAAAGAGGCACTGCGTGCGCGCGAGACGATTGACGGCATCAATGTGCATCGGATCTGGACATCCGGCTTTGGTCGCGGAAAGCTTGCGGGACGTGCGGTCGACTACGCTACGTTTCATCTTTCGGCGGCGGCATGGTTTGCAGCGAATGCCAAAAAAGATGATATTTGCGTGGTGTGCACGGACCCGCCTTTGTTGTCGGTTTCAGCGGCACTACCGATCAAGCTTCGGGGTGCACATCTTGTAAACTGGGTCATGGACCTGTTCCCTGAAACGGCCATTGAACTTGGGCTTATGAAAAATCAGGCCATTCCAAGCAGGCTCGCTGTCGCTTTGCGCAACTGGTCGATGCGTCAGGCAGCACTCACGATTTGCCCGATTGAGCGTATGGCGCGGTTTTTATCGGCCAATGGTATTGCTTCGGAAAAGCTGGCTGTCGTTCATCACTGGGCGGATAAGAGTGAAATCCTGCCGGTTGGTCGCGAAGAAAACGCACTGCGCCACGCATGGGGTCTGAGCGATAAATTCGTGATTGGCTATTCGGGCAATTTTGGTCGTGCGCATGAATTTGGCACTGTTCTCGATGCAGCCGAACAGCTTCAGACGATCCCCGATATTGTGTTCCTGATGATCGGTGAGGGGCAGCAGCGTCCTTATGTCGAACGCGAGGTGAAGCGACGCGGATTGACCAATGTCGTTATGAAGCCTTTCCAACCTGTCGAGCAGCTCTCCGAGAGCTTGTGTGCGGCAGATGTGCATCTGGTCTCGCTCAAACCCGAGCTTGAACATTGCATTGTTCCCAGCAAGTTTTATGGCGTTTTGGCGGCGGCACGCCCGACGATTTTCATCGGCGATCCTGATGGTGAAATTGCCAATGTCGTTCATGATTTTCTTTGTGGCCTGTCGCTCTCTCCGGGCGAAGTTGAAATGCTGGTCAGTTCGATTTTGCTTTTGAAAAACTCACAACTTTATCGCAATACGATGGGTAACAACGCCCGCTATCTCATGGAAACGGCCTATTCCAGAGAGATTGGAGCTGCCGTATGGCAAGCAGCCGTTGGGCGTATCGGTAAGAAAAGTGGATCTATTCCCATGCCGGTTCTGGATCGGCGTTTCCACACGGAGAAGATGTGATGGATGGTTCGTTTGTCGTCAGCCAATTGGGTGCGCGCATGCATTACGCCGTGCCGCGCATTTTTGCCAATCACCAGAAGCTCGCGCATTTTTATACCGATATTTGTGCCGTGCAGGGCTGGCCTCGTATGCTCAATCGTTTGCCAGCAACAATGCTTCCTGCCTCAGTGCGGCGGTTAATTGGGCGTACGCCAAAGGATATTCCGCAGGAACGAATGACGACCTTTCCCACCTTTGGCTTGCATTCGGCGGTCCGCAGGCTTTCGCATCAGAGGGGGCCTAAATCCACGGCCAATGCCATCTGGGCGGGTGAAACATTTGGCAAGCTCGTTGCTGCAAGTGGCTTTCATGGTGCGAGCGGGGTCTATGCTTTCAGCGGCGAAGCCTATGAGTTGTTAGGCGCTGCAAAGAAGCAGGGCCTCTGGACAGCGGTTGAACAGATGATTGCGCCGCGTGGCGTTGTCGATCAGCTGGCCTGCGAAGAGGAAATTCTGAACCCCGGCTGGCAGCTCTCGGCTGCCGATGATGAGAATGCCGAAGCTTTTGCGACACGAGAAAAGGCGGAGTGGCAGATAGCAGATGCTGTGATCTGTCCTTCAAATTTTGTGGCGCAGCACGTCATCGAAGCTGGCTGTGCTGTCGAAAAAGTAGTGGTCGTGCCTTATGGCGTTGATGATCGGTTTTTGATCGCTCCAGACGTACGCAAGCCGGGACCTTTGCGTGTTTTGACTGTGGGTGCAGTGGGTTTGCGAAAAGGTTCGCCCTACGTGGGCGAAGTCGCCCGCAAGCTTGGGCCGCAAGCCCAGTTCCGTATGGTCGGACCAATCGATATTCAGTCGGAAGCGCAGGAAAAACTTGGCAAAGTGGTTGAACTGACAGGACCGATCCCGCGCAGCGAAATGCGTGCGCAATTTGAATGGGCAGATGTGTTTTTGTTGCCATCGCTGTGCGAAGGTTCAGCAACCGCTTGCTACGAGGCACTAGCCGCTGGTCTTCCGGTTATCTGCACTGAAAATACCGGCAGCGTCGTCCGCCACGGAATAGATGGCTACATTGTGCCGACCCGTGATGTTGATGAGACAGCCGAAATACTCCGCCATTTTGCGGGCAGCCCCGACGCGCTTTCAAGAATGAGCGATAATGCGCGTGAAAGAGCGGCTGATTACACCGTTGTGCGCTACGGCGAACGGCTGATTGAAGCTTTATCAGGTCATCGCGTGGGGACTTTTTCATGAAAATAATCCATGTTATAGGCTCGTTCGATCCCGCCAAAGGTGGACCGCAGGCGGTTGTTGTGCGTCTGGCTGCAGCACAGGCAGCGCTCGGACATGATGTAACCATTGTCAGCTATAGCAACGACGAGGTTAATTACCGCGCGTCGAAAGCCACGGCCAGCATCCCTGATTTTGATAAGGTTCGGACATTTCTGTTGCCCATGCCGGACTTCCAAGAAAAGCTGCTTGGTAGTCGCGCGGCAAAGGCAATGTCAGCGTTTCTTCGTGCGGCAGATTTTGTGCATATACATGGCGTTTGGGAAACCAATTTGCTGAGAGCGGCAATGCTCTGTCGTCGTTATAAGGTTGCATATTGCATATGTTGTTGTGGGATGCTCGATAAATGGAGCATGCAGCAAAAAGCATGGAAAAAGCAGCTCGCATTGAAGCTCGGCTTTCGCAAGATGTTGGATGGCGCATCCTTTATTCAGGCGCTTAATCAGGACGAAATCGAACTGATGCGACCCTTAGGCTTGAAGCCTCCGTCAATCATCATTCCAAATGGCATATTTTTGAACGAAGTTGAGGGCGGCGAAGGCAACAGGGCCGGATTGCCGGATCGGCCTTATGTTCTTTTCCTGTCGCGGCTGCATTATAAAAAAGGCCTCGACATTCTGGCCGATGCTTTTCGTCAGATTGCGCCGCTGTTTCCGGAAATTGATCTTGTGGTGGCAGGGCCGGATGGCGGTGCGGTAGCAGACTTTTGTGACAGTATCCGCGCAGCCGGTCTTGAAAGCCGCGTGCATTTGACCGGCGGACTTTATGGCCCCGCAAAGATTGCTGCCTTGAAAAATGCGGCCTGTTTTTGTCTGCCGAGCCGCCAGGAAGGGTTCAGTGTTGCGATCACCGAAGCGCTTGCTTGTGGCGTGCCGGTTGTCATTACCGATGCCTGCCATTTCCCGGAAGTGGCGCAAGCGGGTGCTGGCGTTGTGTGTTCGTTGTCCGCTGAAGCTGTGGCCGATGGTCTAAGACAAATACTTGGAAGCATTCATCGTGCTGCCCAAATGGGCGCGGCGGGTAGCCGTCTGGTGCGGGAAAATTATACTTGGCCGCGCATTGCGGTTCAAACCATTGCTGCCTATCAGACAGCGCAACATGCCAAGGCTGGAGCCGTTCCTATTCGCGACAGGCTTACAGTCGTAACGACAGCTTAGGAAAGTCTTCGTCTTGCGCGAATTGGCTTTGCCGGATTGCCGGCATAGACCATCCAAGGCTCCATATCGCGGAAGCTGACTCCACGTGCGCCCAGAACAGCACCTTCATTCACCGTTACGCCTGGGCCGACGAAAGCTTCGGCTGCAATCCATGCGCAAGCCCCGATCACAATCGGGGATGCGGTCAGCGGAAAATCATGCTGATCGATATTGTGCCCAGCAGAGCATAGATGCGCGCGTTGCGAAACAATGGCGTAGGGCGCAAGCGTTATCGGCGCAACATTGTAGCAAATGGCACCCGGCCCAAGTGAAGAATGCGCATCCATGACAAGATTTGCTGGCCACCAGATACGCGCACTGCCGCGCACAATGGCGGTTTTGTGGATCGAGGCACCAAAGGCCCGCAGGATCATGCCTCGCCAGCGCCACAGAAAAGACGGCGTCCAAGCAGCTAGCGCCAACCATGTCGCCTGCCAGCAAAGACGCTGAATGCGGTGTTTAAATGTGAAGGTTGCACCGCCCTCCATCGGGCTGGAGCTTTCCTTACGACCGCTTATCGCGATGCGGTGATCTGATCGTGATGCAATGGACATTGATTTTATCCTCACATGTATTGTGGAACAGTCGAACCGCGTTGCAAAGCAGTCGGCAGACCGACCGATTTGTTGCGTATGCGGCAGAACCATAAAACCGGGATCAGGAAGATCGCCATATGAATCCAGACCGGGATAACCCAGTCTGTTTGATGGGAAATGGCATGCATAGCTGGTACGATCGACAGCATGTAAACGAGCTGCCCCAGCATTTCCCCGGCCATTGCGGTTTCCCAAATCCGTCGCATGATCCATGCAAGCAGCAAAAATTTTAATGCACCAAAATACCAGAAGGATGCAAAGGC
The DNA here is from genome assembly GCF_002252445.1 of Brucella thiophenivorans. Classification (GTDB taxonomy): domain Bacteria; phylum Pseudomonadota; class Alphaproteobacteria; order Rhizobiales; family Rhizobiaceae; genus Brucella; species Brucella thiophenivorans. The sequence continues at coordinate 64,527 of NZ_NNRJ01000049.1, forward strand.
ATCGACCAGACCTGTTTCGGTGGTGCCGGTCAGCGGATTATAATTGCGGCTTGGTTTCGGTGTGTCGAACTGGAGGGATTCTTTTAATTTCGAGCCGACGAGCTGTGCTGGAACGAAAGTGAAAATCACGCGGTTCCAGTGAAACTTGCCGTAGTCGAACTCCAGCCGCTGGTCGATTTCATCAATACGCAGCACTGCATTGCGCATTTCAAGGCCACCTCGTGCCAGCGTCTCGCTGAAATTATCCGAATAATTAATTTGCATAATGTCATCAAGAACGAAGCCTGAGGCCGCCCGGGTGATCTGGCGATAATCGCCCATGCTGGTCATCAAAAATGTTCCGGCCAGAATGCCTAACGCCATAAGAATACGCGGTACAACAAACCGACGATAAAACCACAAAGGCAGCAAGATCATAAGCAAAAGCTGGATCGCTTCTGCGCGTTTGCCGGTTACGAGAATTCTGTCAAAATAGAAAAGGAGATCGAATATGATGATGGCCAGCGCCGTCCATGACGGTCTGCTTGCAAAGCAAAGCAGCGCGATTGCAAGACCGTAGGGCATGAGCTGTGCAAAGAACAAATAAACAACCGGCATACCCGTCATTTGGGTTCCGATCGATATATCACCGGGCAGGCGGCTCAAGAGAAAATAGAAAACTGCACCAAATATTGACAGGCCTGCAGCTGCCCATAAAAGCCGCTTCTCGCTGAAATGCATGCTGAGAAAGCCGATAGGCCGTTTGGCCATGCGCCAGCCAAGTGCCAGCATGGAAAGCGACAATATGCCCATGAACATGGTCTTGGTATAAGCCCCAGCTGGCAGAAACTGGTCATGCATCAAGGCTGGAATTTGCGGCAGAAGAAATCCGAATGTCATAACGCCTGCAAGGAACGGAAATTGATACATCCGGTCTGCGCGAAACAATAGTCCGCTTGCCAGAAAGCACCCCACGAGGCCAACGAAAATCCATGTAAGCGATACGTTCATCCATGGCCCCCATAGCGCTTACAAACGCTGGAAATGCTGGAAGGCGTTTCGTCGGTCATAAGGTCTGACGGATAGATACGGCCCGATGCCAGATACCAGCCAAGCTTTATATATTCTTTGGCGACAAGTTCGATGTCAGCCGAGGTTGTCGGAAAACCTCTCGGTCTTTGATCGCCGCCAATAGGCGCAGAACTGAAATGCATCTGCGGGCAGACTGCGCGAAAACTGGCAATTGCCCGGCGTGAATGATACCAGTTTGTAACGATGAGGGCTTTTTTCGCCTGAATTTCGCGCATCACAGGTGCGGAATAATAAGCATTCTGCCAGGTGCTTCCCGATTGGCATTCAACAAGGATCGCGGATGGATTAACGCCATTGCGCACCATGATCTGTTTGTTGAAAAGGCAGTCGCCGTCGCCGGTAATCAAAATGAGTGGCGACCGGCCTTCTTTCCAGAGCCGCGCTGCTTGTGCCGCACGCGGTGGCCCATCGCCACCCGGCACCACAATGACATCGGCCTTGATGCCATCATCTTGCAATGTCAGAACCGGTTCCGAATAGAACATGGCTGCAAGTCCAAAAATGACGACACAGGGAAACAGAACCAGTAGCATCATACCATATGCCGTTCCGGTTCTTGATGATCCATCATAGGGCGAACCGATACGCTGGCTGCCGTGTTCTGGTTGCGGCGCTGTTCTTCCATCTTGATGATGATCATGAATTCGTATGCAGCGAGCAGCCGACAATAAAGATAGCCGGGTTTGCCGTCGAGAAAACCGCGGCGCACAACATACATATAGAGAAACCGCAGCGAAGGCCTGAATGGCATATGATACGAGAGCGACTTCAATGCGCGCCTTCGCCTTTCAGGCGTGGTTGATAGCAGTCCGCCCCAGTCGATATTGCGCTCCAACAAACGACTGGAGGAGAGATCTGCTTCAGCGGATGAATAGCGATTGTGCTTATCGTACCAGGCCTCAAGCCCTTTGTTGAAACTGTAATGGATGAAATGGGCCTGCAAAGCCCCTTCCGGGCCACCACTTGCACGGGAATGCACGGAGCGCTCAAAGCGAACGCGGTCCGGGCGTACCAGACGGGTGATCCATGTGGGATAGAGACTTGCGTGTTTTATCCACCTTCCCATGAACATATTCTTGTAGCGGGCTTTGAAGAACACCTCTGGACGTGTCGGGTCTGCGGCAATTGCCAGCATCTCGTCGCGCAAATCTTCGGGCGTGATTTCGTCGGCATCGGGTGTGTAAACCCAGTCATGCTTGAACTCAATTTCCGAAAGTCCATGCATGCGTTGCCGGTCTTCGGTGTCGTAAACACGATGAAACACGCGGGCACCTGCGGCTCTTGCAATCTCTACCGTGCGGTCATTGCTGAATGAATCGAGTATCACAATGTCATCGCACCAATCGAGCGAGGCAAGACAGGCTGGCAGATTGACCTCTTCATTCAATGTCATGATGAGAACTGAAACGCTCATAAAGTTGCCCCCGGCAAAGTGATGTTTGGTTTGGATGGTGTCGTTGCTTCGACAACGATAGGGCGCAGGCTCTTATTGCTGCGAAGCACAAACAGCGTGTGCGCAATGGCTGGCAGGATTAGTGCCACGAGCATTGGCCATGCCGGTATTTCAAGGCGGATAGCGGCATAAGCGATTGCACCAGCCAGAAAATTGAGCGCCATAATGATGAGCGCGGTTTGGCTGTGCGAAAAACCATTGTCGAGAAACAGATGATGCAAATGTTGCCGGTCGGGTGAAAAGGGGCTTCTGCGTGCTGAAAGACGACGAAGAATGAGGCTCAGTGTGTCAATCACCGGTACAATCACCACCCACAGGAGAATTGGAAAAGCCATCGCAGCATTGGCATTGGTGAGGATCAGAATGATCCCTGCAAGGGTCGCACCCAGAAATGTGCTACCGCCATCGCCCAGAAACAGGCTGGCTTTCGCACGCCAGCGATGACGCATATTGAAGATAAGAAAGCCGATACAGGCTGCTGAAAGCGTGAGCGCCTGTAATCCGATATGGTTTTGGTCGATAGTGAAACTAATGGCTGCCAGCCAGAAGAAACTTGCGGCACTGGCAGATCCGGCAAGGCCATCGATACCGTCGCTCATATTGACAGCATTGACGAGGCCAACCACAAAAGTGATCGCAAGCAGTACGTAAACTGGTCCGCCCAATGTCATCGATTCCATGGTGTCTATGACACCAGAAGCAAAGCCGAGATGGATTTGTGTCAGTCCGGCAACTCCAATGATCATAAAAGCGGCCAGCACCTGCATGCCGAGGCGGGGTGCTACGGGCAGGTTAAACCTGTCATCAAGAACACCCGTTATAAGGATCAGAAGCAGACCTGGCAGAAGCGCAACGGCATTTGCTGATCCCACCATTGCGGGTGTCAGAAAAGCTGCTGCAGAAAAGGACAGGAAGATCGCAATGCCTCCGCAAAGCGGAACGTGACCGTCATGTGTTTTACGCGCATTGGGAATGTCGATGAGGTGCCATTCGCGTGCAAGCCCTTTGAATCCCAGACAGAATGCAACCGATAATGCAAAAGCCAGAAGCGTGATCCAGAAAAAGCTGATCATGTCTCCTCCCAAGCGCGTGTAAAAATTGCGACTGTGAAATTTTTACCGGCTCACGCGCAGACCCGCGACTTAGCTATAGAGCGTGGTCCATACGCCTTTCAGGTAAGTGTTAACACCAACGGCCACATTTCCCGCTGGTCTCAAACGTCTATTCTCGTCTGATGTAATAAAGAGCGGCGCTCGCTGCTTTTGATTTCTGAGGGACAGGGTGTTTTGAAGATAAGCAAGCAGAGCAGAATCAGGCTCCCGAATAGGAGCAGATCATGAAAGGCAACCGCAGAGGCATCGTCATGGCGGCGCTGGAGCAGTATGCCGCTCTGATCTTCAACTTTGGCACTGTTGTGGTTGTGTCGCGCTTCCTTGATCCGTCTGAGACCGGCTTGGGGGTGATCGGCCTGAGCATTGCAGCGATTGTGTTTTCGCTGCGTGAATTTGCCAGTGCCGAGTTCCTGATCAAGCTCAATCACGTTGAAGATAAAGATCTCCAGACGTCGCTCACTTTCCTGATGAGCATCACATTGGTGCTATCTATCGGCCTGTATCTGCTGCGTGACTTTTTTGCTTCATCTTATAGCGATCCAATGCTCGCCTTGTTTCTCGATATTACAATTGTTGCTGCGATAATCGAGAGCGTGTCGATGCCGGTTATTGCCCTGTTAAGGCGCGAGATGGCATTTGGCACTGTTGCGCGTATCCGTACCGCTGGCTCCGGCGTTGGGGCATTGGCAACAATTGTCAGTGTCTATCTGGGATGGGGCTATCTTTGTTTTGCCATAGGATTATTGGCATCGGCGGTTGTCATCACGGCTCTCGCCTTACGCGTCAATCCCTGGCGCAAATTGGTGCACCCAACATTTGCAAGCATTGATGCAGCATGGCGTTTTGGGATTTATCTAGGCGCTAGTTCCAGCCTCGGAAAAATATGTGAAACCTTTCCGCAGCTCATTTTGGGCCGCTTCATGCCTGTTTCCCAAGTTGGTATCTACAACCGCGCCAATACGGTAAGCGGACTGCCGGACAGGGTCATTCTGTCGGCGATTTTCGCGGTTGCATTCCCCATGTTGTCTGCTCAGGTTCGTGATGGCGCTGACATAAAGCAATCCTATATCCGCGCCCTTTCCTATATCAGTGTCGTCTACTGGCCCGCCCAGGCTATATTGGCTTTTCTCGCCTATCCGGCAGTGCGCATCATCCTGGGCGACGGCTGGCATGAAGCCGTACCAATTGTCGTTATTTCATGCATAGCGAATATGTTCTGGTGTCCCGTGCTTCTGACATATCCGCTTCTTATGGCGCTTGGTCACAATCGCGACGCGTTTGTTTTTACCCTCGTTTCGCGTTCGGTCGTTGCACCCATATTATGTATATCAGCGTTTTTTGGCCTCTATGCCGTAGCTCTTAGCCAGTTTGTGACTGCACCGTTCCAGATGATTGTTGCCATTCTTTATGTGAAAAAATATGTGCCGTTTTCGCGCAGCGAGCTGTTTGGAGCTTTTGCACACAGTGCGTTGGTGAGTGTTTTCAGTCTGGTGTTTCCGGTTGCAGCGTTTGTGGCCAACGGCTTTTCTTTTGATCTGCCGCCGCTGGTTGGGGTTGGCGTTGGTTGTTTGGCTGTGTTGAGCTGGATCGTTGCAGTTTTCGTGACGCGCCATCCATTCTCCGCAGAAATTCATCATGCATTTGCTACATTTTCAGGCATGACAGCCTTTAATCGCAAGATCTTTCGGCGGTGGCGCAGCGAATTAACGTCCTCAACACCTGCTGAGTGAGGAAGGCTCAATGCACAGCTTTGATATCGCAATTCCAAATTACAATTATGGACGCTATCTGCGCGATTGTGTTGAAAGCGTACTCTCGCAACGCGATGTCAATGTGCGGCTCTTGATAGTTGATAATGGCTCAACCGATGACAGTGCAATCATCGCCCGGCAGCTTGCCAAAGAAGATCATCGGATTGAACTGCGTTTGCGGGAAAAAAACCTCGGGCCCCATGCTTCATTTAATGAAGGCATTGAATGGGCGGACGCCGAGTTTTTCCTGGTTCTGTGTTCTGACGATCTGCTGGCGCCCAACGTGCTTATAGAGGCGGCAAATTTTCTGGATCAAAATCGCAATGTAAATCTGGTTTATGGCCGTATGTCTAAAATTCTGGCCGATACGCAGAGAGCCGATATTGTCGTAGACCATCGAGATACGAATTGGCGGATCAGATCGGGCATCGATTACATTGGCACATGTTGCCGCAATGCGATCAGCCTGATTGATGGACCTCTGGCAATCTCTCGTACGGATGTTCAGAAAAAAGTCGGATATTATCGATCGCAGCTTGCTCATACAGACGATATGGAGATGTGGCTGCGCTTTGCAACTTACGGCGATATTGGCCAGAGCGATGCCATTCAGGCCTATATTCGCTGGCATCCACAAAGTCGTTCTGCAGATATTTCCGGTATCTTGCAATGGAATCGCGAGGTGGAAAATGCTTTCATTTCATTCTTTGAGCATGAAGGACGCAATTTGCACAATCGACGGCAGCACCTAGAAGAAGTGGGTAATTGCCTCTCAAAGCGTGCTTATTGGTCGGCTATTTCAAATGCCGTGCGGCGTGAGAAGGGTGCGGCAGCACTGTTTGTTGATGCTTTGAAACGAAAGCCACTCATGGCTATCTTGCCGCCATTCGATTATCTTTTAAACCGAGCCGCTCGTCGCAAATATTTGTAATTATACAGGCTTATCATGAAATGCGTTGGCTTGAACTTGTCTTGTGGTCGCGCAATATTTGACCAAGCACTTCCTCCTGCCATTCCAGACGAAGGCGATATTGCTCGGTCCCTGCCCGTACACCACTTTCAAGTTGTGATCGGCGATGCAGCATTTCATCTATCTGCGTGATGATGGTCGCGGCATCGAATGTCTCCACATGATGGCAAAATTCACTCAAGCCGTTGTCAATCAACAGGGCATCGTTTTTCTGAGCATAGCTGAGCGAAATCGTTGGTCGTCCCATATGCAATGCACAGATTACATTGTGGTAGCGGCTCGCCACAACAATGTCTGTCTGTGCTATTTGTTTCATCAGATCATGAAGCGAGTTTACCGGCTCATAAATGAGTTGCGGGCTTTGTTCGTTGGGCGAAAGAAGTGACATCAGATCGCTTATTGCTCTGCGGTCAATATTGTCGCCGGTGAGCAATCTTACGCTGTTACCTTGCGCAATTTGCGATCTGATAATACTCGCCATTTTCGTTAAATAGTTTTGGTAAATGATCGTGCCTTTTGCGTCATGCCGCTTCCAGCCGCGATAGGCCATGATGCCTATTCCGATCCGGTTGATTTGCTGTTGGGGATCATTTTGTTCAAGTAAATTTTTGGATGGCTTTGGCAGCGAGAATGCCAGATCAGCACTGACATTGTCTTGGGCCTGATAGACGCCCAGCGTTTTCATGAATTCGTAAGAGGCTTTATCTCGATAGGTGCGAAACGAGGCCATGAATGCAGCGCGTTTCATCAGCCATCGGCTGAGCGGGTGATTGATTGGTCCTGCACCGATAGAGACCAGCAGAAGCTCGACCCCATTCAATCGGGCCGCCAGCGACCAGCGCAAGATTGCGAAGGGCCAGCCCAATGGGTCTGCGCTAAAATCATCCAGAAAGCCTGTGCCAGGGACGATCAACATATCGAGCTTGCGACTGAGTGCGAGCGAGCTGAGAAATCCTCGTATCCGTCTGGGGACTTGCAGAAGCAATCTATCGATTGCTCTGACTATGACACTGGACGATGCGGCACCGCCAATCGATACAGTCTCGATTCCGTAGTTCTGACGAATGACCTCTGGCCCGGAACAAATGCATACGACTTCAGCATGCGGGTCGGAGCGCTGCAATTGCCGCAACATCGCTTCCAGCGATCCGTCATTGCCGGTATTGCCAGAGCCAAACTGTCCGAAAAGACCTATTCTCATACAAGTGTCTCCAGCTTTATCTAGAAACTAAGCCTGTATGAGATTTTGTGAAAACTGGCAGAAGGGTGAACACCATCCTCTTATGTATGAGGGGATGTACCCCTCATAGACAAATGCGCGGCCACAGAATTTCGCTACACTGCTAAGCGGTATATCAAACGCCCCCCGATATGCCGGAGTAAAGCTTCGAGGGGCTTGTTCCCTCGAAGTCTTGATCCAGGGGAAGGGTGATGATCGTGAAATGTGCTTACTTTGTCCGTCCGCATATTGGCGGGACTTACTCGGTATTTACGCGCCTGAGTGCATCGCTTCGACAGTCGGGCGTTGAACTGCGCTGGCTGGCTGCAGGTGCCGCAGGAGAAACGATTAACTTCCCCTCTGCCGAGCAGGGATTGAGTGATGCCTTGCGTAAGGGCGATGCGATCGATCGCATGGGCGTTCTCGACGAGGAAACGCGTGCACGACGCATGATTGCCTTTTTGCGTGATAACAATTTCAAGGCCGTCTTCGTCAATGTCTTGTCCAGCCGCTTTGAAACCAATCTCGTGCGTTATCTGCCCGATGATATTCTGCGCGTCATGATCGTGCATAATATCACGCCGGGCACTTATGCGGCTGCGCGCGAAATCCGTGATCACGTTCATGCGACGGTGGGGGTCTCCAAACGCTGCCGAGACGATCTGGTCAGTCATTATGGCTTTGATCCGGCGCGAACACTTGTGATCCCACATGGGCTCAACAAGAGCATTCATAGCAAGGATAGTGCAACGGTTAGCGATCATTCACAGCCGTTACGTTTGCTTTATCTTGGTCGCATTGAGGATAATTCTAAGGGGGTCTTCTGGCTACCCAATATTCTGCGTGAGTTGAAATGCAATTATCATCTGACCGTGGCGGGTGATGGGCCTGATCTTGCAGAACTGCGTCATCGGCTTGAGAGCTTTGGCGACAAGGTGAGCTTCACAAGCTGGGTCGCACCATCTGATGTGCCATGGCTGGTTAGCCAACATGACGTCATGGTTATGCCATCGCGTTTCGAGGGTTTTGGCCTCACGCTGATTGAAGCCATGAGTGAAGGCTGTCCGGCAGTCGTTTCGAAAATCGCAGGCGTGACCGATTATATCGTCACGGATGGCGAAGACGGTTTTCTGTTTTCTGTCGGTGATTTCAGAGCCGCCGCGCGTCATATCAATCTCCTTGCCGATAACAGACAACTGCGTGCCAAAATGGCGGAGGCCGCGCGCTTAAAGGTTGCCGTCGCTTTTGACAATGATGTTGTAGGCCGCGTCTATGCCGAACTTCTTGAAGATCTGGTGCAATATCCGCCAGCCATTGCGGCACCTCTACCGCTTGCGCAATGGAAAATGCCCACAGCACTTCATTCAAGTCTGCGTAGCCGATTGCCGAAGCCCGTCAAAAACTGGCTCAGGCAGATGAGAGAACGTCTCAACACCGCATGGTCAGCAGTTTAAAAAAGGGAGAGGGGAATGAACCTTTTCACATCCCGGTTTCGCAATTCGCAATTGCTCAGAAGCAAGGCCCATACCCTGATACCGGGTGGATGCCATACCTATGCCAAGGGCGATGACCAATATCCGGTTCTTGCACCCGGTTTCATCCAGCGTGGTTCCGGTTCGCACGTGTTTGATGTTGATGGCAATCAATATATCGAATATGGCATGGGCAATCGCGCAGTCGGGCTAGGTCATGCCTACCCCCCGGTGCTTCAGGCAGTGCGTGATGCGTTGCAGGATGGCTGCAATTTCACGCGCCCAAGCGCGATTGAAATCGAATGTGCGGAAAGCTTTCTCGAACTGATCGAGGGAGCCGAAATGGTCAAGTTCTGCAAAGACGGATCGGATGCTACATCGGCTGCAGTGCGGCTGGCGCGTGCCTATACGGGCCGCGATATGATTGCCATTTGCGCCGATCATCCGTTTTTCTCGACCGATGACTGGTTCATCGGAACCACCAAGATGAACGCAGGCATTCCGGCGTCCGTATCCGCATTGACGACGACGTTTCGATACAACGATATCGCAAGCGTACAGGCTTTGTTTGAAAATTATCCTGGCATGATTGCAGCGCTCATTCTTGAACCTGCAAAGGCAGATGAACCGCAGGATAATTTCCTGCATGAAGCCAAGCGCATTGCGCATGAAAATGGTGCTTTATTCATTCTCGATGAGATGATTACTGGCTTTCGCTGGCATATGCGCGGCGCTCAAAGGCTTTATGACATTGAGCCTGATCTTTCCTGTTTCGGCAAAGCGCTGGGCAACGGTTTTGCGATTTCCGCATTGGCAGGCAAAGCCGAATATATGCAGCTTGGTGGACTGACGCAAACCGATCATCCACGCGTGTTTTTGCTTTCCACCACCCATGGCGCTGAAACGCATTCAATGGCTGCAGCCATTGCCACGATGAAGGTCTATCGCGATGAGCCCGTGATCGAAAGGCTCTATGAACAGGGTTCCAGACTTGCAGAAGGGGTGAATGCCGCGATTGCAAGCCACGGATTACAAAACCACGTCCGCTTGGTTGGTCGGCCTTGTTGTCTGGCTTATGCCACCCTTGATCAAAATGGTGAGGCGTCACAGGCATTTCGCACATTGTTTCTTCAGGAAACCATCAGGCGTGGAATTTTAATGCCGTCTCTTGTTGTGAGCTATACGCATAGTGACACGGATATTGCGCGTACGGTTGATGCGATTTATGGCGCGCTGGGTGTATACGCGCGCGCGCTCTATGATGGTGTGGATTCCTATCTTACCGGGCGTCCGTCACAGGTGGTCTATCGCCGGTTTAACGAGGCGCCATCTTATCCACCGGCTACACGATGAGGTTATGGCGGGCGGGTCTTATATTGGGCGTGCTGCTGTTCACAATGGGCGCGGCACCGCTTGAGCTGGCTTCCCCGATCAAGGTCAGTTGGGATCATCGTTTTTTTGAAGATGCGCAAGGTAAACCGTTCTTGTTGCAGGGCGATACGGCTTGGTCGTTGATCGCGGAGCTAAAGCGCGAGGATACCGAGATTTATCTTAAGGATCGCAGCAAGCGGGGTTTTAATGCCATTTTGGTCAACCTGATTGAACATCAGTTTTCCAGCAATCCGCCTGCCAATGCCTATGGCGATAAGCCGTTTTTAAAAGAGGCATTTGGGGAGCTTAATCCAAGATATTTTGACCATGCCGCATGGGTGATCGAACAGGCGCAGAAACAGGGACTGGTCGTCTTTCTGGCACCGGCCTATCTTGGGGTCAACGGCGGTAATCAGGGCTGGTTTGAGCAGGCTGAGGCGGCAGGGCCTGAAAAAATGCGCACATATGGTGAAGCAGTGGCCCACCGCTTTTCAAAATTTTCGAACATTGTTTGGGTTTTGGGTGGTGATTTCGATCCGCCTGATCGTGAACTCGTCATTGAGCTTTCGCATGGAATTACCTCTGTTTCTCCGAGCGCTATTCAGACGGTGCATACCGGAAGTAATGTGTCTGCTGGCGAAATTTGGAGCGACCAGCCTTGGCTCGGTATCGATACAGTCTATACCTATGATGATGTGAATGAGGCTGTTCTTCAGCGTACGAAGCTTATGAAAATGCCTGTCATATTGCTTGAAAGCTCATATGAATATGAGCGTGATACAACTGCACAGACTATTCGCCGAAATGCTTACGGAGCGTTGCTGGGCGGCGCTGCAGGGCAGTTTTTTGGCAATCATCCAATATGGCATTTTACCGGACCGGGACTTTTTGCGATTGAACGAAGCTGGCAGGAAGCGCTTTCCAGTCCGGGTTCGCAGTCGATGACAATTCTCAAAGACCTGTTTGATAAAATAGCTGTTCAGCAGTTACAGCCTGATCGCGATAATAATATCTCAGGCGTGGAGCGGAGTTATGCGGCAGCTTTGCCGGATCGCAGCCTTATCTTGATTTATGGCGATGTGGGTTCGTTCAAGCTCAAGCCAGACGTAATCGCAAGCGGGCAGACTGTTATCTGGCTTGATCCGGCAAGCGGAATGTTTTCGACTGCGAGCAAGCCGGATGTTGCGCAGGACCTTATTACCTATCAACCGCCGGACAAGCGAGACGATGTTATGGCAACTGACTGGCTTTTATTGATCGGCAGCGATGACCAGTTGCGCACTATCCAAAAGAAGTAGCCAGCACAACTTTTTGCATCCTTTATCAACGCTTGTCCGAAGCAAACATGCCATCGGTTAACTCGCCGCCTCTCTTCGCAGTCGCTAACCTAGGTCAATAAACGAGGTGAGGGACCGGACATGAAGGTACTTGTAACAGGGCATCAGGGCTATATCGGGTCGGTCATGGTGCCGACGCTGATCAATGCGGGACATCAGGTTTCAGGCTATGATATTGGCCTCTATCGGCATTGTCTTTTTGAAGAAGGCGGCGCGGTTTTTAATGTGCCGACCATCCGAAAAGATGTGCGTGATGTGTCGCCGCGAGATCTGGAAGGCTTTGATGCGGTTATTCATCTGGCGGCCTTATCCAATGACCCGCTTGGCAATCTCAACGAAAATCTGACCTATGACATCAACCATCACGCAAGTGTAGCGATGGCAAAAGCCGCGAAAGCTGCCGGAGTGGGCAGATTTCTGTTTGCATCCTCATGCAGCAATTATGGCATCAGCGATGCAGATCTGATTGATGAAGCGGGTGAATTAAAGCCTGTCACAGCCTATGGCCGCTCGAAGGTGAGAGCCGAGCAGGAAATACGAGAACTGGCAGATAAAAGCTTCTGCCCGGTCTATTTGAGACCCGCGACTGCCTATGGCGTCTCGCCGTTCCTGCGTTTCGATATTGTGCTCAATAATCTCGTTGCGTGGGCTGTAACCAAAGGGCTGATTTATCTCAAATCTGATGGCACGCCATGGCGACCCATTGTGCATATCCGCGATATATCCCGCGCTTTTAATGCTGCCATGCAAGCACCGCGTGAGAAAGTGTTCAACGAAGCTTTCAATGTCGGTTCAACCGAACATAATTACCGTATCCGCGATATTGCCGGTATCGTTGCCGATAATGTACCCGATTGCCGGATTGAATATGCCGATGATGCTGGCCCGGATACGCGCTCTTATCGGGTGAGCTTTGAAAAACTGGCGCGTGTTTTGCCAGAGGCAAAGCCGCAATGGGATGCCGTTGCCGGCGCGCGTGAATTGCTCGCTGCCTATAGCCGCTCGTCACTTACACTTGACGAATTTGAGGGACCACGTTTTCAGCGTATCGCCCATATTCGCAAGCTGATTGCTGAGGGCGAACTTGACGCTAGTCTGCGTCGTCCCGATGAACATCCACAACCACTTCGAGCATCCGCATAATGGATAATGGCTCAAGCATTCAGCGGCAAGGCACACGGATTTATGAACTGGCGACCCGGCTTTATCCGATTTGCCGTAGTCTCACTGGGAGTGGCGTGCGCGAGACGCTCGCCATTATCGGTGAATACTTGCCGCTGAAAACCCATGAGGTTCCAACCGGCAAAGAGCTTTATGATTGGCAGGCACCACAAGAATGGGTGATCCGCGAGGCCTATATCAAGGATTCTACTGGCAATAGGATTGTCGATTTTGCCCGGCATAATCTGCATGTGGTGAATTTCAGTGTGCCGGTTCGGGCAAAATTATCGCTTGATTCATTGAAAGAGCATATTCATACCTTGCCCGACCAGCCTGATCTCATACCCTATCGCACTTGCTATCATGCGGAAGCGTGGGGTTTTTGCATGTCGCATAATGCGCTGATGGATATGAAAGAAGACATTTACGAAGTGGTCATTGATGCAGAGCGTCGGAACGGCTTTCTCACCTTCGGCGAGTTCGTGCATCATGGAGAAACGGAAGACGTCTTCCTGCTTTCCGCCCATCTCTGTCATCCCTCGCTTGCCAATGATAATTGTTCGGGGCTGGCGCTTTTAGCCGTGCTTGGTCAGGCGCTCATGCAGCGCAAAACCCGCTTCACTTACAAGCTGTTGTTTGGCCCGGCGACATTTGGGGCGCTTGCATGGCTCAAGCAAAACGAAGAGCATCTCTCCTTTGTGAAGCATGGACTCGTTTTATCCTGCGTGGGGGATAGTGGTGGCCCTAATTACAAGCGCAGCCGTCGGGGCAATGCGGAGATTGATCGTATCATGGCGCGAGTGCTTGAAGGCTCAGAGCTCACAGGCGCAAAGCTGCATGACTTCTGGCCCTATGGCTATGATGAACGGCAGTTTTGCTCGCCGGGGTTTAATCTGCCTGTTGGCCTGTTTCAACGTAGTCTTTATGGCGCTTTCCCAGAATATCACACCTCGGCTGACAATCTTAATTTCATCAAGCCGCAATATTTGGAGCAATCCTATAATCTCATCATGCAGGCGATTGAGATTGCTGAGCGTAACTGGACGCCGCTTAACACATCGCCAAAGGGTGAACCGCAACTGGGGCGTCGGGGGCTTTACGGCAGCATGGGTGGGGATCGCAATGCTGCCGAGCGCGCTATGGCTTTGCTATGGGTGCTTAATCTCGCTGATGGAGCTCATTCGATCCTCGACATGGCGGAGCGTTCGCAGTTGTCCTTCATGCAGCTTGTAGAGGCAGCCGACAGGCTTCGCGATGTAGGATTATTGGTTCAAGCCTAAAGATGCGGCCACGCCCGGTCTTTTTCAGACATCACACTTGGCTCGTCTGGCCATGGGATTCCCAATGCGGGATCGTCATAGCGTAGCCCGTTTGCTGAATCCGGTGCGTAAGGCGTTGAGATCATGTAGCGCAGCAACACATTGTCGGTCAGCGTCTGAAATCCATGTGCACAGCCCACTGGAATGTAAAGCTGCACGCCATTGTCGGCTGAGAGTTCCAATCCGGTCCAGCGCCGATAGGTTGGAGACTGAGGTCTGAGATCCACCAGAACGTCCCAGATCACGCCTTGCAGACAGGTGACGAGCTTGGTCTCGGCATGCGGTTCATTCTGATAATGAAGGCCGCGCAAAGTTCCCTTCTCGCGAGAAAATGAAAGGCTATGTTGCGGAAAATGGGTTTCAATTTTCCGCTCGGTAAATTCTGCCTCGCAAAAGACGCGTGTAAACCAGCCCCGCTCATCTTCAAGCCTTTCCGGCTCAATCGAATATGCACCATCAATGTTGAGTGGGGTGAATCGCATCCGTTACCTCAATTGTTAGAGCGCGTTTCGATCTGATTGAATCAAATCGGCGCTCTAATCATTCGTTTGTGCGCGCATCTTATCCTAAAACCGTTTCACACTTTTCGGGATGCGCTTTAAGCGCATTCATTCTGACAGTTTCAGGCTCGCGAGATAGTCTCGTTTTTGGCTCAGGCGAATGGTCTTAGGTTTAGAGCCAAACGCTCCTAAAGGCTTAGGCGCATACCCCACTTCCGACATAGGGAGAAGGCAGGGGGATTGTTCATACTCATTCGACGGGTGGTGGGTGCGCCCGATCGTATATACAGCTCGCCCCTCATTACAGTCTCGGAAATCGCCAACGCACTGGATAGTTTTACTCATCCGGCATCGATCGGAGTTCACACCCACATACCCATAAGGGCCGGGCAGGGCGAGGTATCTCATATGACCATCCAGACGCCGGGCATATCGCGGAGTGCAAGCATGGCCAAGGAACAAACAGGCTGTCGTTTGTGCGGAACGCTCCTCAAACACACATTTGTCGATCTGGGTATGTCGCCGCCCTGTGAGAGTTTCATCACCGCGGAACAGCTTGATCAAATGGAGCCATTTTATCCGCTTTATGCCTATGTATGCGATCACTGTTATCTGGTGCAGCTAAAGGAATATTTTAGCCCGGCCGATATTTTCACTGAATATGCTTATTTCTCATCCTTCGCCACGAGCTGGGTCAATCACGCCAAAATCTATTGCGATGAGATTACCGAGAAACTGAGCCTTAATGGCGATAGTTTCGTCGTCGAAATTGCGAGCAATGATGGCTATCTGTTGCAGCACTTTCTGCCCAAGGGCATTCCGATCTTAGGTATTGAGCCCGCTGCCAATGTGGCCAAAGCGGCAGTCGCCAAGGGCGTTCCGACGCGTGTAGATTTCTTCGGTGCCGATCTTGCTTCGCGCATGGTCAGTGAGGGCAAGAAGGCTGATCTGATCATCGGCAACAATGTTCTGGCGCAGGTGCCGGACCTCAATGATTTTGTTCGTGGAATCCAGATTCTGCTCAAGCCCGAAGGTGTTATAACGCTTGAGTTTCCACATCTGACCAATCTCATCGAACACAACCAGTTCGATACGATTTATCACGAGCATTTCTCTTATTTCTCGCTGCTGACCATCCGCTATATGGCGCATCGTCATCATCTGAAGGTGATTGATGTCGATGAATTGCCAACCCATGGCGGATCGCTGCGGGTTTATCTTGCGCATAATACCAGTAAGCGAAAGGCCGGGCCGCGTGTGTCAGCCCTTCTCAAACGCGAGCAGGCATTTGGCATCAATGATATTTCGACTTACGAGCAGTTTGCCGAAAAGACGCGGCGAACAAAGCGCGATTTGCTGTCATTCCTGATTGCTGCCAAGAACTCGGGCAAACGCATCTGTGGTTATGGTGCGCCGGGCAAGGGCAATACATTGCTCAATTATTGCGGCATTGGCACCGATTTTCTCGATTTCACAGTGGATCGAAACCCTTACAAACACGGGCGCTTCACGCCCGGTATGCATATTCCGATTTACGACACGACGATGATCGACAGCTATAAGCCCGATTACATTCTGATCCTGCCATGGAACTTCAAGGACGAGATCGTGCGTCAGATGCAGCATGTCGCTGAATGGGGCGGCAAGTTCATCATCCCGATCCCGCATGTCACGCTGATCGATCCAGCATTACTTACAGAGGAGCGCTAAATTATGAAAGTCGTTCTGTTCTGCGGTGGTCTTGGCACCCGAATAAGGGAATATTCAGAAAATGTTCCAAAGCCGATGATCCCGCTCGGTCATCAGCCGATCCTGCATCATGTCATGGAATATTACTCGGATTATGGACATAATGATTTCGTGTTGTGTCTTGGCTATAAGGCCAATGTGGTGAAGGACTTTTTCCTCAACATAAGGCCGCAGACATTTGCCGATTGCGTGGTGTCGGATGGTGGGCGTAATGTGCGCTTGCTTGAGGACGTTGACCGCGACTGGAGTGTAACGCTGCTCGATACAGGGATTTGGCGCAACATCGGCGAAAGATTATGGAGCGCGCGCTCTCACGTCGAGGGCGAGGATATGTTTCTCGCAAATTACAGTGACGGACTAAGCGATGTCGATCTTGACGATATGACCGAAAGGTTCCGCAAAAGCGGTAAGATTGCCTGTTTTCTGGCTGTGCGTCCGCCACTGACCTACCATCTTGCAGATATTGCAGAGGGTGGCGATGTAAGGGCTTTCAGGACTTCCAACACCTCCGACATCTGGATCAATGGCGGCTATTTCCTGTTTCGCAAAGAGATATTCGATTATATGCGTGAGGGTGAGGAACTGGTGCTCGAACCATTCAGCCGCCTGATCGCCGATAACCAGCTTATGGCCTATAAATATGAAGGCTTCTGGCGGTCGATGGATACGTTGCGGGACTGGCAGACGCTGGAAGATATGGTCGAGAAGGGGGATATGCCCTGGAAGAAACATAAGACCGAACTTAGTGCAGCCAACATTGCGATAGCCCTATGATCGATCTTACCTCTCTCAAAAATTTCGGCAGGCCGCTCAATATTCTATGCCTTGGCGCGCATTCCGACGATATTGAGATTGGATGTGGCGGAACGCTTCTCAACCTCATTGAAATGGGAACGTCGCTGCATATCGATTGGTGCGTTTTGTCAGGTGGAGACCAGCGGCGCGCGGAGGCGGAAGCTTCAGCGCGCGATTTTCTGCGCGGTGCGACCAGTAGCAGCATTCATCTGGCAGAATTTGAGGATAGCTATTTTCCGGCACAAAGCAGGATCATCAAGGAATGGCTGATTGCCCAGCGCAGCCGTGGCCAGCCAGATATTGTGTTCACGCATCAAAGGCAGGATGCACATCAGGACCACCGCACGGTCAATGAACTCACATGGAATATTTTTCGGGATCAACTCATTCTCGAATATGAAATCCCAAAATGGGATGGCGATCTTGGTCGCCCGAATGCCTATGTTGCAATTCCGTCAACCATTCTGGAGCGAAAAATCGAATTGCTGATGCAGCATTTTGGAACCCAGTGTTCCAAGGATTGGTTCGACACGGAAACATTTCGTGGGCTGTCGCGCCTGCGCGGCATGGAGTGCCGCGCAGCAGAAGCCTATGCGGAGGCATTTTATGCCTCCAAAATCAGAATTCTCTAAAGCAGTTGAGTTTAAGCCGCTTTGAGCAAATGGCGCAGGCTTTTGTTCCATCGCTCATAGGCTGCTGCCATTCGGCTGTCATACCGATTACGCGCAAAAGCTGGCCCATTATAACGACGTGCAAAACTGCGCCAGTCGCGTGCTTCAAGGACCTGTTTTAGTGCTGCTTTGTCGATAAAGCGCAGCATAAGCGACACTTGCCCCGCAACGCTGCTACGCGCATCTGCCACCAGTTCTTCGATACTGCGATAATCGAGCCACTCCCAATGTGCACCCATCACCTGACCCAATCCCCAAGAGGTGGATTCAAGCGCTGCCTTTTTATGAATGCTCATGGCGCGTTCAAGCAATAACCAGCGCTCGCGTTGGGTTTTGGGATTGCGAATTCTCCCAGCTTCGGGCGCTGCCAGTCCCGCCTGACGCGCCTGATCGCGGATACGGCCAGACAGTCGGCGGTCAAAATAATGCCCTTCAAACCGGATCGCCGGTTCCTGCACGCCATTGACGTGAAAGAGCGCCCGCCCGCCGCTTTCCACTTCTGCTACGGCCAGCACAGATGCGGGATCAAGCCCTGCTTCGCCTGAGAGTGAAATGATTGCTGCAAAAGTCTCGGTGTCAAACATCTGGCTTTTCCTCTTTAAACTTAGTTCATCGAGGTGAGATTTTGACGGCCTGTAAGCGATGGGGGATAAATAACTTGAATTTACTTCGTCTGGGGCTTACCTCGAAGGAAATTTGAAAGAGATAGATCGATGAGCAATTTACCTTTTAGCGTTGCTGCCCTTTATTGTTTTGCACGTTTGCCCCAATATGAAAGCCTGCGTGAGCCGCTGGCTGAACTTTGCTGCGCCAACGGAATAAAAGGAACGCTGCTGCTTGCAGCCGAAGGTATCAATGGCACGGTTGCTGGGACGAAGCCTGCGATTGATAAGCTTGTTGCTTACATCACCGCGATCCCGGAGCTTGCCAATCCCGAACTCAAATATTCCCATGCCAGCGAAATGCCGTTTTACCGCATGAAGGTGCGGTTGAAGCGCGAGATCGTCACCATGGGTGTCGATGGCATTGATCCTCTGAAAAGCGTTGGTACTTATATTGCGCCAAAGGATTGGAATACGCTGATTGCCGATGACAACACAGTGGTTGTCGATACGCGCAATGATTATGAATATGCCATCGGCACATTCGAGGGCGCGCTTGATCCCAACACCAAGACCTTCCGCGAGTTTCCTGAATGGGTAGAGCAGAACCGCGACAAGCTTGAAGGCAAAAAGATAGCCATGTTCTGCACCGGCGGCATTCGCTGCGAAAAGGCGACGGCTTTCGTTAAAGGTTTGGGCTTTGACGATGTGTTCCACCTTAAGGGCGGTATTCTCAAATATCTTGAGGAAGTGCCAAGCGAAGAAAGCATGTGGAATGGCGAATGCTTCGTGTTCGACGAGCGTGTCGCCATCGGCCATGGTCTGAGCGAAAGCGACATTGAGCTTTGCCGCGCCTGCCGCCGCCCGATTACCGCTGAAGATAAGCTTTCGCAGTTCTTCGAGGAAGGTATTTCATGCTCTGGTTGCTATGACGAGCGTACGCCGGAAGATCGCGCTCGTTTTGCGGAACGCGAAAAGCAGGTCCGGCTCGCAAAGCTGCGCGGCTCCAAGCACAAGCATATCGGGCGTTAAATATCAGATGATGCGGCCCATTTGCCGCATCATTGCTCATAAGACTAGCCAAAAACAATTCCCCCTATTATGGTGGCCTTGTTTTCGGAACGATCTGAGTTCGTTACGGAAATTTGGGCGGCTTTTGCATGGACGCCCGTGTTAGCCAAGGGTCTGACGGCATCCGGGTCGCGTTTGCCTCCACCATACCCATCATCGCAAGTGAGAGCATCGAGAGCACATCCCGAAAAGTGTGAAACGGTTTTCGGACAAGATGCGCTTTAAAACAAACAGTTAGAGCGCTGATCGGTTTTAACCGATCGAAACGCGCTCTGGTTTGAAACATGATGCTTCAACAAAAACAGCGCTGGTAATTCCGGCGGATGATGTTGTTTGTCTGCAATCGGGGACAAAGTGGAGAACGCAAATGAAAAAATTACTCGCTGCATTTCTCGTTGTAGTTGCTGGAAGTATTGCATCGGTCGCACAGGCTGCCGAAAAGGTTACCGTTTTTGCTGCCGCCAGCATGAAAGAGGTGATTGAAGAAGCTGCAAAGCAGTTCAAAGCGAAGGATGGCACGGAAGTAGTTGCATCTTTTGCATCTTCCTCTGTGCTTGCAAAGCAGATTGAAGCAGGTGCGCCAGCGCAGATTTTTATCTCCGCCGATCTCGACTGGATGGATTACATCGAAAAAGCCGATCTGATCGACAAGGCATCGCGCGAGGTGATTGCTGGCAACGCGCTGGTTATCGCCACGCAGAAAGACGACGCCAAAGGTGATGCCAAGGAACTTTTAAGCGCTGGTCGCTTTGCAATGGGCGATCCAACCAATGTTCCGGCGGGCAAATATGGCAAGGCCGCACTCGAAAAGCTCGACATCTGGAAAGATGTAGAAAAGAACGCAGTTTTCACCGAAAACGTGCGCGTTGCGCTTCAATATGTGAGCCGTGCCGAAGTGAAAGCCGCTATCGTCTATGCATCGGATCGTGCGGCTGCGCCTGATCTGGTTGAAGCCTATCGTTTCCCTGCTTCAAGCCACGCCCCGATCCTTTATCCTGCGGCGCTGATTGCAAAGAACGAAAATGATGCTGCAAAAGCATTCCTTGCGTTCCTTGAAAGCGATGCCGGTCAGGCCATCATCAAGGACAAGGGTTTTGTTGGTGCGCAAGAGGCAGCTCAATAATGATTGAGGGTAATGTTTGGCAGATCGTACTTCTGTCGCTTCGGGTAGCCGGAATAGCTATTATTGTCGCTCTGCCAATCGCCTTCGTCGTTGCGTGGATTCTTGCCCGGTTTAACTTTCCGGGCAAGTCACTTGCGCAGGCCATTGTCACCATGCCGCTGGTTCTACCGCCGGTGGTGACAGGCTATCTTTTGTTGGTCCTGTTTGGTTCGCGCGGTGCGCTTGGTGCGCCCTTACAGGAATGGCTGGGGTTTTCTTTCTCCTTCCGCTGGACGGGGGCAGCGCTCGCTGCTGGTGTCATGGCGTTTCCATTGCTTGTACGTCCCATTCGTTTGTCGATTGAAGGCCTGGATCGTGGGCTTGAAGAAGCGGCCCGCACGCTTGGTGCAAACAGGCTGACAGCCTTTTGTACGGTGATATTGCCGACGTTGCTTCCCGGTATTCTGGCCGGTGGTGTTCTGGGTTTTGCCAAGGCACTGGGCGAATTTGGCGCGACGATCACCTTCGTTTCCAATATTCCGGGCGAGACACAAACGCTTTCACTGGCCATTTATTCACTGTTGCAGACACCCACAGGTGATGCTGAAGCTTTCCGCCTCATTCTCATTTCTGCGGCTATTTCCATTGCTGCGGTGGTGCTGTCCGAATGGTTGCAGCGTAAGCTCGCAGGAGATGCGAAATGAGCGGGCTTAAGGTTTCCGTAACAGGTCGCAACGGCAAGTTCGCCATTGAGGCCAATTTTTCTGCCGGTTGGGGTGTGACAGCGCTTTTCGGTCATTCGGGCGCTGGCAAAACGACGCTGCTCAAGATGATTGCGGGTACGCTGCGCCCTGAAAGCGGACGGATCGCAGTCGGCGATTTTGTGCTTTTCGATGCGGATAAGGGCATAAATCTTCCCCCTGAGAAGCGCCGCATCGGTTATGTCTTTCAGGAAGCACGGTTATTCCCGCATATGAGTGTGAAGAGTAATCTCACTTACGCCCGCTGGGCTGGCAGTCGTGAAAGCATCCGCAGCCTCGATGAGGTTGTTAAGCTTCTGGGCATCGATCAACTGCTTGACAGACGTCCGTCCACACTTTCAGGTGGCGAACGTCAGCGCGTTGCCATTGGCCGGGCGCTGCTTTCTGATCCAGCACTTTTGCTGCTTGATGAACCTCTGTCGTCGCTTGATCATGCGCGCAGGCAGGAAATATTGCCCTTTATCGAGCGGCTGCGCGATGAAAGCCATGTGCCGATTGTTTATGTGAGCCATGAAATTGACGAGGTTGCGCGGCTTGCCGATGAAATCGTTCTGCTGCAGGGTGGCAAGGTGAAAGCCAGCGGCGAGGCTGCCGAGATTTTCCCGCTGATTGATGGGGACGGTGAGGGCGCTGGCGTGCTGCTTGAAGGCTCTGTTTCTGCTTATGATGAGCGCTACAAGCTTGCGGAAATCGATCTTGGTGGGACGACGTTCCAGCTAAGCGATGCCGGGCTTAAGCAGAACATGCATGTGCGTCTTCGGATTCGCGCACGCGATGTCTCCATTGCGCGCAAGGCGCCTGATGCGATCAGTATCCGCAACGTGCTGCCGGTTTCCATTGTGGCGATTGAAGCGGGAGAAGGGCCGAATGCTCATGTCGCGCTTGACTTTCAAGGGCGTCGTCTTGGTGCGCGGCTGACGCGCCGCTCGGTCGATGATCTGGGCCTTGCCGTTGGCGATCAGGTCGTGGCGCTGGTAAAGGCTGTCTCCGTGGATCGTGCCGCAATCAGAGAAAAATGAAACTGAGACAATAATCCGGTTTTCGTTCTGCATCTTTTATGCTCCTTTCTCTTTTAGATGGGAGCATTGAAATGACTGATTTGCGAGATTGGACGCCACGCCCGAAGCCTGAACGCAAAGTTCTTGAAGGACAATATGTCAGGCTTGAACCGATTGATGCGCAAAAGCATGGCGACGAGCTTTTTGCAGCGTCCTCCGTCAATGATGCGGATCAGCGTTTCACATGGTTGTTTGAGGTTCCGCCTGCGACGCGTGAAGCTTTTGAGCCGTGGCTCGAAAAGGTGTCTGCCAGCGAAGACCCGTTGTTTTTTGCAGTCATCGATAAAGCAACGGGCAAGGTCGCTGGCCGTCAGGCGCTGATGCGCATAGATCCGGCACATGGTGCAATCGAGATCGGAAACATCTATTGGGGACCGCTCATTTCACGCAAGCCTGCTGCAACGGAAGCGCAGTTTCTGTTTATGCAATATATTTTCGATGAGCTGGGTTATCGCCGCTACGAATGGAAGTGTAATGATGACAATGCGCCTTCCAAGCGTGCAGCAGAGCGTTTCGGCTTTACCTTTGAAGGTATTTTCCGGCAGCATATGGTCGCCAAGGGTAAAAACCGCGACACAGCATGGTTTTCCATCATTGATAGTGAATGGCCTGCATTAAAGAATGCCTATCAGGCATGGCTTGCGCCGGAAAATTTTGATAGTGACGGTCAGCAGATCAGGAAACTCGAGGATTTTCGCAGTGGTGGCTGAACCGAAAAAAAACAATCCGGCATTAGATCGCCGTGCGTCCTATCGGACGCACAAAGGACGATCTAACGGATTGATTGAGCATCGGAGTAACCGAAAACCGGAATCCACTTTTCGGTCCGATGCTCTAGCCGCAGCCGTCATTATGATCGGCTTCGGCCTGCTGGCTTTTTATTTGCCGAACATTATGCTCGCTCTTGGTGAGCGTTCACATGTTGCCGCAGCCATTTTTGGCTTACTCTTTGTCTTGAGTTTTTTCGCAATTTTCTGGTTGCGTGCGCGCTACCAGAAGAAATCTAATAACTCAAAGCAGCGCTGAGCAATAATGCGCCGGTAAGCGCGATAAACAGCGCTGCCGCAACTTCAATTCCAGCTTTCAGTCTGCCGGATGCCGCATTGTGGCCCGCAATGCGCAAGGCTGTGTTCTTTGCGGTGACGGCAAGGGTTGCGAGTGCTGCAACGGTTATGAATGTGCCAAAGGCCATTGCGAAAGTTGAAAGCAAGCCGCCGAGCAAAATGCCGTTCAGCAGCGAAAATGTCAGTACAATCAATGCACCAGAGCAGGGGCGAAGGCCAACTGACAGAATTGCGGACCAGGCTGTTTTCCAGTTGAAATCCTCGCCGAGCGTCGATGGATCAGCAATATGGGCGTTTCCGCAATCAGCGCAGATATCGCCCTCGCCGATAAATACGTGATCGGCTGTCGCATTGGAAGGCTTGTAGTTGAGTTTAACCGTGTTGCTGGTGCCGAGCGCACGCGTGCTTTGCGAAACGCTGCCCTGCCATGCTGGGCCGCTGGCCATTGCTGTTTGAGGCGCTGCTGCAAAAAGCGGGCTTGTCGGGGACGGTTTAGTGCTGTCGCGCTTTTTGAACAGAAGTGGCAGCTTGCGTGTAAGAAGCCATAGGCCGAAAAACAGCACCAGCGCAAAGCTTGCTATTTCCATATAGCGCGCTGTCTGGTTCATCGAAATGCCAGTGCCGCGCAGCACGAGCCATGCAAGCCCGACCACGATAATCGCAACAATTGCCTGCAACATCGAAGACACGAAAGACAGCATGATCCCGCGCTTGAGCGCCGTTTCATTGGCAATCATATAAGACGAAATCACCGCCTTGCCATGACCCGGACCAGCAGCATGGAAAATGCCGTAAATGAATGAAAGGCTGACCAATACGGAGGCATGCCATGGGTCGTCGCGCATTGCTCTTAATGCGTTCGTCATGGCGAGATAGAATGTGCGCTGCTGTTCGTTCATCCAGAGAATGATGTGGGCAAACGGTCCGGTTGGCTTCATGGCAACTTCATTGGCACCGATACCCAGCGATGATTGCGCCAATGCATTGGCGGCGACCGTCACAAGGATAGCTGTGAGAATGAAACGGACCGTATTTTTCATAAATCTGTCTATCCTTTTGCAGCGCAGTCTATTTCAAGGCGAGTGGCGAAAATCTTCGACATATCTGTCCCGGCAGGATCGTTAAAAAAGGCATCCGTTAAGCTACCCTGGTTCTGGGCGATTGCTTCATCGGGGTTTGGACGAACGACTTTCGATGTGCACCCTGCAGGCAGTCCTTTAACCACCAGCTCATTGTCGCTCACATAGTCGATAGCTGTGTAAAAGGTCGGATCGTAAACCCCGAAACTGACCTTGTGTCCGGGTTCAAGCTTCAGTGGCTTTTCAGGCTTACTAGTAAAAACGATCATCAGATGGTTGTCAGAGAAGTCGGCTGCCAGATCTTTCGGACGTGCCATTTTCAAATCTTTGCCATCGGCAAGCACGGTTTGAAAGTATTTAAATTCGGCGATGGAGCTGTTGATGACATGGCCAAGATCAATCAGCTCGTTTTTGTCGAGCTGCAAATCCCCGTTTTTGTCGAACTCCATTAGAACCGTGGATGAAAATACATCGTCGAAGCGCCAGATATGAGCGAGCTTTTCCACAGTTCCATCGGGAGCAATTGATACCTCAAGCCGAGCATCAGCAAAGACATGCGGATGTGCCTGTACACTCACGGGCGTAAGGATTGCGGCCAGTGTTATGGCGAGGCCCAGACGGCTTTTGAGCCATGATGGCAAATCAAGCATGAATTGTTCCGTAATTTCATATGCAAGGCATAGCCGCGAAGGCGGCAAAAGTGGGACGATGCACCGTCTTTATACCATTATCTTTTACAGTTTTGCGTCTTCGCGCAGTTCCCGATCCTTGAACCACTGCGCCAGAAAGTCGACAAGTGCTCGAATTTTGGCGGGAAGATAACGGCGATGCGGGTAAACAGCGTAAATGCCGCCATCTCTGACGATAAATTCATCAAGGCACGGGATGAGCCTGCCGCGCTCGATCTCTTCTTCGGCAATGAAAGCGGGCAGGGTGCAAAAGCCAAGTCCGGCAATAGCAGCGGTTTTGGTCGCAACAGGGCTGTTGACTTCAATTGGTCCGTTGACCGTTACCGTCATCATTGAACCATCGGTATTGCGGAAATGCCAGTTGTTGCGCGAGCGAGCATTGGTATCAATGATGCACGGTTTGTCAGCAAGATCTTCGGGGCGTTCTGGTTTGCCAACGCGTGCGATGAGCTCTGGCGCGCCGCAGAGTATTGAATGGAAAGGTGAGAGTCGTTTGGCGATCAAAGAGGAATCCTGCAAGCGCGTGATGCGGATTGCAAGGTCGAAGCCTTCTTCCACCATATCGACGAAGCGATCATCCAGCCGCACATCGAGCACGATTTCGGGGTGCGCAAGACAGAAATCGATAAGCGATTGTCCGATCACCGCATCGGCAAAAGTGCGCGGCGCTGAAAGTTTTATACGCCCGCGTGCGTCGGAACTGGTTTCGCTGACAGCATCCTGAAGTGCATCAATCTCGCGGATAATTTCGATTGCGCGATGATAATAGGTGTGACCGGCTTCGGTTAGAGAAAACTGGCGTGTGGTGCGATTGAGAAGCCGCGCGCCGAGTTCATCTTCCAGTTCGCGCACATATTTGGAAAGCAGCGCTTTGGAACGCCCGATTTTTCGGGCTGCGGCTGAAAAGCCTTCCGCTTCCACCACGTCAATAAATGCACGCATGCGTGTGAGGGTGTCCATAGCTCAGCCTTGTGTCTTTGTGAGGAGTGTCTTGGTGAGGATATTTTTCGCGAGGGTGATTAGTGCACGGTCACTGCCGCGTGGCCCGATGAAAGAAATGCCCATGGGCGCATTATGGACTGTTCCAAGCGGGAGTGTGATTTGCGGAAGACCCGAAAGGACAGCAAGGCAAAGTAGCCGCAACGCCTGTTCGCGATAGGCTTGTAAGGTCTCGAAAGGTTCATTGGCGAGAGGCGCTGCACCGGGTACGGTTGGCAGTACAAGAACCGCATTGTCGCCGATGATTGTTTCCAATTCGAGGCTGAAGCGGGCGCGGCGGCTGCGATGATGGGCAACGGCTTCATTCGTGATCGCTGCTCCGTAAGCAAAGCGATCTGCCACGCCGGAACCCAGATTGCGTTCGCCCGATGAAATCCATGCACCATGGCTGGCCCATGCTTCTGCACCCTGTATCTGGCGGAAGGTGAGATAAAGTTCATCAATGGATAGTGTAGACTGACTTGACGCTTTGATACTTGCAAAATGTGGACGCACGGCGGTAAACATCGCACGATAGGTGTCGGTTTCCTCATGGCCGAGCAGTAAATGCTCCAGAAGAGGCGTATAAAGAAGCTGCGAAAAGGCAAAGCTCTCTTTGTCCTCGCCAAGCAGAATTTCGCCCACCTTTTCATAAAGATCGATGTCGCGTGCAAACCAGCCGATTGTATCAAGAGATGGTGCAAGCGGCATAATACCTTCAAGCGGAATACGGCCATGCGTGGTGCGCAAGCCGATCAACCCGCAGAAACTGGCGGGCGCACGGATCGAACCACCTGTATCCGAACCAAGTGCTATGTCGGCAAGCCTGCCTGCAACAGCCGCTGCCGAACCCGACGATGATCCGCCGGTGACGCGGTCAGGCGCGGAAGGGTTGATCGGATGCGAGTAATGCGCGTTCTGACCCATGAGCGAGAATGCCAGCTCGTCTGTCTGCGTCTTTCCGATGAATTTGCTACCTGCTGCGAGAAGTTTTTCGACCGCTGGAGCTGATTTATTAGCAACAGGTGATTCGGCCAAAATTTGTGGATTTCCGCAGCCGGTTTTCATGCCTGCCACGTCATAAATGTCTTTGATTGCCAAAGTTGCGCCTTCAAGCTGGCTTCGGACCGAATAAGGCGGGGCATTTTCCGCTTTTGCGATGAAGGCGTTGAAGGTATCAAGGCTGGTCATTGTTCACGACTTGCTGCAGGAATTGGCATTTATGGTTAAGGAAAAGGAATTTTTCCCGGAAGATTGTTTCACTAATGTTGAACAATGGCAAGCTGACGGATCGTATTCAAAGCCTTAAAAATTATTTTTGCGCAGCCGATATTTGTCATTGAATCAACACATCTTTGAGATTATATCGCCCTTGCCCAAAGTCGCACGTGCCTGTGGGTGTCCGCCGATCCTCGAATGGTGAGGAATTCGGTATGGTACCTGGACCTAACCGCTCCAGTTGATCTGTAGGCCAACCGCCAGATCAAGGACATCTTGAAGCAACGACGGTGCGGGCCTTTCTAGTGTCTTTCGGCTGTCCAAAAGCCGGAATTACTGAAGAGGCACACCTTCATTGCCAGAAGTGCGGATGCGGTTCCCCAATTCCAATCCAAGGCAGACAAAGCGGAGTAACGCGGGTTTAGCGTTGTTCCATCGCCGCATGAGTTTTCGCGTGACATCAGCATCTCCAAAGGCTGTCCTCACCGTGGATGCGCTTATGCTTACTTTGTCTCTTAGAGAATTTCTTGGCCCATGGTGGGCTTGGTCATATTCCCTAAGTGTTTTTTCTGCGCAATTCCGCAAAGGGATTGCGCTCTAGATGCGGCCAATCAAGCCGCGCGGGAGAACGACCATGGCAACACAGCGTATTATTGATTTCCTCAACACCCGCCGCCCAGATGGCCCTTGCCTCGTGGTCGACACGGATGTCGTGCGCGAAAACTATCAGAATTTTGAAAAGGCATTGCCTTACTCGCGCATTTTTTATGCTGTGAAGGCAAATCCTGCGCCGGAAGTCCTGCGTCTTCTGGCTTCCCTTGGCTCGTGCTTCGATACGGCATCGGTTGCCGAAATAGAAATGGCACTGGAAGCCGGTGCAACGCCAAACCGCATTTCTTATGGCAACACCATCAAGAAAGAACGCGATATTGTGCGTGCTTTCGAACTTGGCATTCGCCTCTATGCGGTTGATTGCGTTGAAGAAGTCGAAAAAGTTGCGCGTGCTGCTCCTGGCAGCCGCGTGTTCTGCCGCGTGCTGACCGACGGTGAAGGTGCTGAATGGCCGTTGTCGCGCAAGTTTGGCTGCGTGCCTGCCATGGCAATTGACGTGCTGCGTCATGCAAAGGCACTGGGCCTCGACTCCTACGGTGTGTCGTTCCATGTCGGCTCGCAGCAGACGGACCTCACCGCATGGGATCGCGCATTGAGCGATGCCGCATCGGTATTCCGCACACTTGCTGACGAAGGCATTGTTCTGCGCATGGTCAATATGGGCGGCGGTTTTCCAACCCGTTACCTCAAGGATGTACCAACCGCTCAGGCTTACGGCATGGCGATTTTCGATGCGCTTTCAAAGCATTTCGGCAACCGCATTCCAGAAACCATCATTGAGCCGGGTCGCGGCATGGTTGGTAATGCAGGCGTGATCAAGACCGAAGTGGTTCTGGTTTCGCGTAAGTCGGACAACGACAATGTGCGTTGGGTTTACCTCGACATTGGCAAATTCGGTGGTCTGGCCGAAACCATGGATGAGGCGATCCGCTACCAGATCGTGACCCCACGTGACGGCGGTGAAACCGAGCCGTGTGTGTTGGCTGGCCCAACCTGTGACAGTGCGGACGTTATGTATGAAAAGACGCCTTATCCGTTGCCAGTGTCGCTGACCATCGGTGATGAAGTCCTCATCGAAGGCACGGGCGCTTACACCACCACCTATTCGGCGGTGGCGTTCAACGGGTTCGAACCGCTCCGATCATACGTCATCTGATCTTTTAGGTTTTAACCTAGAGATCCTCTCAATCTGCCCGGTGCTGAAAAGTGCTGGGCAGGATGTGCGGCTACCCATTTTGGGGTGAGATGTCATGAATGCAAATCTGGAAATTCAAGAAAATATCGTAACCGGCCTGTTGCCGCTTTTTCACCCGGTCTTTGCGATTACCGGTGAAACGGCCATGCATATTGGCGCACGTGAAGCTTTGCTCGACCGCGCCATGGGCGAAGGCCGTCGCAGAAAGTCGTCGGAAAAGCTGCGCCGTGGTCGGCTTCCCGCCGAAGGTCTGGCTTTTGCTGCTGTCGGAGCCGATGGTTCGCTTGCTGGCACCGTACGGTTATGGAATGTCCATGCCGGACTGGATGCATTTGGCTTTCCGGTCAAGGCTTTGCTGCTCGGACCGCTTGCGGTTGACCCATCGGCAGGTGGTTGCGGCATTGGTTCGGCACTGATGCATCATGCGATTGATGAAGCAAAACGCCTTGGCCACGGCGCGATTTTGCTTGTCGGCGACCCGGAATATTACGAGCGCTTTGGCTTTTCGGCTGAAAAGACCGCAGAGCTTTCTATGCCCGGTCCTTTTGAAAAGCGCCGTTTTTTGGCGCTGGAATTGAAGGCCGGTCATCTCGATGGCGTGCAGGGTATCTTGCGAGCTAGTGGGCGTAAAGTTTCAAAATCCTAGAGCGTTTTCGATTTTGATTTAATCAGAAGAAAGGCTCCATTCTTTTGTTTTTACGCATTGTCCTACCCAAAAAGCTGACGCACTTTTGCTGGAAATGCTTTAACTGATACGCACCAACCGTCCGAAGTTGCGGACGGCTGTAATGGCAAGACCTGCCAAGAACCCTGCAATAAGACCTGCAATCACAATCAGCTTGCGCGACGATCCTGCGGGATCAAGCGGCGGACGCGCTTCCGAAATCACTCGGACATTGGTGGTGGTGATGCCTTCCTGTTCGCTCGTTTCACGCGAGCGAAGCAGAAATGCTTCATAGACCGAGCGCAGCGTCGAGGCCTCGCGTTCCAGTTCGCGCAGCTTCACCCGATCATCATTGCTATTGGCCTGCTGCGATTTGAGCTGTGCCAGACGGGCGCTCAAGTCACGCTCCTGCTGAACAGAGCGGGCAACTTCCACCTGCAAAGAGGCGCGGATACGGCGCAGTTCTGCATCAATATCGTTGAGAAGGGTCTGCTTCTGCGTTTGAAGCTGAATATATTGCGGATGGCGCGGCCCAAGCTGAGTCGATGCGCCGTTTGCGGTCTGGCTGGCCTGAGCAAATTGCGCGCGCAAAGCCGTCAGCGTGTTGGAACGCAAGTCTTCCGGCAGTGTACCGGAAATGACGCTGCCGGTATTGGCATCGCTAAGCACCTGAACACGCGCCTGAAGCCGCATGGTTTCGGCGCGCTGATTGGTTAGCTGGTCGTTGAGCCGCGTCAGATCATTGTCGCTGATCAGTTTGCCATCGACATCGACGAGATCACGCGATGCACGAAAATCAGCGGCCGATTGTTCTGCCTTTTCAACGCTGCCACGCATATCCGCTAGGCGCTTGGAGAGTTCTTCCGAATTGCGGCGCGCAGCGTCCGATTGGAGCGAGTCCAGTTCGCTCTCAAAAACGGTGCCGATCAGATTGGCGATTTCAGCGGATTTTTCAGCGCTGCGTGTTTTAACTGAAATGGAATAGATAAAGGTTTTGGCATCGCGCCCGATTGTCAGGCTGTCATAGAGATTATAAAGAACGCGGGTTTTAAGCGCCTGACTATTGCTTTCTGTTTTTGGGCGAAACATCGTTTTGATTTGAGCAAAAAAGCCTGCAATGCCGGTCGGCACCAGAGTTCCATTGAACTCGGGATCGTTGGTAAGATCAGCCTCGTCGATCACTTTCAGCAAGACGCTGGACGAATCTAGTAGTCGTGCCTGACTTTCGGCAATGGCCAGCGATGCATCGGTGGGTAATTGACCGGGGGTCAGTTCGGTTCCGACCGACTTGATATTGCGCGGATCAACCAGAATATCGGTCGATGCGACATACAACTGCGGTATGGTCATGGCATAAAGCGCTGCTGCAATGCCGCCGATTAGTGTGGTTGCGATCAGCAGTCTGCGCGAGCCATTGACCACTTCAATCACCACCCGCGGATCAATCAGCGGCTTCCATTCATTGTCAGTCACTTCGCGTCGCACAGGTGGCGGCGTTTGTGTTGCGATCACTGCTGGCTCCTGTGCGATTTCGTCAACAGTTTGATTTTTCTTCGCATTTTCACGCTCAGCGATCTTGCGCTCGAGTTCAGCCTTGATTGAAGCCATGCGGGCGCGAAGCTCAGTAGCTTCCTGCTCGGCGGTTGCCTTGTTTTCCTGCTGTGTGCGGAATAGTTCGGCGCGTTCTTCAGGGGTCGCAGGCGGTGTCCAGGGTGGGGTAATTGTCTGCTTTTCGCGTTTAGACGTGTCAGATTCGTCGCGGCTTGCCTCAGGCGCGTCTGAAAATGCCAGAAGAGGCTTTTCCTCTCTTCCCTTATTGCGCTTGTCGTCACCGCTCATCGTCAAAGATGTCCGTACCCCGAAATGACTTATCTGCTTTGGACTATAGTTTTTTTATGCAGAACAAATGGTTAATAGGCAGATTGATAATCGTTTTGGTGCATTTTAATTAAGTCTTTTTGTCTAAGTTTCGCATAACGGTCGGAAAATACGGCCTTATAAGCAACGGCTAAGTAAATACGGGGCCTTGAGTGATCGCAAAAGCACTCCAGAAATTATCGGGTAGCCGAGGCGCAGTGGTGCGGGATTACTTTTCGCTCTTTTCCGGTTCAGCCGGGCGATTGGTCGTTTCGCTTCTTTATTTTATAGCACTTGCAAACACGCTGCCCACTGGCGACTTCGGCATTTTTGCCACCGCTTCCGGCACCGGTGTTGTCTTGTCGCGTCTTGTCTCGCTCGGCTTTAGTTCGCCGCTTTATCGTATCTCGACGGTCAAACCATTACTGCTCGGGACCTATACCGCCGGGTATCTTGCAGCGGTTATGATCTCTCTGCCGCTTTTCGCCGTTTGTTCGTGGCTCGTATACTTCGTCTTTTTCAGCCGTGATATTGCGTTTTTGCCATTTGCAGTTGTGGTGATTGCCGAAGCGCTTTTGTGGCGCTCCACCGAGATGATTATTATCGTCAACAACGGGCTGCGCCGCTTTGGAATTTCGGCACTGCTTGTGATTTTTGGCACCACGACTCGTGCTGTTGCCGCTGTGTTGTTCATGTTTTTTGCAGCAACCCACGATATCGCGCATTGGGCGTGGTGGTATGTGGGGTGCAATGCGGTTGCGCTTATTGTTGCACTGCGCTTCTATCCAAAAGTGAAGTTGCGGTTTGAGCCGCGGCTTTATTATCGTCGCCTGTCGGATTCGATTGCGGTCATGGGCGCTGAACTGCTGTTCTATATCCAGAGCGAACTCGACAAGCTTCTGGTGTTGAGCATTGGCGGACCGACCACCGCGGGTATCTATGCCATCATCATGCGGCTTGTCGATCTGACGGCGCTACCGATCCGGTCGTTCAATATGATGCTGGTGCAAAAGCTGATGCGTAGCCCCGATATGCTGGCTTCATTACGCATAAGGGCTGGGCTGGAGTTTGCAGTCTTTAGCGTGTCCGTTGCAGGCCTTGGCGCGATGGTGATCTTCCTGCAATTCTTCCCCAAGGCGCTGGGCGCAAGTGTTGCCCCGATCGTAGGCCTTTTGCCGCTGGTGCTGCTGGTACCGGGTTTCCGCAATATGATCGAGTATCAGACGGAGATACTTTATGCGCGTGGTCAGTCTGGTCTGCGCACGATCAGCATGGTGCTAATGACGAGTGCCAAGGCATTGTTCGTCTGGCTGTTGCTGATTTATCATGGCGACAATAATGACTGGATTGCTGGGCTGAACTTTGTCTTTGCGGGGATTTATCTGCTTTCGCTGGTTTTCACTTACACGAGCATGAAATTACCGGCAAAGCGGGTGTAAAAAAAGCCCGAAGCGATGCTTCGAGCTTTATGTTCTCAGGATTGGGTTCTTAAGCGCCGATGATACGGCGGATGTCGCCGACCGACAGGCTTAGGAAGGACTGCATGCCGATGGCAACCTGATGCGGCTCCATTTCGGCAATGAACGTGCGAAATTCTTCTTCCGTGGGTGGAGGCGCAAACCACTGCATACGGCACAGATCATGCGTGTCGTGGAAATGCCCCGCACCCTCCAGAACATCATCGACATAATGGCCATAAATAAAGCATTCTGAAAAACGACGCACATTTCCGATAGCTGCAACCCAATGCTGGCCGGTGTGCTTTTCGATACGCTCGCACATACCGACGACCGAATCCCTGCGCCAGGACACAAGCTGGCCGATATAGTCATTGAGCACGCTCTTGCCGTTTTTGACACCAAGCAGTTTCCCGGCATTTTCCGCCCAGACCGGATGCTCCGGCCATTCGGGATTGGCAAGCGCATCGGGCCGATAGAACAGCCGCAATTTGTCACCCTGCCAGAGTGTTCTGCAATCAAACGGCTTTACAAATGCAGTGTCGGAATCTGTGTAAAGAAGCCCGTCTTCTTCCACCTTGCTTGCGAGCGCAATGCGGCGCAACTGCTGCACATGCCAGCCGCGCAAGGGTTTGGTTTTAAACGACAACCAGACACGTCGACGTCCAAGATAGCTTGGGTCCGGGAATGCGCGCAGCCATGAGGGCAGCAGATCACGCTCGTCAATGACGATGCGGTTTGCACTTTCTATTTGGCGGAAAAGCGCCACATCTTTGCTGTCGACAAGGATGTAATGCTTGGTGAAACCGGTGACATATTTGTCCATGGTTTCGCATAAGAGCTTGCAGCGCTCAAAATCCTGATCCCAGCTTGCCGTAACAATGGCTGTCTTCACGGCTTGCCCCCTGTCAGCTTTTCCTTTGCGACGTGCCAGAGAAAGACCGGATTGCCGATAAGGTAGCGCTTTGCCAGACGGCGCGGCTCCTGCATCAAACGGTGTACCCACTCCATTTTGAGCGTGCGAACCCAATGCGGCGCACGCTGTACGCGTCCTGTATGCAGATCAAACAGCGCGCCGACAGCACTTGCAATGGTGCAATGTTGTGCGGTGATATAATGATCAATGAACATTTCCTGCCGTGGCACGCCCATGGCGACGAGCAAAATATCCGGGTGATAATCAGCAAGCTGACCCAAAATGCCGTCAATATCGGCAGGCTTGAAATAGCCGTCAGAAATCACACGGAAATCATGCTGGGGAATTTGGCTTGTGAAAAGCTGTGCGGCTTCGTCTGCAACACCGGGACCGCCGCCCAGAAGTGCGACTTTCATAGGCTGTTTGACATGCTGCATCAGGCCGGGAATGAAATCGGTACCATTGAGATTGGCTGGAAATTTATTGCCATAGGCAACCTTGCTTGCAATATCGACACCGATACCGTCAGGCAGGATCAGGAAGTCTTCGAGAGCCTTCATATAGGCTGGGTCTTCATGCGCGATATTGGCGTTGTTGGCGTTAAGCCAGCCCTGTTTCATGAACTCGCGGCTCACAATCCGCTTTTCAAAATAAGCGAATGAACTGTCCCAGTCGAAACATGCGACCTTGATGCCGAGAATATTCCGATATTCGATGTTTTCGGGGGAGCTTTTTGTCATGTCAGTCTGCTTTTCCTGTCACGTCCCGAAGTGTTTTGAGGCCTCTGGTAATAGCAACGTCCATGCCATTGATTTGTGCTTGTTTGAACGCTTTGCCATCCAAGCGCTGACGGTCGCCATCATTGATTGTTTTCAGGCGCTCGACGATAGCGGCTGCAAATTCTGCAGGCTTGTCGGCAATGGTGCAATTGGCCGGAATATTGCCAATGCCGCGCACCGAATGAGCCGTTGCGACACTTGGCATTCCAAGCTCGAAAGTCTCGATGGTTTTGAGCTGAACGCCGGTTCCCGCACGGCTGATCAGCGGCACGAGCTTCCCGCTTTCTACAAATTCTGTCGCATCAGGAACTTTACCGACGAAATTAATACCCGGCCATGCGCTCATCAGATCGGCAGGCGTATTTCCGGCAATTGCGATGGAAATGTCTTTTGGCAGCAAAGGTTTGACTTCACGCAGGAACCATTCAAGTCCGATGCGGTTGGGATGCCATGTCCATGTGCCAATCAGCGCCAAATCGTGCTTTGCGGGATGAACCGTTGATGACGCACCATTGCCCGGCATCACAAGTGGCAATGTCGCGAATTTTTCGCTGCTCAAACCCAGTACCGTGCCATCATCCTCCGCAAATGTGAAGACGAAATTTGCCTGTTTGCAAAGCCGGTTTTCGAGCTTTTTGAGAATGCGCGCTTCGCGGCCAAACAGATATTTCTGAATTTTGCCTTTGGCGTCGGCTGCATTTTCTTCTGCCGAACGATATTCGACATTATGCGCGACAAAGATCGAAGGCTTGTTTTTAAAAATTTTTTCGAAAGCGCCGGGCAACGTCACACCATTCAACACATAGGCATCGAAATCACCAAGTTCGGTGATTGCATTATGTAGCTCAATCGCTGGAATAACCCGCAGCTTTGCCGATGATACAGTGAGCCCGGTGAGGAAAGATGTGGCCACCCATTCGATCTTGCGCTTGATACCTGCGCCTTCGGTGCGCACTTCCACTTCGCCAAGCACGATTGTGTCTTTGTTTTCAGCAGCCTTATGTCCTGGCCAGGTAAAGCCCAGAACCGTGACATGGGCACCGGCGCGACGAAGACCATCAATAACGGCGGCATTCGCAACTTCATAACCCGTCGAAGCGATAGCATGGGGAACAAGTGATGTTACGAAGACAAGACGAAACGGTTGCAAATCAGCTCCTGAACGATCTTAATAATTCTCTATTAGAGCGCGTTTCGATCTGAATTATCATATCGCGCTCTAAACTCTTTTACTTGAAGCAAAATCTTTTCGATCCTCGTTTCACTCCGGTCGGATTATGCTCTAAAGACAGTCTCTACAGACATGCGGTGAACTTTTCTTTAAACGTTTATCAATAGTGGAAAGATAAACATAAAATATAAATCTCTGAAATAAATCGGAAGCCGAGATGATAGATTTACCGGATCATATTGAAGTAATCGCTAAAACACCCGGGCTTGCTTATGACGAGATTGATATCGTCGTCTCGCTCCCGACATTTAAGCGGCCTGAGCACCTGATCAGAACGCTCGATACGCTAAACGCGCAGACAACCAAGCGTCGCTGGGCGGTGGTGGTTATCGAAAACGAGACTGAAAAGAAAGAGGGCGCAACAGTTGCTGCCCCGCTTTTTGAGGCTGGAAAATATAGCGGGATGCTGATTGGCGAATCCCATCGCGGCAATTGCAATGCTTATAATGCAGGCTGGCTGACCGCGACCAAGTTCTTCCCGAATTTCAAATATGTCATTGTCATTGATGATGATGAACTGGCCGATCCTGATTGGATCGAAAACATGGTTTCGACCGCTGAACGTTATGATGTCAGTCTGGTTGGTGGTCCGCAGTATCCGATTTTCGAGAAGCCAAACTCGGATCAGTGGAAAAAGCACCCTGTTTTCCTGCCGCATTATACCAAGACTGGCCCGGTGCCGATCATCTATTCTTCGGGCAATCTGCTGATTGCGCGTCCTGTTCTGGAAGCGCATGGCTATCCGTTCATGGATTTGAAGTTCAACTTCACCGGCGGCGGTGATTCCGACTTCCTGTCGCGCTCAATTGCCAAGGGTTTCAAGGTTGCCTGGTGTGCTGAAGGCATCGTGCGTGAAACTATTCCAGAGCGCCGTCTGGAAAATGATTGGATCAGGTCGCGCGGCCTTCGCAATGGTGTTCTCTCTACCCTGATCGAACAGCGCAAGCGCAAGGATGAGCCTCTTGGTCAGGTACGCGTGTTCCTTAAGAGCCTTGCTCTCCTTGCCTATTCGCCGATCAAGGCTGTGAGACGAGGCGTTGCAGCGGGCTTTGCGCCGGTTGGTACTTATTTCATCCATATCGGTCTTGGTCGGGTGATGGCGCATTTTGGATATTTGAATGAGCAGTATCGCAACCCGGACAAGAATTGATACCACTTCGTCCGATCCCTTGAAGGTGACGATGCGCCAGATCGCGCTCGTCACCGCGACGGTTATATTCTGCATTCTGCTGATTTCTTTTCGCCCGTTTTCGCCGGTCGTCGTTGTCGATGGACAGCAGGTGGGCGATTCTGTCAATCAGCTTGGCTTTGGACTTGTCGGCGTTATTTCGCTGGCAGCACTTGCAATGTTTGCCAATCCGAACAAGGTCTTGCGGCTCGCAAGCCTTGGCTGGGGGCTTATGTTTGCAATTCTGCTCATGTCTGCCTTCACCAGTCCTGATCCCGGAACCGCTATTCGCGGCATTATGCTGACCCTGATCGGCGTGATTGCGATCATGGCCGTTCTGGCTTTGCCGCAAGATGCGGATGGCTATTCTTGGATGCTGCTGATTGTTGCGTCTATCGTGATCCTCATCTCCTATGTCGGTGTTGTTTTACTGCCCAATCTTGGCACTCATGGCGCGGATGCAGCCGAGCCGCAGAATTCATATCTCTGGCGTGGGGTGTTTACGCATAAGAATATTGCCGGGCCGGTTATGGCAGTATTTGCCTTTGCGGGGATTTATCTGTGGCGGCGTGGCTGGCGCATAAGTGGTGCGCTTATCGCCTTGTCAGCCCTGTTTTTCGTGGCTCATACAGGTTCAAAAACAACTGTAGCTCTTGTTCCCTTTGCCATGCTTTTGGTCATCGGACCGGGGCTCTTTGGCCTGCGTGGGCTTGCGCCACTGATGATCTTCGTCATTCAGTTGTTGTTTGCGCTTTTTACCATCGGCACAGTGTTGTTCGAACCGCTGCACCAGCTCGTGCTGAATTTTTCAGTCGACCCGACATTTACTGGGCGCACATCCATCTGGGCTTTTGCGATTGAGGCACTGCATAGTCGTCCATGGACAGGCTTTGGCTATG
Organism: Brucella thiophenivorans; assembly: GCF_002252445.1. GTDB lineage: Bacteria > Pseudomonadota > Alphaproteobacteria > Rhizobiales > Rhizobiaceae > Brucella > Brucella thiophenivorans. Next base: position 102,878 of record NZ_NNRJ01000049.1, read on the forward strand.
AAAGCTTCTGGAGTACGGGTTTGGCCAAAAATGCTGCCAATCCCTATTATCTTGATTGGGATGTGCGCGGCATTGTGCACGCGCATAATGGTTATCTCGATATCACGCTTTCCATGGGACTTATCGGGCTTATCTGCGCAATCGTGGTGATTATCATCATGCCGCTTGTCAATTATATGCGGTGTAAGCAAACACGTGAAAACCTTCTGCTTGCAGATTTTTTTCTGATGTTCGTGTTTTTCGGCACGCTCAATGCGATGCTCGAAAGCTTCTTCTTCCGACGCATGGATCCGGTCTGGCTCATGCTCATTTTTGCAATTTTTGGCCTGCGCATGACGGCTAAAGTTACGATCCCCAAGCGGAGTTACTTATGAATATCGCTATCATTGGCACGGGCTTCGTCGCCGATTATTATATGACTACGCTGCGCAATTATCCGCAATTGCGCCTGCTTGGCGCGTTTGATCGCTCAGTGGAGCGGCTCAAAGTTTTCGCGGCGCATTATGGCGTGCGTGCCTATGAGAGCTATGAGGCGGCTTTGGCCGATGAGCAGGTGCAGATTGTACTTAATCTCACAACGCCTGAAAATCATTATGCCATTTCGCGTGCGGCCCTTGAGGCTGGCAAGCATGTCTATTCGGAAAAGCCTTTGGCGATGGATTTCAACGATGCCAGGGCGCTCGTTGAATTTGCCAGCTCAAAAGGCCTGACACTTGCGGCAGCACCAGCCAATGCTTTGAGCGATGCGCAGAAGCTTGTTGCAAGTTCGATGAGCGAGATTGGCACACCGCGACTGGTCTATGCCGAAATGGAAGACGGTCCGGTTTTTCGCGATAAATGGGCGACATGGCGCTCGCAATCGGGCGCACCTTGGCCGGGTCTGCATGAATTTGAGATTGGCTGCACGCTGGAACATGCAGGCTATGCGCTTTCGTGGCTGGTGTCGCTGTTTGGTCCGGTGGAAAGTGTGACTGCTTTTTCTTCGATCACCTTCCAGAACAAAGGACCGGGCACTGAGCATCTGCACATGGCACCGGATTTTTCCGTTGGTTGCCTGCGGTTCAAATCGGGTCTTGTGGCGCGTCTGACTTCCGGGCTTGCAATGCCAAAAGATCGCAGCCTGACGATTGTTGCCGACAAAGGATCGATCACCGTTGATGATCTTTGGGATAACCGATCCGCAGTTCGCCTAGAATCAACAGAGCGCAAGCGATCCATTCTTTCACGTGTTTTTGGTCGTCTCGAAGCCAAGCTCGGTAAGACGCTTGCATGGAAACCAGCCGCCGGCAGCAAGCTTAATTATCCGAAAAGCGATGCGGTCACTTTGCCATCTTTCCCGTCGCAGATCGATTTCATGCGCGGCGTGGCCGATCAGGCGCGCGCCATTGAAACAGGTGGCACGGCCTTTTTTTCGGGCGCTGTGGCACTGCACATTACCGAAGTGGCGCTTGCGCTCAACAATGCCGGTGAGAATGCGGCACCCTATAAGGTTCAAAGCAGCTTTTAGTTCGGCTTCTGCGATAACACAGTGCTGACGATGTTTGCCACGACAGCGCTGTGTTCCAGCGGCATGATCGGGCTAGATATTTCGCCGCGCATCACTGCATCACGCACGGCTTCCGCCTGAAATTGTAGCCCATTGCCTGAAAATGCATAATGCTCAACCGTTCTGCCGGGCAGCGGCAGGCGGTTGAGGATTTTTCCAACAAGACCGCCCGGCCCCTTTGGGCCGATGGGGGAATTCAGCACCTTCTCCGAAAAGATCGTGAGGCGTTGCGCCTTGAGAAACGGCGCGTTCAGCAAAATCGCGCCCTTGGTGCCTTCAATCAGCAGCTGGTTTGTGCCGTCATGATCAAAGCCGCAGGAAAGCTGCGCTTTGGCATTGGGGTAGCTGAGTTCGATGACAGTGCGCATATCCACACCACTGTTTGCGCGTATCCAGCGTCCGCTCACCACATCAGGTAAACCCAGAAAACTAAGTGTCAGCGAAACCGGATAAACGCCGAGATCAAAGGCTGCACCGCCACCGAGTGCTGGATCGAAAAAGCGGCTTTGTGGGTCTTCCTTGCGAAAATAGGACAGGTCAGCCTCAACGCGGTTGATCGCGCCGATCCGACCGGTCGCAATATGCGCGTGCGCGGCCTGAACCGCCGGTAGAAAACGGCTCCACATGGCTTCCATTGCAAAGACCTGATGCGCCTTGCTCGCCGCTTCGATCTGGTTTGCGCCGGCTGCGTTGAGCGTAATCGGCTTTTCCGTGAGGCAAGCTTTTCCGGCGGCTATCGCCTGCAAAGTTTGTGGCACATGCATCGCGTTCGGCGTGGCAATATAGACTGCATCGATTTCCGGATCGGCGAGAAAGGCCTGCGCATTATCATAGGCGCGCTCTGCATCGATGCGGGTTTTGAAATCTTCTGCGGTATTAAGCGAGCGTGAGCAAACAGCGCTTACACGCATATTGCGGCTTGCCTGAATATCGGTTGCAAAGGCGCTGGCAATCGTGCCGGTTCCCCAGATGCCCCATCGAAAATCTTTGCCGTTGCGCTGACTGTTTGTCATGATTTGCCGCCGAGCCTTTATAATCCCCTGTCACTCATTTGCTAACGTTGTTGCGTGATAAATGCGAGAGGGCAGGTGCATTTAAATCGGTTAGTTTTTTTGGAAAAGGCCTATCAAATTTGCGTCATATGCCCTAGATCATCCAAGAATAGGATACAGACTGGAAAGCGCTGGCGCTCAAGAGTGCGACAGCAAGTAGCGAAGACAGTTCAGTATTTCCGTATGACAAGCCAAAGGCTGTGTATTTCAAAAGGGCAAAAAATGGAAAAAGCAGATATCGGAATGGTCGGCCTCGGCGTTATGGGTTCGAACCTTGCGCTGAATATCGCCGAGAAGGGCTATACTGTAGCCGTCTATGACCGCGACGAGCCCGTCCTGAAAGCATTCATCGAAAAAGCTGGCGCGCTGCGTGACAAGATCATCCCTTGCGCCACTTTTGAAGAGCTGGCTGACAATATCCGCAAGCCGCGCCCGATCATTTTCCTCATCAAGGCTGGCGCGCCGGTCGATGCGGAAACCACCCGCCTCAAGGCCTATCTTGAGCATGGCGACATCATGATCGATGCCGGCAATTCCGATTACCGCGACACGATGCGCCGTCTGAAGGCGCTTGGCCCGAATGATCCAACCTTTGTTGGTATGGGTGTTTCCGGTGGTGCAGAAGGTGCGCGCAATGGTCCTTCAATGATGGTTGGCGGCACGCAGGAAGCCTATGATCGCATCGCGCCAATTCTTTTGGCGGCGGCTGCGAAATATAAGGGCGAGCCTTGCTGTGCGCTGGTCGGACCCGATGGTGCAGGCCATTTCGTGAAGACGGTTCACAATGGTATTGAATATGCCGACATGCAGATGATTGCCGAAATCTATGGCATTCTTCGCGATGGTCTTGGCCTTTCGGCACCCGCAATTGGTGATGTTTTCGAAAAGTGGAATGCCGGTCCGCTCAATTCCTATCTTATTGAAATCACTGCCAAAGTTTTGAAGGCAACCGACCCTGAAACCGGCAAGGCGATGGTCGATATGATTCTCGACCAGGCCGGACAGAAGGGCACTGGTCGCTGGTCGGCGATTGAAGCGCAGATGCTGGGCGTTCCGGCGACCGGCATTGAAGCGGCTGTTGATGCGCGCTCGATCTCTTCGCTGAAAGCTGAACGTCAGGCCGCTGAAAAGGCTTACAAGCCTGGACCGCGCACGCTTGATATTGCGGATCAGGCACAGTTTCTTGCTGATCTTGAACAGGGTCTGCTGGCTGGCAAGATTGTTGCCTATGCGCAGGGGTTTGCCGTTCTGGCGGCTGCTTCAAAAGAACATGGCTGGAATATTCCGCTTGCAACCACTGCCCGCATCTGGCGCGAAGGTTGCATCATTCGTTCGCTGTTCCTCGACGATATTGCGCAGGCCTTTGAAGGACAGGAAATCGAAAATCTTCTGTTGGTTCCTGCTTTCGTCGAACGTATGGGCAAGGCATCGAAGGGCCTTCGCAAGGTTGTGGCACAGGCAGCACTGGCTGGTCTGCCGCTTCCAGCCCTTGGTTCGGCATTGAGCTACTTCGACAGCTTCACGCAGTCGCAGGGTACGGCCAATGTCATTCAGGGCCAGCGCGACTTCTTCGGTTCGCACGGCTTCAAGCGTGTGGACAAAGAAGGCGATTTCCACGGCCCCTGGAACTGAGATATTTCGGCTCTTACGGCCTGCAAATAGCGTCTTTCTGCGATCCGGTGCTCACGTACTTTATGTACGCTGCGCTCCGGTTCTCGAAAGCCACAATTTTCGGCACGTAAGAACCAAAATCTCAACAGCTCCAGCGATGTAGTTTTCACAAAAAAAAGCCGCCAGTTTTGGCGGCTTTTTCGTCGGTTTTATGCGTTTTTAAGGTTTTAATCTGCCAGAACGAGCAGATCGTGCGAGGCAAAATGCACAGTCACCCTGTCGCCGCGCTGCGGCGGTTGCTGTGTCGGATCGTTGAACGTGTCGAACGAAAGTTGGTTCTTACCAAGCGCCACGCGCGTACGGATAACCGAGCCAAGGAAATGCACATCTTCGATGGTTGCGTCGAGCGATGTATCATGGCTCTTGCGCGCTTCAAGGCTGACAGCTTCCGGGCGCAGCGCAAGCGTAATCACCTTGCCCTTTTCGTGATGACCAAGCTTTTCATGAACCGTTATGGTGCGGCCATCAAGATCAATGCTGTTTTGCGCCGGTTCATTGACCGATGCTTCGAGCATATTGAGCGTGCCAACGAAAGACGCGACAAAACGCGAGGCAGGGCGGTTGTAAATGTCGAATGGTGTGCCGATCTGATCGGCCTTGCCTTCATGCATCACGACGATTCGATCGGAGATCGACAGCGCTTCTTCCTGATCATGCGTCACGAACACGGTGGTAATGCCAAGCTTCTGCTGGATCGCCCGGATTTCTTGACGCAGTGAAATACGAATCTTTGCATCAAGCGCCGATAATGGTTCGTCGAGAAGAAGCACTTGCGGTTTGGTTGCAAGCGCACGCGCCAGCGCCACGCGTTGCTGCTGACCGCCGGACATCTGATATGGATAGCGATCTGCGAGATGCTCAAGCCGGATAAGGCTGAGCATTTCTTGGACCGTCGCATCGATTTCTGCCTTTGATTTGCCAGAAACACGCAGCCCAAACGCCACGTTTTGTGCAACCGTCATATTTGGAAACAGTGCATAGGCCTGAAACACCATGCCGATATTGCGCTGGTTCGGTTTGAGATCAACCACATCCTTGCCGTTGATCTCAATTGCACCGTGATCCGCGCCCTCGAAGCCAGCAATCATGCGCAGAACGGTGGTCTTGCCACAGCCCGAAGGCCCGAGAAAGGAAACAAATTCGCCTTTCTCGACAGCGAGATTGAAATCGTGGACGACGGTATTGGCGCCGAAGCTCTTTTTCAGGTTTTTTAGATTAAGAAAAGCCATGAAGGTTACCCGGCGGTTGTCTTGAATTTGTTAAGGCGTGAGACAAGCTGCAACATGATGATGCTGAGCCATGTAATGCCAAATGAGATAATCGCCAGCGCCGATGGTTCGTAAGCGCGATTGGCGCCGACAAGCTGGAGATAGGGGCCGAAAGCCGGACGATTAAGGAGTGAGGCCAGCGTGAATTCACCAATGACGATGGCGAAAGTGATGAATGCACCGCTCATGACGCCCGACATGACATTGGGGAAAATCACTTTGAACATGATTCGCCCCCAGCCAGCGCCAAGGCTTTGCGCTGCTTCGGTCAGTGTTCGAACATCAATCGTGCGCATGGCTGTATCGACGGCACGATACATATAAGGCAGCGACAGGGTCATATAGCCGAACATCAGCAACAGATCGGTTGCGCGTGTCGATGAGGTGAATGGCAGCCATGACGACGAATTATAAATGCGCAAATAGCCGAACACGATGACGATTGCCGGAATAACCAGCGGCATCAAGGTGATGAACTCAATCAAAGGGCGCAGATGCGGCAGGCGCAAGCGGACCCAATAGGCCGTCGGCACCACAAGCAGTACGCCGAAGATAATTGTCAGGATGCCCAGCACTATGGAATAGGTGAAGGTCGCCTGAAAATTCGGATCGGCGAACACAACGCGGTAGGCATCGAAAGAATATTCGCCGCGCCGCATGCGCAACGAAAATTCGAATGTGCCGATCAGCGGCACGAGGAAGTAGATCGCACCAATCAGGAACGCGATCCATGCCCCGATTTTCTGCGGATTAAAGGCCTTTTTCATCGCTGCCACCTTTCGGCACGCATACGCAGCCAGATGTAAAGGAGATTGGAAAGCCCGGTGATCACGATCATGCCAAGCGCCAGCGCGTAACCGAGATTCTGGTTATGCAGAACGTCACCTCTGATCTGCGCATAGAGCAGGATCGGAACGATGTTGAGCGAAGAACCGGTCAGTGCATAGGCTGTGGCAATCGCGCCAAAGGCGTTCGCAAACAAAAGCAGCGTTGTGCCGAGCAGGCTTGGCCAAAGAATCGGAAACGCGACCATGCGCCAATATTGAAGATTGGTAGCGCCTAAGATCGAAGATGCTTCGCGCCATTCCTTCTTCAAACCGTCGAGTGCAGGTGTGAGAATCAGCACCATCAACGGTATCTGGAAGAACAGATAGGTGATCGTCAGGCCGAAGAAGCTGAGCAGATTAAAGCCGGTGGAGTAGAGATTAAAGCCGAACCATTCGCGGAGCAGAATCGTCACAAAGCCGGTGCGGCCAAGGGTTGCCAGAAAGGCAAATGCCAGCGGCACGCCAGCAAAATTGGATGCAACGCCGGAGAATGTCAGAACGGTCGGGCGCAGCCAACGCGGCAGATTGCCAAGCACCACGGCCCAGGCCAGAAAGAAGCCAATCAAGGCACCACCGAGCGCAGACGCGAGACTGACTTTGATCGAGATCCAGTACGCACTCATAATCTGAGGCTGGAGAAGATCCTGAATGTTCTTCAAGGTGAAGTTGCCGTCCGGATCCTGAAACGCACCGACAACAAGATACATCGTCGGCCATAACAAAAAGAGAATGGCGAACAGGAAAAAGGGCGCAACGCCGATATATGAAAGTGGCAGTTGCCGCTTACGCACCCGGCTTGATGCTGCGACTGTTTCGGCTGGTGAACTCATGCGTTCTTTCTTTAAGAGCGCGTTTCGATCCGTTTTTTCAGATCGGCGCGTCTCAACCATTTGTTCTTGCGCGCATCTTCTCCGAAACCGTTTCACAGTTTTCGGGTTGCGCTCTAACCATTATGCAAACACTGTGACGACCATTTCTGGTCGCCACAGATCTAACAGGAGCGATAGATCGCTTACTGAACGTTCGCGCCGACAACGCTATCCCAGTTCTTGGTGATTTCTTCCTGAGCGGCTTCAATCTGTTCCAAGGTTGGGAAAATTGCCTTTTCATAGGCTTCTGCTGGTGGCAGCTTGTCGAGCAGATCCTGCGGGATCTTGCCAGCCTTTGCCATCGCGTTGAAGCGGATCGGGTGGCAATAGCCCTTGAGGTAGCCAAGCTGGCCTTCGTCAGAGTACAGGTGTTCCATCCAGAGCTTTGCAGCGTTTGGATGTGGTGCGTAAGCGCTGATTGCCTGCACGTAAACGCCAGCAATGATACCGGACTTCGGAATGACGGTTTCGATTTCCGGATTGCCCTTAAGCGTATCACGGTCTGCGAGCGCGTTATAATCCCAACGGACGATGATCGGGGTCGAACCCTGTGCAAGCGAAGCAGCCTTGCCGATAACCGGAACGAAGTTCCCGTTGGCATTGAGCTGCTTGAAGAATTCAAGGCCCTTCTTGCCAGCTTCAGCACCTGGTTCTGCACCGGCTGCGATACCTGCAGCGTGAACGCCCAGGATAGCCTGTGCGGAAACGCGTGGATCACCAGCAAGCGCTACGGAATTTGCATAATCGCTTTTCAGCAGGTCTTCCCAATCCTGTGGGGCGTCCTTGACGATGTCCTTGTTGATTTCAAAGGAGAGAACGCCGTAGTAATCGCCATACCAGTAGCCTTCTGGGTCCTTGGCGCTATCTGGAATTTCGTCCCAGGTTGCAACCTTGTAAGGCTGGATCAGGCCGTCTTTCTTGGCGGTGGTGCCGAAGGCGAAGCCGACGTCGATCACGTCAGGAGCCTGTGGGCCTTTATTGTCCTTGTTTGCCTTGATGGCTTCGATTTCGTCGCCCGAACCCGCATCAGGGTTCAGTTCGTTGACTTTAAGGCCATACTTGTCTTTGAAGCTCTGGATGATTTCGCCATAACCACACCAATCATGTGGAAGGGCGATTGTTGTCAACTGGCCTTCGGCCTTTGCAGCGGCGATAAGTTCAGCTGATGGTTCGGCTGCAGCAATAGAAACTCCGCCAACGGCGATTGCCGTCGATAGAGACAGCAGACGCGCAGTAAAAGCAAGCATTGTTAGACTCCCCTGTTAAGTCGGACGAACGCTCCCGGTCGATTCCAGTGTTCGCGCACTCCCGATAGCCGTCCTACATGACGGTTGGATGACAGATTGCGGCTTGTCACAAAATGTCAGCGACGGAAAGTGAAACACGTTTTCAGAGACTTAGCAATTGACCCATAAGGTTGAACGTCATTTTTATGACAATAAATGTGACAGAGCTTTCGTCGCTGTCACAATTCTTAGGGAGGCTTTTTCCAAAACGACAGGATTTTGTCTGCATGCGGCACGGCACAACAAGGCGTCGTTCAAACGAAAGCAACTAGACAAATGACGAAGCTGAATCAGTTTCGTTTGAACTTGGAGCGCCTATGCTAGGAAATGAGTCCACCGAACTAATTTATCCCCTCGCGTCGATCAGATAAATGCGCATGGCAATAAAAAGTTTAGTGGCCGCCGCCACCTCCGGCACCCGCTTTTGGTTTGCGCAGCAGGATCGAACAGACCGCAAGCGAGCAGAACATCATCGTCAGGATGAAGAACACATCGATGAAAGACATGAGCGTTGCCTGCTGGCGAACCATGCCCGACATTTTGGAGATCGCGATGGTTGCGCCATCCATGCCGGCTGCATTGTATTTTGCAGTGAGATTGGCGAGCATTTGCTCGGCTTCCGCATTGCCCCAGCGGACATGTTCTGCGAGCCTATCATAATGCATGTCGCCTCGGCGCGTCAGGATCGTGTTGATGACAGCCAGACCAACAGCCCCACCTAGATTTCGCGTAAGGTTGAACAGACCGGATGCATTTTTCATTAGGGCAGGCGGCAATGTACCAAGGGCGAGGTTGTTGATCGGTACCATGCAGAGCATCAGCGAACAGCCGCGCAAAATCTGCGGCAACAGAAGTTCGTAGAAGTCCCAGTCCGCAGTTAAGCCTGTCACCATCCAGGTGCCTGCCGCAAAGCCAAGGAAACCGATCATCATCATGAGACGCGGGTCCATGCGGTTGGAAAGGAAACCCGCAAGCGGTGCTGTGAAGAACATGGCAAGGCCGCTGACAAACAGCGCTTCACCGATCATCAGCGCATCATAGCCACGGATGCGACTAAGATAGAGCGGATAGAGATAGGTAAGGCCATAAAGACCGACGCCCATCACGAATGAGAACAGGGAGCCGAAGGCGAAGTTCACGTTTTTGAAGGCGCGCAAATCCACAATCGGTTCTTCGGCTGTAAAGGCCCGATAGAAGAAAACAATGCCGCCAATCGTCATGACCCCGGTCAGAATGAAGATCGCGTCATCCTGAAGCCAGTCATTGCGAGGCCCCTCTTCCAGCACATATTCCATAGAACCGAGGAATGCGGCCATCCCCGCCAGACCCCACCAGTCGAATTTGCTTAGAAGCGAGCTGTCGCCTTCGTCGAAATCAATGAGGTTCCATGCGGCAATCGTCACCAGAATGCCAGGGCCGACATTAACGAGAAACAGCCAGTGCCAGGAGAAAGCATGGCTCAGATAGCCGCCGACTGTCGGTCCGATGGTTGGCGCAAGTGTTGCCACTAAGCCGATGATCGGGGACACGATGGAACGTTTTGAGGGTGGGAAAATCGTGAACGCGGCTGCAAACACGCTGGGAATCATACCGCCGCCGATAAAGCCCTGAATAGCGCGGTAGACGATCATCTGATCAATATTAGTGGCTGTCGCGCAAAGCATGGAGGCCAGTGTAAAGCCAGCAGCGGAAACGGTGAACAGAACGCGCGTTGAAACAAGGCGTCCGAGAAAGCCGGAAAGCGGAATCATGATGACTTCCGCAATCAGATAAGATGTCTGAACCCAAGAGATTTCATCGGAACTGGCGCTAAGACCTGCCTGAATTTCGGCCAGCGATGCGGAGACGATCTGGATGTCCAGAATCGCCATGAACATACCGAACACCATCGCCAGAAAGGCAAATGCCTTCTTAGGATCAATGCGGTCTTCTGCCGGGGCCATTTGGCCCATTGTGGTGTCTGCGGCCATAAAGGCGCACTCCGAAATGGAAAGGCGACACGGAATTTTTCAGCCGTGTCGCAGCATAAAGAAAGAGCTAGTATTTAATATTAGCCAGCATCGCCGTCGGGCGCCGTGCGCGTATCTACCTCGACGGTTACACTCAGACCTGCGCGAATTTTCCCGGAATCAAGCACTTCCTGAGGGATGGTGATGCGAACGGGAACGCGCTGCACAATCTTGGTAAAGTTACCGGTGGCATTTTCGGGGGGCAATAAGGAAAACACCGCACCGGATGCAGGCGCAACAGAAGTGACCTTGCCCTCAAAATATGGGCCGTCGATGGCGTCCACATAAATACGTGCGGTCTCGCCAGTTTTGATGTGGCCGAGCTGCGTTTCTTTGAAGTTGGCATCAATATAGAGCGCATTTACCGGAACAAGCGCTGCAATCTTCTGGCCAGCAGAGACGAGATCGCCTTTCTTGCCGGAAAGATTGCCGACAACGCCATCAAATGGCGCGCGTAGACTGGTGAAAGCAAGATCGCGGCCCGCTTTGTCACGGGCAAGCTCCAGTGAACGAATGCCGCTCTCTGCTTCCTTGTACTGCGCGTTCAGCACTTCAATATTGGCATTTGCCGAAGCGATCTGTGCATTTGAACCAGCAAGCTTTGCTTTCGCCTGATCGAGCGAGGACTGCGCGTTGTCGAGTTCAGATTGGGCGGAAAAGCGCGTATCGTGCAGCTTCTGAATACGCACCATCGTGCTTTCGGCGTTCTTCAACACGGCCTGTGATGCCTGCTCATCCGCTTTTGCCTGCTCAAGAGTAGCCTTTGATGCTTCGATCTGGGCGGTAATGCGGTTCAGTGTCTGCTGCTGAGTGGTGAGTTTTGCTTCAGCCTCGTCCAGTGCGATTTGATAATCACCAGAATCAAGCTGGAAGATGACATCGCCCGCTTTGATATGCTCGTTCGCCGAAACAGGAATATTTTCGATGTAGCCGGTGACTTTCGGCGCGATCGATGCGATGTCGCCTTGTACATAGGCGTCATCGGTAGAGACCATAAAGCGGCCAACCGTCCACCAATCATAGCCATACCAGAGTCCGCCTGCTAAGGCGACAATCAGAATACCCGGCAGCAAAACGCGTTTTCCGAAACCTTTCTTACTGTCGCCCTCTGTTTTTTTCGCGGGGGGCACAGCAGTTTGCGGCTTGGTGTGTGGCGCTGGTTGCTCACTAAGCGGGTCTGCATGGACCTTGCTCTGCTCGTCCGAAACAGAAGGCTTCGGAAATTGGCGAATATCAGCCGTATCAACAGACTTGGAGGCGGACATGAGGATAACTTTCTATACAACCGCTTCAACGAACCGCTTGGTTCGATGTTGACTTAGGGCAATAAGTCACCCATATCAAGAGTGATCGAACCGCTTGGTTCGAAAAAAATCATGAGTTTGTACAATGAATCGTGAACGCTGCATAGAAGATGCTGCTGATGTCGTCTTAGAAAGCGATGCAGCAGACCTGCTCCTCGACGAGTCTGATGGGGCGCGGACGCGACTTGCGGCTGGACAAGACCCGATCAAACGCCGACAAATTCTTGAGGGTGCTCAGAATGTCTTTTTGCGCATGGGTTTTGATGCCGCCAGCATGAATGACATTACGCGTGAGGCTGGCGTTTCAAAGGGCACCATCTACGTCTATTTCAACTCCAAAGAAGATCTTTTCGTAGAGCTCTGCGAACATTATCGGCAGACACTGTTCAGCAAGCTGCTGGACACGCTGGATCGTGGGTTCTCATCGCGTCAAGAGCTTGTCGAGTTCGGCGTTGCGCTGGTTACACTCATTACGTCGTCGACGGCTGTGCGTGCGCAGCGGATTATCATTGGCGTTAGTGAACGTAAGCCCGAACTCGCGGCACGGTTTTATGAACGCGGACCCAAGCGCACCTTGATTGTCATGGCTGACTATATGGATCGGATGATCAAGGCAGGTGAGCTTGAACCATTTGACGTTATGGAGAAGGCCTACCAGCTTACTGATCTTTTTCTGGCGGGCATGTATCGTCCGCGTCTTTTCGGTGCGCTGGCTGAGCCGCCATCGGCGGATGCAATCAGGAAAAATGTAGAATCAGCTGTCGAATTTTTCTTCAAAGCTTTTGGCAAACATTCGCAAAATGTTTAGAAATGAAACACTCGATTTCTTGCTTGATCACAATTCCGTTATTTTTTATGCAAATTTGATTTTTTGATACATTAGTCACATTTCACAACCTTTTTCGTGCGAGCGAAACTTTGCAATAAAAAAGTTGCGAGTTGATTTAAGACGTATTTTTTATGTGACTTATAGCCAATTAAGGCACCTGGAGCGTCGATTCTCAAGAGAGATGTTCAGCTTTCAATAAGAGTTCTAAAAAAATTTAAACGCTAAGGATATTAATCAATGACTTTAGATTTGATCCATTTCCCCAACTTCAAGAAGACGTTTTTCGGCCTTTCTTTTCAGAGCGATGTGCTTTCGCTGTTTCAACGTATTCGCGACGAAATCGGCTGTCGTCATATCATGCATACCTTCAAGGGACGTTTGGGAGACATGACAAAATTCGGATCTGATGACCAGACCGTTGTCATGACCGTTCCTTCAAACTGGGCAACACGTTATTCTGCGAAAAACTACTTTGTCATTGATCCGATTTTTCAGGAAGACGCGCCGTATTTCCGCAGTGATGCGAGCGGTGTTGTGAGAAATCTGGCCGATGACGCAAAAGAATGTCCAGCAGTCCTAGAGCTTGTGCAGGATGCGGAAAAACATGGGATTGGCAATCTTCACATCGGTGTTTCAGCGCGCAATCAAAAAGGCGTAGCCGGTTGTACGCTGTTCAGCTTCGATGTGACAGATGAAGACCATGAACAGTTCATTGCGCGCATGCGGCCACGTCTTCTAAGTCTTTCCGGCATCATACACGATGCATTATGCGGTTGTAAGGACGCGAACTCCGCCACTGGCCTACTCACCCCACGTGAAGTTGATTGTCTGCGCTGGGCTGCGAGTGGAAAAACAGATGGTGAAATTGGCGAAATTCTCAGCATTGCGCGTTGGACCGTTGTAACCTATCTGCAAAACGCAAAAATCAAGCTGAACTGCTCGAATAGGACATCGGCAGTTGCGACTGCTCTCTCACTCGGTATCATCGATATGCCAGATGTGCAGCATCTCTTCATGTGATGCGGCTTTACGCAGATCAACAAAGAAACGGCGGGCAATGCCCGCCGTTTTTTTTGTTTTATAAATAGTGTTAGAGTGCATCCTGAAATGTGGGAATGGGCTTTCGGGACGAGATACGCGTAAAGACAGTTGGATACAGTATTTCCCGCGCTTCAATGAATATCGGAATGCTCTAATGGTGACCGCATTTTTCGCAGAGGCCGCGCAGTTCCAGTGTCGTTTTGCGTGATTTGAACCCGCTTTGCACGCTCCATGCGCTGACAAGATTTTCGATTGCACCATCAGAGAATTCCGTCACCTGACCGCATTTCTCGCAAATGGCAAAAGCAATCAATCCGTGCTCGTGACATTGCGGATGTGCGCAGGCAACAAAGGCGTTGAGGCTTTCAAGGCGGTGCACCATCCCGTAATCAAGCAGCTTTTCCAGCGCGCGATAGACCTGCAAGGGAGCACGAAAACCGTCATCTCGGAGTTGATCGAGGATCGTATAGGCACTGAGCGGTCCTTCGGCCTTCGACAACACATCGAAAACGAGCGTTTGATTGCGGGTCAGGTCATGGGATGCATGATGATGGTCGTGATGATTGCTCATTGTCCAGCGGTCCGTTTCGGTGAAGCCTCTCTCCTATTTAATGGCAGGAGGCTTAAAATGAAAATAGCCAGTGTGGCAACGACGATAGATGGGCCGGAAGGCGTGTCGAATTCTACTGAACCGTAAAGTCCACCGATCACACCAAATGCGCCGATGAGAGACGCTATGATGGCCATTTGCTCCGGCGTTGTAGCAAATCTGCGTGCGGTGGCAGCAGGAATGATCAGCAACGACGTGATCAGAAGTATGCCAACGATTTTCATGGAGATGGCAATGACGATTGCCAGCAAAAGCATGAAGATGATCCGCGACAAAGCAGGGTTCAACCCTTCGGCGCGCGCAATATCTTCGCTGACTGTTGCGGCGAGCAATGGACGCCATAACCATGCCAGCAATGCCAGCACCAGAACGCCGCCGCCATAGATAAACGCAATGTCGAGGCGCGAAACCGCGAGCAGATCGCCAAACAGGAAAGACAACAGATCAACGCGCACCCATGTCATGAAGGCGACGATCACCAGCCCCAATGACAAGGTTGCATGTGATAGAATGCCCAAAAGCGAATCGGCTGAAAGCGAATGCTTTTTCTGAAGCATCAGAAGAATTGCTGAAATTGCAACGGCCACCGCAAAAACGCCGATCATCAGATTAATGTCGAGGATCAGCGCCAAAGCCACACCCAAAATTGCGGAGTGCGCCATGGTATCGCCGAAATAAGCCATGCGGCGCCATACGATGAAACAGCCGAGCGGGCCGGTCGTCAGTGCAAGTCCGACACCGGCAATGAGTGCGCGGGTGAAGAAATCGTCAAGCATGGGGCCTGCCTCCCTCATGGTTATGATGTTCATCGTCGTGGTGATGACCGTCTTCCGCGTGGCAATGATTTGTCACCGTACCATCGGCATGCATCACGCGTCCGTCAGGCAAATGCGTGTGGTCATGGTGGTGCTCGTAAACGGCCAAGGGGCCGACGGCGCGACTTCCAAACAGCCGCACATATTCCGGGCTTGCGGTGACATCACGCGGGCTTCCGCTACAGCAGACATGACCGTTGAGGCAAATAACGCGATCCGTTGCCGCCATCACCAGATGAAGATCATGGGAAATCAGCAGCACGCCGCAGCCGGTATCATCGCGCAATTTGGCGATCAGTTCATACAAAGCTGCTTCGCCTGAAAAATCCACGCCCTGTACCGGCTCATCGAGAACCATAATGTCGGGCTTGCGTGCCAGCGCACGTGCCATCAAAGCGCGCTGAAATTCACCGCCCGATAAATTGGTGATCTCTGCCTTGATGAGATGAGTGATCCCGACTGCGTCGAGCGCACGCAGAATGTCAGTTTTGGAAAGGGGGCCCGTCAGCGTCATCAAACGCTCGACGGAAAGCGGCATGGTCCGGTCGATATTGATCTTCTGCGGCACATAACCGATTCGCAGACCTTTGAGATGTCGGATTTCGCCTTCATCGGGCTTGAGAATATGCAGTGCCATTTTTGCAGTCGTGCTCTTACCCGCACCGTTTGGACCGATAAGCGTGACGATTTCACCGCGATGAATGGTTAAATCGACATTGCGCACAAGCCAGCGTCCGTCGCGATAAACGCCGGCATTTTTCAATTCTATAAGCGGTTCCCGCTTTGCATGTGCGGGGAGGGCGGTCTTCTGAGCCATATAAAATGAGCTTTCGCTGCCTTTGTGAGAGCTTCGTCGCTTTATTCATCAGCGGCGCTCCCGAAATCCTTATCTCAACATGCCTGAAACATATGCCGATTCGGGTTCGTTTGCGTCTTGTGCTTTTGCGCTGTGAACAATTCTCCAAAAAGAGGTTGTGTCTTCTTATTGCAGACGTTATAGCATAACGCAAATGATGTAATAAAATAACATATCATCCATATATGTTGTTCGCTTCAATCTGACATTCAAGAGAGATCCCATGAAACACTTCCGATCCCTGCTGTTGGCTTCCGCATTTATGGCTGTTTTGGGCAATGCCGCTTCTGCTACTGATCGAACTGGCGTTGTGGTTTCAATCAAACCGTTGCATTCGCTGGTTGCAGCCGTCATGCAAGGCGTTGGCGAGCCTACATTAATCGTGCAGGGCGCGGGATCAGAGCACGCATACAGTCTCAAACCATCCGATGCAAAGGCTATTGAAAATGCGAAGGTCATTTTTTGGGCCGGTCCTTCGATGGAAACTTTTCTAGATAAGTCGATCGACACACTTGGCGATGGTGCCAAGGTAGTGGCTCTTGGCGACGCCGAAGGTCTGACGAAGCTGAAATTCCGTGAGGGTGGCCCTTTCGAAGCACATGACCACGGACATGAAGGGCACGACCACGATGGTCATGATCACAGCAGCCATGATCATGCCAAGCATGGTGAAGACGGGCATGATCATGGTGCAGAAGCTGGTTCGCATGATGGCCACGACCACGGAAATGAGTCTGCAGAAAAACATGATCATCATCATGAGCACGGCGAGTTTGATCTGCATTTCTGGCTGGACCCACAGAATGGCAAGGTGCTGGTTGGCGACATCGCAAAGACTTTAAGCGCAAGCGACCCGGAACATGCGGCTCAATATGAGAAGAATGCCACGGCCTACGCTGAGAAACTTGATGCGCTGACCAAGGACATCGATACAGAGCTTCAGCCGGTGAAGGAAAAGCCTTTCATCGTTTTCCATGATGCCTATCAATATTTCGAAAACCGTTTTGGTGTGAAGGCCGCAGGCTCGATCACTGTCAGTCCGGAAAAAGCGCCAGGTGCTGCGCGCATCAAAGACATTCACGAGAAAATCAAATCGCTGGGCGCTGTCTGCGTCTTCTCCGAGCCGCAGTTCGAGCCGAAGCTGGTGAATACAGTTATCGACGGCACCGAGGCCAAAACCGGCGTGCTTGATCCGCTCGGTGCAGAATTGAAAAACGGCCCGGATCTTTATCCGCAGCTCATCCGCAATCTGGCCGGTTCGCTGAAGGATTGTTTGTCGAAGTAGCGCTGATCGCGTGCACTCTGGACCCCACTCCAGAGGTGATCAGTTCTGAGTGCCGGGCTGTCAGTTTTGACAGTCCGGCGCACCGATTTCGGCACCTGTCGTCATTATGACTGAGGCGCTGATACTGGCATTTATCTTACGCAAAGCTGTTTCGCATTTGGACCAGAAACACTCTGCCGGTCACGCGACATGTTCCTATTCTCGATAAGGTGGCTTTGCCGCCTCTTTTTAAATTCTCGAATGTAATGATATAACATTAATAATCAACAGCGGAGACATCATGAAAAGGCTTCCAGTAACCGTCCTTTCCGGCTTCCTTGGAGCGGGCAAAACTACGCTCCTCAATCACGTGCTCAACAATCGTGAAAATCGCAGGGTTGCGGTGATCGTCAACGATATGAGCGAAATCAATATCGATGCGGCCCTTGTGCGCGAGGGTGGGGCCGACCTATCCCGAACCGAGGAACAGCTCGTTGAAATGACCAATGGCTGCATCTGCTGCACGTTACGCGACGATCTTTTGAAAGAAGTGGCACAACTGGCATCGCAGGATCGCTTTGATTATCTGCTGATTGAATCAACCGGAATTTCGGAGCCGCTGCCCGTTGCTGCAACATTCGAATTTCGCGATGAGAAGGGCGAAAGTCTGTCTGATCTGGCTCGGCTGGACACTATGGTTACCGTTGTCGATGCGGCCAATCTTCTCCAGGACTATTCTTCAAGCGACTTTCTGCGCGACCGGGGTGAGTCGTTAGGGGATGAAGACGAACGCACGCTGGTCGATCTTCTGGTTGAGCAGATCGAATTTGCCGATGTTGTGGTGCTCAACAAGATTTCGACGGCCACGGCACAAGAGCGCGACCTTGCACGCAAGGTTATCCGCTCGCTCAATCCTGATGCCCGCATTGAAGAAGTCGACTTCGGGCAGATCGCTCTTGATTCCATACTCGACACAAAGCTCTTTGATTTCAATCGCGCCCACGAACATCCGCTCTGGTATAAAGAACTTCACGGCTTCCATGATCATGTGCCGGAAACCGAGGAATATGGCGTGCATTCCTTTGTTTATCGCGCCCGGCGTCCTTTCAATCCCACTAGCTTTCAAAGTTTTATTGACCGAAGCTGGCCGGGCGTGGTCCGTGCAAAGGGATTTTTCTGGCTGGCAACGCGTCCTGATTATGTGGGTGAGCTTAGTCAGGCAGGTGTGCTGGTGCGCACGAACAAACGCGGCCGCTGGTGGTCTGCAGTTCCGCGCAGCTATTGGCCGGCAGAGCCGGAATGGCATCAGGCGATGCAGCCTTATCTCGATGCCGAATGGGGCGATCGCAGGCAGGAGATTGTCTTTATCGGCGTAAACCCAATGGATCAGGCAAAGATCACTGCCGAACTCGATCACTGCCTTGTGCCGGAACAGCAATTCACGCCGCAAAATTGGCAAAAGCTTGTAGACCCTTTCCCAAGCTGGTCAGTTGCAGCCTGACATTATTCAGCCGACAGCGCGGCTAGATCGCCGATCTGATTGAATCAGATCGGCGATCTAGCCAATTGTTTTAACGCGCATCTTATCCGAAAACCGTTTCATACTTTTCGGGATGCGCTATATTTCAGACGTCATGCTGTCGGCAAGTGTGCGGTGATCAAGCACATTGGCAATTGCTTCGCGTACCTCCAGCATCATGTGGCGCACTTCACATTCTGTCTCATCGCAATCGTCGCAAGGCTGATAATCGGTCTTGCTGGCGCAGGCGATGGGTGCAAGCGCGCCATCAAGCGCACGAATAATATTGCCGATATGTATTTCATTGGCTGGTCGCGCGAGACAAAAGCCACCGCCTTTGCCTTTTCGACTCAATACGAAGCCCGCATTGCGCAGTTCTGTAAAAATATTATCGAGAAATTTCCGCGGAATATGGTGCTTTTCGGCGATTTCGCTCGCTGAAACCAGTTGCCCACCCGATACACCGGCAAGATGCACCATGGCTTTCAGGCCGTATTTGCCTTTTTTGGTTAGCATGCGACCTCTGTTTGACTATCCTGCGGATCATTCAATCGCATACCCGATTGAGTATATAAGAGTTAGGGCGTTAGAAAGGTGTGAGCAAGTTACCTTCACGTCGCATGTATCAGCCGTGTGAACCTTTCATGGCGAGCGCGAGCGCACCTTGCAGACTATCGCCGCACGGCTCCGTATAAAACTCTCTATAAGGAAAGAATGGCAGCGCTCTATAAGATGCAGCAAGCCCACCTGTCACGCTGAAGCGTTTGAGCTCTCCGATTCCTATCTTTTCCAATCCCTTGCGGATCATGTCACACGCTTCCGTGAGAATGCGTAACGCAAGCGGGTCGTTTCTTTTGTGAAAATCAAAAATCATTGGCGCGAAAGCTGCATAGTCGGCAGCATTCGCCGTGCGGGAAAATGCGGTGATGTTGCGCGGATCATCGTCAAACCTCTCCATAAGGGCGTTCGACAAGCCTGATTGTTCCGCAAACCTATCAACGGCGAGCAAGGTTTGTTCTAGCAGATCGCGTCCGAGTCGCGCTCCGCCCGCATGATCGCTAAGCATAAAACCGCGTCCTCCGATGATTTGCACGGCATCTCCGCTCCGTCTGACAAAGGCTGAACCAGTACCCAATATAACAATGGCAGCATCGCCATCCCCCATTGCTCCCTGCAAAGCGGTGAGTGTGTCGGAAACGATTCTGCTCTCAGCAAAAGGCAGTCGTTTATAGAGCGTGGCGTGGCTGGCAAGTGAGTTAGCTCCAGCCAGCCCAAGCACCGCATTGGTTGCCACATATATAGAAGACGTCAAACCGGCACTTTTGAGCGCGCGCTCTGCTGCCTCATATATATGAAGAATAGCGTTTTCCGTATCCGCACCAATATTGGCGGGTCCAGATATGGCTCCTCCGAGTACCTTGCCGCTCTCATCTGCAAGGATTGCACGGCATCCGCTGCCGCCACCGTCGATCCCAAAATGATACTTCATCGTCATATTTGTCATTTCATTGTCGCAAAAATTGGAATCAGCGGTTTTGAGTGGTTGAAATTATGTTAAAATCCACCATATTGCCTGTTGAAAGAAAAGTTCTTATTTTTGCGGAT
>NZ_NNRJ01000050.1 GCF_002252445.1 Brucella thiophenivorans
GGCACTGTTACGTTAACCTGCGCGTAAATATCAGCGGCGATAACGGGTTATGACCGAACCTCGTTCTTCGCTTTATCACCGCCATCGTTATTCCGCTGAGATTATTGCGGAAGCCGTCTGGTTGTATTTCCGCTTTCCATTAAGCTTTCGCATGGTCGAAGATATGCTGGCTTATCGCGGGGTCTTCGTCACGCATAAGACGGTTCGCGAATGGGCTGAGAAATTTGGACGGGCCTATGCCAGTAATATCCGTCGCCGGACACCACGCCTTGGTGACAAGTGGCATCTGGATGAGGTTGTTATTACGATCAAAGGTGAGCATCACATTCTTTGGCGAGCGGTTGATCAGGATGGCTTCGTGCTGGAGGTTCTGGTCCAGAAACGCCGCAATACCAAGGCGGCCAAACGTTTCATGCGCAAGCTTCTTTCTGCTCAAGGCTGCGCACCGCGGGTTATGGTCACCGACAAACTACGTTCTTACGGCGCTGCCAAACGAGACGTAGGTCTCACTCTTTGCGATCATCGCCAGCATAAGGGTTTGAACAATCGAGCAGAGAATTCGCATCAGCCAATACGACGACGAGAGCGGATTATGAAGCGCTTTAAATCAGCGCGACATGTGCAGAAGTTCACGTCGATACACGATCCGATCTATAACCTGCATTACTTTCCCCGTAACCAATTCAACGCCGCTGATCACCGTGCGTTACGACAAACCGCTACCAACATGTGGCGTGAAATCACCTGCCTCAAATCTGCTTAGAAACCGCGTCAAAGACCAAGTTACGTCGGCACTCACGTTAAAGTAACAGTGCCCACGCCATCGGTGACTGCGAAATCGAAAGGGCTGGTATAATCCATGATCACGATGTCGCCGATGTTAGCATGAATATCTTCACCACCACATTTACCGACAAAAGTTCCAGATACTAATATCTGTAAGAGTATTTGTGTTATTCCGCTGGTATCGACCAGCTTTGTATTGCGAACACATCTATGCTCTTTAAATTGCGACCGCCCGATCAGCGTCTGACCAAGTAATCTGGACTCAATTTTCCCGTATAATGCAATGTTTTCATTGGCGGGATAGACCTCATAAAGAGGTGCCATAATATTTCGCCACCGAAAATTGGTCGCCTCCGCAGCTACAGAATCGATTTCTGCATCGTCTCTACTTTTCGTAGCGCACATGGATATTGCCCCGCACAATGTCCGATCGAAGTAATAAAACAATTGTTAACAATATGATCAGTTGTTGTCAAATATCGAATATTTCGAAAATTCTTCGCACTTTAAATATTTGTCTTGATGCGCATCTTGTTTGATCGAAGCGCAATGAGAAATTAGTCCAGAGGACTAATTTCTCCGCATAGGTGTTTCACAGTTTTCCTTCAGCGCTTTTAATAGAGCAGACGTGTGCGAACCGTGCCCGGTATCTCGCGCATAGCCTGAAGAACATCTTCGGCATGCGCTTCCATCGCGTCGCCCTCGATCACAACATAACCAACTTCGCCATCGGTCTGCAAAAACTGGCTGATAATGTTGATATTATGCGAGGAGAAGATATTTACGAGGCTATTGAGAATGCCCGGACGGTTTTCGTGCACATGCATGAAACGCGTGCCGTTTGGACGGGCTGGCAATTGCACCTGCGGGAAGTTGACCGCACCAAGCGTCGAGCCGACATCGGAATATTCGACCAGTTTGCGGGTGACTTCCATTCCAATGCGTTCCTGCGCTTCCGCAGTCGAGCCACCAATATGCGGGGTGAGAATGACATTCTCCAAGCCCTGCAACGGTGAAACAAAAGGATCTTTGTTGGATGCAGGTTCAACCGGGAAAACGTCAATCGCAGCGCCTGCGAGATGACCCTCTTTGAGCACCTTCGCAAGTGCTTCCAGATCAACCACTGTACCGCGTGCATTGTTGATAAGGAAGGCACCCTTCTTCATCTTACGCAGCTTGGCTTCGGTGATCATTTTGGCCGTCGACTTGTTCGAAGGCACATGCAGGCTGATCACATCCGAAATTTCGAGCAACTCATCCAGCGTTTCGGTCGGGATCACGTTGCCATATTGCAGCTTGTCGGTCATATCGAAATAGCGGACCGTCATGCCGAGGCTTTCAGCCAGATTGCCGACCTGTGAGCCGATGTTGCCGTAGCCGACGATGCCCAAAATCTTACCGCGCACTTCGCGGCTGCCGGTCGCGCTCTTATCCCAGTCGCCTATATGCGCAGAGTTTGAACGCGGGAAAATGCGGCGCATCAGCATAATGATTTCGCCAATCACCAGTTCGGCAACCGAACGCGTGTTGGAGAATGGTGCATTGAAAACCGGAATGCCGCGCTTGCGAGCCGCTTTCAGATCAACCTGATTGGTGCCGACCGAGAAGCAACCAACCGCAATCAGGCGCTGCGCTGCTTCAAACACCTCGTCAGTGAGCTGTGTGCGCGAGCGAATACCCACGATATGCGCGGAAGAAATCGCCTCAATAAGCTCAGCTTTGTCCAGTGCCTTTGGCAGATGAACGACATTCGTGTAGCCAGACGATTTGAAGTAATCGACAGCAGACTGGTTGATACCTTCGAGAAGAAGAACGTTGATACGCTCACGCGCAAATGAAAGACGTGCAGTCATGTTTGGGACTTCCGGGCTTGTGGCATGCTTCAGCATTGATCGCGAGAGCGACTTAGCACCCAAAGCCCAAGAAAAAAACCAAATTCGACGACAATTGGCCAATTGACGTCGTATTTGGATAATCATTCCAGTTTGACTGAATCTGTAGCGTTAAAAACACCTGAAATAGCCCTGAAATCAGAACTAGAGCGCATCCCGAAAAGTGTGAAACGGTTTTCGAACATAGATGCGCGTTTAAAAAAAAGGATTAGAGCACCGATCTGATCCAATCAGATCGGTGCTCTAATCGCGGCCTGCCCATAGTACGAGGATAGCTTCGGCCTTGCGTAAAAGCAGTTCCAGAGCAAAAGCGATCACTGCAATGACGATAATCCCCATAATCACGACATCGGTGACAAGAAACTGTGCCGCTGACTGGATCATGAAGCCGAGCCCTCGTGTGGCTGCAACGAGTGTTGTCCAGCCTGTACCCAACGCAATGCGTATGCTGGTGAAAATAGATGAAAGCGTGTGCGGGATGACAACGTAACGTGCCAATTGCCATCGGTTCGCATCGAAGGCACGCGAGGCGTTCAACCGCTCCTGCAATACACTTCCGCATGCCCGATGCCGTCGAAAGCGCTACCGGCGCAAGCATTGCAAGGAAGATGACAAGCACCTTGGACAATTCACCAATACCAAACCAGATAATGATAAGCGGCAGATAGACAAGCGGGGGGATTGGGCGCAGAAATTCAAGGATCAGATCAAGAATGCCCCGCCCGATAGGGCTAAGCCCGATCGCCAGACCAACCCGCACGGCAATGATTATAGAAACGATCAACGCTGCGAACACGCGCGCGAGGCTCGCGCCCAGATGTTGGGCGAGTATCGCGTCAACGAAACCATTTTCGTGCAACGGTGAAAAACTTGGTCAACACCTGTACAGGCGAAGGCAGAAACACTGGCGACACGAGATTGAGGCTCGCCGCTACACACCAGATTGCAAGCAAAGCTATGAGAGTCGCGACACTAGATGTTTAGTCCCTGAGTGTGAGGGTGTATTATTGTCCACCACACAGAGGAAGGTATTATGGGACTAAACAGCTAGCGTGTATAGTCACATATTTCGAGCCTCGGACTGCATGTATTTGAGTGGCAGAAAGCCAAACAGGATGACAATAATTCCTCCAATTCCAGTATCGATAAGGCGCTGCATTCCGTAATTCATATCGTGCGTACCTGGTGAGATGATATCTACAAGCATCAAAATTAGGGGCGTGAGAAAGACCGCCTGCAAAACATATGAGCGTTGCATAGCCCAAGGCAAGATTCCAGCGAGGAGCGACATCGTCAAAATTAACGGCAAGCCTTTCGGAATAAAAGCTAGTGCCAGCGCACCGATAAAAACACCGCCTAAAGTTCCAATTATTCTCTGCACTGCACGATCTCTGATCGAGCCAAAATCAGGCTTCATGACCAAACCAACGGTCAGCGGCACCCAAAACCAATGTGCAGAATGGTTGAGCCAGTGAAAACTATAAGCCGCACCAAGACAAACTGCAAAAGCAAAAGCGATTGGCAAAGAGGCTGCCACTGTTGCGTGTTTTACATATTTGGAATCGACATCATCAGGATCATCCTTTGCATGCCAGCCGCGAATAAGGACTTCAATACTCAAAATTATAGCGTAAAAGGCTGCTCCCACCAGATAAAGAACGGCGGGCTCCCAAAATGACGTAATCGCTGGTACCCCAAGTGAAATCGACGCAAGAAGCAATGTTTGCAATGTCCCAATTGACAGAGCCCTACTTCTATCGCTTAGCAAAACCGATGCAAACCCAACCAACATCATGCAAACAATAACGACACTCCAAGGTAGCGAGCCGAGATATCCCAATAAATACCCAAGAGCACCCAAAGGTGCAGAAATTATTATCTTCGAATATATTGAGCGGTAACTACCAGAGCTCTCTCCCGTAATCATCATCAGACAGCCCATCGCAATCCACATGCCTGTCATGATGTCGCCAGCAGCATATCCAAAGGCGAATGGTACGCCAATACAAACAAAGGATCGTATTGCTCGGCTCCACTGCCATTTCCCAGGGTTGAGCCTTAGCAGCGTTAACATCGGATCATTGTTATCTGTCAATTTGCGCTTGTCCTCTTGTTTTTATCAAATAAATGGGACAGCGATACGCCGGTGAACGTACGCTGTGGGTAAACCTAATTATTAGATAACATGATTGTCTATTCTATTTACAATAAATTGGATTATGTGAAGTAACAGAAAATCTTTTAGAGTGTTTTCCTCGGAATCTTAATTACGTATGCAGTTAACTGAGGCAACAACGGATCAATGAGTTTGGTGATTTTTCAATCCAATTTCATAGTAAATCTGTTCGTTCTGCGCATTATAGAATACGTGTATTTCCTTAGAGTCTGAATCGTAATGAATGTAACGATATCATGCCCTTGCGATCGTTCTTGGGAGTAACCGGGTATTTGCGATGTAGATCCATGCTTCAGCAGACGTGACGGTTTTCTCGAAGTCTTTGGCTAATCTGCGGCATCGACCTAACCATGCAAATGTGCGCTCGACGACCCATCTGCGTGGTAGGAGTTCAAAACCTACAGCGTGATCGGACCGTTTGACTATCTGTAGCGTAAACTGTCCGATCTTTTGCAAGCTGCCTTTGAGCTTTGATCCTGCATATCCACCGTCAGCAAAGATATGCCGTAACCACGGCCAGCGTTTGAGGATGGTTTTCAGGACCACCGGTGCTCCATCTCTGTCTTGAATTCCAGCAGAGTGGATCACGAGACCAACTATCAAACCAAGTGTATCAACCACAATGTGGCGCTTGCATCCGTTGATCTTCTTACCCGCATCAAAGCCCCGTATTCCGCCGCTTTCTGTCGTTCTAACTGACTGACTATCGATCACGCCAGCGGTACGGCTAGGTGTTTAGTCCCGGAGTGTGATGAAGTATTATTGTCCGCCACACAGAGGAAGGCATTATGGTCCAATTTCTTCATGGCAGCGCCGTGACCACGCACGTCATCAGAGCAGAGCTACAGCGATCGTTTCTCTGAGGGTTCAAGCCCGGCTGCCTCTGGATAATGTTTATATTGCTCTGAAGGATGTTATCCCGCATTTGTCGCGCTCTAGCCTGCATCGTTGTTTGCAGCGGCACGGCATTTCTCGTTTGCCGAAAGTCGATCAGGTAAAGCCGAAGCGGTTCAAAGCATATGAGATCGGCTATTTCCACATCGACTTCGCTGAACTGCGGTATGAGGGAGGCAAAGCTTTTCTGTTTGTTGCGGTCGATCGGACATTGAAGATCGTCTTCGCCAGAATCTACCGTAAAGCGACGAAGCTGGTGGCTGCTGGCTTTCTGAAAGCTCTGGTCAAAGCAGATCCTTATAAAATTCACACGGTGCTGACCGAAAACGGTGTGCAGTTTATCCAGCACGATAAGCGAGCTGGAAATGGCTTTGTCGGTCATATCTTTGGTGCAGTCTGCAGGGAGATTGACATTGAGCATCGACAAACCCAGCCTTAACATGCATGGACCAACGGCCAGGCCGAATGGGTGGTCCGTACCATCAAGGAAGCAACCGTTAAGTCATTCCATTATGCTTCCATAACCGAGTTACGTCTTCATGTCAGAGATTGGCTGCTCGCATATAACTATGCCAAACAACTCAAGGCATTACGCTTTAAAACACTTTTCGAAACAATCGGGCCGTTACAAAACAAACGAACCAGAGCCACCAATACTCAAGCAGCTCTGATGTCCCATTTTATATGACGACGGACACCCCAATGAGGCTAAAGACCTCGCAGAAAGCGATAGACGACGATCTGCAAAAGGAGGGGTTTCATCACTCTGGTGTCACTTCCTGAAGCCAGAGTTGCGCCGCTTAAGTAACAGAAACTTACCTAAGCCAGATTTGTTGTTCGTCATTAAACGCCTCGACGACATCCAGATAACCTCGTCGGACATAAAACCCGCGCTGTCTGCAAGTTGGAAACTGAAGCATTTTGAGGCCGCGGTTGCGCGCCATACGCTGCGTCGTCAACATCTGGCGCTGTCCGACCCAATCAGCTTACGCAAACGTCATTGATACGAACAAGGTTCAGAGCGCATCGTCATCAAAAACAGGGTGACCAACATTGTGGCGCTAATTACAGCATAGCCGTAATGCTGTTCAGCTTTATGTGGTATTGTAGAGACGATCATTGTCCTGGGAGAAACGTAAATGCAACACAGAATACACGAAAATATGGAAGTAATCGGTGCCGATGGCGTCCACATTGGAACTGTTGCGCGTCTGGAGGGCAACCGCATCAAACTTAAGAAAACTGATAATTCAGCCGCACATCAAGACCATAATCACTATATTGATATTGGCTTTGTCGCAGATATTGAAAGTGACAAGCAGGTTCGTCTTTCTGCCAATGCCGATGTCGCGGTGACTCTTGAAGAAGAAGAATCTGGAAAGCCAGTTGATCTTTGATTAACGGTCTCTTGGTTAATACGATCAGGGCGGCCGTTTATTGGGTGTTTCGCGCTTGAGCGCCATTGGTTGGTGACTGCACATTACCAGAAAACGGCTTTCGCTTAGGTTTGGGTAACAAACCTTCGCGCTGCGCTTTCTTTTTCGCCTCTTTTTTGGCCCGACCTATCGCAGCTTCTTTTTCTCGAATTCGTTTTTCAGAAGGCTTTTCATACGCGCGACGAGCTTTCATCTCGCGGAAAACACCTTCACGCTGCAATTTCTTCTTTAAAACCCGTAAGGCTTGGTCAACGTTATTGTCTCGGACAAGAACTTGCAAAGTGTCTCCTAACTTATTTTTTATGCAGCGAGGTCGCGAGCTATTCTAGCCGCCCTCAGGCGTTCGGTTTTTGCAGAATTGGCGCACTTTTCTTCGTTAAGAATAGTCTTAACGGCAACATCAGTTCGAGACTTCTGCGATTCATTACGTGTAGCAACAGGCTTGAACAGCGTGTCTTTCGTGAATTCTGTTATCATCGTGTTTCACTCCCAATGTGATCAGTTGAACGTGGCTATCTCGCGCGGCTTTTTGAGCAGCCACCCGCGCTTCTTTTCAGAACATTGGAAAGCTTGGACCAGTCTCCTGACAACCCATGACGCGCTGCACCGTGATTTGAGGTCGAAGCCTGCTTCACAGGAACGATGTTTAATTTTGGAACTCTGGTTATCAAATTAGATGCATTACCTATTGGGGTTTGCATGATGCCTCCCTGTTAAAAATTAGGTCTTATACGAGTTAGATTTTAAAAAAGGGCCGAGCGTGCACTCGACCCTCTAAAAGTAAACTTCATTCAACAGTGCCAGTACATCCGTGGTCACAGCAAAGAAGAAAACCTATTTAAGCAGCCTGTAGATTACAGGCCGACATTTTGCCCGACTTCATATCGCGCTCCATATCGTAGCCAATCTTCTGGCCTTCGACGATTTCGCGCATTCCGGCGCGCTCGACGGCAGAGATATGAACGAAGGCATCCGCGCCGCCGTTGTCAGGCTGAATGAAGCCGAAGCCTTTTGTAGAATTGAACCATTTAACTGTGCCAGTGGTCATAATAAACCCTTTCATAGCAATATAGAAAACGACACGCGATAGCGTGAAGCAAAGTGATAACGATTTTTAAAAGGGGGTTCGTTCAGGGCACGGTGCTAAATGTGCAATAAGCAAAACTCAACAAGAAAATATCGATATAGAATACCTACTGCATATATGAATAATTGTCAAATTATATTTATACAATGTTTTTCTTGCATAATATTTTCAAATTTATTTTGTCTTTCGTAAGCTGCATATATTTAGAAACTTTACACCCAGCGAGCCATTGATAAATTATAATTTCAGCTATACCAAAAGCCAGTTGATCACGCATGACATCCAATATGAAATTCTGCGAAGTGAATGCTTACGCGCATGTTAAAGTCACAGTAGCCGTTCAATGCGTTCTAACTTGGATAATCCAGCGATGAATTATTGCGCTCGTACGCTCAAATTGCATGGTGTTCAGCTCCCAAATATTCCAAGATTTTATGCCGATTGCTAAGTCGGTTATGGCTGGCAAGCTGCAAAATGCAGAGCTTTCTCTATTGCAACCAGTCGAACTCCAGTCGCTTTAGTCCGCATTGCACTTCCGGTGCTCCCATAAATAGCCGCCAGATCAGGCCAGATCGGTAGTTCTCTATCATCACGACAATTGGTCCCTGATCAATCGCAAGATGTGTGTGAGCTACCCATCCGGTTTTCGGCGAAAAGGCATCAACGAAACCATATTTGCCAAGGAGTTTTCCGTTCTCATATTGTAGAAACTTAGTAAGCGCAGACGATGCAAGTTGCGGGGCGAACGGAAAGCTCGCCAGCGCAGCTGTGGGCGCTATTACACCCGCATCGCGGGTGGGAGAGTAAGCCTTATAGCCGGCCGGTCCGTCGCATGAGGTCAGTCCCCAAAGGCCGGTATCACCGTATTTTGCCCGACAATAATCGTGGTTGACGTGGGTATGCGCGACGATCTGCTCTTCGTAACGACAATACCGATCACGCAAGCCAAACGGGTTCAGCCCACAAAATGAGTATTGCGATAGGAAAAGTGGCCCACCATATGGCTGTCCCAACGGCAACACAGTCCCAAGATAGGCTTTTCCGTTGACAATCTCGCCGTGGCGAGCCCACCCATTATGGTAAGTGGCCGGTGAGATTGAATGTTGTTTCGCTCCCGCTGCGAGGATGTAACATACAAGAGCCTCATTCCAACCAGAGATCGGAACATTGCGCTTCCAGCCATATTTCGGGCTCCAATGCCAGAAAAGGCATTTGTTTGCACCTTTGGCGTACCAATTCCACTCAACGTTCTGGATCAACGTATCAAGAAGCCGGCGGAGATCTGTCTCCGTGCCTTCCTTGCGGGTAAAATACTCTCTGGCACAGATTAGGCCCTTCATGAGAAAAGCCGTCTCAACCAGATCACCACCGTCGTCTCTTTTGCTGAAGGGAATGACCGAGCCGTCTGTCGCACGGATAAAATGTGAAAATGCCCCGTGAAATCGCGGCGCTCTATCTAGCGAGATGGCCATCAATGCGACACGCGCTAAACCTTCTTCCCGCGTTATCCAACCGCGCTCAATGCCAATCAGAATGACGAGAAAGCCAAAACCTATCCCTGAAACAGATGCAATTTCGGAAATAACTTGCCCATCCGCTCGAATGCGATCGCGGGGAAATCCAGTTGCTAGGTGACTTGCATACCAAAAATATCCAAAAGTATCGCGTTGGATATTTTCTATCTGTTCGGTGGTGGAGTGGAGTTGTTTGGGCGGAGAAGAATTATCCACGCTGGATGATCGCTATGACGGATTGGAATTGTTGAATTTCGATGGGATTTACCTCAGTTTTCGACTTCACACTGTACCAAAAACTAAATCCATGTCGTTGATTTAAAATATCCTCTCTTAATATGGCAGTATCCTCTCCGAGAAGGAGAAGCGGCGCAAATTCACCCGCCAATTAACACGTGGTGATGTTGGACACAAAATTCGCCCGTCTTTGCTCTCATGCAAAGCGATTGCTGTCTCTCTTGAGTGATATTCCCGCCTGTTGGATGGGGTCGAGGAACAGCAAGATAGCTACTGAGTTCCAGACTAGCGAATTGGTGGTCAGTTTGCTTTTGGTCTTATTGCGCTGTTTTACGTAATTAGAAAAAATCTTGACCGAATAGATCTGAATACTGCACATGACGGTAAAGCAATTTAAGCTATTGGAAATTGGCATGCATGAAATAATTTGTCCGCATTGCAACAAGGCTTTTAAGATCGATGAAGCTGGATATTCGGACATACTAAAACAGGTTCGCGATAGTGATTTCGAGAAGCAACTGCATGAGCGCCTGGAGTTGGCTGAGCTGGACAAGCGAAATGCTGTCGAGCTTGTAAAGGCTAAGGTCGCCAGTGAATTGCAGAAGACGACTTCTGCTAAGGATTCTGAAATCCAGGAATTGAAGGCAAAACTGGAAGCTGGCGAAGTTGCTCGTAAACTGGCGGTAACCGAGGCATTAAACACCGTCGAAAAAGAACGTGACACGCTTTTGAACGCGCTGGATAACGCCAGACGCGATCAGGACGTCGCGTCAAAAATGGCCGAAGCGAAGCTCGTTTCCGAATTGCACAAAGCAGCCTCTGCTAAAGAGGTGGAGATCCAAAATCTAAAGTCCAGAATTGATGCAGGTGAACTTTCACAGAAACTCGCAGTCACTGAAGCTGTGAGTGCGGTTGAGAAAGAGCGCGACATATTGAAAAATGGGCTCGCCAGGATAGAGCTTGAAAAGCAGCTTGCTGAAACCGCGCTTAAAGACAAATACGAAACTCAGCTGAAAGATCGTGATGACGCAATCGAGCGCCTGAGGGATATGAAAGCAAAACTATCAACAAAAATGATCGGCGAGACGCTGGAACAGCACTGCGCAACGGAGTTTGATCGTATCCGCCCGACGGCCTTTCCGCGTGCTTATTTCGAGAAAGATAACGACGCGCGTAATGGTAGCAAGGGCGACTTTATCTTTCGCGATATGGATGATACCGGTTCGGAAATTGTTTCGATCATGTTTGAGATGAAGAACGAGAACGACGAAACTGCTACCAAAAAGAAAAATGAAGACTTCCTCAGAGAGCTCGACAAGGATCGCAGCGCGAAGGACTGCGAATATGCCGTTTTAGTTTCGCTGCTTGAGCCTGAGAGTGAGCTTTATAACACAGGGATTATCGACGTATCCCACCGCTATCCGAAAATGTATATCGTCCGGCCACAGTTCTTCATCCCAATCATCACGCTGCTGCGCAATGCGGCGATGAATTCGCTCAAATACAAGACCGAGCTGGCATTCGTGAGAGCACAAAACGTTGATATAACCAATTTTGAATCCCAACTCGACGACTTTAAATCTGCTTTTGGACGCAATTGGCGTTTGGCTTCGGATGGTTTTGAGGAAGCGATTAAGCGTATTGATGAAGCCATCAAGGATTTGGAGAAAACAAAGGAAGCACTGCATAAGTCTGCCAACAACCTACGTCTCGCAAATGACAAGGCTGAAGATCTAACGGTCAAGCGACTGACACGTGGCAATCCAACCATGGCTGCGAAATTTTCTGAACTTACACAGAACGGCGTGTCGGAAGATGAATGAAAGCCGCCAAATTTGCTTCTGTTACGGCAATCAACCCGAAAAAATTTAAGCCAGTGATTAAGAGATATTAAGGGACCGTCTGAAAGATAACTACAAGAATTCAAACGGTCCTACTGTGAGAGAAATCGCCTTCAGATCAATAACTCAATACGTCCCTTGCTCAGAAGCCCACATCGCTACGAGAACTATAATCGCAACTGGACTGCAAGCGAAAGTCAACGCGAAGCTTCCGGCGCGGTCGGCTCGTCATAGGTTCTCCTGTTCTGGACATTAAAGACGGAGTCAGGCAGAACCTCCACTTATACTGGCTGTTCAAATTTCCCAAACCACGTCTTTTCAGATTTCTAAGTGTTGAGTTGAACTGACGGAACCTTAAGTAGCAAAGACAAACCCTGCGGACACCATTCACGGAATAGCGTTCCGTTCAAACCTCGAACAGTTGCCTTTTCGAGTGTTGCTCCAAAACCTTGCCGTTCTGGAGGTTCTCGAGTGGCTGACATAACGCCAAGTTCCTTCCAATAAACATGAAGATTTTCTTCATCCAAGCGAATATTGATCGTGAGCTGACCCGTGGGGCTGGAAAGAGCGCCATATTTGGCAGAATTAGTCGTCAGCTCGTGCAGCAAAAGCGCGAAAGACGTCAATGCCTTACCAGCCAGAGGCACATCGGCTCCCGAAATTTCTATCGCGGATTGTTGTTCGCGTTGATGTGGTGCAACGATTGCTTCGATCAGTGCGACGATAGATGTAGATTGATCGGTGGTTGCGATTTCGCCAAGCGCTGGAAGTGTGAGTTCGTGGGCGCGCGCGAGAGCTTGCATGCGTGATCGCAAGTCGGAAACCAGATCATCAATATTTTCTGCCGATCGTGCGCTAAGGGATATTAGGCCCGATGTAAGACCGAACAGGTTTTTGATGCGATGATTAATTTCTTGAAGAAGAATATCTTTCTCAAGTGCTGCCTCGCGCAAGGCGGCCGCCTGAAGGGCAAGCTCATCCCGTTGCATGGCAAGTTGTTGGCGCTGCCGGTATAATTCATAAAAGACATCCGCTTTGCTGCGCAAAATATCTGGTTCGATGGGTTTTTGAATAAAGTCGACAGCACCTGCTTCATAACCTCTGAAGCGGCGTTGTCCCCCGCCACCGGCGGTTACGAAAATAATCGGGACATGACGTGTTCGCTCATTGCCTCGCATAAGTTCGGCAAGCTGAAATCCATCCAGCCCGGGCATCTGCACGTCGACAAGAGCGAGAGCAATATCGTGTTGCAGCAGCAATTCAAGAGCCTGATCGCCGGAATTGGCTTTCAATATCCTCAAACCATCCCGACGAAGCAACGCTTCCAGAGCAATGAGATTTTCCTCAAGATCGTCAACGAGAAGAAACGATACGGGTTCCATGTGTTGACTCAAACCTCTCTTAAATAATCTGCTATCGCATCAAGCGACAGAATTTGGGCATCTGGACAAAATCGAATCGCAGCTTCTGGCATCGTCGGTACAAAAGCGCTTTTGGGATCTTGAACAAGGGCTTTCCCGCCTGCCGCAATGATTGCGTGCAAACCTTTCGCGCCGTCTTCATTCCCGCCTGTCAAAACGATGCCGAGTACAGCGGCACCAAAAGCATCTGATGCGCTTTCAAAAAGAACATCGATCGATGGACGCGAGAAGAGTACCGGCGCGTCCTTGGAAAGGGATAGCGTTCGATCCCTTTCAACAAGCATGTGATAATCTGGCGGTGCAAAATAGATCGTCGCTGGGCACAGTGGCTGCTTGTCTTCTGCTTCCTCGACCGACAGGCTGCATTTGTGCCTAAAAAGCTCAGCCATCAAGCTGCGTTTGTCGGGTGGAAGATGCACAACGACCATAATCGGCAGTTGAAAAGTGGTTGGCAGGGCGGGCAGGATCGCAGACAATGCATCAAAGGCTCCAGCCGACGCACCGATAACGACCGCCTGCGTGATTGAGGAGGTCATGTTGAAACCTTCTGATAGATTTTTTCCTCACGCACAAAGTCCGCGAAAGTATCTGCATGACCAGAAAAGCGAACGCTTTCTTTGGCACCCAATCCAAGAAAGCCCCGATGGGCTAGAGAGTTCTTGAATAAGCCAAGCACATGGTTTTTTAGGTCGTGATCGAAATAGATGAGCACGTTGCGGCAGGAAATCAGATGCATCTCTCCAAAAACAGCGTCCGTCGCCAGACTGTGGTCGGAGAATACTACATTGCGCCGAAGCGACTTATCAAAGGATACCCTGCCATAAGCAGCCTGATAATAATCAGATAGCGATGTCAAACCGCCCGATTGCTGATGATTGGTGGTAAAAGACTGCACGCGATCAATGGGGTAGACACCGGCCTCGGCTGCTTGTAAGGCGTCAGGATTGATATCGGTTGCATAAAATAAAGTGCGCTCTTCCAGGCCCTCTTCACGAAAAAGGATAACCATGGAGTAGAGCTCTTCGCCGCTGGAGCACCCGGCAATCCACACCTTGAGTGAGGGATAAGTCCGCAAATGCGGTACGACATGTTCGCGAATGGCCCTAAAATAGCTTGGGTCGCGAAACATATCACTGACTTGAACCGTCAGGTAGCGCAATAAACTCGGTAGTATAGTCGCATCATGCAACACACTGTCCTGCATCGCGGAAAAACTGGCAAAGCCCATCTGTTCGCGCGCCTGCCGGAGACGACGCTTGATCGAACTGAGCGAATAATTGCGGAAGTCATAATGGTATCGAAGGTACAGTGCCTCCAACAACAGTCTGATCTCAATTTCTTCGGCGGAGCCGTGTTGTGGCGATTCCGTCATTTTGGCATCCACACGCGAACAAGCGACAGAAGCTTATCAACATCAAGCGGCTTCGCCATATAATCATTGGCACCAGCTTCAATGCAACGTTGCTGATCATCCGGCATCGCTTTCGCAGTGAGCGTTACAATGGGTAGTTTCTTCCAGGCGGGATTCCGGCGAATTTCCCGTGTTGCGGTTAAACCATCCATGACTGGCATCATCACATCCATCAAAACAAGGTCAATATGCGTCTCGGCTTTTTCGAGAGACCGATTGAGGGCTTCAATAGCTTCCTGGCCATTTCGCGCAATAATGACCTCGGCGCCACGCGGCTCCAATATATTGGTGAGTGCGTAGACATTGCGGATGTCATCTTCAACCACAAGGATACGACGACCCTCAAGCATTGCATCGCGATGACGTGCTTTGCGGATCATCTGTTGTTGTTCGGCTGGCAATTCTGAAATGACCTGATGCAGGAATAGGCTGACTTCGTCGAGAAGCCGTTCGGGAGATTTTGCACCCTTAATGATGATTGACTTGGAATAACGTCGCAGTTTCTGCTCGTTCTCGGTGGATAGCTCCCGTCCCGTATAGACGATCACGGGTGGAAATGCGTAAGCGCTTTCGTTGCTCAGAGTTTCAAGCAGCGAGAACCCCGATGCGTCAGGCAATGAAAGATCAAGCACCATACAATCAAAAGTCTGTTCGCGCAGCAGATCTAGGCACTCGGCTGCGTTGCTGGCAGTTGTCGTCTCGACATCACTGGAACTCAGTAGCTTTGCTACGGCTTCGCGCTGCCGCTCGTCATCTTCAACGATCAGAACACGATGGACGCGTTGAGTTAGTCTGTCCTGCAACTGGCTCAGAACATCTACAAGCTGCTCACGGCTGACTGGCTTGTTGAGGTAGCCCACAGCACCAAGCGCATATGCGGTTCTTGTGTGATCGCCTGCGGAAATGACATGGATCGGTATATGGCGAGTGCGCACGTCGTTTTTAAGGCGATCGAGAACCGACAGACCGGACTCATCGGGCAGGCCGACATCCAACACGATAGCATTTGGTGAAAACTCACGCGCAATGCGCACAGCCTCTTCTGCCGTGCGTGCCACCACCGAATGGAACCCCAATTCCCGCGACAAGTCACGTACAATTGCTGCAAATGTATCATCATCTTCAATGACCAGAAGAACACGTTTATCACCAGTGAGTGCGTCACGATCGTCTTCCAGATGAAGCGGTTGTGGTAAAATGTTCGTCGCGATTGCCGGGCTTTTTGACGTTTCTTCAGTCCACCCTATCGTTTTTTTAGGCGACCCGCTGTTGACGTCAGAAACAAATTTCAACGGCAGGGTGACAGTGAAATTGCTGCCTTGTCCGAGCGTGCTTTCAACACTGATCGCACCACCCAATAGCCGGGCAAGTTGCCTTGAGATCGACAGGCCAAGTCCGGTGCCGCCAAATCGCCGGCTGATTGTACTGTCTGCCTGATGAAATGCTTCAAAGATACTTTTGAGCTGGTCTACGGAGATGCCTATGCCGCTGTCTTTGACGGAAAAGCTGATCTGTTCGTCTGTCTGCGGTCTTATCGACAGCGAAACCTCTCCCTTTTCTGTAAATTTGAGAGCATTGGCGAGCAAGTTTTTGAGTATTTGTTCCAGTCGCTGTGGATCTGTGACGAATGATTTTGGCAGACGATCATCAATGTCGATAACAAGCTCAAGCTTCTTTTCATCCGCGAGCGGTTGAAAGAGTTGCTTCAAGCCGGTCGAAAGACGTGCCAAAGGTGTGACTTCAGGATGAATTTCGACGTGACCGGCTTCGATCTTCGACAAATCAAGAATGTCGTTAATGAGATTGAGAAGGTCATTGCCCGAAGACTGGATGGTTCGCGCATATTTGACCTGTTCTTGGGTCAGGTTCTCGTCGGGGTTGTCTGCAAGAAGCTTGGCCAGGATCAGCGATGAGTTTAAGGGCGTGCGCAGCTCGTGCGACATGTTCGCCAGAAAATCAGATTTATACTGGCTGGAACGTTCGAGCTCTTCGGCTTTCGATTGCACCGATGCGTGGGCACGTTCAAGATCACTGCGCTGCAGCTCAAGTTGGTTGGCCTGTTCTTCAAGTTGGCTGTTGGTCTGTTCGAGTTCAGCCTGTTGTTGTTCAAGCCGTGACTGCGACTCTTTAAGAACCCTGCTTTGTTCCTCAAGCTCTTCATTGGAAACACGCAACTCTTCGCCCTGAGCCTGTAACTCCTCGGACTGCTGTTGTGTTTCTTCCAGCAGGTTCTGCAATTCGTCTCGATATGCTGCGGCCTGCACACTTTCCGCGATTGTTTCGGCAGCCCTGTTCAACAGCGTAATGATTTTTTCGTCCACCGGATGCAGAAATCCAAGCTCTACCACTGAATTGACGGCATCATTCAAAGCCCCGGGAACTATCACCAGATGGCGCGGTTTGTCTTTTCCAAGTGCAGATCCAAATGCCAGATATCCATCTGGGACCTCATTAAGAACAATCAGATCTCCTTTGGCTGCCGCTTGCCCCAGCAGACCTTGCCTTGACGCGAAGGCCTCAGGCACACTGTTCGCGTCAGGCACGCCAACAACTGCGCCCCGTCGATAGTGGTCACGGTTGCCGCTGAAAAATGCTCCTGCCACAGCACCGGTATATTGCGTCAGGTAGTCAAGGATATTTTCGCCGAGTTCATCAATGCGCTGATCACCAATCATCGCGGAGGCAAGACCAATTTCTCCGGTTTGAAGCCATTCATCACGGGATTGAACGAGAGCAGCCTTACGAAGGAGATACCCGACCACCAATGTGAGAATGATCCCCAGCACCGCTGCAAGAATGGTACTTATAAGCGCTTGTTGTTGTGCACGCTCCATTTCTAAAAGACGTGTGCCGCGAATGTTATTTTCGACCTGAGACATTGCATCAATGCCGTCGCGAATGGCATCCATTTCCAGCTTGCCGCGATCGGAACGAACCAATGGCAGTGCGGCCTCAATCCCTCCACTTCGTCGCAGTGCAATCGCATCAGCCATTTCGCTAAGCTTAGCATTCACATGTTGTTTGAGACTATCAAGCCTGTCACTTTGACCGATGTTTTCCCCGGTGCGTTGTGCGACCTTTTCGATCTCATTCTGAATTGCACTGCGCGCGGTCTGGTAAGGGGCAAGGTAGCTGATCTCACCAGTTAAAAGATACCCTCTTTGGCCTGTTTCGGCATCTTGCAGTCTTGAAAAAAGACTTTGCAGAGAAACGATCGCCTGATGGGTCTGAACAATTTTCTGGTTTGCTTCACGAATTCCCTGAAAATTGATATAGGTCAATATTCCGCTGATCGTAAAGAATAGCAAAGCGGCAGCCAGGCCCATGGCCACGCCAAAATCAAGACCAAACAGCTTTCCAGAACGGGTGAAACGGTCATTCGTTTTCATGGATTTCTCGCGGTTATGCAGCGATTGCACACGGTGAAACAACAATCGTGACGCTCTGAGAGCAGTGAAAAACTCACGTCAGACTGACGCGCCGCAACGCCACATAACAGCATGATTCGTCTCCCGCTCATTAATGAGGTTAAATCAATAGCTTAAAGCTATAACAGCGTCTGTACATTAGTAGACATAAAGCCAATCAAGACGCAATGTGTCAATCGGAACGGAATATTCATACGGCAGCGCAGCAAAGGTCTGAATGATATTGTTCATGATAGGCTTTGAATGCCGACTGCTGTTTTTAATGATGACGCAATAACGACTTTTGCGTTCAACAAGCGTCATGACATTGGCTTCTCCAAGGTCACGATCAAAGATGATCAAATCACCTTCCCAGTTGCCAAATTGCAGACGATTTCCAATAAAATCAGGACGTTGATGAATGCGAAACGCTTCTGGAATCCTGGAGCTGCGCGATCGTCTGGTACCACGTGGGCATCGCTTTGTTCGCATCTCGGCAAGGTTTTCAAACAGCTTCAGCCCATATTCTTCCTTAGAATAGACGAAGCGATAAATC
Organism: Brucella thiophenivorans; assembly: GCF_002252445.1. GTDB lineage: Bacteria > Pseudomonadota > Alphaproteobacteria > Rhizobiales > Rhizobiaceae > Brucella > Brucella thiophenivorans. Next base: position 18,659 of record NZ_NNRJ01000050.1, read on the forward strand.
GTTTCTGCACACGGACGTATCGCGCTCAGACCATGGCTAGTCATTCGGCCGCAGATCTGTTCTGGCGACCAATGGGCTTCCGATTGTTCAATGACGAGCTTGCGCAGTTCTGGATAACGCCTGAGCTTGCGCAACCGTGTTCTGCGCTTCTTCCTGATCTTGTCGGCAACAACACATTGATAGCCGTTATAGTCTGGTATCTCGGCATCCCGAAAGCTGTTGCGTTTGATCTCGCGATAGATTGTCGAGCGATGACGACTCATCAGTCGCGCAATGTCGACGAGAGGGACTTTGAGCTGTTTAAGTTCGAAAAGACGGCAACATTCCGGCAAAGTGATCTGTGAATAGCAATTCGACATCCAATTTCTTCCATGGCTAACCACATGAATTCATTGGCATGTTACAGTTTAAAATAGAATGTACCTGTCGGGAGGATGCAATTTAGAGCGAATTCTGGTCTTTAATGGTCTTCTACAGGCTTGCGGCTTTTACGCGGACGGAATACGAACTTGTACATGCCATCATTCGATTAAGAATACGGCATCCGAGTTTGATCTCGGTTTGTCTTCCTAGGCCGTAGACTCATAACGATCTGATCCAAATTCTTGCTGCTGCCAATTTGACGGCGGCGAGAAAGTTCATCGGGTCTTTGTCGTAACGGGTGGCGATGCCTCTGAACTGTTTGAGTTTGCTAAAGAAGCGCTCAACGAGATTGCGTTGTCTGTAAACCCACTGGCTGAAAGGGTAGCTTCCCTTCCGATTGCTCTTGGCCGGAATATTGGCCCATGCCTGCCGTTGCTTTGCAAATGCTCGTATAGCGTTGGTATCGTAGGCCTTGTCCGCCAGCAGGATCGAACCCTTGGAGAGTGTCTGTAACAATGGTTCCGCCATTCGGCCATCATGGGCTTGGCCGGCGGTGAGTGCGAGACAGATCGGTCGACCATCGGCATCGACAACTGCATGGATTTTGGTGGTCAGGCCGCCACGGGAACGTCCCATGCAGCCATCGTCTTGATCCCCCTTTTTCCCGTCGCCGCATGTTGATGAACACGGATACAGGAGCTGTCGATCATGACAATATCGCCATCGAAAGCTTTAGAAATCTCGCCCAGAACATGATCCCAGACACCGGCCTTTCGCCATCGCACAAACCGGTTGTAGCATGTGGTATACGGACCATATCGATCCGGAACCTCTGCCCAAGGCGAGCCTGTCCGAAACCGCCACAAGATGCCGTTGATCACCCGACGGTCGTCAACGCGGGGTACGCCGCGCGGCTTATTCGGCAACAATGGTTGAATAACATTCCACTCGAAATCGGTGAGATCAAACCGGCGACGGGTCATGAGAAGCCTCCAAATCAAGGCTTCAGTGAATCAAAATCAGACCAATTTGAAAACCCAGTTTATGAGTGTGCGACCTAGCAAATTTGCATGAGCCAAGATCGTCGCCCAGACCTGATTTATAAGCGCCCCATTTTCGTTTCCACGTTGGAACGCCTGCCATGGCATCAGTCCGATTCCGAAGATGAAAAGCGCAACTGTGAAAGCCTATGTCTGTACCAACGCTGCTCTGGCCGCTCCTTGCGAACGCAATTTGCAAAATAGCGGCCAAAATAGTTGATCCAAAAGCAAACACTTTCCCAGATGACGATCATGCCACGCTCTGAAATCGGATCTTCCACAGCGGCAGCACTCAGCGCAAACGAGCGATAGGCATACCCCATAAGCAACAATCTCACGCCAAATTCCAAACCCTTTAACCTGGGAAAAGAGTCTGGAAATTTCATGCCGCCTCGACACCCAAACGCCCAGTTCAAGCAACTACACTCAAAGCGACTTATTTAATTTCCACATTATTCCATGTTGTAGCTTTCCACCAGTTGTGCCGATCTGGGTGCTATATTTAAGTCCAGCTGACCAACCCGCATCAAAGTTAGTATCGAATCCTGCTTCTATCCTAACGGTGTCTTCAGGATCGGAATTGGTATCAATTGTGAATGGTAACAACCCACCCATGTCACTATATCCCAGCCGCACGCGGCTCGCGCCCGCAAAATCGCGCGTATATTCAAGACGTGTATTGGGTTTCAGTTCACCCCAACTCATCGGGATCACATACTCGCCACGAATACCAAGCGTTGCGGACAGCATTTTCGCCGACTGTTCGCCGTAAGTCAGATCAAAGATCCCAGCACCTGTTTCGGTAAAACTTGATAGTTTTGTAAAAGCCGTATCTCCTCGAACATACGGTGAGAGAAGCCAACTATCGTTGCGGAGCTCATAGCCAACAGACACAGATCCAAAGACCTGTTGCCCCTTACGTTCACCACTTGCATGACTGCCAGTCAATGTAACGTAACGTTCACTTTCAAAATTGAGCCAACCATAGCCGACTACACCATCAATAAAGACGCCTTGGCTTGGCCGGTAGCTTCCATAGGTGGCAAGCGCGACCATGTTGGCACGGCTTTGCGTTCCTTTTTCGCCAATATCCGTTGTGTCTTTGCTGTATCCAAAGCCTATTCCGCCGATAAAACTTGGTGATATACGATAGTCAACACCGCCACTCACACCGATACTGACATGCTTTAACCTTTTAGGGTCGTCCTCATCCTTCGAATTGTCGAGATTAACCTCCCCCGCCGTCCAAATCGCAAGATTACGTTCAGCGCAAGCATTTTGCTGTGGTAGTTTCGGGCTTAAATGCGCACCATCAAGCGCTACGTTGATACCAATCTGGTTGGAACGACATCCTCCTTCGTCGTGAAGTTGTTCAAGGCGTTGTTGAAAGTTTCGAATTTGCATTTGCGTCATTCGCTTTGCAGCTTCTATCTGGGCGTTAAGGAGACTAATCACTTCCGTATCTTTGGAGGGATCTGGGCGCGCGATAACTTGAACTGTAACAGTCGCAGGATTTGAAGCACCGTTGGCATTGGCGAGTTTATAGCTGATTTCAGCCTGACCGGAGAATGTTGGAGCAGCTGCAAAATAAAGCATCTGTGCATTGCCTATCCCCTCAACCCATGCCTTGCCAGCACCGGCGTTTGACTGGGAGATGATCGATGCGGATGTAGCGATACCACCGGTTGCTCCGCTGCTTAGATTGACCGACCCCGTAGTGGCTGCCATCACGGTCAGCGTGTGATTTTGTGCCACCAGATCGGCTGGAGATACTGTGAGCGTGAGATCTTTGGTTGCTTCGGTCTTATTCTGATCGGTTGCCTTCACCGTAACCGTACCATTGAACACCACAGAGGGGGTGCCGCTGATCACACCGGTCGATGCATCGAGCAAAAGACCCGCTGGCAGATTGGGAGCTGTCCATGTGTAAGGCTCAACACCACCCGAAGCATGAAGCGGGCTCGCCCTATAGGCCTGACCGATCTGACCAGACGGCAATTGCGCGGTGCTCACCCTAATATCAGGCTTAGATACGTTTACTGTTACATACGCGTAATCATTGTAAATAAAACCAGCTTTATAATAAGTAAATTTATAAACACCAGGCACTTCTGGTGTGCCCTTCAACGTAACTGTTCTCGAATTGTCGGATATATATCTCAGACCTGGAATATCGTCTCCTCCATAAAAATTCCATACAGTTGCCTTCCAGTCAGCGCTATCTTTCTCAAAAACAATTTTTTGATCTATTACTACACCCACTTTCGCATCAATATCATGATGTTCATCAGATGCATAAGCATTGCCAATAAAAATAATAATTAATACAGAATTAATTATCAGTTTATAAAAAATGTTTTTTGATATCAATTTATAGAAATTTGCAATCATTGAAAATAATCAACCGTCTTATTTAAAAGAGAAAAAATTTTTAATCTTAAACATTACTATTAAATGAAAATATCATATAGTTTTTTTTAAAAAACCCCAACAAATTGTAGCAGTGTAAATTTAATTCGGCCGACTTTGACAAAGTGTATCCGCCATATTCTGATGACATGCGTGGTCTTGGCGCTACCATGAAGAAATTGGCCCGCAGTGCTTTCCTCTGTTTGGCCGACAATGATAATCCTGCACTTCCGGGATTAAACGGCTAAACGGAAGAGGCGATTAAACTCCTGTTTGATTTCCGGTTGATGGCATGTGCCGATAAATGTCATTTCCGGGGAGCGATGTTTCAGAGTTCTCATCAGTTCCAAGGATGATGGAATATCCAGCTGACTGGTCGGTTCGTCGGCTATCGCAATGTCCGGCGCGTGCAATATGAGTCGCGCGAATGCCAATCGCTGGCGTTCACCTCCAGCCAGGCTATTATGCCATGGCTCATCCAGCCGTAATATAAGATGCGCCAGTCCCACATCGTTTAAAGCCGCAATGATTGTCTCGTCTTCAAATGGTTCCAAACACGGGTAAGAGATAATGTGCCTGGCATTGTCGTGCGGAATGTAAGCGATCTGCGGCAGAAACATCGTACTTTCTTCAAGCTCAAAACGTCCTGACTAACGGGGACAAAGGCCCGCGAACACACGAAAGAGTGCAGTCTTTCCCACGCCACCCGGAACTGTTCACCTGATAAACAGCGCTGCGTTTTGGCTCGTTCAATCAATGCCGAGGCTAAAATCGAAGTCGCACGGCTGATTGGTTAAATCAAAGAAGTGCGAGAAGGATTGGCGGCGCGCGGGGTGCTGCGTTATGCGTCCATGTCGCAGGGAAAAAGGCATCATCAAAGAGTGCCAGCCCAACAAGTCTTTGCGGTATTGGCTCACAAGTGGCTGCTGCCGAAGCAGTTAAAACAGTAGCAGAACTTAAACGGCAGGCTTCGCAACTCTGCCCCGAATACTTACCGGTAGGATGAGAATCATCACCGCTATCCCTATCTGATGTACAGATGACAGGCATGCCGCCATCTGGCAGGACATATTGGGAAGATTCTTGAAAATCAGTGTTTGTAGCAGAAAAGACAGGTTAATGGGCGAAGCCAACGCAAACCAACATTATTGCACAGAAGATGCGCAACCATGCTTTTTTCATTATGTGCGTTTTGAATACCATTGCCCCAGCAACGTTAAATTACCAAGACTGTTCCGCTCCAAAAGCGATCATCCCTGATTTCTCTGTTCGTCTGAAACTCTGTAAGCTTTTGAAGCGCCCTTCACTTTGATCCCAAACAAACAGCTCATTTTTTATGAGATCAGTTTGTTATCAGACAACCAGGTGTTCCTTATAATCAGATGCGTATCCTGATCCTGCAAGTCTTCATGAACTTCTCGTATATGATCCGAAATTATCTCCGGGAGATTATTGTTAACCGAGCGCGTTCAATTAAGATGGCTTGATAAACACGAAGCTATATCAATAATTTAGTTGTATTATGATTTTTATGAAAAAAGGGATTGATTGATGAAGCCTTTTCTCTCCGCTGCGTGCAATTTTTGCGCTCGGCATGTCGCAATCACTTGCTTTTGTAATTTTGATCGATGCCTTTCATTCGCCAGTAAAAGACGTTCTGGGTGATCAATATTTCTTTGCTAACCCGTATGCGATTTCCAATACCCTGAGCACGCAGCATCAAGGTAAGGGTGCAATCTGATAAACTCTCCGGACAAAGTTATATTGATCGCACGAAGTTCCCCTCATCAAATGGCCGCTACTGAAATGTGATGGAGCGCCGCTGCCATGAGAAGCGTATCGCGCATTAGCTTCGGTTAATCAAAGAATGCCGTGAACGAAGCGAGAGCGATTGGAGTGCTTAAGTCCATTATGTAATATTTGCCAGTTTAACCCAAAAAATATCTTTTTATAATCATATTATTGAAAATGGAGCTGAATTTTGAGTAATAGCTTGAGCCCGAGATGGAAGCACGAGATCCAGGCCCCGGTCGCGGTTCGTGACTTGATACCCATCAGATTTCATCGTGAGTATGATTGAATAGAACAAAGCTATCACACTTGACGAAATGATTATGCAGCGGGCTTGGGAGCCTAGCTTCCAGATTACGCGGAGTGCCGTAACACTTGGCTGACACAGCAAACTTTGAATATGTCCTGATTGACAGTACTCCTATCGGAAGCCCGCGCCGATGCTACTGGTGCAAAGCGGGGCTGAGGCTGCCTGTATCGACCGGTCACGTGGAGGATTGACGACCAAACTCCATGCTGTTTTTGATGCTATCGACCTGCCGATATGCATCAATCCCACACTTAGCCATGATGGTGACTGTAAGCAGCCAGCTTCTAGGCATTTCCAGCAAAAATGAGTGGGCTTTTTGCGTTGGGTAATACTCAAAAAAAGAGACAGAGCCGTTCCCAAAAATCGTCTACGGCCCGGCGCAGATTTCGGCCTGAGTTGTTGGAACCTGTCCTACCTCGAAATTATAGGCGCGCAAGCCATGCTCATCGAGTTTGATCACGCGATAGCATGGCAGTCCGCCCGTCCACCAGGGATTTGGAACATCCAGTTCCGTGATGAAGCGGTGGGAGCAGGCTTGCCCTGAACTATAGGCAATCCCCTGCGCGCTCGTGCCCGCCAGAGGCACATGAATATGGCCGAAGACGATGTGCCGGACACCGGCCTCATGTGCATGAAGACGTTGCATAATGGCGCCATCATCATGCATTCCGATATTATCGAAATGTGCAATACCGGCATCAAATGGTGGGTGATGAATGAAAACCGTAACCGGCAGATCACCCGCGTCAGCAAGCGCTGCGTCGAGCCATGCGAGCCTATCTTCCTTGTAGATACCACCGATAACATCGGCCTGATGACTATCAAGAAACAGCAGGCGTCCAAAATCCGTGTCCATATATGACTGAATATAGCTATTTTCATCTCGCGGATGATCAGGAAAAGCGTCAATGAATTCTGGTCTGCGGTCGTGATTGCCAAGCAGCAGACGCACTTCTAACGGCACAGATGCTATGATTTCCCGCAGCAACTCATAGGCTTCGGGATCACCATAATTGCAAAGGTCACCGGTGATAACCAGCAGATCCGCATCACTGTGCTTTTCGGTAATGTCTGCAACCGCGATGCGCAGCTGCTTTTCAGGGTCCACGCCGTTCACCACGATGCCCGATGGCATGAGATGTGTATCGGTGATCTGAATGATTTTCATAATCGTTCTTTCAAATATTAAGAGGGCTACGAAACCCGCAGTTTGCCGGTTTCGCAGCGCTCATGATCGTAGGACGATCTTATTTCATCAGTGCATTTGTCTGTTCAACAAGCTGCTTGAGACCATCTTCCGGCGAAACTTCACCGCGCATTACAGAGCCGATGACATCACGCTGCGTACGCCAGATGCGCACGGAATCGCCACCCGGATAACCAGCCCATGGCAGCGAGCGGTCGGCCTGCAGCGATGCCGTCTTCACATTTGGGTTCTCGGCATAATAGGGAGCCAGATATTCTTCGCCGGTTGCAAGTTTGTTCGTCGGCAAATAACCTGTGATGCGCACGATGACGTTCTGTGCTTCAGGACCGGTGACCCACTTCAGATATTTCCAGGCCGCATCCTGCTTTTGCTTATCCTGTGTCAGGATAACAGCCGAATTGCCGCCGGTTGGAACGCCACCATTTTCCGCATTATCAAGTGGAAAAGTCGCCGTTGTGAGCTTGAAACGGTCGCCGACGAGGCCCTGAATGGTCTGAACATGTGCAGGCGTGGAGAAGATGAAGCCGGTAAGTCCTGCACCAAACTGCTGGCGCGACTGATCCCAATCAAGCAGGTTCTGGCCACCTTCGGTCACGAACTGACGGGTCAGCTTTAATGCATTCAGGCCAACTTCATTGTCGAAGGCAACGGTCTTGGTTTCTGCATCAACCAGCTTGCCACCCTGCTGGAAAACCAGCGACTGCCAAAGCCAATCATCCGGCCAGCCATTGATGTCGTAGCCCATGCCAGAGATTTTTGGATCAAGCGCTTTGATCTTCTTTGCCAGTTCAATCAGACCAGCAAAGGTCTTGGGCATATTTGCAGGATCGCCACCGGCCTTTTCCACCAGTTCAGAATTGATGTAGATGATTGGCGAAGAAGCGTTAACCGGCAGGCCATATTGCTTACCGTCGACCTGACCGAGTGCGGCCATCTTGGGGCTGTAATTCTTGTCGAGGAATGCCTGACCGCCTTCTGCTTCAATGAAGGGTGCCAAATCGGTGATCTGATTGCGTGGTGCCAGTGTGTGCACCAATTCGCCGGTCAGGTTGTAACCGGAGAAGTAAACATCTGGCAGGTTGCCCGTGACGGCTGCACGCAGAACCTGCTGCTGGCCTTCATTATAACCGACTGCGGGTGCAAGAAAGTTGATCTTGATATCTGGATTGTTCTTCATGAATTCATCGGCCAGCGGCTGATGAAATTTCGTGAAGCCCGGCAGATTGTAAAGCACGTCAAGCGTTACATTATCGGCTGCGGCCATGCCGGGCTTGGCAAAGCCAGCGACGGCGAGGCTAAGAAGCATGCCGTTCATGACAGTACGTCGGTTGATGGTCATGATAGTCTCCAGAAGATGTTGGGAGGAAGTGGAGGAGTGATCGGGATTATTTGACGCCGGTCATGGTTATGCCTGCGATGAAGTGCCTGCGTGCAAGGAGGAAGCAGACAACCATGGGAGCGGTGATGATCGTGGCCCCGGCCATCAGCGCGCCATAGTTTGCACCGGATTCAATATCGGCGAAGAACAGCATGCCAAGCGGCGGCGGTGCGAGATTGGTATCGGTGACGACCACCATCGGCCAATAAAGGTCGTTCCAGTGTGCGACGAGCGAAAAGACGGAAAATGCCGCAAGTGAAGGCAGAGAACCGCGCAACACAATGCCCCAGCAGATTTCCATCTCGGAAAAGCCATCCATACGAGCGGCTTCGATGATTTCATCGGGATAGCTGCGAAACGACTGGTGAAACAGAAAGATTGCAAAGACCGACAGAAAAAACGGGGCCATCATCGCAAAGTAGGTGTTGAGCAACTGTGCTTTTGCCAGACCAACAAAAAGCGGCAAAGCGAGTGCCTGAATAGGCACGCAAAGCGCTGCGATCACCAGAGCAAGCATCAGCTTACGGCCCGGAAAACGCAATTTTGCCAGTGCATAAGCAGCCGGAACCGCCGTCAGAACCTGCACGATCAGAATGCCAAAGCAGACAATGAAACCATTGAGCATAAAGCGAGCCATTGGCACTTGGCCTGCTGCGCGCGCATAATTCTCGACGGCATCAAATTTTTCAGGAATGGGCCAAAGCGATACGTTGAAGACTTCGGCCGGCGAGCGGATTGAAGTCAGCACCATCCAGTAGAATGGCAGCAGCATAACGATAGCGCCGAGAGCCAGAACGATATGCGGCATATATTTGCGAAGTGCGGCCATCAGTAGTGCACTTTCTTGTCGAGATGGAGGGTTTGTCCGATGGATAGAACCAGAACAATCGCAAGGAAAATCAGCGTCAATGCTGCGGCATAACCGGTGTTCGAATATTCGAAGCCTTCGAGGTAAAGGTTGAAAAGCAAGGTTTCCGAGCCAAAGCGACCTTTCGTCAGTACGGCAACGGTCTCAAACACTTTGAATGCAGAAATCGAGGTTGTGACCACAACGAACATCGTTGTTGGCCCAAGCATTGGCCATGTCACCGTCAGGAAGCGATCAATCGGATTTTTCGCTCCATCAAGACGTGCAGCTTCATGCAGGTCTTTCGAAATCGCAGTCAGTCCTGCCAGAAACAGCACCATATTGAAGCCCAATACCTGCCAGATTCCAATCAGCGCCATGGTCGGAATAAGCAGAGCAGGATTGGATAAGAACGATACCGGCTCAAAGCCAAACCATTTGATAGCGGCATTTACCGGACCGATGGAGGGATGCAGCAAGAACTGCCAGACGGTTGCCATGGCGACCAGCGTTGCAGTGACGGGCAGAAAATAAGCGACTTCCCAGAATCCACGGCTCCGCTTGCGGTTATAAACAAGCAGTGCGATGCCGAGTGCCAGAAACACGCCAAAAGGTATGACGATCAGCGCATAGATAATAGTGTTTCTCAGCGAGCGCAGGAAAACAGGGTCGCTGAAAGCATTAATGAAATTATCGAACCCCACAAAGCGGGTCGAGAGTGCTCCAAGCTTATAATCGGTCACCGAAAACCCGGCCAGAACGATCATCGGGATGATATATGTCGCAAGCAGCAGCAGGATCGCTGGTGCTGCAAACATCAGGCCACGAATAACGAGGTGTCGCGCTGCACGCGATCGACGCGGCCGATTAGTGACAGCGCTGACTGTTGCGAAATCAGTGGTCGTCATGCCGGCACCCGCTGGCGCTGGGCTTCAACACGCAAACCATTGTCACCAAACAAATGAACGCAATCTCGTGCAAAACCTAAATGCAGCACACCATTGGCATCTTCATTGAGTGTTTCGCCTGCGCGCTGACGCAATGTGACTTCGATATTGTTATCGTCAAGCAGACGACATGTGATGAAGCGATCAGCACCGTGGGTTTCGCTGCGCTCAATGCGCGCTGCCAATCCACTTTGAGCAACATGCAAATCCTCTGCGCGCAGACCGAGCATGGCAGGTCCGCTTTGTCCCGGTGCCACAGCCAGTCCGAGTGTTCTTCCGATAAAAGTCACATGTCCCTGTTCGTCGATTTCGACAGGCAGAAGATTGATCGACGGTGTGCCGATAAAGCGTGCAACGGTCAGCGTTGCCGGACGGCTGTAAAGTTCGTCAGGCGTTCCCAACTGTTCAATACGACCTTCCGACATCAGCGCGATACGGTCTGACATGGTCATCGCTTCGATCTGATCATGGGTCACATAGATGAAAGTTGCGCCGAGACGACGATGGAGCTGTGCAAGTTCGTTGCGCATATGGGCACGCAATTTGGCATCTAGATTGGAAAGCGGCTCATCCATGAGAAACGCCGCGGGAGACCGCACTAATGCGCGTGCAAGCGCGACGCGTTGCCTTTGTCCACCTGAAAGCTGTGCTGGCTTACGGTCAAGCAAATGCTCGATATGCAAGGTTTCAGCGGCCTGTACGACAGCTTCGTCAATTTCCTTCAGCGCGCTGGTCGATGAAAACAGGCGACCGATCAATGGCAGGCGGGCTGAGAGCTTCAGCTTGCGCATTCTGAGCGGTGTCGCAATATTCTGACGCACATTCATATGCGGATAAAGCGCATAAGACTGAAACACCATTGCGAGATTGCGGTCGCTGGGGTCGATGTCGGTTACGTCCTGACTACCGATGGCGACAGAGCCGCTATCGGGCGATTCAAGGCCTGCGATAATACGCAACAGGGTTGATTTACCGCATCCGGACATACCAACGAGAGAAATGAACTCGCCGGGACGAATGAAAAGATCGATGCCTTTGAGGACGTCATTTCCGCCAAAAGCTTTTCCGATGTTCGTGAGTTCAATTGATTGAGGCATTGCTTCGCGCTCCTTTACTGAGGCGCGAATGCCTATGCTTCTTCAACTTGACACTCGGACGACGAATTTACGAAACTTCAGTGACAATGGCTGTGCAACGCTCTTCGCATGGCTTATTCGTGATGATCACAACCGCTCTGTCGGGTCACCATTCCAACACCAATGCGATTTCAATCCACAAAATGATCAAAGCATAGAAATGAATTCTCGTAATTCCATATGACGCGTTATATGTGTGCATGACACACCAGCCGATTCCGTTTATCTCAATCGGCAAATGAGAATTCCCAACCTTTTGCGGCAATGAAAAGGAACTGACGGTGTTCAGCCGGTTTCGTCTGTTCATACCTATTTTGGCTGGCGCGAATTTGCGTGATCGCGTGATCGCGTGTTTCGGCGCCCTGATTGGCATTGGCCTGACCGGCTTCGTCACGGCGCTTATATTGGGACAGTCGATGGCGCTCCCGATTATCGTTGCCCCCATCGGCGCATCCGCCGTACTGATTTTCGCGGTTCCCGCCAGTCCCTTGGCACAGCCATGGTCAATCATCGGCGGCAACGTGATTTCGGCTCTGGTTGGCATAACCATAATGCAATTTGTCGATAATCAGGTGCTAGCGATTGGTCTGGGTGTTGGGCTTGCCATTGCAGCCATGTCGTTTGGTCGTTGTCTGCATCCGCCGGGTGGTGCCGCAGCCCTCACCGCAATCATTGGCGGACCAGCCGTTACTGAACTCGGCTATAAATTCGCATTTATCCCTGTGGGTCTCAACTCGGTCATGCTGGTTGTGCTGGGAATTGTGTTTCATAAGCTTACGCGCAGGAAATACCCGCATATCCCTGTAGTCGCATCGGTCAACACCCATCATACCAGCGATTTACCTGCGCCCTTGCGGGTTGGCTTTAATTCCGACGATGTGAGCAAAGCGCTGGCAACGATTGACGAAACATTCGATATTGATCCTTCGGATTTGGATCGTCTTCTCAGACAGGTCGAGTTGCAAGCATTGGTACGCACGCACGGAAAATCGCAGGCAAAAGACATCATGTCGCGCGATGTAATCTACATCACCGAAGATGACACGCCGGACAAGGCGCGGGAACTGCTGCTTACACATAATATCCGTACACTGCCAGTGGTCGATGGGGCGGGTAAACTCAAGGGGACGGTCGGGTTGCGTGAGCTGCAGAATACCGGCGCTGATGCACGCTCGCTGATGATTGCGGCAATCAAGGCTTCGCCGGACGATCAGGTGGTCGGGCTGGTGCCACGGCTGACCGACGGACGTGCGCACGCCATTATCGTAACGGATCGCGACAATATCGTGCAGGGTCTGATATCACAGACGGACCTTTTAAGCGCACTTGCCTGTTCGCTGCGTTTTCAGGAACCCGAGCAGCCAAAGAAGCGGAAATCTCCGCTTCACCTTCTGCGCGGCGCAGGGATTTAAAGCATTTCCAGCAAAAGTGCGCAGCGGTTTTGCGTCGGATAATGCGTAAAAGAAAAAAGGCACTGTTACGTTAACCTGCGCGTAAATATCAGCG
>NZ_NNRJ01000005.1 GCF_002252445.1 Brucella thiophenivorans
TGAATTCACCAAAGAACTTGGTGATCGCTGCAGTCAGCGAGGTCTTGCCATGGTCAACGTGACCAATGGTGCCGATGTTTACGTGTGGCTTATTGCGTTCAAACTTGCTTTTTGCCATCTGAGCTCTCCTAATATCTAGCCTGCTCAGGCTCTTTTAATATTTTGCGTAATCAGTGATTACGCGAATTTCTTCTGAATTTCCTGTGCGACCGCAGTCGGAACTGGCTCATAATGGTCGAACTGCATGGTGTACTGCGCACGGCCCTGAGACATCGAACGCAGGTTGTTCACGTAACCAAACATGTTGGCGAGTGGAACATTTGCGTTGACGACCGTAGCAATGCCACGAGCTTCCGTACCGGAAATCTGACCACGACGTGAATTCAGATCGCCAATTACGTCACCGACGTAATCTTCCGGGGTTACGACTTCGACCTTCATGATCGGCTCAAGGAGCTGAGCACCGGTCTTCTGCGCGCCTTCACGGAATGCAGCGCGAGCAGCGATTTCGAAGGCGAGAACAGACGAGTCAACGTCATGATATGCACCGTCGATGAGGGTTGCCTTAACGCCGAGCATTGGGAAGCCAGCAAGTGGACCCGCACCCATAACGCTTTCGATACCCTTTTGAACGCCTGGGATATATTCCTTAGGAACAGAGCCGCCAACGATCTTGGATTCGAAGATGAAGTCATCGCCTTCATGTGGTTCGAAGATGATCTTCACGCGAGCGAACTGACCCGAACCACCCGACTGCTTCTTGTGGGTGTAGTCGATTTCAGCAGCACGTGTGATCGTTTCACGATAGGCAACCTGTGGTGCACCCACATTCGCTTCTACCTTGAATTCACGCTTCATACGATCAACGAGAATGTCGAGATGAAGTTCGCCCATACCAGCGATAATTGTCTGGCCGGATTCTTCATCGGACTTCACGCGGAACGAAGGATCTTCAGCAGCCAGACGGTTGAGCGCGAGGCCCATCTTTTCCTGGTCAGCCTTGGTCTTTGGTTCAATCGCGATTTCAATAACCGGATCAGGGAATTCCATGCGCTCGAGAATAACCGGCTTCAGTGGATCGCAAAGCGTATCACCTGTTGTGGTTTCCTTGAGACCAGCCAGAGCAACGATGTCGCCAGCAAAGGCTTCTTCGATGTCTTCACGGCTGTTGGAGTGCATCTGCAACATACGGCCGATGCGCTCGCGCTTGCCCTTAACGGTATTTTCGAGCGAAATGCCCTTGGTCATCTTGCCCGAGTAAATACGAGCGAAAGTAAGAGAACCAACGAACGGATCGTTCATGATCTTGAATGCAAGCATCGAAAGCGGTGCTTCATCCGAAGATTCACGGGTTGTTTCAGCTTCTGTCTTAACGTCGATGCCCTTAATTGCAGGAACTTCAACTGGCGATGGAAGGAAATCAACAACTGCATCGAGAAGTGGCTGAATGCCACGGTTCTTAAACGCAGTACCGCAAAGCACTGGATGGAACTGAACAGCAATCGTACCCTTACGGATAAGTGCACGAAGAGATTCTTCCGAAGGCATGGTACCTTCGAGGTAGGCTTCCATTGCAGCTTCGTCGAGTTCGACAGCAGCTTCAATGAGCTTTTCGCGGTATTCTTCTGCTTTACCCTGAAGGTCTGCAGGAATTTCACCAACGGTCGCTGCTGCGCCGATTGCGCCATCCCAGGTATGAGCCTTCATGGTGATCAGGTCGATGACGCCCTGAAACTCGTTTTCTGCGCCGATCGGCAGCTGAACAACGAGAGCCTGTGCACCAAGACGCGAAGCAATCATTTCTACGCAACGGTAGAAATCAGCACCGATCTTGTCCATCTTGTTGACGAATACCATGCGCGGAACATGATACTTTTCAGCCTGACGCCAAACAGTTTCAGTCTGCGGCTCTACACCGGCATTCGCATCAAGAAGAGCGATTGCACCGTCGAGAACGCGGAGCGAACGCTCAACTTCAATGGTGAAGTCAACGTGGCCCGGAGTGTCGATGATGTTGAAGCGACGCTTCTTGCCATCACGGCCTTCCCAGAACGTGGTGGTTGCAGCAGAGGTGATCGTGATGCCACGCTCCTGCTCCTGCTCCATCCAGTCCATGGTGGACGCGCCATCATGGGTTTCACCGATCTTATGGTTCTTACCTGTATAGAACAGGATACGCTCGGTCATCGTCGTCTTACCGGCGTCGATGTGAGCCATAATACCAAAATTGCGGTAGTCTTCGATTTTATATTCGCGGGCCATGTTTTTGCTCTTTGAATAGGGTTCGACGATTACCAGCGGTAATGCGAGAATGCGCGGTTGGCTTCAGCCATGCGGTGCGTGTCTTCACGCTTCTTCACAGCAGAACCACGGTTGTTTGCAGCATCAAGCAGTTCACCGGACAGGCGATCAATCATCGTGGTTTCATTGCGGCCACGAGCGGCGTTAATCAACCAACGAATGGCAAGTGCCTGGCGGCGTTCTGTACGCACATCGACCGGAACCTGATAGGTTGCACCACCAACGCGGCGCGAACGGACTTCAACGTGCGGAGCAACATTGTCGAGCGCCTGATGAAACAGCGCGACTGGCTCTGACTTCGCCTTGGCTTCGATTGCTGAGAGCGCACCGTAAACAATGCTTTCTGCAACCGATTTCTTGCCATGAAGCATGACTGCATTCATGAACTTGGTGATTACGAGATCACCGAACTTTGGATCCGGATTAATCTCACGCTTTTCTGCTTTATGGCGTCTGGACATTTCGTCTCATTCTTTCAATTACATCGGGCCAACTCACCGCTCTGGTGGCCGGTATCCCCGGAAAATTCTTACTTAGGACGCTTCGCACCGTACTTCGAACGGCGCTGCTTACGGTTCTTAACACCCTGGGTATCAAGTACACCGCGGATGATGTGGTAACGCACACCCGGCAAATCCTTGACGCGACCGCCGCGGATCATAACCACGGAGTGCTCCTGAAGGTTGTGGCCTTCACCTGGGATGTAACCGATGACTTCAAAGCCATTGGTCAAACGAACCTTGGCAACCTTACGGAGAGCCGAGTTCGGCTTCTTAGGGGTTGTCGTATAAACGCGGGTGCAAACGCCGCGCTTCTGTGGGTTTGCCTGCAGAGCAGGAACCTTATTACGCTTCACCGGCGCAGTGCGCGGCTTGCGGATCAGCTGGTTTACGGTAGGCATTGAACCTTCCCCTATAAAAAATCTCGCATCAGAGCCCCATAAGGGCCGTTTCACCGAAATACTCATGCACAAATTCGGGACTAGCCACACCGTATGTGGCCACCCCGAACAAAAGCAGAGGAAGCATAAGCTTCATGCGAACGGCAAGTTGCATTTCGATCGTAAAACGAACCCTGTTTGAGACGAACTTCAGAGCGTGTCGCTCCGAACGAACCAGCCTCACATCGGTTCAGATGGGCTGCTGATACGTGTTTGTCGGGGTTTCGTCAAGGGTGGGACATTAAGTTTCTTCACCAAAAGGCCGCAAAGCCGCGTTTTGGTGGCAACCGGACAGGTTATTGCGCCGTATTCGGCATCACATCGCGATTATTTCGCGGGCAAAACTGTCATTTTCATGTGTCAGCATAGCATCAGACTTCAACAGCAGTTATTGAAGCACATCCGAGTCGAAAAACAACACAATATTAAGGGATTCTCAATGTCATCCACTACCGCATCCACTGAGAACGATTCGCCAATCGTTCATCTGGTCATTGCCGACGTCTGGAACGAAGGCGAAGAGGAATCTATTGAGGTTCACATTCTTCTGAAATCCGACGAAGACGAAGACCTTGTTCAGACTGCGCTCGCGATCCTTGCGGAAGAAGGTTATCACGAAGCCGAGCTAGTTGAGATGGGCACCATCACCGAAGAGCCGGAAGAAGAGCCTCATAAGAGTGCATGGCATACCGCGCTGACTGGTGAAGTTGCACTTATCGAATTCGATGGCGACGACGAAGAAGAGTAAATCTCTTTTTTAGATCTTAATAACAAAGGGCGGTTTCAAACCGCCCTCTTCTTTTGACTGCTTCTGCAAAAAGGCCGCCCCGAAAGGCGGCCTTTTTCTATTTTTAAAGTGCAAGCCTTATTCGGCTGCGTTGTTGGTCATATCCGTCAGCATGGCATTCGCATCGTCCGAACGTGTCGACTTGCGGCGTTCGTCGATGATCAGTTCGTCGCGTGCTGTCGCAATACGGCGAATCTGACTTGTCATGCCGCCAGTACCAGCCGGGATGAGACGGCCAACGATGACGTTTTCCTTCAGACCCTGCAACGTGTCCATCTTGCCGGCAACTGCCGCTTCAGTCAGAACGCGTGTTGTTTCCTGGAACGACGCTGCCGAGATAAACGAAGGAGTCTGCAAGGAAGCCTTGGTAATACCAAGCAGGACCGGATTACCCGAACCTGGCTTCTTGCCTTCTTCGATCAGACGATCGTTGACTTCATCAAGCTCGATGCGGTCGACGTGATCGCCCGGAATGTAACCGGTATCACCGGATTCCGTGATCTCGATCTTCTGGAGCATCTGACGAACAATCACTTCGATGTGCTTGTCGTTGATCAGAACGCCCTGAAGACGATAGACTTCCTGGATTTCATTGACGAGGTAGGAAGCGAGAGCTTCCACGCCCTTGATGGCCAGAATGTCATGCGGCGCTGGATTACCGTCGAGGATGTATTCACCCTTTTCGATAACGTCACCGTCCTGAAGATGGAACGGCTTACCCTTAGGGATCAGATACTCAACAGGCTCGATCGTATCGTCGTTTGGCTCAATGATGATGCGACGCTTGTTCTTGTAATCGCGACCGAAACGAACAGTACCGTCGATCTCTGCGATGACGGCGTGGTCCTTTGGACGACGCGCTTCGAACAGTTCCGCAACGCGTGGCAGACCACCGGTAATATCCTTGGTCTTCGCGCTTTCCATTGGCAGACGCGCAATAACGTCACCAGCATTAACATGAGCACCCGGCTCAAACGAAAGGATCGTTTCTACCGAAAGCAGGAAGCGAGCTTCGCCGCCCTTCGACAGTTTCAGGATCTTGCCGCTCTTGTCCTTGATGACCATAGCTGGCTTGAGATCGGCACCGCGAGGTGTCGAACGCCAGTCAATGATGACGCGCTTGGTGATACCGGTGGACTCGTCCGCTGTTTCCGAAACCGAAAGACCATCGACGAGATCTTCGAACTCAACATAGCCTTCCACTTCCGTAAGGATTGGACGGGTGTATGGATCCCACTCAGCAATACGCTGACCGCGCTTGACCGCATCGCCTTCGTCCACGAACAGACGCGAACCGTAGGTTACGCGGTGAACGGCACGTTCTTTGCCCGTCGCATCGACGATCAGAACCGCCATGTTACGGCCCATGACCACGAGGTTACCATCGGAGTTGCGAACCACATTGCGGTTGCGCAGCTTAACAGTACCTTCATACGAAGCTTCGAGATACGAGCTGTCAACAACCTGAGCAGTACCACCCAAGTGGAACGTACGCATGGTTAGCTGGGTACCAGGTTCACCGATCGACTGCGCAGCGATAACGCCAACAGCTTCACCCTGGTTGACCGGCGTACCACGTGCAAGGTCACGACCATAGCACTTGGCGCAAACGCCGTTACGGGTTTGACATGTCAGAGCCGAACGAATGCGGATCGACTGAATGCCAGCCTTCTCGATGATCTCAACGTCTTTTTCATCGATCATACGGCCAGCTTCAACGATAACATCGCCGGTTGCTGGATTGATGATCGGATCAAGTGCCGTACGACCCAGAACGCGCTGTCCGATTGGAGCAACGATCTGACCAGCATCGACGATTGGCTGCATAGTGAGACCGATTTCAGCGCCGCAATCGACTTCTGAAATAATCGCATCCTGTGCAACGTCAACGAGACGACGTGTGAGGTAACCCGAGTTAGCGGTCTTCAAGGCAGTGTCTGCGAGACCCTTACGGGCACCGTGTGTCGAGTTAAAGTACTCGTTAACGGTCAAGCCTTCCTTGAAATTCGAGATGATCGGGGTTTCGATGATTTCACCCGACGGCTTGGCCATAAGACCACGCATGCCGCCAAGCTGACGCATCTGGTTGACCGAACCACGGGCACCCGAATGAGACATCATGTAGACCGAGTTCATCTGCTTCTGACGGCCAGTCACCGGATCGAACTCAACAGCCTTAATGCGGGCCATCATTTCTTCGGTGATCTTGTCAGTCGCCTTACCCCAGGCATCAACAACCTTATTGTACTTTTCACCCTGAGTGATCAGACCGTCATTGTACTGCTGTTCGTATTCGGTCGTCAAAGCTTCGGTTTCTGCAACGATCTTTACCTTGGCATCAGGAATGACCATGTCATCCTTACCAAAGGAAATACCGGCGCGACATGCATGGGCAAAGCCGAGCTGCATGATGCGATCACAGAAGATAACCGTCTCTTTCTGACCGCAATGGCGGTAGACATGGTCGATCATCTTGGAGATGTTCTTCTTCGTCATCTCCTGATTACAGATATCAAACGACACGTTGGCGTGCTTCGGCAGAAGTTCACCAGTGATCAAGCGACCAGGCGTGGTGTCGTAAACCTTGGAAACGACATTGCCTTCCGCATCAACCGTCTTGAAACGGCCTTTGATCTTGGTGTGCAGCGTGACAACCTTGTTTTCCAACGCATGCTGAAGTTCGCCCATATCAGCAAACAACATGCCCTCGCCCGGCTCCTTGTCTGCCACAATCGACAGATAATAGAGGCCGAGAACCATGTCCTGCGAAGGAACGATGATCGGCGCGCCGTTTGCAGGGTGCAGGATGTTGTTGGTCGACATCATCAGCACACGTGCTTCGAGCTGAGCTTCAAGCGACAGCGGAACGTGAACAGCCATCTGATCGCCGTCAAAGTCAGCGTTGAACGCTGTACAGACGAGCGGATGAAGCTGAATGGCCTTGCCTTCGATCAGAATGGGTTCAAATGCCTGAATACCAAGACGGTGCAGCGTAGGCGCGCGGTTCAGAAGAACCGGATGCTCACGGATTACTTCGTCGAGAATATCCCAGACTTCTGGACGTTCCTTTTCAACCAGCTTCTTCGCCTGCTTGACGGTCGAGGAATAACCCTTGGCGTCAAGACGTGCGTAGATAAATGGCTTGAACAGTTCGAGCGCCATTTTCTTTGGAAGGCCGCACTGGTGCAGCTTCAGTTCAGGACCTGTAACGATAACCGAACGACCAGAATAGTCGACGCGCTTACCAAGAAGGTTCTGACGGAAACGACCCTGCTTACCTTTAAGCATGTCGGAAAGCGACTTCAGTGGACGCTTGTTAGCACCCGTGATCGTGCGACCACGACGACCGTTATCAAACAGCGCGTCAACAGCTTCCTGCAACATACGCTTTTCGTTACGGATAATGATGCCCGGTGCGCGCAGTTCGATCAGACGCTTCAGACGGTTGTTACGGTTGATCACACGACGATAAAGGTCGTTAAGATCGGAAGTCGCAAAACGACCGCCATCCAGTGGAACCAGAGGACGCAGATCCGGTGGAATAACCGGAACGATCTTCATGATCATCCACTCAGGACGATTGCCGGATTCCATGAAGTTCTCAACGATCTTGAGACGCTTCATGAGCTTCTTTGTCTTCAGTTCCGACGTGGTTTCTGCCAGATCAACGCGCAGGCTTGCAGCGATGTTTGGAAGATCCATCGAAGCCAGAAGCTCAAAAATAGCTTCCGCACCGATCAGGGCTGTGAACTGATCTTCGCCAAACTCATCGACGGCAATCATGTATTCTTCTTCCGAAAGAAGCTGGTGCTCTTTCAGCGAAGTCAGACCTGGTTCGGTAACAATGTAGTTTTCGAAATACAGGACGCGCTCAATATCCTTGAGCGTCATGTCCAAAAGCGTGCCGATACGGCTTGGCAGCGACTTGAGGAACCAGATATGTGCAACTGGTGCTGCCAGTTCAATATGGCCCATGCGCTCACGACGAACGCGCGACAGCGTAACTTCCACGCCGCACTTTTCGCAGATGATGCCTTTGTATTTCATACGCTTGTACTTACCGCACAAGCATTCATAATCCTTGATCGGGCCAAAGATGCGCGCACAGAAGAGACCATCGCGTTCAGGCTTGAACGTACGATAGTTGATGGTCTCCGGCTTCTTGATCTCGCCGTATGACCAGGACAGAATCTTCTCAGGGCTGGCAATCGAGATTCTGATGGAATCGAACGTCTGCGCCGGAGCCTGAGGATTGAAAAGATTCATGACCTCTTGGTTCATGCCGTTCTCCTTGAGGGCGATCCGCCGCCCTGTGTGTCGTCGATGACAGGCTGAAAATCCCTGGCATCTTGAAAAGAATTCGCGGTATTCAGCAGCTTTAAACTGCGCATTCCGTTTGGCATTTCGTTAGCGCAAACAGCTTTATGCGTTTGCTGGAAACACCTTACGGGCGCGCCACGGCAATACCATGGCGCGCCTTGATGTCTTTTATTCCGCCGCGTCCGGAAGTGCCGGCTGCTCGTCACGTGTATCGTCCAGCTCAACATTGAGGCCGAGCGAACGCATTTCCTTGACAAGAACGTTGAAGCTTTCCGGAATACCGGCTTCAAACGTATCATCGCCACGAACAATCGCTTCGTAGACCTTCGTACGACCTGCAACGTCATCCGACTTGACGGTGAGCATTTCCTGCAGCGTGTAAGCCGCACCATATGCTTCCAGAGCCCAGACCTCCATTTCACCGAAGCGCTGACCACCGAACTGCGCCTTACCACCAAGCGGCTGCTGGGTGACGAGCGAGTAAGGTCCGATAGAACGAGCGTGGATCTTGTCGTCAACCAGATGGTGAAGCTTGAGCATGTAAATGTAGCCCATGGTCACCTGACGGTCGAACGGCTCACCCGTACGTCCATCATACAGTGTCGACTGACCCGAGGTCGCAAGACCCGCATCTGTCAACATCGCATTGATGTCAGCTTCAACCGCACCGTCGAATACCGGCGTTGCGATCGATACGCCGCGCTTCACCTGATTTGCCAGCATGAGGACGGAATCGTCATCATACGAACGGACAGGCTCATTGCGGTCGTTGTCCGGATAGATGTGCTCCAGAGTATCGCGCAGCGGCTGAATATTTGCCGTCTTGCGATAAACGTCGATCAGCTCACCGATCTTCTTACCCATGCCTGCGCATGCCCAGCCAAGATGTGTTTCCAGAATCTGGCCCACATTCATACGGCTTGGAACACCAAGCGGGTTAAGAACGATATCAGCATGCGTACCGTCTTCGAGGAACGGCATGTCTTCGACAGGCAGAATGCGCGAAACCACACCCTTATTGCCGTGACGGCCAGCCATCTTGTCGCCTGGCTGGATCTTGCGCTTTACAGCAACAAAGACCTTAACCATCTTCATGACGCCTGGAGGCATCTCGTCGCCGCGCTGTACCTTTTCAACCTTATCCATAAAGCGTGCTTCAAGCAGCTTCTTGGATTCGTCATACTGGCCACGCAGAGCTTCGAGTTCACCCTGTTGCTTTTCGTCTTCAACAGCGAACTGCCACCATTGCGAACGCGGATACTCAGTGATGAGATCGCGGGTAATGGTTGTGCCCTTCTTGAAGCCCTTAGGCCCAGCGGCTGCAACCTTACCGTCGATCATGTCAACGAGACGGCCGTAAACGTTACGGTCGAGAATAGCCTGTTCGTCGTCACGGTCCTTGGCAAGACGTTCGATCTCTTCGCGCTCTATCGCCATTGCACGTTCGTCTTTTTCAACGCCGTGGCGGTTGAATACACGAACTTCAACGATCGTACCGTATGTGCCCGGAGGCATACGCATCGAGGTATCACGAACGTCCGAAGCCTTTTCACCGAAGATGGCACGCAGAAGCTTTTCTTCCGGCGTCATCGGGCTTTCGCCCTTCGGTGTGATCTTGCCGACAAGAAGATCGCCAGGATGCACTTCAGCACCGATGTAAACGATACCAGCTTCGTCGAGGTTCTTCAGCGCTTCTTCCGAAACATTCGGAATATCGCGTGTGATTTCCTCAGGTCCAAGCTTGGTATCACGGGCAGCTACTTCGAATTCTTCGATATGGATCGAAGTGAATACGTCTTCTGAAACGATCTTCTCAGAAAGAAGTATCGAATCTTCGTAGTTGTAGCCATTCCAAGGCATAAACGCGACGAGCACGTTGCGGCCAAGAGCCAGATCGCCCAGATCGGTCGACGGACCATCAGCAATGATGTCGCCCTTACCGATTGGATCACCAACGCGTACAAGTGGGCGCTGGTTGATACAGGTGCTCTGGTTCGAGCGCTGGAACTTCTGCAGACGATAGATGTCAACGCCGGACTTCGATGGGTCGAGATCTTCGGTTGCGCGGATAACAATACGTGTTGCGTCAACCTGATCGACGATACCGCCGCGACGAGCGGCAATAGCGGCACCAGAGTCACGTGCAACAACTGCTTCCATACCAGTTCCGACGAACGGCGCTTCCGCACGAACGAGGGGAACGGCCTGACGCTGCATGTTCGAGCCCATGAGAGCGCGGTTCGCATCGTCATTTTCGAGGAACGGAATAAGCGCTGCAGCAACCGAAACAAGCTGCTTTGGCGAAACGTCCATCAGATCCACGTTTTCACGTGGTGTCATCATCACTTCGCCAGCATGACGACAAATGACGAATTCATCGACAAAACCGCCCTGCTCATCCAGCTCTACGTTTGCCTGAGCAACCGAGTGCTTTGCTTCTTCCATCGCCGAAAGATAAACAACGTCGTTCGTGACCTTGCCATCGACAATTTTACGATACGGGCTTTCGATAAAGCCGTATTTGTTGACGCGGGCAAAGGTTGCAAGCGAGTTGATCAGACCGATATTCGGGCCTTCCGGCGTTTCAATCGGGCAGATACGACCATAATGCGTAGGATGCACGTCGCGAACTTCAAAGCCAGCACGCTCGCGGGTCAAACCACCAGGTCCAAGAGCCGAAAGACGGCGCTTGTGGGTGATTTCCGAAAGCGGGTTCGTCTGATCCATAAACTGCGACAGCTGCGAGGAGCCGAAGAATTCACGAACAGCCGCAGCAGCAGGCTTCGCATTGATCAGATCCTGCGGCATGACCGTGTCGATTTCGATCGAGGACATACGTTCCTTGATCGCACGTTCCATACGCAGAAGACCGACGCGATACTGATTTTCCATCAGTTCGCCGACCGAACGCACACGACGGTTACCGAGATTGTCGATATCGTCGATTTCGCCACGGCCATCGCGCAGTTCAACCAGCATCTTGACGACAGCAAGAATGTCTTCCTTGCGCAGAACGCGCACAGTGTCTTCTGCATCGAGGTCGAGACGCATATTCATCTTCACGCGACCAACAGCGGAAAGGTCATAGCGTTCGGAATCGAAGAACAGCGAATTGAACATGGCCTCAGCCGAGTCCATTGTCGGTGGTTCACCCGGACGCATCACGCGATAGATGTCGAACAGTGCTTCCTGTCGGCTTTCGTTTTTATCAACCGAAAGCGTGTTACGGATATACGCACCGATATTGATATGATCGATATCAAGGACGTTAATTTCGGTAACACCGGTGTCGAGAATGGTCTTGAGAACCTTCTCGTCAATTTCATCACCAGCTTCGAGATAAATCTCGCCGGTCGCGTAATTGACTGTGTCTTCAGCAAGATACGCGCCGAAGAGATCGTCTTCGGTTGCCTTGATGAACTTCAGGCCCTTTTCAGCAAGCTGCTTCGCGGAACGAGCAGTCAGCTTTTTGCCAGCTTCGAGAACGACCTCACCGGTATCAGCATCAACCAGTTCGGAGATGATCTTCATACCCTTGAAGCGTTCTGCCGAATAAGGAATGCGCCAGTTTTCGCCATCACGCGAATAAGTAACGGTCTTGTAGAATGTCGACAGAATCTCTTCGCCGTCCATGCCGAGCGCCATAAGCAGCGTCGTTGCAGGAAGCTTGCGGCGACGATCGATACGCGCATAGACAACGTCCTTGGCATCGAATTCGATGTCAAGCCACGAGCCGCGATAAGGGATAACGCGCGAAGCAAACAGCAGCTTGCCCGACGAATGTGTTTTACCCTTATCGTGATCGAAAAACACGCCCGGCGAACGGTGCATCTGCGAAACGATAACGCGTTCAGTGCCATTGACAATAAAGGTGCCGTTGTCTGTCATGAGCGGCATATCGCCCATGTAAACGTCCTGCTCCTTGATGTCCTTAATGGACTTCGCGCCGGTATCTTCATCAATATCGAATACGATCAGACGCAGCGTCACCTTGAGTGGTGCCGAATATGTCAAATCGCGCTGACGGCATTCGTCAACGTCAAATTTTGGTGCATCGAATTCGTAGCGAACAAATTCGAGCATTGAAGAGCCGGAGAAATCCTGAATAGGGAAAACAGACTTGAAAACGGCCTGCAAACCCTCGTCAGAACGCCCACCAGCTGGTTCCTCAACCATGAGAAACTGGTCGTAAGATGCCTTTTGAACCTCAATGAGGTTAGGCATTTCCGCGACCTCGGGAATCTTACCGAAAAATTTGCGTACGCGCTTACGACCATTGAAAGAATGGGTCTGAGCCATCGTCGCTCCTCGTTCTATAGCCTTGCGGCTTGCTCACGCCTTGCGGCCTTTATCGTGCGCCGCCTTTCGGCGGTCCTTCTAACGGGCTAAACCCGTTTTCTGAAAGCCTGGTCAAGGCCATCAGAAAAAGGGTTCAAAACTATCAGAACGGTCCTATAAAAATCGCTCTGACTATAATCAGCATAAAGAGAACCTAATTCCGCGCTTTTCGTTTCTTTTCATGCATTTACTCTGGATGCAAGCCCCGAGTTAAAACCGGCGGACGAAAACCGTCCGCCGGAATTAGTACGAACTTACTTAAGTTCAACCTTAGCGCCAGCTGCTTCGAGCTGTGTCTTGATCTTTTCAGCTTCGTCCTTAGTAGCGGCTTCCTTGACTGCCTTAGGAGCAGCTTCAACAAGGTCCTTAGCTTCCTTGAGGCCGAGACCGGTGATTGCACGAACTTCCTTGATCACGTTGATCTTGTTAGCTCCGCCTTCAACGAGAACGACGTCAAATTCAGTCTTTTCTTCAACAGCAGCAGCTGGAGCACCAGCAGCAGCAGCAGCAGCTACAGGAGCAGCAGCCGAAACGCCCCACTTTTCTTCGAGAAGTTTCGAAAGCTCAGCAGCTTCCAGAACTGTCAAAGCCGAAAGGTCGTCAACGATCTTTGCGAGATCAGCCATTTTGGTATTTCCTTAGTTTAAGGTTTGAACTGTTTGTATTGAGAAACGGCCTTAAGCCGCCTCGTTCTTCCGGGCGTGCGCACCAATAACGCGAGCGATCTGGCCCGCTGGAGCGCTGGTAAGTACTGCAAGACGCTGAGCAGGGGTTTGGATCATTCCAACCAGCTTTGCGCGCAGTTCGTCGAGCGATGGGAGCGATGCAAGCGACTTTACGCCATCGGCGTCAAGTGTTGTTGCGCCCATTGAACCACCAAGAATAACGAGCTTGTCGTTAGTCTTCGCGAACTCGACGGCTACTTTCGGAGCAGTAATCGGGTCGTTAGCATATGCTACGACCGTCTGACCCAAGAATAGGTCTGCGATACCTTCCGATTCCGTGCCCTGAAGAGCGATTTTGGCAAGGCGGTTTTTCGCGACTTTAACGGTGCCACCAGCATCACGCATCTTGGAACGAAGATCGCTCATCTGCGCAACGGTGAGACCGGTATAGTGGGCCACGACGACCGAACCGGACTCTTTGAAAGCGCCGTTCAGCCACGCGACAAATTCGCGCTTTTCCGCTCTATCCACTGTGTCTCTCCAGTAGACAGGACCAACTTGGTCCTGCCGGGTTGCCTTTGCCAGACAGACCTTACGGTCGGCCTGACGTTCGAGGATCCTGTCCCCTTCAGCTTCACCCGCAAAACGGACTACACTCAAAGGCAACTACGGTTCAAACCTCGCATGCACATTCGTGCGAAACAGGGTTATTCGACGTCTCATGCAGGCTTTAAGTTTAAGGACAATCATCCGAAGATGATCGTCCGCCTGCAATCTCGGACAGGATAACCGGACTTTCGCCCGGCTATCCGGATCTTGCGATCCGGAATTCTTGCACTTTCAACCGCTGACGCGATCAGGCGTGCCGCCATTCGCCTCCCCTCATAGGAGAGACTTAGGCTCCGGCGAACCGGAGCCCAAAAATTATGCGACGACCTTAACAGTCGATGGATCAACCTTAACGCCAACGCCCATGCTCGAAGAGATGGAAACGCGCTTCAGGTATTCTCCCTTAGCAGCCGATGGCTTCGCCTTGAGAACTGCGTCAGCAAAAGCTTTGATGTTTTCTTCGAGCTTCTGGCTATCGAAGGAAACCTTGCCAATACCGGCATGGATAATACCAGCCTTTTCAACGCGGAACTCGACTGCGCCGCCCTTGGAAGCGGTAACAGCAGCTGTAACGTCAACAGTCACTGTGCCAACCTTTGGGTTTGGCATCATGCCGCGTGGGCCGAGCACCTTACCAAGACGACCAACGAGTGGCATCATGTCAGGGGTCGCAATGCAACGATCGAATTCGATCTTGCCGCCATTGACGATTTCAAACAGATCTTCTGCACCAACGATGTCTGCGCCAGCCTTCTTAGCTTCTTCAGCCTTGTCGCCGCGAGCAAAAACTGCAACGCGAACGGTACGGCCAGTGCCGTTTGGAAGGTTAACAACGCCACGAACCATCTGGTCGGCGTGACGCGGATCAACGCCGAGGTTCATTGCGATTTCGATGGTTTCATCGAACTTTGCAATGGCGCGTTCCTTAACCATGCCGATAGCATCAGACAGGTCGTAGAGCTTGTTGACGTCAACGCCTTCGCGGATTTTGGCTACACGCTTGGAAATCTTTGCCATCGTCTTAGCCCACCACTTCCAGGCCCATCGAACGGGCAGAACCTTCAATCATACGCATTGCTGCTTCGATATCAGATGCGTTCAGATCTTTCATCTTCACTTCAGCGATTTCACGGACCTTGTCACGCGCAATCGTGCCAGCCTTTTCCTTGCCAGGCGCTTTCGAACCGGACTTCAGGTTAGCGGCCTTCTTCAGGAAGTAGGTTACCGGTGGGGTCTTCATCACAAAAGTGAAAGACTTGTCCTGGTAGTATGTGATCACGACTGGAATCGGCGAACCTTTTTCCAGTTCCTGTGTGGCAGCGTTAAATGCCTTACAGAATTCCATGATGTTGATGCC
The DNA here is from genome assembly GCF_002252445.1 of Brucella thiophenivorans. Lineage (GTDB taxonomy): Bacteria > Pseudomonadota > Alphaproteobacteria > Rhizobiales > Rhizobiaceae > Brucella > Brucella thiophenivorans. Next base: position 15,318 of record NZ_NNRJ01000005.1, read on the forward strand.
GCGCTGACCCAGAGCTGGGCCAATCGGAGGCGATGGGTTGGCCGCACCTGCTGCTACCTGCAGCTTCAGCTGGCCTGCAATTTTCTTAGCCATTGCATTCTGCCTTCATAAAAATGCCGGATATCGGCGCTCTCGATAATGCCGGAAATCCGGCTCTCGACTGACGTCAGTCAAACTGACTGGCAGTTTGGTGGTGCGAAATCAGCGACCGGCTAAGTCACCTATTCTTCCACCTTTTCCACCGTTAGGCGGAAGCCCTTACGGGCAAACGGTCAGACCTTATCGACCTGACTGAATTCAAGATCCACAGGCGTCGCACGCCCGAAGATGGAAACCTCAACCTTGAGACGTGCACGCTCGTCATCAACTTCCTGAACGATACCGTTGAACGAAGCGAACGGACCATCGGAAACGCGAACATTTTCGCCGATCTCAAAGGTAATCGACGACTTAGGCCGATCAACACCATCCTGAACCTGACTCAGAATCTGATCGACTTCTTTCTGCGAAACAGGGACCGGCTTTGAATCACCAAGAAAACCCGTCACACGTGGCGTATTCTTGATCAGCGAGAAAACAGCATCCGTCAGCGTCGCCTGAACAAGAACGTAACCCGGGAAGAACTTGCGCTCAGCATCAACCTTACGGCCGCGGCGAACTTCAACAACCTTCTCGGTAGGCACAACAATCTGCTCGATAAGGCCAGAGAGACCCTTCTGAGCAGCTTTAGCCTGAATATCCTCAGCCACCTTCTTCTCGAAGTTGGAATAGGCGTGAACGATGTACCAGCGCGCTGTCATCTCAAAATTCCCCAATCTTGCTTAGCGGCCAAGGCCAAGTATAAATTCTACACCATAGGCCATAAGCTGATCGGCAAGAAAAAAGAACGTTGCAGCCAGAAACGCCATGATCACCACCATAATCGTGGAGATAATCGTTTCACGCCGTGTCGGCCAAGTTACCTTCGCCGTTTCGGCGCGGACCTGCTGGAAAAAGGTGATCGGATTCGTCTTGGATGCCATCTGCCACTCTGTTTGCTTGGTGAAGCACTATTTCCGATCCGAAAACGAATCAAAAACAGGAACCCACGCGTATACGGTACGCAAAGCTGAAGATTCAGCCCCACGCACCGCGTGTCTGTTGACCCTACATAGAATCGATTCTCAAAAAAAACAAGCCCATTGGTTAAAAGAATACCAAACAGGCTTATCGGAGATGACCGATCCTTACCAAATTCGCTCAACACTCACTTCAATAATGCATCACCATTGAAATCTGTATCAGCGACCTCACCTGCCCGGCACATTCCGGCGGAAAGTTATTCAATTTCAGAATACAGAAAACGAGCGCTCATAGTCAAGCTATGAACACCCGTTTTAAAATGGCAGGGGCAGCAGGGCTCGAACCCGCGGCCTACGGTTTTGGAGACCGTCGCTCTACCAACTGAGCTATACCCCTATTTGGCACAGAGTGTGCCAGACTGGCGGACAAATCGCCAGTCGAATTCTTTACTCGATGATCGAAGCGACGATGCCTGCACCAAC
>NZ_NNRJ01000051.1 GCF_002252445.1 Brucella thiophenivorans
TGAAATCGCTCAACACATTTTGGAACAGGCTCTAAGCTCGGGGTCGATCAAGACAGTCCCGCGTATAAGCTTATTCAAGAAGCACAGGAAATTGACCGACGCGTTGGCGTTCCCGGCGTTATATCGGCCGACCGTGTTTTCGGACTTTTGGAAAGAGACTTCTCCTCGCAGGACATTGAGGAGGCGGTGGCGTCAGCGTTAAAGCCACAAGTGAGGTGTGATCTCACTGCACATAGGGTTTTGCTTGACTTGGCAACCACACCCGAAGGGGCGGTTCAATTGGTCACGACGAACTTCGATAGATTATTTGACGATTGCGGACGCAATCTTCAAACATGGCAACCACCGAAGTTGCCTGACCCTTTGCGCCCGAATGACATCAACGGAATAGTATACCTGCACGGCCGATCTACACCGACTTATACTGGTGCTGAAGGAGACGGTTTTGTTCTTTCAAGCTCCGAATTTGGACGGGCATACTTATCGGACGGGTGGGCAACAACATTCATTAGAGAGATACTTGGCAAATATGTCGTCGTATTTGTTGGGTATACTGCTGACGATCCGCCTGTTCAATTTCTCCTTGAAGCTCTGCGCAGAGCCTCCGGGAAGCTTGAAAATGCTTATGCTTTTCAATCCGGTGATCACGACGATGCTGCTGCACGGTGGCGGCACAAGGGTGTTGAGGCCATTCCATACAGTCCGGACAATGAACACGCTGCTTTATGGCAATCTCTCGAGGCCTGGGCAGAGCGTGCTCGTGATCCTGACGCTTGGCATGCGAAAGTTATTGAAGGATCCAAGATGGGGCCGGCAGTACTTAAGCCCCATGAGCGCGGTCAGGTTGCACATGTAGTCTCAACTTATGAGGGCGTGAAAAAATTCTGCCTCGGTGAGTTTGTTCCATCTGCAGAATGGCTTTGTGTGTTCGATAAACATCGCCGATTTGCTAAGCCAGGTAGTACAGGTTCGCGTAGTAGCAAAGGCCCTTATATTGATCCATTTGATCTGTACGGCATTGATTCAGACGTTCCGCCGACGAAACTTGACCCAGAGGATTATTACGCCAAGCGTGAAACGCCATCCGATGCATGGGATGCTTTTGAACTTAATCGGCTTGACCGATCACCGATCCGGGAGGAAAATCTTCCGGCACTCCGCGGATATTGGGCTGCTCATTCACCACGCCTAGTTCCGCGAATAGGGCAACTGGGAGTATGGCTTGCAAAAGTCTGTGATCAGCCTGCTGCGGTATGGTGGGCCGCCCATCAGCTTTCACTTCATTGTGATATTCGTAAGTCTATCTCTTGGGAGCTAGAGCGAAGCAATAGACCAATTCCTCAAGACATATGTAAAGCTTGGCAGTCACTATTTGAAACTTGGAATTATGCGCGAGATGTCGATAAAGGTTGGTATGCATTAAAGACGACTATTAATAAAGATGGTTGGAGTAGCGCGGTTGTTAGAAGATTAGGGGAAGTGCTTCGTCCGCGCTTTTCTGTAGAACCGAATTTTTGGGGTGGTCCCAAGCCCCCAGTTTCTGAGGACGATGGTGCAGATGTAGGCCGCTTACTACGTATCGACGTCGAATATCCTGAAACTCACGAAGTATTTGCTGTTCCAGACGAATGGTGTGCCGATGTTGTTAAGGTCTTACGAAAGAATCTTGAAGTAGCGGTTTCGTTGGAGCGTGAAATTGGAGGATACGGCCTAAGCTATATAAGCCCAATCGTTGAGGACGCTACTGAGGACTCCGATTATCATCGGACATATGGGCTCTCTGCTGCGGTTATCCAATTTGCGACTTTCTTCTCGCAGCTGGTTAAAACCAGTAAATTGGCTGGTAAGCGAGAATTTTTATCATGGCCAACCGACGATGACACTGTCTTCGCACGATTGCGAATATGGGCTTCGGGCAAAACTAACGTTATCTCGGATAAAGATTTTGGGCATGCAATAGCTTCTTTAAGCGATGCTGCATTCTGGGATAATTATCATCAAAGGGACCTATTACTGGTCCTTGCGCGAAGATGGAATAAACTCGGCATAACATCACGCAAGTTAATCGAACAAAAATTGTTTAGTGGTCCAAAACGATGGCGACGAGAGAAAGTTACTGAGTTTGAATATAGGCGAGCTTGGTCGGTTCTGAATCGCGTAAAATGGCTTGAACAATCAGGATGCAAGCTTTCCTCCACCGCTCGTGAGCAAGCGAAGCTACTTCGCACTGCGGTACCCGATTGGAAGGAGGAATATGGCGTTAAGGCTGCCGATTCGCTGGAAGGTAGATCAGGATTTGTCAGGACCAACACCAGTCATGAGGAACTGAGAGACAAGCCTCTTTCACAGGTGCTGCTGCAAGCCAAAGAAAGTAGCGGACGATCAGACGATTTTCTGGTCGAGAATGATCCTTTTGCAGGGCTTGCCTCCCAGCGCCCTGTCCGCGCTTTCGCTGCACTTAACTACGCAGCTGAACGAGGGGATTTTCCAGAGTGGGCGTGGCGACGGTTCCTCAACTCACAGGCGCGGAAGAATGACAAGTCCAGATTGGTCTGGTTGATTGCGAACCGACTAGCGCGCTATCCAAATGAGCAACTTGCGACAATCCTCCGTCCTGCGACCGATTGGCTTCGGGATGCCAGTTCGAAACTGAACATAGAGTGCATTCCTGTTTTTGACAGCATTTTGAGGAAGCTAGTCGGAATACTTCGTACATCGCCGAACGAGGGCCGTTCGGGTATTGTACGTGGTTCGAAGGAGCCAGACTGGACTATGGAAGCGATCAATTCACCTACAGGGAAGATCGCGGAGGCACTTTTTAAGGATCCCCGCAAGGATGATTTGCATCAAAACCAAGGCTTTCCTTCAGAATGGCTTGCTCACGCTGAAGCCCTGTTGAAACTTCCACACGACTTGCGCAGACATACATTGGTGATCTTCTTTCACAGTCTCAATTGGTTTTTTGCTGTTGATCCGAATTGGACAGAGCAACATTTATTGCCTCTCTTACAGGGCGATGACACGGATGACCGCGATGCGGCTTGGTCGGGATTTTTGTGGGGAGCGAGAACTCCAGATAGAGAACTCTATATGCGGCTTAAGACCGATATGCTGGATTTTGCAGCTAATTCTCTTCCGTCGCGCCGCTCACATGGTGAAATTATTGCAGGGATGATCTTAGCCGGTTGGGGGAGTGTCGACGATGCGTCCGGTGAGCGTTGCATTTCTAATGACGAGATGCGTAGTTTGCTTTTAACGGTCGATGATGAATTTCGATCACGAGTTCTGTGGCAAGCTCAAAGGTGGTCTGACGAGAAGAACGAAAATTCGCACAAGCGATGGAGAGGGCTTCTTTCCGAACTGCTTCAGATTTGGCCGCGCCAATTATCAGCCAGATCGCCCAATACATCGGCTAGGCTTTGCGAATTGGCGTTCTCCAGTGAAGATCAATTCCCTGAGATAGCTGCATTGGTTTTACCTCTCTTGAGCAAAATTGAGCGAGACCATCTAATGCTGCCAGAACTGCGTCGGTCTGGAGACAACATAGTAGACCGGTATCCAGAACAGGCGTTAGCACTCCTCTTTGCCGTTCTGCCCGGCAACGCGCTTGCGTGGCCCTACGGGATGGAAGGCATACTGCAACGAATTGGAGAAGCCAACAGCGCGCTAAATATTGATGATAGACTAATTTCATTAAGACGCCGATGGGACGCAAGATGATGATCTGTCATGGTCATTCTCGGTGTCCCAAAGAGTGTTTTAAGGCGAGTATAGCGACATGCGCGCTTATGGAACGAAGAGGGTGCACTGTGAACGGCTGAGTGGGCGCGCACTGTCGTCAAAACCTCTTAGACGCGCGGAGGGCAACTTTTCCAGCGCAGTCGCTCTACATCTGCCAGTCCGTTTCCTGCTCACTCCGAATTTAGCTGCAACGAGTATACTACTCTTTGCTGCTGTCGCGAATTTCCTCGCACCCCAGCAACACCGCGACTTCACTCTCTATCAATTATGCGAAGGCGTAACCGAGCGGTAACCGCGAATATTTCAGGCTGTTCCGCGAATGGTAATTTTGATAGTCCTGAAAAGCAAAAATCCCGGTCAAAGCCGGGATCTTGATGCCTAAGCTAATCGGAAAAACTGGAGCGGGCGAAGGGATTCGAACCCTCGACCCCAACCTTGGCAAGGTTGTGCTCTACCCCTGAGCTACACCCGCTCGCGCCAGTCATTTCCGTCAGGCAGGCGCTATATGGACCAACGCATTTGAGATTGCAACAGGGAAATTCAAGGAAAATGCGCTTTCGATGAAAGATAAGGTGGTATTTCTTTTAAATTATTGAAATAATTCGATTAAATTCTATTGTCCCGACTGTTGATCGAGGCAATGACCACGCAAGATATGCAGCTTTTGCATCTGTATCCTGTGGGTTGCCACTTCTGCGGGCAGAAAATGCCTGCATGAAGCGATTCATTTGCAACTGGAGACGAATCTTCGGCTTTCACTCCGCGCGGATTATGCTCTAAGAGTATAGAAAAGCTCGGATAAAACACCTTGAGACTGTCTGCTCATTTTGGGAATAGGGATAAGCATGCCTCTGACATCGCATGAACTTCATGACTATCTGAAGAACCTCGATATTGAGGTTAAGACGGTCGAGCATCCGCCATTGTTTACCGTTGCCGATTCTCAAAGTCTGCGGGGTGAAATCGCAGGTGGTCACACCAAAAACCTGTTTCTCAAAGACAAGAAAGATAATTTCTTCCTGGTGAGCGTTGATGAAGATGCACTGGTCGATCTTAAATCGATCCATCAGATCATCGGCGCTTCCAGCCGTGTGTCGTTCGGCAAGGCTGAGAAGCTGATGGAATATCTTGGTGTGGTTCCAGGCGGTGTCACCGTGTTTGGTGCGGTGAATGACACAGACCACAATGTTCAAATCATTCTGGACGCTGCTTTGATGCAAAATGACATCATTAATGGCCATCCTCTGACCAATGAGGCGACGACATCCATCAAGCGCGATGATCTGATCCGTTTTCTTGTAGCGACGGGGCATGAGCCGCGCATTCTTGCTGTTTCGGAGGATGCCAAGGCCGCATCTTCGGTATAGACTGCTTATTGGTTTTTCGGCGACTGCTGCTTGAAATTGGTTAGCGCCAATACGAACTGAAACATCGAAACCCGCTTGCTGCTGCCCTATATGTAAGCGGGAAGACATAAGGAATATCCAATGACGAGCCAGAACAATCCTTATTCAAATGCAAGCGGTCAAATGACTGGTAATGTGTCCTTTGGATCCACAACGGCATCCGCAGGCGGTAATGATCTTATCAAAGACACGACCACTGCCGGTTTTCAGGCGGATGTTCTGGCGGAATCGCGTAATCAGCCGGTTCTTGTCGATTTCTGGGCGCCGTGGTGCGGGCCATGCAAGCAACTGACGCCAATTATTGAAAATGCTGTTCGCGAAGCGGGCGGTGCGGTGAAGCTGGTGAAGATGAATATTGACGATCACCCGTCAATCGCCGGACAGCTTGGCATTCAGTCCATCCCGGCAGTCATTGCCTTCGTGAATGGTCAGCCTGCCGATGGCTTCATGGGTGCTTTGCCGGACTCGAAGGTCAAGGAATTCATCGCCAAGATCAGCGGTCCAAATGATCAGGAAGCGGCGATCACCGAAGCGGTCAACGCAGCCAAAGAGCTTGTTGAAGCCGGTGATTTCGCGCAGGCAGCACAGATATTCTCATCGATATTGCAAGTTGCTCCCGACAATGTGGATGCCGTTGTTGGTCTTGCGACTTGTGTGCTTGAATCGGGTGATGTGGATCAAGCGCGTGAGGTTCTTGCAAGCCTGCCGGAAGACAAGCAGGATGCGCCCGCTGTGCGCGCAATCGAAGCACGCCTTGCACTTGCGGATCAGGTGAAGCTTATTGGCGATCCGGTCGAGCTGGAGCGGCGGGTACTGGCCGATCCGAAGGACTATCAGGCGCGGTTTGAACTTGCGCAGGTGCGCAATGCGCAAGGACGCCGTGAAGATGCGGCCGATGAATTGCTGGCAATCATGAAAGCGGATCGTAGCTGGAACGAAGACGGTGCGCGCATGCAGCTTCTGCAATTTTTTGAAGCTTGGGGCAATATGGATCCGGCAACGCTCGGCGCGCGTCGCAAGCTTTCATCGCTCCTGTTTTCCTAGAGCACGTCTAGCAACAAAGCGAAGCGGTTTTGTGTAGGATAGCGCGATAAAACAAATAGATAGAGCGGTTCTTACGATTCCATTTAAACGGGAACCGCTCTGAATCGGGAAGCCATCAATATAGGGAGAGTGTGATGCAAGTGGGCAATGCCCGTTATCGGACGGGCGCTGATATACCAGAGCTTGTGCCGGTGTTTCCGTTAACGGGTGCGCTGCTTTTACCTGGTGGACAGTTGCCGCTCAATATTTTCGAGCCGCGTTATCTGGAAATGGTGGAAGATGCGCTGGCCGGAAAGCGCATTATCGCGATGATCCAACCGCAAATTGACGATAGCGATGAGGACGACAACGAAAAGTTCGATGAAACTCTACGCCCACCATTGAGCCAGGTTGGATGCCTCGGACGTATTACCACATACTCTGAAACCGGCGACGGGCGAGTGCTTATTACACTTCAGGGTATTTGCAGATTTCGCGTTCTGGAAGAGGTCCATAGCCGCAGGCCTTATCGCCAATGCCGCATCGCACCTTTTTTAGCTGATCTGGAAGACCCGCGTGATCTCGGCGAGATTGACCGTGATGCGCTTCTGGCTGCATTCAAGGACTATCTTGAAGTGCATAATCTGGAAGCTGATTGGGAAAGTATTTCGCGTGCCGGAAATGATACGCTGGTCAACGCGTTATCGATGATGTCGCCTTTTGGACCTGCCGAAAAACAAGCGCTTCTGGAGGCGCCTGATTTGAAAACACGCGCCGCAACCCTGATCGCAATCACTGAAATGGTGCTTGCCAAGATCAAGGATGATTATGGCTCGCGATTGCAATAAATATTGAGGATAGACCAATGGCTGAGAACGAAAATACCGGCAATCTCGACGTGAAGCTGCTTGAATTGCTTGTATGTCCGCTGACCAAGGGATCGCTTCTGTATGATGCGGAACACAGCGAGCTTATTTCTGAAAAAGCCAAGCTTGCTTACCCTGTTCGGGGCGGCATTCCAATTATGCTCCCATCGGAAGCGCGCGCATTGGAATAGGAGGCTTAGCCCTTCTAAGCATGTGGATTTTGCCTGTTATATAATTTCTACATATCATCAGTTCTTTTTCATAAATTTCGTGACGTCATTATTGCTTGCCGGGCGAGGGGGTTCTATAACCCCCCCCGGAACTTCAAAGCACATCCCGAAAACTGTGAAGCAGTTTTCAGACAACATGTGTTTTTAAACAAATGGTTGAGACGCAACGATCTGCTAAAATCCGATCGAAATGCGCTTTAAGATGAAGTAGCGGAAACTCATTTCCTTGCCGCTATTATCTGAGAAAAAACAGAGGCTTGGCATTATGGCATCCAGAAAACTCCTTCTCCTGCCCGGTGACGGTATCGGTCCTGAAGCAATGGCTGAGGTCCGCAAGATAATCGATTTCCTCAATTCGGGTCTGAATCTCGGTTTTGAAACCGACGAAGGACTTGTTGGTGGTTCGGCATATGATGCGCACGGTCAGGCGATTTCCGATGCGGACATGGAAAAGGCGCTTGCTGCCGATGCCGTGCTCTTTGGTGCGGTCGGTGGGCCTAAGTGGGATAGCGTTCCTTATGAAGTGCGCCCGGAAGCAGGCCTTCTGCGTCTTCGCAAGGATTTGGCACTTTATGCCAACTTGCGTCCGGCCATCTGCTACCCGGCGCTTGCACATTCATCGTCGCTGAAGCCAGAAGTGATCGAAGGCCTCGACATTCTGATCCTGCGCGAACTGACGGGCGGTGTCTATTTCGGTGAGCCGAAGGAAATCATTGATCTCGGCAATGGCCAGAAGCGCGGTATTGATACGCAGGTTTATGATACCTATGAAATCGAACGCATCACCGATGTGGCTTTTGAACTTGCGCGCACCCGCCGCAACAAAGTCACGTCGATGGAAAAGCGCAATGTGATGAAGTCGGGCGTCTTGTGGAATCAGGTCGTCACCGCTCGCCATAAGGAAAAGCATTCTGACGTAGAGCTTGAACATATGCTGGCCGATGCTGGCGGTATGCAGCTTGTGCGCTGGCCAAAGCAGTTTGACGTGATCGTCACCGACAATCTGTTTGGCGATATGCTTTCCGACGTTGCCGCCATGCTGACCGGATCGCTTGGCATGTTGCCGTCGGCGTCGCTCGGTGCTGCTGACGGTGTGACCGGTAAGCGCAAGGCGCTTTATGAACCTGTGCATGGTTCGGCACCTGACATTGCAGGCAAGGGCATTGCCAATCCAATTGCAATGATTGCATCGCTTGCCATGTGCCTGCGCTACTCGTTCAATCTGATTGATGAAGCTGATCGTCTGGAAGCTGCGATTGCTGGTGTTCTTGATGATGGTCTGCGTACTGCCGACATCTGGTCGGAAGGCACAACCAAGATCGGCACGGTGGAAATGGGCGATGCGATCCTTGCAAAGTTCAAGGCGCTCTCTGCCTAATTTTGAGCATATCTTTGTAAAAAGCCGCCGTGTGAAATTCATACGGCGGCTTTTTTAATCAATTTGAATTGTGAAGTCTGCAAAGATGGCACCAATTAGCAGAGCGATAAACAAGTATTGAAACCCTTTGCGCTTTATACGCATGGCAAAAAGTATTGCGATGGTTTGGATGGCAAAGAAAATGAAGTCAACGACATAAGAAACATGATCGTTGATAACAAAACTTGGGCCAGCGTCACTCAAAAACTGCACGAGATTAAGGAATATGAACAGCGAGAAAAGCCATATCTTTCGAGATATGAAATAATTTTCGTAGTCTCCATATTCTTTGATGTCATCGGGCGTCAGAGTTACGCATACAAAGAAAAGTCCGAAGACATAGAGTAAGTCTAAAACATATGTGTAGACGTTATATGTCTTGGATCCGCTTTCGAAAAGATAATCCCACCAGAACTGAATTATCCAAAGCAGTACGACGGTTATCCATCCGATATGCATATAGGAAACTTTATGCTTATCGGGGTGTTGTACGAATTTTGAAGCGAAGATAAGCAATCGCGACAGGCATAAGCTGATGCCCATGCCGTTGATAATTCTCATGTGAGAAAAAGCATCAGCCGCGCTGATGGCTGTATCTATACCGGAAGCCAAATTTCACCTGATCGTTGGGTTGTCACGGGCACACAATAAATTTTAATATTTTGAATGAATAGCGCGATGTTCCGCCAAAATGAATAGCATTGTTTTATATGGTAAAGCTGTTTTGTCACTTTTCAGACAAAGATGCGATGGAAAATAGACGCCCGATTTCCGGCTGTATTTTCATGCTAATCGCTTAAGAATGGTAAGTATGTTGAACACACTCCCTGATATGAACGTCTTGTATGACGCATTGCTTGCTCGCGACACCGCTTATGAGGGCAAAGCCTATGTTGGTGTACTTTCAACGGGCATTTTTTGCCGATTGACTTGTCCGGCGAGAAAGCCGCTGAAAGAAAATTGCAGGTTCTTTGCTTCTATTCCCGAATGTATTGCGGATGGTTTCCGGCCGTGCAAGCGATGCCATCCATTGCAGCCAGCAGCTGAGGCAGATGCCTCTGTAAAGCGTTTGCTGAATGCGCTTGATGCACAACCTCAACGGCGCTGGAGCGAGGATGACGTGGCGGGAATGGGCTTTGATCCCTCCACCGTGCGGCGCAGTTTCAGGCGACATTTTGGGATTACATTTCTGGAAATGGCAAGACAGGAGCGTTTGCGGCAAGGGTTTCAGGCCTTGGCCCAAGGCGATCGGGTTATTGATGCACAAGTGGATGCAGGTTTTGAATCGCCCGATGCTTTTCGAACCGCTTTTGCTCGTATTCTTGGATTGCCACCCGCGAAGTTGCCAAAAGGCGGTATGCTGCGTGCCGATTGGATCAAAACCCCGCTCGGTACCATGATTGCGGTGTGTGATGCTTCGGCTTTACACCTTCTGGAATTTGCTGATCGTAGAGCCTTGCCGCAGGAGCTTAAAAAGCTGCACAAAGCCTGTCATGGTGCAATCGGTATCGGACGTTTTTCGACCCATGAGGTGCTTGAAGCACAGCTTGAAGCATTTTTTGGCGGAAAATCTGCCGGTTTCGATATGCCGCTCGTGTTGCATGGAAGCGTATTTACCCGTGATGTCTGGCGTGAATTGCAGACTATCCGCGCGGGCGAAACCCGAAGCTATAGCGAGATTGCAAGGGCTGTCGAAAAGCCGCTTGCTGTGCGAGCGGTTGCGCGAGCTAATGGTGCCAATCAGATTGCGATCATCATTCCTTGCCATCGTGTGATTGGCGCAGATGGATCACTGACCGGCTATGGCGGGGGTCTTTGGCGCAAACAGAAACTGATCGAAATCGAAGCGCAGTATTGGTAATAGTGTTGTACAAATGAAAACGCCGCCTCAATGAGGCGGCGTTTCCGTTTCAGGAGCCTCGGACTATTCTACTTTATTGAGGTCGACGTCCTTGGTTTCCTTCACAAAGAGCACACCGATAACGAGCGTGATCGTTGCGATAATGATCGGATACCAGAGACCATAGTAAATATCGCCCTTTGCAGCACTCATCGCGAAGACGGTTGCTGGCAGAAGACCACCGAACCAGCCGTTACCAATATGATATGGCAGCGACATGCCGGTGTAGCGAATGCGGGTCGGGAACATTTCAACGAGGATAGCGGCAATCGGGCCGTACACCATCGTGACATAGATCACGAGAACGGTGAGGATTAAGATTGTCATTGTCCAGTTGATCTGTGCCGGATCGGCCACCATCTTGAACGCACCAGCATTCGGGATGGTGTAAACAGCCTGACTTGGCTCACCGGCGGCATCTGCTTCGATTTGCGTAACGATGTTAGCCTTGACCAATTCCGCATTGGTCATTGTGGCACTTTCACCCGCACGAACGGCTCCAGCATTGAGTGCCAGTTCCGGATTAGCTGCAACGAAAGCCTCAAGCTTAGAGTCTGCAACCTTTGCCGGGCTACGTACCAATGGCCAACCTGCTTTTTGCAGAGCGAGATTAATGTCATGTGTGAGCTTGGCCTGGCTGGCTTTTGCATCTACACCGGTTGCGTTCGCATCGAATGAAGTGACAGTTGAATCGCCGATTTTGACGGTTGCAGGCTGTCCGGCAGGGCCGGTCACGACATCATATGGCACCGCACTACGCGACAGGAAGCTTGTTGCAATGTCGCAGGAGCTTGTGAACTTGGCCGTTCCGGTCGCATTGAACTGGAAATTACAATCGCCAGGTGCTGCCGTGACCGTTGCACGGATTGTCTGTTCAGCATGTGCCAAGGCTGGATTGGCAGCTTGGGTCAATGCTTTGAACAGCGGGAAATAGGTTACGGCCGCAAGAGCCAGACCCGCCATGATAATTGGCTTGCGACCAATTTTATCTGAAAGCCAGCCAAACACGACGAAGAAACCGGTGCCAAGCACAAGTGCCGTGGCGACCATGATATTCGCCGATTGGTTTTCAACTTTGAGCACGTTCTGAAGGAAGAACAGCGCGTAGAATTGCCCGCTATACCAGACAACAGCTTGTCCCATTGTCAGGCCAAACAGAGCGATAAGAGCGATCTTCGCATTTTTCCACTGACCGAATGCTTCAGTCAAAGGTGCTTTGGAGGTTTTTCCTTCTTCCTTCATTTTCTTGAAGGCAGGGGATTCACTCATCTGCAAGCGAATCCAGACCGAGATACCCAAAAGAACGATTGAAACGAGGAAAGGAATACGCCAGCCCCACGCAGCGAAGGATTCCGTTGTCATGACATTCTGAATGCCCAGAATGACCATGAGCGAAAGGAACAAGCCCAATGTTGCAGTCGTCTGAATCCATGACGTATAGAACCCACGACGGCCATTCGGCGCATGTTCGGCAACATAGGTTGCAGCGCCACCATATTCCCCGCCCAGCGCCAGACCCTGCAACATTCGCAGGATGATCAGGATCGCTGGTGCGATAATACCAATCGTAGCCGATCCGGGCAGAATACCGACCAGAAAGGTTGATGCGCCCATGATGACGATGGTGACAAGAAACGTATACTTACGACCGACGAGATCACCGATGCGTCCAAAAACCAACGCGCCGAAAGGGCGCACAAGGAAGCCTGCTGCAAAGGCGAGCAGAACGAAGATATTTCGGGTTGTTTCCGGATATTCATTGAAGAACGCGGCACCGATAAAGGCGGCCAGTGTTCCGTAAAGATAAAAATCATACCATTCAAAAACTGTACCGAGCGAAGAAGCGAAAATGACCTTCTTTTCTTCGCGCGTCATTTTTGATGTGCCTGCTTTGGCACCCGATGAAATTGACATTAAGAGTCCTCCCAACAGCATTTTTGCTGACGTATGCGGTCGTTCTCCTCCAACTTCCGCACACTTTCTCACACGAGCATGATGAACTGAATCGTTTGATCCGTTTATTATCTTTTAGTATGAGAAGTGCTCGGCCTTAACGCAGGAGACCAAGATGGATCGTTTCACGGGTGGTTGTCTGTGCGGTGCTGTTCGGCTTGTCGCCTCGGGGCGTCCATATCGTGTGGGCATCTGCCATTGCATCGATTGCCGCAAGCATCATGGTGCCTTGTTCCATGCCTCTGCAATATTTCCCCAAACAGCAGTCACAATTGAGGGGCAAACGCATAGTTACGAAGGGCGTGCCTTCTGTCCGCGTTGCGGCTCGTCCGTCTTTTCAAAGTCGGATGATGAAATAGAAATCAACCTTGGATCTCTTGATGAAACAGATCAATTGATCCCGACCTATGAACTCTGGACCACCCGTCGCGATGCGTGGTTGCCGCCATTTCCGGTCAAGCACCGATATGAGCAAAATCGGCTCAGCACGGATCGCTCCGAATACTAGGCATTGTGTTATGAACTTAAAGTATTTTTACACACAATGCCGTTTTTCATGATCAACCGGAAATTTTTCTCCGGGTCGGCGATCAGCGAAATATCATCCAATGGATTGCCATCGACCAGCAGAATATCCGCATAGGCCTTTGGCTCCAGAACGCCGAGTGCTGCTTTGTATGGATTGCGATCGCCGCTCATTCTGAGCAGTTCTGCATTTGTAGACGTCGCCATTTTCAAAACGCCGAAATTGCCGAACCACTGCGCAGTCTTTGCCAGTTGGCGTGTTTGTGATTGCGTTCCTTTTGGATTGAAAAGTATATCGGTTCCCCAGGCTAACTTTGCATTGTATTTTTGACCAAGTTCGAAGCAACGTATTGTTCCTTCTGCAATACGGATTTGCTGCGCACGCGCTTCGGGGACGCTTTGCGGATTGGAATCTGAATCCGCTAGAAACGGCTGAATGCTCCACCACACACCTTCATCCGCTATACGGCGAATAGTGTCGTCGTCAGCAAGCTGGCCATGTTCGATACACTGTACGCCGTTATCGAGCGCACGTTTAATGCCAGCGGATGTGTAAACATGGGCGCAAACGTAAGTTCCCCAATCAGAGGCTGCGTTTACTGATGCCTGAATTTCGGCACTGGTGAACTGGATGGAATCGAGCGGATCATAGAAAGACGATACGCCGCCTCCAACCATGATCTTGATCTGGCTAGCGCCCAGCATAAGTTGTTCGCGCGTGCGGCGTAAAACTTCGTCGCTGCCGTCCGCGATCACCGATATGCCTGCTTTTTCAGCAGCACTCAAATCGGACTGACCTGTTCGCGGAATATCGGTGCGCATGCGGAAATCGCCATGCCCCGAGGTCTGCGAAATCATCGCGCCGGCGGGATAAATGCGTGGTCCCATAAAGCGTTCTTCATCTATTGCACGCTTGAGCGCGAATGACGGGCCGCCGACATCGCGAACAGTAGTGAAGCCGCGCATCAATGTCTTTTCCGCTTCCTGTGCAGCGATTAGGTAGAGATACCCAATATCTGCGGTCATTGCGACGTTCATTGGCATGGCTGCAAGCATGGAGTGCCAATGAACGTCAATAAGACCCGGCATGGCTGTCATGCCTGCACCATCAATTACGGTTGCATCAGTGATGGTTTCTCCGTCATCCACAAATGCCTCAATTTTCCCGTCTCGGATCAGGATGCTTTTACCAACGATCAGCTTATCGAGCATTCCGTCGAAAATAGAAATATTCTTGAGTAATAATGGCTTATCGGGCGACTGCGCGAGAGCGGGAGTTGCAAAGCCAGAGCCTGCAGCAGCCAGGATCGCACCCGCGCCGGTTATGAAAGAGCGGCGAGACATAGCGGTCGTCAGGCGATGATTAATGCTGCGTGCTTCCGGACTATGACACTGACACGGCACACCATTGTGTAAGTGTTCGTATTTTGCGCCGAAGTTCAGCTTGTTCCGATCAAAACGCATCATTGTCAGCCCGCCATTCCAATATAATTCTTTGCCAGTCAAATAATCATGATCAAGTAAATTTTCTCTCTAGAATAATTTTGTGAAAGCTTTTTAAGGCAATCGAAAATATGCAGGTCGACACTTTATTCCTCTGTTAAGTAGGGGCTTCATATGCATATTGTCATGATAATCTGAATATGAATCAGTAAAAATCGAATTGCTTCTTGCAGCCGTTATAGGCTTACCGTAACTATGGAATAGAAATAAGAATCTGTAACGCTCAGGCGTGTTCAGCATATTTAGCGGAGACCTATAATCGGTGTCAGGTCCGTCATTTTCTTTGTTGGGGGCATATTTTCCATCGTGGATGCTGTGTCTTTTCATCGCAATAGTGATCACTATTTTAGTGCGGGTTATAATGATCCGCATTGGGCTTGATGATATTCTACCGTTTCGCCTGACCGCCTATACTGCAATCGTTATCGCGATCGCCTGCGGCCTCGCGCTTTTTGTGTATGGTCGATAGCATGGAAAATAATGCTTATAGCAAAAGAGAATTCAGCACAGTCGGCGTTCTGCTCACCGGTATTTTAATCATCGTGGCCTTTGTGATGGCGTGGCTTTATCTGCGCGAAGCTCATCAAAACCCACTCTCAAACGATGCCGTCATTGGTGCTAATATTGTGAATATTGCCGCGACGGTTCCCGGAAAAATTATCTCCATCAATGTTCAGGAAAATCAGGCCGTCAAAAAAGGCGATATGCTTTTTTCGATTGATCCTGTGCCGCTGAAGCTGCTCGTAGAACAGACGTCCGCTGATCTTGTAATGGCAGAAGCGGCGCTCGATTCGCAAAGGCGTGCAGTCAATGCGGAATCCCAAAATGCACAAATAGCTGACCAGCAAGTGGTGCGTGCACGGACGAATCTCGATCTTGCGGAAGCAACGCTCAAGCGGCTTGAGGCGCTTAGCCCCAAAGGCTATGTCACGCGCCAGCAGGTCGATGATGCAAAGACCTTGCGCAATGATGCGCAGATCAGTCTGGCGCAGGCCATCAAGCAAGCTGAGGCAGCAACCACGATAGTGGGAACGGTTGATAGCGCGCAGGCTTTGGTGCGTGCAAGGCAGGCCGCGCTCGCGCTGGCACAGCATAATCTGGATAATGCTGTCGTTACGGCACCGCATGACGGCAGGGTTGTGGGCGTTTTGAATGGCACGGGGCAGATCGTCGCGCCAGGGCAGTCTCTTTTCACATTGATCGACACGTCTAGCTGGTATGCATCTGCGACTTTTCCCGAAACCGAGCTTGGCGGTATAAAAGTCGGGAGTTGTGCGCATGTCAGAATTTTGGCTGACAGTTCCATTGTCGTCAAAGGTCGCGTCGAGGGGATCGGATGGGGTGTTTCGTCTGAAGATCTGATCAATATCCCACGCAATCTGCCCTATGTGCCGAAAAACCTGAACTGGGTGAGAATAGCGCAACGCTTTCCGGTGCGTGTAAAACTGATTAATCCGCCAGCCGAGCTGACACGCTCCGGGGCATCAGCCGTTGTGACAGTGCATAATGGCAACGAGTGCTAATTACAGGCTCTGGGACGCAATCCGCGAAACCCTAGCGGATCTGGCACCTTTTCCTGGGCGAATGGCCACAGCATGGCGCGTTGCAGCCGTCTGCGCGCTTGTTGCGGGCATAGCCATGATGTTCCACATCCCGGAATCGGCGATCAGTTGCTACCTCGTTATTTTCCTGATGAAAGCTGATGGTGCGGAAAATACCGTGGTAGCGACGGCTGCCATCATCGCAATTACATTGCTTGTGGCCCTGATGGTCCCGGTGCTCGCATGGACGGTTGAATCCGCATTGCTGCGCATTCTGGTTATGATCATCGTATCATTTATTTTCATTTTCCTTGGAGCGGCCAGCAAGCTTGGCGAAGGTGGCAGCATCGTCGCATTGATCATCGCCTTCATTCTCAGCCTTGTGAATGAAGTTCCGATCAATGGTGTGATTTCTGTTGCTCTGCGATATGCATGGGAAATGGCCATCTTGCCGATGTTTGTCATTGCAGGGTTCAGCTTGTTTTTCGGACGCTGGAGTCTGGCGCTATTGCGTGAGGAATTGCGTGAACGCCTGCTGGTGGCGCGCCATGCGCTGTTAAATTTATCCCCCGTGACGGACCCATTGTTGCGGGAAAAGCTTGGGGCGGCCAACGAAGACGAAAACAAGCGTTCGATGCTCGTTAAAATATTGCATCAGACTACCAAAAACAGACTTTCGCGCATTCAAAGCGATATTACTGCCTCTTATCAGTTGCTTTTTGCAGCAGCCTCTCTTCCTGCCGATACGCCGAATGAGAACCGCCAGCATTATGCCGGTCAGATCGATAAAATGGTTGATGCGCTGAATAAAGGCGCATCGCTTCCCGCCCCTGAAACCTTAACAGAAGCTGCCGCTCCAAGGCAGGAGGCGGGAATTTTACAGGCGCTCAGAAATATCGCGGGGAGTGAAAAGACCGATTATAAAAAAGGCTCGGGCGATAGTTTCTTTGCCGCAGACGCTTTTACCAATCCTGTTTATCAGCGGTTTGCCCTGAAAACGACTTTAGCTGCGATCCTCTGCTATGTGTTTTATGCGGCGATCAACTGGCAGGGCATTCATACTGCCATGGTGACTTGCTATGTCGCATCGCTCGGCACAGCTGGCGATACAATTCATAAGCTCACTTTGCGTATCACCGGATGCCTTATTGGGGCGGCGATTGGCATTGCGTCGCTAATATTTCTTATGCCGCAGTTGGAATCCGTAGGCAGCCTCATGATTCTGGTCTTTGCGGTGGCACTTCTTGCGGCATGGGTATCGGCGGGCAGTGAAAAAGTGTCTTATGGCGGCGTTCAGATTGGTCTGGCATTCACTTTGACAGTATTGCAGGGCTTTGGCCCAACGACTGATATGGATACGGCGCGCGATCGTATTATCGGTATTCTGGTGGGCAATTTCGCGGTCTATCTTGTTTCGACACTGATTTGGCCAGCGCCTGTCGTCACGGTTATTCGCCAGCGTCTTTCAGATGCCGCGCGCAAAATAGCTGAAATTGCGTCCGCCGCGCCGGATCAACGGCCAGAGATGATCAACACTGCCGCTGAAACTGAGCGTCTTCTGGATGAAGTGCGTTATTGTTTTTATCTTCTGCCCTTTGAGCCAACAGCTCTCCGTCCATCTGCAAAACTTGAAAAAACCTTTGATGGCCTTGCCGATCAGCTTGCTTCACTCAACAAGGAAGTCTACTTTTCCGCTCAGGTGATGCCTGATGCTGTTGAAAGATTGAATGCGCTCTCATTGCATATAAAGTCGGACGATGCGCAAAGCGGTATTGGATTGGAAGAAAAGGCGTGCTCTGCTGAAGAAGCAGAAAATGAGGGGGCGGATAAAATCGGTAAGCATCTTGCGCATATGGAAGCACTTTTGGCAGGCGGCAAGGCATGAAACAGCCTTCGACGCATACCTCCTTTGCGCTGATTTCGATTTTCGCTTTGGTGCTGAGTGGCTGTGCCACAGATGCGCTGAAACTTGCGCCTACAGCATCTGATCAGCCGTGGAAGCCAGACCAGAGTAAAGATGCGTCAGCCAGCAGCACGTCGCAGACAAAAGATTTCAGTGTTCCGTCCAATCCTGAACTGGCTTTGATTTCAAGTCCCGTTGCCGTCGATACACGGCCTTCTTATGATCTGGCGCAGTTGATTGATCTGGCGCAGCGCAGCAATCCGGCCACGCGCAATGCGTGGGAAAAGGCGCGGCAGGCGGCACTTGCTGTGGGTATGGTCGAGGCAACAATGCTGCCGATCATCTCTGCAAATGTCATTGGCGGCGTGCAAAAGACCTCCACGCCGGTTGATGTGCCGCTTATCGGTGAGCGTGACGTTAATACGACACTGAAAGGCGTTTCGCCCTCTATTGCGCTTCAATGGCTGGTGTTCGACTTTGGACAGCGGACAGCATTGGCGGAAGCCGCAAAACAGGTCTCGTTTGCGGCCAATGTCACGTTCAATGCAATGCATCAGAAGGTGATCTTCGATGTCACCCGCACTTATTATGAGTATAGTGCTTCCGTTGCCGGTCATCGCATTGCGCAACAGACTTTGCGCAACAGCAAGGCGGTTCTGACGGCTGTTCAGGCAAAGCTGAATGAAGGACGCGCAACGACGGTTGAGCTTGCACTGGCTAAACAGCAGGTCGCGCAATCTGAATTGCGACTGGTGAAAGCAGAAGGTCAGCAGCAGACGCTTTATCAGGCGCTTCTGGCTTCAATGGGCGTCAATGCCATGCTCAACATCAATGTCGAAAGTTCGATGAACAGGCCATTGCCAGCAAAATTTGAAGGCGTGACCCAATCGGTTGTCGAAACAGCTCTGTCGCGGCGTCCCGATTTGATTGCGAGTTATGCGGCGCTGCAGGCCAGCAAGTCCAATATCAAGGTTGCTCAGGCTGAATTTATGCCAAAGGTCTTTGTCGCGGGTGCGCTCGCTTCCACATCAAACAGTTTCAATGCCGGAAGCTTGCCGACAATCGGGACGCAATCATCGGGCATGGGTATTCTGGTGGGCGCTACAATGCCGCTTTATGATAGCGGACTGCGTGCGGCACAGCTCAAAAATGCCCAATCCATGCATAATGCAGCAACTGAAACCTTTCGTCGGGTGCAGCTTGATGCGGTTGCAGAAATCGTTCTTGCATCCAATAGTTTGAAAACCGCTTTGGCGGCGAACAAAGCTGCAAATGTTCTGGTTCAAACCTCTGGAACAGCTTTTGACGCTGCACTTGAATCCTATAAAAATGGATTGGGTACAGTTACGGTGGTGAACGAGACGAACAACTCCTTGTTGGATGCAAAGCTGGCGCAAACCGATGCCCATGCGGCATCTCTCATCGCCGCAGCCAATCTCGCGTTTTTTACAGGCGCTTTGACGTCGAGTTCAAATGCTCATCTGCCTGGAGTGGCGACTGGGAAATAAGCGGAAGTAAAAGTTTTTAAGGCGGAGTGAAATGGCAAAATACTGGATCGCAGCCGGCATAATTCTGCTTTTGACAGTTGCTGCCTTTGCAATCTGGTTGATGATCCGCCACAAGCGGGGCTGGTCAAGAAGCATCATCGCCCATCTCGTATTTATCGCCGCAATGTATGGGCTGGTTATGACCTTCAGGCAGGTCGCCTATATGCTGCTTGATGATTATAAGATTACCGCAATCACACCTGACCTTATCAATACAATTTCCGCGCTGGTCATGGCGCTACTTGCTATGCAGCAACTGTTTCAGCTCATCAATCGTCTGACACACAGCCAGATTGATCGTGGTAATGACCCAACGTCTGCGCGTATGGTTGCGCGCATATTGAAGCTGACAATATTTCTTATCATTGTGCTGCTGTTTGGCGAGCATTTCGGGATCGGTCTTTCCGGCTTGTTGGCTTTTGGCGGCATTGGTGGCATCGCTATTGGCGTTGCCGGAAAAGATATGCTGAGCAATCTTTTCTCTGGCGTGATGCTCTATTTCGACCGGCCGTTCAGTATTGGCGACTGGATTAGCTCGCCTGATCGTAATATTGAAGGCACGGTCCTGGAAATTGGTTGGCGGCTTACTAAAATCAAGACCTTCGATAATCGTCCGCTCTATGTACCCAATGCTGCCTTTTCGACCATCAGCGTTGAAAATCCGGGCCGTATGACCAACAGGCGTATCACCACGACGATTGGCTTGCGCTACGAAGACGGTGATAAAGTTTCCGGGGTGGTTGACGATATAAGGTCAATGCTCAAAGCCAATGCGAAAATCGATCAGACACAAAGTCTGCTGGTCTATTTCGATGCCTTCGCAGACTCATCACTCAACATTATGGTCTATTGTTTTACCAAGACGACCGTCTGGGCGGATTGGCTTGAGGCACAACAGGAAGTGTATCTCAAGATTATCGAAATCGTGCATGCGCATGGTGCCGACTTCGCGTTTTCGTCTGAAACGCTTTATATTCAGCCAGATAAAACTGCGGAAAAGAAGCCTGTTGAAGAGCTGGCTTCTGACGTCAGAAAATAAGGTCTAAGAGGAAATTAGAGCGTTTCCTGTTTTGATTGAATCATAAAAAACGCTCTAATCATCTGTTTTTACGCGTATCTTTTTCTGAAAACCGCGTCGCAGTTTTCAGGACACGCTCTATAGTGATTTATTAGTTATCAGTAGAACAATGATGTGCTATTGGTCTTTTGCTTCGCCACTTTCCCAAGGCACAACCTTCGCTCTTTGGCGCTTTCGAGCACGTTTGGTAATCGAGAAGGGTGCCTCAAATTGAACGACAGGGTTTTCTTCATCCCGACAACGGGTGAAGCGGTTGAACTAATCAAAAACATTGACTGGTCAAAAAATCCTTTGGGTGTTCCCGAAAATTGGCCGCGTCCGCTTAAAACTGCAGCTCAGATGATGCTGGCATCACATTTTCCAAAAGCGATTGCTTGGGGACCAAAATTCATCACGCTTTACAACGATGCTTTCAAACAAATTCTGGGTGATAAGCAGAATTGTATGGGTAAGCCGTTCAATGAAATCTGGTCGGAAGTGTGGGCCGATATTGGACCGATTGCCGAAAAGGCTATGCGGGGCGAAGCTACTTTCATTGAAGACTTTCCGTTGCTCATTAATCGTTCCGGCTTTGACGAACAGTGTTATTTCACCTTCTGCTACAGTCCGATTTTGGATGAAGACGGCAGTGTTGGCGGTATGATGGACACTGTCATTGAAACGACAGGAAAAGTCGAAGCCGAGAAGAACGCGCAGATTATGAATGCAGAGCTTGCCCATCGCATAAAGAATACATTCAGTATCGTGGGTGCTATCGCAAGTCAGACCTTTAAAAGCCAGGACAATGAAGAGGAACTCCGTTCTTTTTCGAGGCGATTGTTTGCGTTAAGCAGTGCGCACAAAGTTTTGCAATTTGGTAAAAGCTCAAGCGGATCATTGGCGCAGATAATCGATGAAATTACTGCTGCACTTGGTGTCGATCAGCGTATTGATATTGAGGGTGCTGATATATTTATCGGGCCGAAAGCTGCGAGTTCGGCATCGCTCTTGATCCATGAACTCACGACAAATGCCATCAAATATGGTGCATTATCCAATGATACGGGGCGTATTTCGATTAGCTGGAACACCTGCGATCAAGATGGAAAGGCCACACTTTTTCTCAACTGGTGTGAAGCCGGTGGCCCTGAAATATCAAAGCCTGACAGTCTTGGCTTCGGGTCGAGACTGATCCGCATGGGTCTTATGGGAACAGGCAACGTAGAGACCGATTACGCCCCATCTGGATTGCGCGCGAAAATGAGCGCTCCTCTCCATCAGATGCAAGGTGAGGGACGACTTTACAGCGACGTTTAGAGCATAATCCGACCGGAGTGAAACGAGGATCGATAAGATTATGCTTAAGATAAAACGGGTTAGAGCGCCGATCTAAATGTTTGTCTAAACGCGCATCCCGAAAATAGTTTCACACTTTTCGGCATGCGCACCAGAGCGCGATTCCGTCAAAATTCGTGATATTTGAGTAGCTGATGCGACGGGAACGCGCCGCGTGTCGTGGCCTGATAAAGCGCTTTCGCTTCATTTTCAGGTTCATTTTTTCATACGCTTAACATTATCCATCATTTATGATCGATCCATAGTGAGCGCTCACATTTTTCATTTGACGTTAGCTGACGTATGTGAATAATGTCTTTACAAGTGAACGGAGGGGTTCACGCTGGAGGAATACAGATGATCGGAATTCACTCAGGCCGTGGTCTGAAGGCATTAACGCTGGCGATTTTGTCCGCTTCTGCGCTGAGCGCGCCTGCGCAAAGTCAGGACCGTACGGCATTGCTTGGTAGCCTTCCCACCGAAATTCAGGCGCTCTATACGGATGCAGTTGAAGTTGGCCCGTCGGCCTATGCTGACTTCAAAGCGCCTGCCAAGCCATGGCGCTGGTGCCATTCGGAGTCCTACATGGGCAATCCGTGGCGCGTGACCTTCAATGATGAGCTCAAACGTCTTGTCGATGGTGCAATCGCCGCAGGTGATGTGTCGGAATATGTTGTGTCCGATTCCAACGGCGATGCGACACAGCAGATTTCACAGATCCGCGCCTTTATTGAGCAGGGCTGTAACGTCATCACCACGATAGCTGGTTCTTCTACAGCGCTCAATGCAGTGATCGACGATGCTTATAAAGCAGGCATTCCGGTCATCACTTCGGCGGGTTCCGTCACCACGCCAAATGCCATCAATGTCATGCATAACCAGAACCTCTGGGGCTATCAGATGGGCAAGGGCATTGCAGAAACGCTCAAAGATGGCGGCACAATCCTGCAGGTCGAAGGCATTTCCGGCCATCCGCTCGTCCAGCAGGAAAATGCCGGTCTTGAAAAGGCCGTTGAAGAAGCTGGCAATCTCAAGATCGCACGCAAGGTAAGCGGCGAATGGACCGGCACGACAACCAAGTCAGCGGTTCTGCAGGCGCTTGCAACCACCCCGCAGCCGATTGATGCGGTCTGGTCGACGGGCAGTGAAGCGCGCTTCATCGCGGAAGCTTTCCAGCAGGCAGGCCGTCCGCTGCCGCTGATTGCAGGCTCCATTTCGGGCGATGCGCTTGGCTATTGGAATGCCAATCAGGACACATTCAAGTTCTATGGCGGTGAAGTTTCACCGCATGTCGCAGCCCAGAATGCTTTCCGCGTTGCGCTGCGTGTTCTTGAAGGTCAAAAGCCACTCGTCAACACGATCATCGCGCCGATGCCGCTTGTGACGCAGGCTGACCTGCCAAACTGGTATAAGGACTGCATGAAACCGGACTCTGCGGCCATCTTCCCGATCCCACCTCAGGATCCATTCCCGGAAGAACTGCTCAATGGCTACTTCACGAATGGGAGTGCAACTGCACTTTATGATTTCGCAAAAGTACCGGCCTCCTGCGCTAAGTAAACCTTGTGCAAATACAGCCATTGCCAGCTTTTCTGGCAATGGCTCTTATTTTTCGCCTGCGGAAAGCCATGCCATCATGCCCGAGCCTGATCTGAACCTAGTCGGCACATCCACTATGCACAGGCTGCTTGCGGAGGCAGGTTTGCCCCCCATAACGCATGCGCCAGTAAAATCATTACGCATCGAAAACCTAGAAAAGCGTTATGGTGAAACCGTTGCGCTGACCGGGGCCAATGTCGATTTTCGCTACGGCGTTCACACCATTCTTGGCGAGAACGGTTCCGGCAAAAGCACGATGCTCAAGATTCTGTCCGGCGTGGTTTCGCCTACGCAGGGGCGGGTGGTTCTCAACGATAAGACAATCGCTGCCAAGTCTCCCGCAGATATGAAAGCGCTTGGCCTCGCTACCGTTTTTCAGGAAGTACTCATCGCGCCGCACCGTTCGGTGGTTGAAAACATTTTTCTGGGCTTTGATGGATTGCTCACGCGCAAAGTCAGCAAAGCCATGCGCGCAAAGGCCGCTCAAGCCGTTCTCTCTAAGATTGCGCGCTTTCCAATCGACCTTGATGCGCCCGCTGGCAGTCTGTCGCTCGCAGCGCAACAATTGGTGGTCATCGCACGCGCTTTCATAAGCCGCCCGTCGATCCTGCTTCTTGATGAAGCCACGGCTGCTCTTGATTATGCGGATCGTGATCTCGTGTTTGAAACAATTGAGGATTATGCATCTTCCGGCAACATCGTGATCTTTATTTCGCATCGGCTTGAAGAGGTGAAGCGCCTTTCCGATCAGGTCACAGTTCTGCGCAGCGGCCAAATTGTCGATACGCTTGACAGACAACAGATCAACAGCCAGATCCTTCTGGAACTCATGGCGCCGGAGGCCCAGCTCCATGTCGAGTGATCACACCATTCTTCGCTATGAAAATCTCGTTCTGGCACCGGGGCGTAAAGCACTGTCCGGCGCGATCCGCGCTGGTGAGATCACCGGCCTTGCAGGGCTTGAGGGGCATGGGCAGGAACAATTTCTGCTCGCACTTGCAGGCTTTGACCAGCCGCGCCAGTCCAGGGTCGAAGTCGTATCCAAGTCGGGCGAATGTGAGGCCTATCGCAATCATCATGATGCAGCAAAACGCGGCGTGGTTTATCTGCCGCGCGACCGCCGTGCGACCGGCATTTTCCCGGTTCTGTCGGTCCTTGATAATTTCGGGATGCCTTCCATGTCGCGGTTCTCGTGGGCCGGCATCCTTAATCGTGGCAAGCAAAAACAGGAATTGCAGCGTTACACTGAGTTTTTGTCGATCCGCTATCCGGAAATGGACGCACCAATTACAGCGCTCAGTGGTGGCAACCAGCAGAAGGTTCTGCTTGCACGGCTTCTGGCGCTCAAGCCGCGCGTGATGCTGCTCAATGATCCGACCCGCGGTGTTGATCTCAACACGCGCATGAAATTTTATGAAGCATTCCGCAAGCTTGCTCGTGAAGAAGGGATTGCGCTGGTCATTCTGTCGAGCGAAATCGAAGAAATCCTGCAAATCTGTGACAGCGTTTCGGTGTTCCGCGATTTTGAATGCTCTAAGACGATTGGTAAATCTGAAATGTCGATGTCGGGCGTTCTTGCCGCCATGTTCGGACAGGAAGAAGTGACGCTATGAGCACATCAAACAAGCCCAATATTTTGCAGCGTCTGTTCTCCGGCGGTCAGGAAACGCGGCTCGCAGCAATCCTGTTCATTATCCTGCTCGTCATCAACATCGTGCTCAATCCGGTTCGTTTTGCGCCGTCGAACTGGGGTGCTGTGCTGGGACTTGCTGCACCGCTGCTGCTGACATCGCTTGCGATCACCATACCCTTTCTGGCCGGGCGTGGCTCGATTGACATATCGGTTGGTCCGCTTGTTGGACTGATCAATGTCATTGTAGTGCAATTGCTCATTAGCAAGGGCGGCATCACTTCGCCTTTCATCATTGTTCCTGCAGCCATTGCGATTGGCATAATTGCGGGTTCGCTAAATGGCCTTCTGGCAGCAATCATCCGCATTCAGCCAATTGTCGCAACGCTTGGAACTTATCTGATCTTTGGCGGACTGGCATTGACCATTCTGCCATCGCCTTCCGGCTCGGTTCCCGCATGGCTTGCAGCCCTTGCCGGACCATGGTCCATTCTGCCGGTTGGTGCTGCCGTTCTTATCTGGCTTGGCATCAAGCAATTGCCATTTTACGAGACACTTATGGCAGTCGGCAGTGAAGACAGAGCCGCCTATACATCTGGCGTCAATGTTCCGCTTGTGCGCTTCATTGCTTATGTCCTGGCCGGACTTTTTGCAGGGCTTGCAGCACTTTCGCTGACCGCACTGATTGGTTCGGGTGATCCGATCATTGGTCCCGGCTACACGCTGATAGCTATTGCAGCGGTTGCCCTTGGCGGCGTCAGTCTTGCTGGCGGCGTCGGTGGATTGAAAGCTGCATTTCTGGGTGCTGCCGATATTTTCCTTCTGCAAAGCATGCTCACGGCCTTCAATGTATCGACCTTCGTGCTGCAGGCCGTCTATGGCGCTGTGCTTGTTCTGGCGGTCTGCCTTAACTCAGAAAAACTGAAACTCTATTTTCGTCGCAAAGTCGCGCAGCCATGATTAAAACTCTCGCTCAAAATCGCGCGCTGGTCGCTTTCATCGGGGTTATTTTTGTCTTCCTTCTCGGAGCGGCATTGATCCCCGGCTTTGCAAGTCTCTTTTCCATCCGAGCCATGCTGGTTCTGGCGGCACTGCTGGCAATCGCAGCCCTTGGCCAGACGCTGGTGATGATCCTTGGTGGGATTGATCTCTCGATCCCCTTTGTCATTGGCTTTGCCAATGTGGTGTTTGCGAGCCTCTATGGCGATGGCATGTCGCCGCTCATGGCAGGCCTGATCGTGCTGGTATCTGCCGGTTTGATCGGCGCATTTTCAGGCGCGTTGTCGGCGGCACTTTCCATTCATCCACTGATCGTTACACTTGGCGTTGGCACGATGGTGCAGGCAGGCGTTCAGATATGGACGCGTGGATTGCCGACAGGATCGGCTCCTGCGTTTATCAATGACTTCGTTTCGCTGGGTGGCAGCATCGGCCCATTGCCGTTTCCATGGCTTATCCCGTTCACGCTCTTTCTGACGATAGGCACCGTGTTCGTGTTGAAACGCACGATTTATGGCCGCAAGCTTTATGCGCTTGGTTCCAATATCAAAGCGGCTGAGCTGGCACTCATCCGGCCGGTTGCGATCTGGGCTATCACCTTCGGCCTTAGCGCAATGTTTGCAGCCCTTGCCGGTATTTTGTTGCTCGGTTTCACCGGCTCGTCGAGTGCTACCGTTGGTACACCCTATCTCTTCCAGACCGTGTCGGCAGTGGTTATCGGGGGTACGGCACTTATTGGCGGACGCGGTGGCTTTGTCGGCACGGTTGCGGGTGCGATCATGCTGATGGAACTGCGTACCTTCCTGATCGGTATGGGGTTTTCCGATGCCATGGTGCAATCTGCGCTTGGTGTGCTTATCCTGCTTCTGGTCGCAGCCTATGGTAGGGACCGGCATATTCGTAATCTGATCTGAAGGAAATGCAGATGGATGAGAGGCTTGCAAAAACCATTGCAGCGATCAAGGCATCGGGTG
The DNA here is from genome assembly GCF_002252445.1 of Brucella thiophenivorans. Classification (GTDB taxonomy): domain Bacteria; phylum Pseudomonadota; class Alphaproteobacteria; order Rhizobiales; family Rhizobiaceae; genus Brucella; species Brucella thiophenivorans. The sequence goes on from NZ_NNRJ01000051.1 coordinate 27,150, forward strand.
CCGATTGGGGTATTTTCACCAGCCCCGATGGTGTCGCCTATGCAACAGGCCATGTGGTTTCCATTGAAGCGGGACCATCGCCTTTTGCCGGGGGCCCTGCCGTTGCTGTGGTTGGGAAAAATGGCGAATGTGGTCTGCTCATTACCAATCTTGAATCCGGCACACAAAGCTGGGCCGATCTGGTTCTGACTTACGAGGGTTTTTCGTACAAAGAGCCGACCGATATTTTTTCCAACTATCTCGAAACTGCCGCCCAGCTTTTTGCAAAACTAGGCGTTGGTGGAGTAGTGGCCATCGAGGAGACAAGCTTTCCGCTCTCGCTGTTGCCACTCGTTGAAACATGCAAGCGAGTGCCGGTTGACGATGCTTTCAAGCGTGAACGCATGGTCAAGACCGCGAAAGAAATCACTTTGTTGCGTGAGGCGGCACTGACCGCATCCGCCGGGCAGCGGGCATTTCTTGAAAAGACCAAAGCAGGCCGCAGCGAGCTTGAAATCTTTGCGGATATAAGGCTCGCCATGGAAAGCCGGGTGGGTGAACGCTTGCCGCTGACTGGTGATTTTATCTCCGGCAAAACCCGTACTTCCGCTTTCATGGGCTGGCCATCAAACCGGATTGTCGAGACTGGCAATCCGCTGATTTGTGACTTGGCTCCGCGCGTCAATGGCTATTGGGGCGATAGTTGCGCATCGTCTATGTTGGGACATCCAAGTGCTGGATTTAAAAAGCAATTTGCGGCTGTAAAATCTGCGCTTGATCTGGCGATTGAAATTATTCGTCCGGGCCTTGGCATTGGTGAACTGGATCAGCATTTGCAGGCGCATATCGCAGCCGCGGGTTACGGCTATGCGCATCATTCCGGCCATTCTATCGGCACATCGGTGCATGAGTGGCCGCGAATTGTTGGTTATGAAACCGAGAGTTTCAAAAAGGATATGGTGGTGATGGTCGAGCCAACCGCCTTTGACCCGCATATTGGCGGTGTAAGGCTCGAGTTCATGCTGCACGTCACAGACAATGGCTGCGACGTGCTAACCGATTTCGAGCATCAGCTCTCTATAGAGTAAAAGGCCTGATACAGACAGGCGTGCCGATTTCAATGCGCTTGCCTGTATCGGTCAGTTTCCCCGTGGACTTATCTCTGGCAAAAATTGTGATGCAATCGCTGTTCTGATTTGCAACCAGCAGCCAATCTCCATCGGGTGTTAAAGCAAAATTGCGCGGTGTTTTGCCACCCGTAAGCGTGTGACCAATATCGGTCAGTTTTCCTGTTTCCTGATCAATACGAAAAGCGGCAATGCTGTCATGGCCACGGTTGGAACAGTATAAAAAATGGCCGTCTGGCGAGAGGTGGATATCCGCGCCATGAGACTCGACACCTGACGGAATGGTGGCCCAGCTCTCAGTGAGCGTCATGTCACTGCCATTGCGATGAATGAGCGACACGGTGGAATTGAGTTCATTTGAAACATAGACAAAGTGGCCATTCGGATGCTGTGCAATATGGCGTGGTCCGGCGCCTGCTGCAACAGCTACACTTCCAAGACGTTCAAATTCGCCTCTATCATCAAGACGATAGGTGATGACTTCATCAAGACCGAGGTCGGTAGATAGAAAGGTTCCGCCTTCTGGCGTTTCAACAATGCAATGCGGATGACTGCGTTCCTGCCGGTCGTCTATCGGACCAAGTTCACCTTTATGACGTACAGACCCTGTGACCAAACCGAGAGTGCCATCACCATGAATGGGAAGGGCTACGAGAGACTGGTCCGGCCCGCCGCCTCCCATGGCATAGTTGGCAACCAGAACAAATTTTCCGTTACGCGTGATTGTATTGTGCGCCGTGATGCTGCCCTGACTGCTTTGCTTGTTGAGATAGATAAGTTCGCGTTTTTCAGCATCGAAACGATAGGCGCTGACTGTTCCTTCATGCCAGCCGAACACTTCGGAATTGGCGTAAATTGTGCCTGACGCGGGATCGACGCTCAGAAATGTCGGATTATCCACCGAGGACGTGCTGCAGATGCGCTGCGTTTCTGCAGTCTTTGTATCGAATGCGTAAATCGAAAGACCTTCTCCGCGTGCACCCTGAAAATAAGGCGCTTCGCGATTGAGTGAACCGACTGCCAGATAAAGCTTTTTCACGCATTCCTCCAATGCAATTCCCATGATCAATCCATCACCTATCCGTTGCTGACATTCAAGGTCTGGCTGGTCATTTCAGTTCGGGGCATCGCAATTTTCATGATTATCTGCACAATATTGATGAGCCCGAATCTAAAATCGATGGAGTGTTAAGCGATGCAAAGAATAACCATCACTGTCGACGATGATCTTATGACAGAACTGGATGCTTTGATTGCTGTAAAAGGCTATGCTAACCGCTCCGAGGCTGTACGCGATCTTGTTCGCGCAAGTATAAAAGACACGGCCATCGCGTCTGACGCGATGAGCGAATGCGTTGGCGTGTTAAGCTATGTCTACCAGCATGAGGCGCGTGATCTGGCGAAAAAGCTGACGACATCGCATCACGAGCATCATCACATGTCGCTGGCCTCCCTGCATGTTCATCTCAATGAAGATCTGTGCCTCGAGGTAAGCCTGCTTCGCGGAGAAGCGAAAGCCGTCAAGGAATTTGCAAATTCCATTATTTCACAACGTGCAGTTGTTTATGGCGATGTTTCAATTATCCCTCACGACAGCCATAGCCATCATGATTAACTAGTGCCGGAAAAATATTCATATTAAAATCATTGCTTTAGACCGTTCTATCGGTCTAGGTTCGGGCTTGCGAAGAGTCGTGTTTTTAAACAGTGAGTTATCATGGACCTGACAGTCATCGTATTTATACTCGTATATCTTGCGATGGGCTGTGGAACTCTTCCCGGATTTAAAGTCGACCGCACGGGTGCAGCCATTATTGGCGCTCTCGCTATGCTGGTTGTGGGCAGTATTACGCCGCAGGCGGCATGGAATGCTATCGATTACCGCACACTGGGGATGCTTTTCGGGTTGATGGTTGTATCAGCCGGATTTTCAGTGTCAGGCTTTTATGGCTGGGCGGCAAGGCGCGTAACCGAATTGCCATTATCGCCACCGTTGTTGGTTGGTGTGCTGGTTGTTATGGGCGCGGCATTCTCGGCATTCCTGACCAAAGATGTTGTTGCGGTGGCGATGACGCCTTTGCTCGTTTCCGTAACCCTTGCGAGAGGATTAAATCCGGTTCCATTTCTGCTTGCTTTCTGTTTTGCCGTTAATACGGGCTCTACCGCCACACTGATCGGCAGTCCGCAGAATATGATTATTGCGCAGGAACTCGGGCTATCCTTCAATGGTTTTCTGAGCGCTGCCGCTGTTCCCGCCCTTCTTTCTTTGCCAATCGTTTGGGGTGTGATTGTTCTGGCCTACCGCAATCGTTGGAAGCTGACGCAGCAGCCATCTTCCATGAGCGATACTGCGCAGGACGGTACGATTGACCTGCTTGAAACGGCAAAGACTGCTCTTGTTGCTGTGGTTGTCATTGGGATGTTTATTTTCAGCGACCTGCCACGGGAGCTGATTGCTATGGCGGGTGCGGGTGTACTGCTGGTCAGCCGCAAAATCTCTTCCCAAAATATGCTTAAACATGTCGATGGCGATCTGCTGCTTTTGATCATGGGCCTGTTTGTCGTCAATGCTGCGATTGCATCGACAGGTTTGCCGCAAAATCTTCTCAATCATTTCCGCGAAGCGGGACTGGATCTCAATGAGCCTATTTCATTGTTTTTTGTTGGCGGTGTTTTGAGTAATCTTGTCGGCAACAATCCTGCTGTGATGTTGCTGGTGCCCTATCTTCAGTCGGGGCATGGATCGGATGCGCTTGGTGCAGCGCTGGCGCTGGGAACAGGCTTTTCAAGTAATATGATCGTTTTTGGAAGCTTGGCGGGGATTATTGTCGTAGAACAGGCCGCCGCACGCGGTATCAAAATATCTTTCGCCGAGTTTTCGCGAACAGGTATAATTGTTATGTTTCTTTGTATGTTAATGGCTGCTATCTGGATAATATTCTTAACCAGAATGTAAAATTTTCTGAATTAATAGATTTATTATTTTTATAGTTCTTATTTGTCATTTAATTTATATGTATTAACTATAAATTCTTACCTTTAGCGGATGTGTTGATTATTTATTTGAGCGGTGTGTAAAATAATTATTGCCCCGCGCAAAATAGATTGCTAGCATATCTTTGGTGGCTTTATTTGGGGGTGAATTTGGTGGGCTTATTGTATGCCGATCTCCCCTTTCTTGGTACGGAGGTTACGTATGCATTTCACGCCCCGAGAAATCGACAAGCTTATGATTCACACGCTGGCGATCGTCGCCCAGCGTCGTAAAGATCAGGGTTTGAAGCTCAATCATCCTGAAACGGTATCTCTGATTGCTGTGGCGGCGCTTGATGGGGCTCGTGCCGGTAAGACGCTTGAAGAAGTCATGGAGTTGGCGCGCAAAACCATCACCAAAGATGATGTGATGGAAGGCGTCGTCGAGATGATTCCTTATGTGCAGGTTGAAGCCGTTTTCACCGATGGCAGTCGCTTGGTTACCGTCCACGATCCTATCCAGTAAATCCAGTATGGAGGCTCAGCTATGGCTGCAGATAAAGTAAAGACTCCTGTTGGAGGCCTGGTTCTCGGCAAGGGCGATATTGAAATCAATGCCGGATATCCGACGACGACTTTGAAAGTACGCAATACTGGCGATCGTCCTATTCAGGTGGGTTCGCACTATCACTTCTTTGAAGTGAATGCTGACCTTGAATTTGATCGTGAGCAAGCCTTCGGAAAACGCCTGAACATTCCTGCAACGACCGCTCTTCGTTTTGAGCCGGGCGATGAGAAGCAGGTCGTTCTTGTTCCGTATCAGGGAAAGCAGCGCGTGCTTGGTTTCAACGGCTTGGTCAATGGTTGGGTCGGCGATGAAAGCTACAACGATTCCCGTCCGCGCCTTAAAGATGCAATGGAGCGGGTTGCGAAATACGGTTTCAAGAACAAGCCGTAATTGCCCGTCTGAGGGCGCATCACGAACTGATTAATCAGATCGGCGCTCCAACCGTTTGTTTGACGCGCATCTATTCGGAAATCGTTTCATACTTTTCGGGATGTGCTCTTAAATTTCAGCGAACAGGATACTGATATGGCTAAGATTTCAAGGCAGCAATATTCGGATCTCTACGGTCCGACGACCGGCGACAAGATCCGCCTGGGCGATACTGACCTCTATATTGAAATTGAAAAAGACCTTCGCGTTTACGGCGAAGAAGCTGTTTATGGCGGCGGCAAAACGCTGCGTGACGGCATGGGCTATGACAATGAGCTGACGAGCGCTGCCGGAGCGCCCGATCTTGTCATTACAAACGTTACCATTGTCGATGCCATTCAGGGCGTCATCAAAGCCGATGTCGGCATCAAGAATGGTCTTATTTACGGGATCGGTAAAGCTGGAAACCCATCCACCATGTCGGGTGTGACACTGCCCCTTGGACCGGGTACCGATGCAATTTCTGGCGAACACCTGATCCTGACCGCCGGCGGTATCGATGCGCACGTGCACTTCATTTCGCCGCAGCAGGCCGAAGCGGCTCTGAGCAATGGTGTGACGACGTTGTTTGGCGGCGGCATTGGACCAACTGACGGCACCAACGGCACAACCATCACGCCTGGAACGTGGAACATCGAAATGATGTTGCGCTCGTTTGATTCATGGCCAGTCAATGCAGGCGTTCTTGGTAAGGGCAATTCGTCATCCACAGCGTCGATTGAAGAACAAATCCGCGCCGGTGCCATGGGTCTTAAAATCCATGAAGACTGGGGCAGCACACCAGAGGCTATCCGTACATCGCTGACGGTTGCCGACGAATATGACGTCCAGGTCTGTATCCACACCGATACACTGAACGAAGCTGGTTTTGTTGAAAACACGATTGCCGCTTTCGAAGGCCGCACGATTCACACCTATCACACGGAAGGTGCTGGCGGCGGACATGCGCCAGACATTATCCGCGTTGCAGGTCAGTCGAACGTTATTCCGAGCTCGACCAATCCGACACTCCCGTATGGCATCAATTCGCAGGCCGAATTGTTTGACATGACGATGATCTGTCACAATTTGAGCCCGAAAATTCCGACAGACGTGGCCTTTGCTGAAAGCCGTGTACGCCCGGAAACCATCGCTGCCGAAAACGTTCTGCACGATATTGGTGCGATTTCCATTCTCTCCAGTGACAGCCAGGCTATGGGCCGCGTGGGCGAAAACTGGATGCGTACCATTCAAACCGCACATCTGATGAAGACGCGTTTTGGTGCCTATGAAGGTGACAAGTCTGGCAACGACAACCAGCGCGTGCTGCGTTTCGTTTCTAAGGTGACAATCAATCCAGCAATTGCACAGGGCGTTTCGCATGTCGTGGGGTCAGTTGAAATTGGCAAGATGGCCGATTTGGTACTCTGGGAGCCAGCATTCTTTGGTGCAAAGCCGAAAATGGTCATCAAGGGCGGCATGATTTCATGGGCGCTGATGGGCGATCCGAATGCATCGCTGCCAACACCGCAGCCTGTTATTTATCGTCCGATGTATGGCGCGTTTGGATCGGCTCTGCCGAAGACCCGCGCAACATTCACGTCGCTCGCTGGTTTTGATGCCGGTATCGTCAATCGTTATGAACTCAAGTCGCAGGTTATCCCTGTGTATGGTACCCGAGCGATCAGCAAGGGCTCAATGGTTCGTAACAATGCTTTGCCGACGATTGAAGTTAATCCGGAAACATTTGCAGTTACCGTCGATGGCAAGCACGCCACTGTCGAACCTGCAACCACCGTTCCATTGACCCAGCTTTACTTCTTCAGTTGATGTGAGGCTTGCAGGAGGGAACAACCGCGTTTCCTCCTGTTTTATTTTGAGTGCATGGCCAAATGCTGCTGATCCTATCTGCATGTTTGGTTGCCGGATATGAAGCATAAGCTTCCGGAGGAATTATGATTCTCGTTGAGAAAACACTCGGTAACATCAAGGATTCCGTGTGGCACGATCGTTCTCATCACGCGCAAGTTGATCACTTGGCCCTTGAGCAATGGGAAGCACCGAAAAGTCGTCTGCGCAAAGCGAGCGAGGGTGGCGTTGAGCTAGCCATTTCTCTGCCGCGCTCCGAGCATCTGCATGATGGCGATGTTCTCTATTATGATGAAGACAAGAAGATCATCGTTGTCGCGCGCATCGCTCTTAAAGAAGTGATGGTTATCGAGCTTGAAGGATTGGAAGAGCTCGCCCCACAGGACATCCTGCGTATTTGTTTCGAACTTGGCCATGGTTTGGGTAATCAGCACTGGCCAGCGGTGATCAAAGGCTCGACGGTTTATGTGCCATTGTCTGTTGATCAGAAGGTGATGGCATCGGTGATGCGCACGCACGCTTTTGAAAGAGTGAAGACCTATTTTGCTCCGGGCGAGGAGATCGCTGCAAAGCTTGATGCGAAGGAAGTTCGTATGCTCTTTGCCGGCGCAGATGCGACCCCGCATCACCACCATGACTTGAACAAGCATTCGCATGAGCACAATCATGGCTCAGAAGCACATACGCACGAACATAGTCATGACCATTCCCAGGATCACGATCATTCGCATGAACATCACCATGGGCACGGCCATCATCACAGGTAAGTAATGTCAGGCATAAAGATAAAAGAACCGGGCTCCGTTGAGGATATGGTTCTTCTGGCGAGATTGCTGCAATTTTCGGATTCAACCTTGCCGGTTGGTGCATTCGCATTTTCAAACGGGCTTGAATCCGCATTGCAAACTGAAGTTGTTACCAATCCGGCAAGCCTGCATCAGTTTGTCGAGCTTGTCGTGCGTCAGGCAGCGCATATGGATGGTATTGCCTTTCTCCATGCGCATCGCGCCATTCTGGCGGGTGATTATGATGGGGTTCTTGCCGCAGATCACGAGATATGGAACCGCCGGGTTGGTGAAGAACAGCAGATGATGCTTGCGAGAATGGGCAAGAAATTCGCTGAATTGTCTCTCAAGATCAGTGATTTTCCACCGCTAGAGCGCTGGCTGAAAGACATCAAGTCAGGGGCAACGCCGGGGTGTTTCCCAATTGGTCAGGCCTTGGCGCTGGCGCATATGGGCGCGGATGAGAAGCAGGCCTTTGTGGTGCATCAATATGGCGTTGCGTCGATGGTTCTGAGTGCAGCTGTCCGCCTCATGCGGATTGATCATCTTGACACGCAGCGCATATTATTTGCTTCGCAAAGCCGTGTTTCGAGCGACTACGATGATGTGCGTGGTCTCGAACTTGATGAGATGTCCAGCTTTGCGCCGATCTTTGATGTTCTCGTTGCGCATCACACAAAGGCGCATGTCCGACTGTTTATGAACTGAATAGCTTATTGAAGCAGGAATGAACCATGAAAAAGATCACACGTATTGGTATTGGTGGACCTGTTGGTTCGGGCAAGACGGCCGTTATTGAAACGATCACGCCACGGCTGATTGAAATGGGTATCAAGCCGCTCATTATTACCAACGACGTTGTTACGACCGAAGATGCCAAGCAGGTCCGCCGCACGCTGAATGGCATTCTGATCGAAGAAAAAATTGTTGGCGTTGAGACCGGCGCATGTCCGCATACTGCGGTGCGTGAAGATCCGTCTATGAATATTGCGGCGGTTGAAGAGCTTGAAGAAAAATACCCGGACAGTGACGTGATCCTGATTGAATCGGGCGGTGACAACCTGACGCTGACATTCAGTCCGGCACTTGCGGATTTTTATATCTACGTGATCGACGTTGCTGCCGGGGACAAGATTCCGCGCAAGAATGGCGCTGGCGTCTGCCAATCCGATATTCTGGTCATCAACAAGAAGGATCTGGCACCTTATGTCGGTGCAAGCCTTGAGGTTATGGATCGCGATTCCAAGCTAATGCGCGGCAAGAAGCCTTTCGTTTTCACCAATTGCAAAACGGGTGAAGGCATTGATGATCTGATGCAGCTCATTCTTGATATGGCTCTGTTCGACGTGAAGCCGGTTCCGGCTTCTCAAACAGCTGGATAATGTCATGAGCCTACACGAGCGACTAAGCCGACTTGATGCAGCCCGTGAACTGACTGGCTTTCACACGCAGCCCGCGCAGATGCGTGCTGCCGGGCCGGGCAAAATCGGCGAATTGCGTCTGGGCTTTTCCGTACGCAATGGTCGCTCGGTGCTGCACGATCTTTATCGCGTGGCCCCACTTCTGGTTCAGCAGGCGCTTTACTGGGATGAGGCAATGCCGGAATTGCCGATCTGCTCAATCATTTCGATTGGCGGCGGCATTTTGCAAGGTGATCGCTACAAGATCGATATTCACGTTGGTGAAAATGCTTGTGCTCAAGTGACGTCGCAGGGCGCAAACCGTGTTCATCAGATGGATGCGAATTACGCCTCGCAATATCAGACCGTAACAGTGGAAGCAGGGGCATATCTGGAATATCTTCCGGACTTTACAATACCTTATCGCAATTCGCGCTTTATCAACCAGACTGACATTGTGATTGATGAGAGTGCAACGCTCATCTATGGCGAGATGATGATGACGGGACGCAAGCATCATCATGAAAGCGAGCGTTTTGGTTTCGATCTGCTTTCCATGATGGTTTCGGCGAAGCGTCCCGACGGCAAGCGTCTGTTCACGGACAAGGTGCTCATTGAAAAGGGCAATCCAACTATTGATTTTGCGGGCGTCATGCGCGGTTTCGATGCTTTTGCAAATATTATCTGCATAACGCCGCCCGATGTGGCTGCGCGCATTAAGGAACGGGTAGAGGTCAATTTCAGCACCGACGCGCCACGCGCAATCTCCGGGGTGTCGATGCTGCCAAACAATGCGGGTTTAATGCTGCGAGCGGTGGGTATTGAGAGCTATGATGTTCGCGCCGAAGTGCGGAATTTCTGGAAGATTGTTCGTGAAGAGGCGCGGGACCGCACTTTGCCTGAGGAGTTTCTCTGGCGTTGAGGCGCAACCCGAAAGGTGGGAACTGGTTTCGGGATGCGTATGAAAGATCGAAACGTGTTTCGATTTGGATTGAGAGGGGTTATCGAAATGGCAGAGAAGAAAGTTAGTTTTCCAATAGCTTGCCTGCGTGGGGCGGGACAGGTTTTCTTCATGGAGAACGCCTTTACCGGATTGCTGTTTGTAGCTGCAATTGCCTATGCATCCTATGCAACCGGCATTTGGGCAACGACAATTGGCGCCATGATCGGTCTCATCGTTGCGACACTGACCGCGCAACTGCTTGATTGCGACAAGCCCTCGATTCACTCTGGCCTTTTTGGTTTCAACGGCATTCTTGTTGGCGTTGCTTTGCCGACATTTATCGCAGCCACGCCGCAATTGTGGTTCTATATCATCATAGGATCGGCGCTCAGCACCGTTATCACGGCTGCATTCAGTGCGACGCTTACCAAAAGCTGGGGTGTTCCGGGTTCGACAGGGCCCTTCGTTCTGACTGGCTGGCTCATGGTCGCTGGTGCTTATTCTTTTGGCGCTCTTGATGTGACCGGCGACAGCCCCAAACTTGTGTCGGATTATGTACAGGGTGCTGCAAGCATTCCGGCGAATATAGAGCTGGTGCAGATATTCTTCCGCAATATTGCGCAGGTCTTCCTGCTCGGCAACGAAGTCAGCGGTGCATTGATTCTGATCGGTATTTTTGTGGCTTCAAGACAGGCGGGTATTGCCGCAGCGCTTGGATCGCTGATCGCTATGGTAACAGCCATTGGCATGCGCGCTGATCCAGCCGTTGTAATTCAGGGGCTTTATGGTTTCAGTTCGGTTTTGACGGCGATCGCTGTCGGTGTTGTCTTCCTCAAAACAGATGGGAAAGTGATTGTCTATGCAGTAATTGCGACCATCGCTACCGTGTTTATCCAAGGCGCTTATGATGTGATCATGTCTCCAATGGGCTTGCCATCCTTCACTGCTCCTTACGTGCTTACACTCTATTTGTTTATTGCACCGAAGAAGCTGCTTGCGCCGCATCCGCATAAGCCAGTTGCGCAACATCTGGTCAAGGATTAGAGCGCATCCCGAAAAGTGTGAAACGGTTTTCGGGCAAGATGCACGTCTCAATGATTTATTCTGAATTTCGTTTTCGAAAGAGGGCAACATGCAATCTATCAGCGCAGGCGATACAGCCTTTATCCTAATCTGCACGGCACTTGTGTGTATGATGACCCCGGCACTGGCCTTGTTCTATGGCGGACTCGTTCGCCAACGTGATGTTCTTTCCATCATGATACAGAACTTCGTCTGCATGGGCGTGGTCGGCCTCATCTGGGTTTTTGGTGGGTTCAGTCTGGCTTTTGGCCCGTCTATTGGCGGCGTCATTGGTAACATCACAACCTATTTTGGCATGTATCATGTGGGTATCGAGCCAAATCCGACTTATGCAGCGAATGTTCCGTTCATCATGGTATTTGCTTACCAGATGATGTTTGCGATCATCACGCCTGCGCTGATGACAGGTGCATTTGTCGGACGCTTCAAGTTCGGTGCCTATCTGTTCTTCATCGCCTTCTGGACGATCCTCGTTTATCTTCCAGCAGCGCATTGGGTTTGGGGCGGTGGCTTCTTAGCTAAACTTGGCGTTGTTGATTTTGCAGGCGGCATCGTCATTCATGCCTCCGCTGGCTTTTCAGCGCTTGCCGCAGCAAAATATCTTGGAAAGCGCAAACTCGCACCTGGCGAAACGGAATCGCAGCCTGCAAGTTTGCCACTTGTTGCAATCGGTGCCGGTCTGCTGTGGTTTGGCTGGTTCGGCTTTAATGCGGGTGGTGCTTATGCAGCCGATGCGCTGGCAGCCTATGCTTTCACCAACACCATGCTTGCAGGCTCCATTGCCATGCTGGTCTGGATGTTCTGGGAATGGAAAGAATCTGGTCGTCCGTCTTTCTCCGGTGTTTTGGTGGGGGCGGTAACAGGCCTTGCAACGATTACGCCTGCTGCCGGCTATGTTGAACCGATCACAGCGCTTCTTATCGGTGCTATCGGCGCTTCGGTCTGCTTTAATGCCAAATATGTGCAGAAATGGCTCAAGATTGATGACACGCTGGAAGTCTGGCGTGCTCATGGTGTTGGCGGCATGACAGGTGCAATCCTGATCGGTGTGTTAGCAAGCTCGAATATCAATGCTGTTTCGGCAAGTGCCTATCAGCTTGGCGTTCAGGTTCTGGCCGTGGTTATCGTCGCGGGCTATGCATGGATCATCACAATGATTCTTCTTAAGGTTTTGGATGCATTCGGCCATTTGCGGGTTTCTGATGATATTCAGCGTGAGGGCCTCGATGATCAACTCTATGGAGAAAATGCATTCAGCCTTTGGGGTATGAAAAAGCAGATGGATAAGTAATCGAGTATTATTTATTCAAAAAAGCATAATTGGGCCCGCTTAAGAGATTCTGCGGGCCCTTTCGACTTGTGGTAGAGTTGAGTGCGAATAAAATTTGAAGTTTATATTTAAGTATATTGCGTCCATCAAATACCTTCAGTAAGATGATTTTGCAAAAAGATCATACTGCGGAGGGCGGGATGAAGTGGGTATCGGTTTCGGTTGCAGCAATTGTTGCATGGAGTGCTGTGACACAAGTTTATGCTGCTCCCAAAGACAGCCTCGCGCTGGCAATCGGTGGTGAGCCGGATAATGGATTTGATCCATTGGCTGGCTGGGGTGGCTACGGCAATCCCTTGTTCCAATCGACCCTTTTGCGTCGTGATGTCGATCTCGGAACGGTCCCTGATCTTGCAACCGAATGGAAACTCTCTGACGACCGCAAAGTCTGGACGATTAAGCTGCGTGATGATGTGCGTTTTTCCGATGGATCACCACTCACAGCAGAAGATGTTGCATTCACCTTCAATACGGCCAAAGCATCAGCCAATGCGATTGATCTGAGTGTGATGGAAAAGGCAGAAGGGGTTGATAAAAGCACGCTTCGCATTTCGCTGAACAGGCCATGGATCACCTTTGTTGAGGCGTTTTATACGCTCGGTATTGTGCCTGCTGCGACTTATGGGCCAAATTATGCGCGTAAGCCGATAGGTTCCGGGCCTTATAAATTTGTTGCCTGGAATGAAGGCGAACAGCTCATCGTCGAGCGCAATGACGCTTATTACGGTGACAAAGGACCGTTTAAGAAAATAACATTCCTCTTTACTGGCGAAGCGCCAGGGCTTGCGGCTGCAAATGCTGGTGCAGTGGATATGGTCGCAGTTCCGGCCCAACTTGCCGACGCTGTTCCAAGTGGATTTAAGGCAATATCCGTTCAGACGGTCGATAACAGAGGGTTAAGTCTGCCTTTCGCAAAGCCGCATGACGTGGATGGCCGCAAAGTCGGCAATGCGGTGACGTCTGATCCTGCAATCCGCAAAGCAATCAATATGGGGCTTGATCGTAAGTTGATTGTCGATGTAGCGCTGAATAGTCATGGCACGCCAGCATTCGGTCCTGCAGATGGCTTGCCGTGGGCGGGTAAAGCCGATCAGGTCGACTTCAATCTGGATGCTGCAAAAGCACTCCTTGATGAGGCAGGCTGGGTCGCTGGTGATGACGGAATTCGCGTCAGGGAAGGCGTTCGAGCCGCATTTCCGATCAACTATCCTGCCAGCGATGGAACCCGGCAGGCATTGGCCGAAACGGCTGCCGAACTGCTGCGCCCACTGGGTATCGAAGCAACGGCGCAAGGCGGAAGCTGGGACGCGATTGGGCGCGTTATGCATTCCGAGCCGGTGGTTTTTGGCTTTGGCAGTCACTCGCCATATCAGCTTTATAGCCTCTTTGCACAAAAGCTTGGCGGCGTCGAATATATGAATCCCAGTTACTATGCCAACGCCCATGTTGAAGCATTGTTTGAAAAAGCACAGGGCGCTGAAAGCCTTGAAGCCTCGCTGCCTTATTGGGCTGAAGCCGCCGAGTATTACGGTCTGAAGGGTGATAACTCATGGGCATGGCTGGTCAATCTCGATCATGTTTATCTCACAAACAAATGCCTTGATATTGGCAAAACCCAGATTGAGCCGCATGGCCATGGATGGCCGGTAACAGCAACAATTGCAAACTGGCGGTGGACCTGCGAGTGAATGTTGAAATCATCAATCTGATTGCAATTCGCTTTCTGCGTCTTTGCGCATTGGTTTTGTGCGTCGCTTTCGCGGTGTTTTTACTGATGAAAGCCTCGCCGATTGATCCGGTTGATGCTTATCTTGGACCGGCTATGGCCTATGTCGGCCCTGAACAGAAAATGCAGATTGCTGCAATCTGGGGGCTGGACCGTCCTGTTTATGAGCAGTTCCTGCGTTGGGCCGGCAACATTTTGACGGGTGATCTCGGTTTCAGTATCACTTACAACGCGCCGGTCAGTGAAGTGATGAGCGGTCGCATTGGCGCGTCACTGACATTGACGGGTCTTGCTTGGCTGCTATCCGGTCTTCTTGGCTTTGCGCTTGGATTGGTTTCAGCCGCCTATGAAGGGCGCTGGATCGATCGCGTTATTCGTCTCTATTGCTATCTTCTTGCGGCAATGCCGACCTTCTGGCTGGCCATGCTGATGCTGGCGCTGTTCTCGGTTAAACTTGGCTGGACGCCAAACTGCTGTGCGGGTCCGATTGGTGTTCCTTCCGATCAGGTGAGTTTACTTGAACGCATTCAACATCTGATCTTGCCATTATCTGCATTGACACTTTTTGGTGTCGCGCAGATCGCTCTGCACTCACGCGCCAAGCTTATTGAAGTTCTACAATCGGATTACATTACCTTTGCGCGTGCACAAGGCGCGCGTCAGGGCGACATTATCCTTCGTCACGGCGTTCGTAATGCAGCTTTGCCCGCCCTGACGGTCTTGTTTGCTTCAATTGGCGAGATATTTGGCGGGGCAATTCTTGCCGAACAGGTCTTTGCATGGCCGGGATTGGGCCGTGCAACGGTTGAGGCAGGTATTCGCGGCGATGTGGCTCTGCTGCTGGCCATTGCAATGCTTATGACGGTGATCGTTTCGACCGGAAACATGATCGCCGATCTTCTTTACCGCGTCGTTGACCCAAGATTGAGAGAGGGAGCATGACGATCATCCCTCTCAACGGACGCATACGCGCCTTCTTCAGTGCTTTGTTTTCACTGGCAATCATCGTTGCGATTTCTGTTGCCGCATGGGGTTATGGCGAAACCGGCATCCGCTCCAATTTTTCGATACGCAATATGGAGCCGTCTTTTTCGCACTGGTTCGGAACCGATCAGATGGGGCGTGATATGTTTGCCCGGACATTGCACGGTCTCACGCTCAGCCTGCGTGTCGGAATTTTTGCTGCTGGCTTTTCGGTGGTCATCGCCCTTGTGATCGTTCTTCTGTCGGGGCTTGGCAAAACTGCCGATGCGATTGGCAGTTTTGTCACCGATGGTATGCTGGCAATGCCGCATTTTGTTCTGCTTATTCTTATCAGCTTTGCGCTGGGCGGTGGAACAGGTGCGGTTATTATTGCCGTTGCGATTTCGCACTGGCCACGTTTTGCGCGTATTTTGCGCGCTGAACTCATACAGGTGCGCGCAGCACCTTTTGTCGAAGCGTCGCGCAGTTTTGGAAAATCGCGCAGCTTTATCTTGTTGAACCACATTCTTCCGCATCTTCTGCCCCAGATGCTTGTTGGCTTTCTGCTGATGTTTCCGCATGCAATTTTGCATGAAGCAGGTCTTACCTTTTTAGGATTTGGCCTTGAACCATCGCGACCAGCCATCGGCATTATGCTTTCAGAAGCGATGCGTCATATCAGCGGTGGCCGGTGGTGGCTCGCCGTTTTTCCAGGTCTCGCGTTGTTGATCATGGTGCTGTGCTTTGACGTGCTCGCTAATGGATTACGCCGCCTGACCAGTCCGAGAGAGGCTCAGACCTGATGCTTGAAATCAATAATCTTAGCGTTTCGTTTCGTCGGTATAACGGCTTTTTCAGTCAGGATACGATAACCCGCCTGTCGGATATTGAACTCAATATTGCACCGGGCGAGATTGTCGCGCTGGTCGGTCATTCGGGCGCAGGCAAAAGCTTGCTCGCCCATGCCATTCTGGGGCTTCTTCCCAATAATGCCATCGCTAAAGGGGATATTTCTTTTCAAGGCAACCCCCTTTGCAAAAAGAGCCTGAGCGAAAAACGGGGCCGCGACATAGCGCTTTTGCCGCAACAAACAACGTATCTCGATCCAACTGCCAACGTCGGCGCGCTTATTGGCTGGGCCGCAAACCGGGCTGGAAAGCCGCCAGCAATCGAAAGCCGCCTGACTGAAGTGGGATTGAGCGCTGACGTGGCCCGCCTTTATCCGCATCAGCTTTCCGGCGGCATGGCGCGGCGCGTTCTGATGGCGCAGGCAATTTCAGGCGGAGCAAAACTGCTGATCGCTGATGAGCCGACAGCAGGGCTTGACCCCACCAATCGCGACATTATTCTGGAAAAATTGCGTAAACACGCTGACGAAGGCGGTGCTGTTTTGCTGATCACGCATGATCTGATCCCCGTGCTTTCCTATGCGGATCACATTGCGATTTTGAAAGACGGAAAAATGTGTTGTTTAGCGCCGACATCTGCCTTTAGCGGGGCAGGGGATGCGCTTGCTTCTCACTATGCAAAGTCTCTATGGCGTGCGCTGCCGCAAAATGACTTCCATGCCTATGCTTGAAGCCAAGAATGTCAGTGCTGCCTTTGGCAAGCGTATTGTCTTTTCAGACGTTTCGCTGAGCCTGAACACAGCTTCGGTCTATTGTATTTCCGGCCCATCTGGCTGCGGTAAAACCACATTGGGCCGTATTCTCGCTGGGCTGAATCGTCCGAAAGCCGGTGAAGTTACCTTCAACAAGCGCAATATAACTTCAACCGAAACATGGCCTGTTCAGTACCTCTACCAGTCACCGCTAATGGCCATGAACCCACGCTGGCAGATCAGAAAAATCATTGCTGAATCGGGTCCAGTGGATACAGAAATATCACGCACACTTGGCATTGAAACAGAGTGGGAAACCCGCTATCCGCACGAACTCTCTGGCGGGCAGCTACAGCGCGTTTCCATTTTGCGGGCGCTCGGCGCAAAACCTCGATTCTTAATTGCAGATGAAATTACTTCTGCACTCGATCCGGTGGCGCAAGCTCAAATATGGCAACTTTTGATAAAGCTTACCGAGAAGTATAGTCTTGGAATTGTTGCCATCAGCCATGATGAGAGTTTGCTTTCGAGAATTGGTGCAGCAAACAATCATTTCAGATTGGGTGTATAGAGAAACCAAACACAAAGCCGGGAAATTACCCCGGCTTTGTTTATTGCGTCATCAAACAGGTAATCTCTGCCTGACCAATGTCGTCCAGTAAGAAGAACCCCATGCAATCACATCATCGTTGAAGTCATATTTCGGGTGATGCAGATTGGCACTTGGGCCGTTGCCGATATTGATCATTGCGCCCGGCACTTCATTGAGCATGAAGGCAAAATCTTCGCCGCCAAGTGTGGCGGGCATATCGCGGGCAACGCGATCTGAACCCGAAACAGCTTCAGCCGCAAGCGCTGCCAGTTCCGTTTCGCGTTCGTGATTGACGGTCACAGGATAATTGCGCTGATAATCGAGCGTTGCCTTGGCACCAAAAGCATCTGCAATACCCGCGACCGCGCGGGCCAGTCGTTCTTCGATGTGATTGCGTACTTCTTCGCGCAACGTGCGTACCGTGCCCGTCAGCTTAATCTTTTGCGGAATGACATTAAACGCGTCACCACCATGAATGGTGGTGATTGAGATGACAGCGGAATCGAGCGGATCGATGGTGCGTGCGCTCAAAGTCTGAATTGCCTGAATCAGCGCTGCCGTTACAGGAATAGGGTCGATGGTGTGATGCGGGGTGGCGGCATGACCGCCAACGCCTTCGATAGTAATATCAAGCACATCAACCGAGCCCATAATCGGGCCGGAATTGATGATGAATTCACCCACCGGCAGGTTCGGACGGTTATGCATGCCGTAAACTTCGTTGACCGGCCAGCGCTTGAACAGACCGTCATCAATCATCGCCTTGGCACCCGCACCGCCTTCTTCTGCCGGCTGGAAGATCACGATGACGGTGCCGTCAAAAGCCCGGCTTTGTGCGAGTTCACGTGCCGCACCTAAAAGCATCGTGGTATGGCCGTCATGGCCGCAGGCATGCATCTTGCCTGGAATTCTTGAAGCCCATTGAGCGCCAGTTTCCTCAAGGATCGGCAACGCGTCCATGTCCGAGCGAAGAGCAATAGCGCGACCGGATTTGTTGGTTTGTCCACGAATGACGCCGACAACACCTGTGCGGCCAATGCCCGTTACGACGTCATCAAGACCTGCGGCGCGCAGAGCTTCAGCGACCTTTTCCGCTGTACGATGCACCTCATAGAGCAGTTCCGGGTTTTCATGCAGATCACGGCGGAAGGCAATCAGTTCGTCGAGCTGGTTTGAGGTCCAGTTTTCAACCGGCATATCAGGCTCCTTTTTCTTGAGCTTCGAGTTTGTACCGGAAGTCGCAATGGCTTGCGCCCTTCATGATGGTTTGTGTGCGTTCGAGTTTCATTTCCGGGTTGTAGCCAATGCAGAAATCGCCATCTCGATTGCAAGAAAGCAAATGGCCGATATGTCCCAATCCCATGTCGCGATACATTTCCGAATAGCGGCAGCGCTTTACATTGAAATCGAAATGATCACTGCCTTGCGACAGAACTTCGATTTCCAGCGCATTGTCTTTGGTCCAGAGCGGCAGAATATCGGCAAAGTCTTGAAGGTCCGGTGTGCGGCCCAGTTCTTCCGCAAAATTGCGCCCCTGTTCAATCGCAGAGCGCGTTACCGCTTCGCCGATGGCTGCCTGAGCTTCTTCCTCGCCTGACCGCTCGCGAAGAACCTCATAGACATTTTTGAGAACAAGCGCCTCAATGCGGCGACGTTCGAGAATTGGCATCTGATTCATGGATCTACCTTTCGCATGAATGTTATATAGTTTCGCTTATAAATTTGGCTCTGCCATATCCTTACGCCGCAACCAGGCAAGATAAAATGGCGCAATCTTCCGCGCTATTTTGTGGAAGGGCAAAGGGGCAGGCTCGGAAATCGGCAGTGCGAGTTCCTGCAATGGCTCTCCCTCCAGCGCACGTGCAAATTCACGTCCCAGTGCCGTTCCAAGTGCCACGCCGCGCCCATTACATCCGATCCATGCCCAGCCATTGTTGCCAAGCTGATGCATGCGCGGGAAGCGATCCCAAGTCATGCCGATATAGCCGCTCCAGACATGGGTGATTTCGGGCTCACCCATGGCAGGAAAAGCTTCGGCCATGTTGCGGGCGGCCTTTTGCTTAACGCGTTCAGCAACATTATAGTCGCCCATGACAACGCCGCCGGTGATGAGCCGGTTTCGCGCATCATAGCGGAAAAAGCGAAGATCGCCGCGCGTGTCGGACACAGCCTGACGTCCCGGTAGGATCGTTGCACGCAGATTATCGCTCAGGGGAGCTGTCGACATCTGCCATGCCAGAACCGGCACGATGGAGCGTGCAAGACGCGGCGCGAGGCTTTCACGCAACTCGCCCGTATAGGCATTGGTGGCGAGAAGAAAGCCTTTGGCGCGAACTGTTGCATTGCCAGCGCGTACTTCCCAATGATCGCCTTTTCGTTCAAAAGATGTGACCGGGCTTTGTTCATGGATGATTGCGCCATGTGTTTCCGCGGCTTTGGCAAGACCGCGTGCGAGAGCAAGCGGATTGATATGCCCCCCCGTCGGGTTGAACATGCCACCATACCAGAAATCGCTGCCCAAAAGCTTTGATGTCGAGGCGCTATCGAAATATTCCGCCGGAAAGCCAAAACGCTTCCACGCATCGACGCGCGATTGCGACAGTTTTATACGGCCCGGTGAATGCGCAGGCTGGAACCATCCGGTCTGCTCGGCTTCCGCATCTATTTTCTCGTCGCGAACGATAGAAAAAAGAATGTCGGCGCTGTTACCGATGAGCTTTGCAAAACGTGTGCCCGCATCGCCATAACGGGCTGCAATGGCGTCCGGTTCTGCCGCAGTCATTGTCGGGATGACCTGTCCATTGTTGCGCCCCGATGCGCCCCAGCCAACAGCTTTGGCTTCCAGAAGGATCACGCGCTTGCCGCGTTTGGCAAGTTGGAGTGCTGCCGATAATCCCGTGAAGCCACCACCTACAATGACAAAATCCGTCTCAGTATCGGCAGTGAGTGGCGCAGAAGGTTTGCGCTCAGGCGCGGTTGCAGCCCAGATGGAGGGAGGGAAGCTGATATTTTCCATTGTATCCTGCACCTTCATTCTGCGCTGTCAAAGCGCGGCGGCGTCCAGCTTTTGCCGGGGATAGAGGCAAGAAGGCGCTGTGTATATTCATGTTGCGGGTTGGCGAAAACTTCCGCTGTCGGACCGGTTTCAGCGATTTCACCTTTCGACATCACGATGATGCGGTCGCATAATTGGGATGCAACGCGCAGATCATGAGTTACGAAAAGCAGCGACAGATTAAGCCGTTCGCGCAGATCGGCGAGAAGCCGCAAGACCTGAGCCTGAACCGAGACGTCCAGTGCGGAAACCGGCTCGTCAGCCACGATAATGCGTGGCTCCAGCGCCAATGCGCGTGCGATGCCGATGCGCTGACGTTGTCCGCCGGAGAACTCATGTGGGAAACGATCAGCTGCCGCTGGCGAAAGCTCGACCAATTCAAGCAGTTCGCGTGCTTTCGCATGCGCCTGTTTCTTTGGCATGCCATGGACGATTGGTCCCTGTGCAATCAGATCGATGACGCGGCGGCGCGGATTGAGTGATGCCATTGGATCCTGAAACACCATCTGAATATTCTTGCGCATGGCACGGACTTCGCGCGGGCTTGCACTGAGGAAATCTCGGCCATTCAGATCGACTTTCCCACTGTCCGCTTCGAGGAGCCGTGTGACGATGCGTGAGACGGTGGTCTTGCCAGAACCGCTTTCCCCAACGACACCAAGCGTTTCGCCTTGTCGAAGTTCAAAGGACAGGTCTTTCACGGCAGGCACTGCACTGCGCTTACCGCCAAGAATGCCTCCGCGTGCCCTAAATGTCTTTGACAAGGCATCCGCTTTAAGCACGATGGGCTGAATGTTGTCGGATATTCTGGTTGCAGGTGGGGTGAGTGCGGGAACCGCTGCGATAAGCGCTTTTGTATAGGGATGCTGCGGATTGTTGAGTACGTCCTTAGCCGGACCTTCTTCAACAAGTTCGCCAAGCCTGAGCACAGCAACACGATCGGCAATCTCTGCCACTACACCAAAATCATGGGTGATGAACAAGATGCCGGTGCTGTGTTCGCGTTGCAGATCGCGGATAAGCTTGAGAATCTGTGCCTGCGTGGTCACATCAAGCGCAGTTGTCGGCTCGTCTGCAATCAGAAGGCGCGGCTTGAGGATCAGCGCCATGGCGATCATCACGCGCTGGCGCTGCCCGCCGGAAATCTGGTGCGGATAGGCATTATAGGCCGATTGCGGATCAGGAATTTTTACTTCGCGCAAAATTTCCATAACCGATGCGCGGCGCTCTTTACGGCCAAGCTTTGTATGTAGCCGCAGCACTTCATCAATCTGCCAGCCGACTGTCTTCTGCGGATTAAGTGCGGTCATCGGCTCCTGAAAGATCATACCGATGCGGTTGCCGCGCAAGGCCTTCATTTCCTTTTCGCTAAGCGAATAAAGATCGGTGCCTTCAAGCAGGACAGTGCCATTGGTAACGCGCACATGTGGTTCGGGCAGAAGGCGCATGATCGCACCTGCCGACAGCGACTTGCCAGAACCGCTCTCGCCCACGAGGCAGACAATCTCACCCGGATTGACGGTTAATGTCAGATCCTGCAAGGCAAATGGACGATCAGCACCGTCTGGAAGCGCTATTTGCAGATTTTTGATTTCAAGAACCGGGCTGGCTGTCATTTTTTCTGCCTCGGATTAAGCGCATCGTTCAGTCCCTCGCCAAGCAAGCTGAAAGAGAGAACGGTGAGCAGAATGGCAATGCCGGGAATGACCGAGCAGAACCAGTCGGTGCGCAGCACGGCACGGCCCTGGCCGATCATGTTTCCCCAGCTTGCATAATTGGGATCACCAAGACCAAGAAATGCCAGTGCGCTTTCCATCAGAATGGCGGTTGCCATCACAACGGATGCAAATACGATCACTGGAGGCAATGCATTGGGTAGAATTTCGCGGAAAATGATCGACACATTGCCGATGCCCAGATTACGTGCGGCATCGACGAATTCACGTTTGCGAAGGGCCAGAAATTCGGCGCGCACCATACGTGCAGGCGCAGTCCACGAAACAATACCGATGCAGATGATGATATTTTCGATGGATGAGCCGAAGATGGCGACCAGCGCCAGCAACAGCACGAAGCTTGGAACTGTCTGGAAGGCTTCGGTGACGCGCATCAACACATCATCAACCCACCCGCCATAATAGCCGGCAAATGCGCCAATCAGCACGCCGATGAAGATCGATATGAGTGTCGCCACCACACCGATCAGCAATGAAATACGCGCACCGTGAAAAATACCGGACATGATGTCACGACCAAGCTGATCAGTGCCAAGCGGCGTTGTCATATTCACGAACGGCCAGACAAGCGGATCCCCGGCACGGCGCAGCGGATCGCCGGGCGTGATCACGTCAGCAAAAACTGCAATCAGCACAATGAGAATGAAAAGCGCAAGACCAAGCACAGCGGCGCGGTTGCGTTTAAATCTTCGCCAGAGAACTCTTGCGCGAGAGGCTTGCGGGCGCGGGAGAGACAAATCCTGTGATGTCATGACAATTCGATCCTGGAATCAAGCCGCGCATAGATAAGATCGGTGATGAAATTGACGATTATCACAAGGACGGAGCAAAGAAAGATAATGCCCATCAATGTATTGATGTCGCGCTTTATCACCGACATATAGGCAAGCTGGCCAAGCCCCGGCAGGGAGAAGATTGTCTCGATGACTACGGAACCGCCGAGCACTGTCGAGAATTGAAGTCCCAGCAGTGTAACAACCGGCAACAGCGCATTGCGTATGATATGGTGGAACATAAGGCGAGCGCCGCTGGCACCCTTTGCGCGCGCGGTCCGTATATAATCAAGGTCTTCGACTTCCAGAACGCTGGTGCGCATCAGGCGCATATAAAATGCCAGATAAATCAGTGCGAGTGCCGTAGTTGGCATGATGAGGTGTATCGCAATATCGACCACATTATCCCAGCCGGAGTAAAAAGCACCCAGCGTTTTCAACCCGCCAACAGGAAGCCATCCGAGCTTGACGGAGAACACCAACATCAGAAGCAGGCTGAAGAAAAAACTCGGCATCGCATAGAAAATAAGGCCCAGTGTCGAGATTGCATTATCGGTCAATGTATAGGCGCGACGAGCGGCAATCGCACCCAATGCAACGCCGAAAATAAATGCCACCGAGAGAGAGGAAACCATCAGCAGCAGCGTTGGCACCAGACGGTTCATCAGCACATCCCATACGGGTAGCTCATAAACATAGGACCAGCCGAAATCGAGTTGTAAAATTTTGCTCATATAGAGAAGTAACTGCATCCAGACCGGCTGATCCAGACCGTATTCAGCACGCAGATTGGCAACGAACTGTGGATCGGCACCGCCCATATCGCCCACAAGAGCGTCAACAGTATCGCCAGGGGCGAGCTTTATAATCAGAAACGACCCGATCATGATCAGAAGTATGACGGGGATCGCCTGCAAAATGCGCCGCAGCGCAAAACTCAAAAGGGGAGGCAAGGGCATGGCGGAGCATCCGATGGAATATTATAGGCAATACCGCCGATGGAATCCCATCGACGGTATTGTTTTCTCAGTTTATTGATCAATCCACAGATCGTACCAGCTTGAAGAATCCCAACGCGGTGTGTTGTGGTGGTTCTTCAGAGCCTTGTTGGTTACGCCGATGAACGGATGCTCGATGGCGAAAATAACCGGAAGGTCCTTCATTTCAAGCTGCTGAATCTGATGGTAAAGCTCAGCGCGCTTGGCAGGGTCTAGCTCGGTTGCAGCCTGATCGATCAGACTATCCATTTCGTCAGATTTGTAATCGAACTGGTTCGACCATGCAGTTCCGACAGGAGCGCCGGAGCGCAACCAGACAGTGGTCGAGACAGCCGGATCTGAACGGAACTGGTGCCAGCCGCTGGCGGTATCGAAATCATGATCGCGATAGACGCCATTGAGGAAGCCCGGCGCATCATTGGTGATGAGCTGAACATCAATGCCCACTTCCTTCATGGCCTGCGCATAATATTCAGACCAGAGCTGGGTATATTCGCCCCACGGTGCTGGACGATGGCGCAGCTTGAAACGGACGCCGTCGGGTCCTGCTGGATAGCCAGCTTCATCAAGAAGCTGCTTCGCCTTTTCGACGTCATACGGATAGGTCTGAACCTGATCGGTGTAATTTGCGCCGCCCGAACTTGGGATCGGGCCACGGCCCGGCTTGGCATAGCCGCGCATGATCGACTGGATCGCAAAATCGATGTCGAGGGCATGGTAGATCGCCTGACGAACTTTCAGATTTGCAAGGATCGGATTGCGTAGATTGAACTCAACGGTCGAGTGAGCGACGTTGTTTTCAAAGCCCTTGGTTCCGGTGTCGAAACGGCCGTCTTTTGCAAGGCGCTCGGTATCCGACATGGAAATGCCGTTGAAAGCGGTTTCCATGACTTCGCCGGATTCAAGTGCTGCCGCTGCTGCTGCCTTATCAGGCATGAAACGCCAGATTACGCGATCAAGATATGGATATTCCTTGCCGCGCCAGTAATCGTCATTGCGCTGCGCAATGATGTGCTGTCCGCGCTCATATTCAACGAATTTGAACGGACCAGTGCCGACAGGTGCAGAGTTATACTTGTTCTTGAGGATGTCGGTGCCTTCATAAAGATGCTTGGCTACCGGATGGCCAAGATCAGGCATGGCAGCGACCAGAAGATCGAGCGGCATCGGCTTTGAATAGCGGAAAACAGCGGTGTGTGGGTCTGTGCAATCGACCGCCTCCAGGTTGGCCTGTAACGTTGTCGAATAGTTCAGCAGCTTCTTCCACAGGTTCATTGCGCTGAACGAAACGTCTTCGCAAGTGAATGGCTCTCCATCATGCCAGCGTACATTTTCGCGCAGCTTGAAGGTGATTTCCTTGCCATCTTCCGATGAAGTCCAGCTCGTCGCCAGCACAGGCACATAGCCTTCATATGTGCGGTCGATCAATGGTTCCATGATGCGGCCAGTGATCTGATAAATGCCTGTGGAGGCACGCAAGGCCGGATTAAGGATACCCTGCTCGGTATTCATATGGACGATGACTGTGCCGCCGCGTTTTACTTCTTCGGCATGGGAGGGTGCCGTTGCGAGTGAAAAAGCAGCGAGAAACAGGCCAAGGCCAGCTTTCCTGATATGCATTTTATGTTCCCCTAAAGAACGTTGAGGGAGGGCTTTCCAGCCTCTTTTCCCGCAGGTTCCATTATTGTTCAAGTCCCTGAAAACACTCGAAAATGAGTGAATCCATCCTGAATCTTCTATGCAAGCACTGTTATGCTAGAATCTATAGAAATAATGTCAATATAAACTAACATTTGTTTTGAAAATGGAAAATTATATCGCAATTTCTGCGTTAATAAGTCTCAATTTTCTCTGGCAAGGGTTAGGTTCGACTTAAATTTCGTGCCCGTTCATTCTTGACAGAGATCAGGAGTACGTTTTGAAAATATGGAATAGCTGTTGCTGAAAGATGTCCGTAAAGAAAAGGAAAGCCTGCATGTCCCATCCTGTCAGAGGTGTTGATCACACCTTCTTGCTTGTTAACAATCTCGAAGAAAGTGCGGAGCACTATCGCCGCCTTGGCTTTACGCTCAGCCCACGTGGCCTTCACAGCAAGGAAAAAGGCACCGGCAATTATACGATTATGTTCCCGAAGGATTATTTTGAGCTTCTGGGGATTGTTGCGGAAACAGCTGGTAATCTGCATCAGCGTGAGAAGCTTGCCGCACAAGGTGAGGGGTTGCATGCCATCGCCTGCCGCATCGATAGCGCATCACAGGCCAAAGCGGAACTGGCTACCCTGGGCCTTGAGACGGGTGAGGTGGGTTCCTTTTCGCGCCCGGTTCAGTTGCCGAATGGCGGGGAAGGTGTTGCTGCTTTTGAGACGGCTTCATTCTCCGAGCGCGAAGTGCCGCAAGGCATGGTTTTTATGTGTCAGCATAAGACCCGCGAGACTGTCTGGCTCCCGGAACTGATCGAACACGAAAACGGTGCAATCGGACTTTCGGCAATAGTCGCAGTTTCTGTTGATGCGGAAGTATCGGCAAAGCGTTTTGCGAAGCTTTTTGCTGATGCAAAAGCGACGGGCGCAGATGGCGTATGGCGTGTTTATACAGGGCCGGATTCTGCTGATATTCTTGTTTACGATCGCAGCCATGCAGAACAACTCTATGGAGCTGCTGTTTTAAATAAAACTTCGATTCAAGCGTTTTCTGGCTTGCGCATCCGGGTTGCTTCGCTCGACAAGGTCTGCGCAGTTCTGAAAGCCAACAATGTTGCTTATACTGAATCATCAGGCCGCATTATTGTTTCGCCCGATGATGCGAATGGAACAATTCTCGAATTCACAGTTTAAGCCAATTCGGCGCCGGTTTGATACAATCAGATCGGCGCTTTGAATATATTGCCACCGAGTTGCCGCTCAATTTCGCTAACAGCTACTTGCGCACGGACGGAATTGCCGGCTTCATCAAGCGGGGGCGAAAATGCAGCAATCGCTAGTTTGCCCGGAATAACCGCGACAAGACCACCGCCGACGCCACTTTTTGCAGGCAAGCCAACGGAATAGGCCCAATCGCCAGAGGAGGTGTATAGGCCTTCCATCATCATTTCTGCGAGTAACGGGGCGACATGCTCTTGCTTCACAACGCGCTTCTTGGTGATTGGATTGACGCCACCGCCAGCAAGCGTTGCTCCCATGGTTGCGAGATCAACACAATCGACAAGTGTCGAGCATTGACGTGTATAGACGTCGACCGCCCGCATTGGGTCACTATAACAAGTGCCTGCGCTGTAAAGCAGCCAGCCAATCGCCCGGTTGTGAAAATTCGTGTCTTGTTCCGATTGATTGACTTCATCGCTGAGCTGGATTTTACGCCCTGCAAACTGGCTTTGCATGTCGAGAATATTCGACCAGCATTGCTCCGCATCGTCACCCGGAACCAGACTTGCAGCAGCTATCGCGCCTGCATTTACCAGCGGTGACAGTGGCTTTCCTTCATGCAATTCCAGCGCCTGCACGGAATTGAATGGCATGCCGGTTGGGCTGTCGCCCAGCTTTTCCTTGACGGCTTTTGCACCGATCTTTTCCATCACCAGAGCCAGCGTAAAAACTTTAGAAATGGATTCCAGTGCGAATTTATAGTCGGTATCGCCGTGTTTAAAGACTTGACCATCGGCCGTCACGATCGCGACGCCAATCAGTTCACTGGGAACCTTAGCCAGGAAAGGAATGTAATCTGCATTTTTTCCACCAGATGACTGCTTCGCGATTTCATAAGCAGAGATAACTTGATCTTGAAGATTTAATGACAACTTACACCCCCTAAAAACCAATATTTTCAGATGCAGATAGTAAATTACGCATAATGAATTTGCTGTGGCAATAGCTAATGTAATTATTTTCTAATTCAATTAACTAATTTAATATTATCCTATAATTATGGTTGACAGGATGCTTGTCTATAAGCAACGAATTGAATGGTAATATATCTTGGTATCATCCGTAAATTGAGGGCGAGGCATGACTAAGAAATCTATTTCCGCAAAATACAACAGCTTGGACGATGTATATGCGTCATTAGAATTATCTGCTTCTTTGCCTAAGACAAAATTTCCCAAAGAAGAGCGCGATCCGCGTAATGTGTTTGCTGCCGTTCGCGATGAACTGATGCTGGATGGCAATTCGCGTCAGAATCTTGCAACATTTTGTCAGACATGGGTCGATGATGAAATTCGCCAGCTAATGGATTTGTCGATCGATAAGAACATGATCGACAAGGATGAATATCCGCAGACAGCAGAGATTGAAGCGCGTTGTGTGCATATGATCGCTGATTTGTGGAATTCGCCAGACGCAGAAAATACGCTTGGCTGTTCGACGACCGGTTCATCGGAAGCTGCAATGTTGGGCGGGCTTGCGCTCAAATGGCAATGGCGAAAGAAGCGCGCTGCCGCAGGTCTGTCAACCGACAAGCCGAACATGATCTGCGGTCCTGTGCAGATTTGCTGGCATAAATTTGCCCGCTATTTCGATGTTGAGTTGCGCGAAATTCCGCTTGAAGGTGATCGTCTGATCATGAGCCCTGAAGAAGTGCTCAAGCGCGTCGATGAGAATACAATCGGCGTCATTCCGACGATGGGGGTTACGTTTACCTGCCAGTATGAGCCGGTGAAGGCTGTCCATGATGCATTGGATAAGCTTCAGAAAGAAACCGGGCTGGACGTTCCTATTCACGTCGACGGTGCGAGCGGTGGATTCCTGGCACCTTTCTGTGCGCCTGACATTGAGTGGGATTTCCGATTGCCGCGCGTGAAATCTATTAATGCATCGGGCCATAAATTTGGTCTTGCCCCTTTGGGCGCTGGCTGGATTGTCTGGCGAGAGGCCTCTGATCTACCGGAAGAACTGATATTCAATGTGAATTATCTTGGCGGCAACATGCCGACATTTGCATTGAATTTCTCACGTCCTGGCGGTCAGATCATCGCGCAGTATTACAACTTCTTGCGTCTGGGACATGAAGGCTACGCGAAGATTCACAATGCCTGCTATGAAACGGCGCAGTATCTGTCAGCCGAGATCGCAAAGCTTGGACCATTTGAGATGATCTTCGATGGCGACAGCCAGAAGGGCATTCCCGCGCTGGCATGGAAGCTGAAAGAAGGTCAGACAATCGGTGGTTACACACTTTATGATGTGGCTGATCGTTTGCGTAGCCGGGGTTGGCAGGTGCCGGCCTATTCAATGCCGGCAGATCGTGAAGATCTTGTAGTGCAGCGTATTCTGGTGCGCCACGGCGTGAGCCGTGATCTGGGTAGCCTTCTGATCGACGATCTCAAGCGCAGCCTTGATTATTTCGAAAAGCATCCGGTCAGCAAGCCACTGTCGGAAGACGAGGCTGGTGGCTTCAGCCATACTTAAGTTACTCTAGGCCGTGTGGACGATTATGTTTTGGAGCGTGGTATGGATGAAAATAGCACAGGTTTAGGAGCAAAGCCGAAGGTGGAGTAGTTCTCCATCAAGGTTTTGCGACGCAAAGCTGGGTTATTTTCACCATATCCCTCCGGGACGTGGCGGGTTTTCTCTCTGAATGCGTCGAACAACCCTTGTGGAGAACCACTCCATGGCGGTCTGTTCTCCTGTTCAGAAACAAAATCCGTCTCACGCCACGCCCGAAAAATAATCGTTCACACGGCCTACGTTCATTTGAATATTCGCAACTTACTCAAGAGATTGATGTTCAATCAGTCTCGTGAGCGTCTCTATACTCGGGAGAATTGCTATGGCGAATACCAAGGCGGCAAGTCCGGCTAAACAACTATCGATGATCGGCTTTTTTGCCATTACCGCTTCAATGGTGATGGCAGTTTACGAATATCCAACATTTGCGACGTCAGGTTTTAGTCTGGTGTTCTTCCTGCTGCTCGGTGGGATTTTGTGGTTCATTCCAGTCGGTCTTTGTGCGGCAGAAATGGCCACCGTCGAAGGATGGGAAGAGGGGGGTGTTTTTGCCTGGGTTTCCAATACGCTCGGCGAACGATGGGGCTTTGCTGCAATTTCGTTCTGCTATCTCGAAATCGCTATCGGTTTTCTCCCGATGCTTTACTTTGTACTCGGCGCACTCTCCTATATTCTGAGTTGGCCCGCATTGAATTCCGACCCGATTATCAAAACCATAGCCGCACTGATAATTCTTTGGGCGCTGGCTTTTACACAGTTGGGCGGAACCAAATATACTGCAATTATCGCCAAAGTTGGCTTCTTCGCCGGAATTTTGCTGCCAGCAATCATTCTTGCGGCATTGGCTATCGCTTATCTTTCGAGCGGCGCGCCTTTGCAGATTGAAATGTCCGCGCAGACTTTCTTCCCTGACTTCACCCAGATCGGCACGCTTGTTGTCTTCGTAGCATTTATTTTGAGCTACATGGGTGTTGAAGCGTCTGCGACCCACGTCAACGAAATGAAGAATCCGGGCCGTGATTATCCGATGGCCATGTTCCTTTTGATGGCGGCTGCGATCATTCTGAGTTCCATCGGTGGTTTGTCGGTTGCGGCAACCATTGCAGCGGATGACATTAATCTTTCATCCGGTGTGGTTCAGACATTCAGCGCGCTGGTGGCGCATTTCGGCCCGGGATTTGAGTGGACTGTTCGTATCATTGCAGCGTTGCTTCTGCTTGGTGTTCTTGCCGAAATTGCTGCATGGATCGTCGGACCGGCGCGTGGAATGTATGTTACGGCGCAGAAGGGCATTCTTCCTACAGCTTTCGCTAAGGTGAACAAGAACGGTGTTCCTGTTCCGCTGGTTGTCGCGCAGCTTATCCTGACGTCTATTGCGATCATCGTTCTGACCAATACAGGCGGCGGCAGCAATATGTCGTTTCTGATCGCCCTTGCGCTGACCGTGGTTATCTATCTGTGCACTTATTTCCTGCTGTTCCTCGGTTACATTCAATTGATCCTGAAACAGCCGGAACTCAAGCGGACATTCCGTGTGCCCGGCAGTAACGGGTTTAAAATTACCGTCGCTGTGGTTGGTTTCCTCGTGTCGCTGCTTGCATTCTTCGTGTCGTTCTACCCGCCGACTTCCATCGGTGGTGAGAGCGCAGACGAAACTTATGTGACGCTGCTGGTAATCAGCTTCCTCGTCGTTCTGGTTATTCCTTTTATTGTCTACGCTGTACATGACAAGAGCGGGAAATCTACGGGTATGAAGATGGTGCATATCAAGTTGCATAATGCTCCGGATGGACACTTCTTTATGCATCCACGTGCGCGACCAACGCATCATATCATTCCGGATACTGAGGTGGTCAAAAGCACGAAATAGTATAACGAAACATATGAGCCGATTATGCATCCCGAAAACTGGAAACGGCTTTCGGGATGCAAATTAAATAAGTTATCTATTAACCGGATTTTTCTTGATAATTGATTGATAGTTTTATTTCTGGCGGCTATTTCTTTTATGAAAGTTTCTGAAGTGCAGAAAAGTAAGTGTCAGCGTTGAAGGGGGAATAAACAGTGTCTTTGATCTCAACAGTCGTACCGTTCCTATCAGAAGCATCTGCCTACCATATCCCCCAGGATCTATGGCTTGCATGTACGGCTCTTATGTTCCGCGATGCGGGCGGCGGCGCTTATGCCGGACGTACCATGGAATTGTCCATGGAACTGCCTTACGTGGTGGCGAGCATACCGAAAGGACATCAGTTTTCTTCCGTGGTCGATGGCCACGATCCGCTAGAATTCCAGTCCAAATACGGAGTTTTTGGGATTGCCGTCCCAAATGGCAGTCTTGCTGATCTGAAAATTGTCGAAGGTTTGAACGAAGCAGGTCTTACCTTTAGCGTACTCGCTTTCGCCGGTGCGTCCGGGCCTGCGGATAATGCTGCAAAGACAAAAGCGATGCTTGCAGCAATCGATCTCGGAGCATGGGTTCTGGGCCAGTTTGCCACTGCTGCCGAAGTGAAAACAGCGCTTAGTGACAACACGGTTATTCTGACAGCGTTGGTGCCCCTTCACGGTGCAAAGACGCCTTTCCATTTTGTCGTGCATGACCGCACGGGCAGATCTATTGTCATTGAATTTTCGGGTGATCGTCAAAATGTCTATGACAATCCGGTAGGTGTCATGACCAATGGGCCGGAATTCACATGGCATCTGACCAATCTCAATAATTATACCTTCCTAAACAACCTTGATCAGTCGACAGGCAAGTTTGGGGATCTTGAGGTTTCGCAGCCAGATTCAGGTATCGCGACCGCAGGTTTGCCTGCGTCTAATACGTCTGTCGGGCGTTTTGTGCGCGCGGCCTATTACGCGCACTTTGCTGAAAAAGCAGCTCCGGAAAAGGCAATCCGTGCACTTGGCCATATCATGAACAATTTTGATCGTCCGCGCGGGATCACGATTGATCCTCCACAGTCGGGTGGATTGGATATTGAAGGCGCTTTGGCATCAGATGGTCAGGAATACAAAACCGAATATACATCATGGACAGTGCTTGGCGACCTGACCAACAATGCGCTTTACGTGCGCACTTACGATGCAATAAACTTTATCAAGTTTGATCTTAATCGGCTGTTTGCGCAGAACGAACTTAAGATCGCAGCACTCGATAAAATCTCATCCATAGAGGTTCTTGATGCGACGGATATTCTGCTCAAGTAGACATCTTTCTCAAAGCTGTTTCATCAACCCATGGGATGAATAGTTGGTACCAACAGGTGAGCGGTTGTTATTGCAATCGCTCTACCAGCGATAAAGCGTTGTAATTTATGGCATATCAACCGGCGCAATGGCTGCGCAATCTAGCTCAGATTTCGCCTGCGCCTTATTGGCCGTGGCGTCAGTCTTTACGATTGACGTTGGTAACCACTGTGCCGATGATTGTTGGGCTTCTAACCGGCCATATTCTGCCAGCAATGATCGTTTGCCTCGGCGGTCTTCTCACTGGCACCAGTGAGAAGAACGATCCATATCTCGCGCGGTTTCGCCGCATATTAATCGCCACGCCTATGGGAATGAGTGGCTACCTCCTAGGCTCTCTTATCGGCGGTCATGGTGTTGCAACGATTGCAGGTGTTGTCGTTGTCGCTTTGCTATCGGGCTTGGTCAGTGGGTATGGTGCAGCGGTTTCTGCTGGCGCTCTTCAGATGCTGGTGATGACGATTGTAGCAGCACATGTGCATTCAACCGCTTCGATCTGGCTGATGCCGTCACTGTTTGCTTGCGGCGCAGCTTTTGCCGCAACCTTGCTTGCTATAGAAGCGCTCGTTAGCCCGAAACGACCTGAACGTGAGATCGTGGCGAATTTACTTAACGCACTCGCTCATCTTGCGCGAACATATGTTCAGACAAAACCGGGTGACGCCAAGATCGAAATGGCCATTCGCAGCGTGAACGATGCGCAGTCGAAAGCCTATGCAGCCTTGATGCATAATCAGTTGCATGCCGATGGACGTTCGGTGGCGAGAGACTGGAGCGCCAACATCCTCTCCATCACGGATAGAATTGCTGCTCTTTTAAACACATCGACGGATGATACCAACGTATTGAAACTGGCAGCGGATCGTTTGGCGTTTTTGGCCAAAACAATCATGTACAAAGCTACGCCAAATGCAATGAAGATTGATAGCCAGAGCACCAATCCTTTGCTTTACAATCTCTCACAGCTATCGAGTGTTATCGGCTCACCCAATCAGTCTGCTCGACTATTTCCCATCTTGCATTTGTTTTCGCTTGATCGTTCGAAGCCGGACTTTAGCCTTTCCAGATTGAGGGCCCGATTATTGTTGGGTCCAGAAGTCGTGAATGCGGCAATCAGGCTTGCAATCTGTATGCTGATTGCGATGGTTGCCGAGTTTACGGCTCCCGGCTACCGCTCGTACTGGATACCGCTTTCAGTTGCGGTCATTCTGAAGCCAGATTTCGGGTCGGTTTTTGTGAGAGCCGTGCAGCGGAGTGCCGGAACACTGGTTGGTGTGTTGGTTGCAACTGCAATCTTAATGGTCATGCCGAAAGACTTTTATCTGGTTTTTGTTATTGCAATTTTGAGCGCGACAATTCCGTGGGCAGCGCTCAAGGGCTATGCTCTGCAATGCAGTTTGCTCACGCCGCTCATACTTATACTTATTGATCTTATAGTCGCGGGACCAACCGTGAATTATGGTGTGCAGCGCCTCACCGATACTGTGATTGGTGCCGGAATCGTGTTGATCTTCGGCTATCTCATATGGCCGAAGTCAATTGATAAGTCGATCAAAAGCAATTTCTCTCAAGCTCTGATAACGATTGCGGATTATCTTCGTAGTACCGTTACTCGTTCGGCTACCACGGATGAAACTCCGCCTAAAATCTTCGACCAGAGCGCTGCAAAGCGGCGTTCGGCCTATAGCGAACTGTCCAATTTGCGTGTGCAGCTCCAGCGCTCGACGTCTGAGCCACCGCCTGCGAGTACGGAGGCGCTAGCGTGGTTGCCTGCAATTGCGACTGCTGAGAGAATCTGTGAGTGCGTAACCAGTTACGCGCTTGTCAGTGAGAGCAGCAGTAAGAATTCGGATTCTGAAATTGTCAAGAAGCTGGCAGATATTCTGGAGCGTGTTGCAAATCCGAAAGATGGTGGAGCGATTCAATGGGATCAAATCGATCAGTTGCATGAACATATATCTGGTGGTAATGTCGAAAAACCAATTATAGAATTGTATGAAAATATATTGAAACTAAAAGATATTTAGAATTATTAATTAAATCCATTGTAATTTCCATGATTATTCAAATATTAATACAATGAAACGTGATCAAGATAATTACAGAGAATTTTAATATTATAAAATTCTGATTAATATTTTAAGGGTTTTTTGATCAGAAGATAACTCTCTGATGAGTAAGAATTCACTATTGAAAGGCGTCTTGTAGGAGTGGGACGCTTAGTTTACTATCTCAAAAGGTTGTCGTGCAATACAAGAAAGCAATGACCATATTAATGTAATTCGTATGTCGGGTATGCGCCCAGCTGACAATTATGTGCTTGATGGCTATCACGATATGCGCTGCCGTTTCTGGCTGCAAAATTTCCGATACGGTCTTACAGAAGTTCGTCTTATCTGCAGAAAGCTTGGTGAAAGAGGGGGTCTCAAGAAAAATGAGCTGTTAGACCAGACATATTGTGCTAGGTGCTCTCAGGATAGATAGAAGCATGGAAATATTCATAAAATGGAATGGTTCCCCATCGTCGCCGGTACGTTCAAACTTCTCGTTTTAGGCGTGGCCATGTTTTTTGCCATCAAGTGGCACTACGATAAAGACAAGGAGAAGAAGGCAAGCATGAGTGAGAACAACGAAACGAGCGGGCTTTAAGGTAACCGCTGTTCTGGCCCCACATTCTGTTTGATTTTGCACTCTGTCATTGAGAGTTAGCGAATGGACAGAACGGAGTTTCTCCATGGAGCCTCGAATGGAGTTTCTCTCAAGCGATCAGAGTAAGCGTGACAGCCATCGTCAGTGGCCAGCTGATTTAAAAGCCCGGATTGTTTCGGAAAGCTTGCGCCCTGGCGTTACGGTGCAGGAAGTTGCCGATCGTTATGGCGTGCGTGCCAATTATTTGTCTTCATGGCGCACGCTGGCACGCCAGGGCAAGCTTGTACTGCCTCCGCCCGAAGATGATACGGAATTTGCGGCGATCATAGTAACGGAGTCTGCAATTGAACCGGTGACAACACCAGTTTCGCGCGTTGAGATATTCAGCGGGACCGTTATCATCCGGCTGGAAGAAGGTGCGTCTGCTTCTCGGATTGCAGCTGTTGCAAGCGCGCTTGCGGATCTCAAATGATCTTCCCTTCCAACCGGGTGCGGATCATGGTGGCTACCAAACCTGTCGATTTCCGCAAAGGCCATGACGGGCTTGCTGCGTTGGTGAAGAACGAACTGCGCAAGGATCCATTTACGGGAACTGTATTTGTCTTTCGCTCGCGCAAGGCTGATCGGCTCAAGCTGATCTACTGGGATGGCACGGGTATGGTTCTGGCCTATAAACGGTTGGAAACGCATACCTTCAGCTGGCCGGATGTCCGGGATGGGCTGATGTCGTTGAACCATGCGCAGTTTGAGGCGTTGTTTGCAGGGCTCGACTGGCGACGTGTCCGTGCAGTGGAAGCACGAGCGCCTATGACTGTTTAAATGCTGCGACACGGTGACTCTGCCGCCATATTCATCAGACAAATCAAGGCCGGATTTGGTAAGTTTGGCGCATGCTGGACGCTGCCGATCTGCCTGACGATATTGCTGAGTTGAATGCGCTTCTGATCGCAGCAACAGCGCTCGGTCTTCGTAAAGATGATCGGATTGCGCGGCTGGAGAAGCTGGTTGCAGCCTTCAAACAGGCCGCTTTTGGACGCAAGTCAGAGAAGATTAATCCTGAGCAGTTTGATCTGGCTCTGGAAGATCTGGAAACAGCTATAGCGGCGATCCATGCAGAAGATGAAGCGGATACAACTTCCACCAAGCCTGCCTCAAAGCCACGTGCCACCAATCGCGGTTCTTTGCCAAAGCACCTGCCGCGTATCGATGAAGTGATCGGGCCGGAAAGTCTGATTTGCGCCTGCGGTGGTTGTCTGCATTGCATTGGCGAAGATGTTTCTGAACGACTGGATGTGATCCCTGCGCAGTTTCGTGTCATTGTCACGCATCGTCCTAAATACGCATGCCGCGCATGCACTGATGGTGTTGTGCAAGCGCCAGCTCCAGCGCGATTGATCCCGTCAGGCTTACCGACGGAAGCAACAGTCGCACATGTTTTGGTTTCCAAATATGCCGACCATCTTCCGCTTTATCGCCAGGCCCAGATCATGGGCCGTCAGGGCATCGACATAGATCGCTCGACACTGGCTGACTGGGTGGGACGGGCAGCCTTTGAGCTGCGCCCTGTCTTTGATGCGCTGATTGCTGATCTGAAGCGATCGAACAAACTCTTCATGGATGAGACGCGTGCACCGGTTCTTGATCCCGGATCAGGAAAGACCAAAACAGGATATTTTTGGGCTTTGGCGCGGGATGACCGACCATGGGACGGCAATGCCCCGCCCGGTGTCGCCTTCACTTATGCGCCCGGACGATCTGGCCAATATGCCGAACAGATATTGCAGGGCTTCAACTGTATCCTGCAAGTGGATGGCTATGCAGGCTACAATCGGTTGGTCGCGCCAGATTGTGTTGGTCCGAATATACAATTGGCTTACTGCTGGGCTCATGCGCGTCGCAAGCTTATTGACATCACGCGCACAGGCTCGTCCCCGATTGCTGAAGACGGTGTAAAACGGATCGGCGAACTCTATAAGATCGAGGCTGGATTGCGTGGTCTCAATCCAGAAGCGCGGCTCGCAGTTCGTCAGGCACAATCAAAGCCGCTGATCATCGATATGCAAACATGGCTTGCGCATCACCGCGCACGCGTGTCGGCAAAAGCGCCATTGGGCGAGGCGTTGAAATACATCGCTAAATACTGGGACGGCTTGTGTCTGTTCCTGTCTGATGGTCGTGTCGAGCTGGATAACAACAGCGTCGAAAGAACAATCCGGCCAATTGCGCTCGGCCGTAAGAATGCACTCTTCGCAGGTCATGAAGCAGGCGCTCATAACTGGGCTACGATCGCCTCGCTGATCGAAACGTGCAAACTCAATTCAGTAGATCCGCAGAAATGGCTGACAAGCACGCTCACTGCAATCGTTAATGGCCATAAGCAGAGCCACATCGACCAACTATTGCCATGGAATTATCAAGACAACGTGTGATCAAGACATCGCTTACGCTTTAAGAGCCCACTTTTATTACGCCAGTTTTTGCACATAGCGCCAGACAGACGGTAATCCCCCCGGCAAATAACGGACTTCAAAAGTAGAATTTTCTCGGGGTATATGATCGAGGAGATTTTGATGAAGACGAGCAGCTTCAGCGAACCGCAAATCCTTGCGATCCTTCGCCAGGCGGAAGGCGGCGTTCCTGTACCCTAGTTATGTCGGGAACATAGAATGAGCACTGCGTCATTCTACAAATGGCGATCCAAATACGGTGGCATGGATGCCTCGATGATCAGCCAGATGAAGGTTCTGGAAGACGAGAACCGTCGCTTGAAGAAGATGTATGCGGAGATGAGCATGCAGGCGGAACTGCTTAAAGAGGCTCTTGGAGAAAAGTGACGGGGCCATCTCAACGCCGAGAGATGGCCGGGAAAGCAGTGGCGTTGCGAGGGGGGAGCGTTGCGCTTGCCTGCCGCACTTTCGAGGTCAGCGAGACATGCTATCGTTACAGCGCCAAGCTGAACGACGAGAACGAGCAGATTGCCGATCTCCTGATTGGACTGACGCGGGCAAAGAAGACTTGGGGCTTCGGCCTGTGTTTCCTTTATCTGCGCAATGTCCGGGGACATCACTGGAACCATAAACGCGTCTACCGCATCTATCGTGAGCTTGAATTGAACCTCAGGATCAAGCCACGCAAGCGGTTGAAGCGGGACAAGCCTGATGCTCTGACAGTGCCAGATGCACCGAATATGGTCTGGTCCATGGGTTTTATGGCCGACCGGCTGGAGGATGGAAGGCAATTCCGACTGCTGAACGTCCTGGATGACTTCAACCGCGAAGGTTTGGGCGTTGAGGTAGACTTCTCGCTGCCTGCTGAACGCGTCATCCGCAGCCTCAACCAGATCATCGAATGGCGCGGCAAACCATTCGCAATTCGTGTTGATAATGGGCCGGAATACGTCAGTGACAAACAGATGGAATGGGCTGCCAACCAAGGCGTCGCCTTGAGCCATATCCAACCCGGCAAGCCACAACAAAATGCGTATGTAGAGCGCTACAATCGCACCGTTCGGAATGAATGGCTCGACCAATACATCATCAAAAGCATCGAGGAGGCGCAGGAATTTGCCACGCAGTGGCTATGGACCTACAACAACGAACGTCCCAATATGGGCATCGGCGGCGTAACGCCCGCACAGAAACTGAAAATGGCCGCGTGAATTCTACTGACGAACCCCGTTAAAAACGGGGGGTACCATTTTTATAAATATATTAACAGAATTATTTTTACATAAAGAATTAAAATACAATATAGATGATAGAATATTTGTTATATGATAAATGATTTATTGTAATAAAATCTATTTATATAATAATATCCAATTTCCCAATTTTTGTGAAGTAGCTATGCATTGTATTGATAATACTTATGCCTATTTTTAAAAGCCATCCTAGCGGATAGATTCGACAGGTTGTGGACTATTGTGCTTCCTAGAGAGGCCGTCTGATACAATATGTTATCAGCAGAGTTAGCAACGCATGAGAACGCCACTCCAACAGCTACGTTTCTTGCTCGAAATAAACGTGTATTTATTTTTTGGGTTGAGCTGATAAAAAGTCAGGTTTTTGGAAACCTGTTATTGCATAGCCTTGAGATCGAGTTATGCACTGAAAATGCAATCTTAAATTAGTGCATACTACAAGACACGCTCGTTTTTATATATTAAGACACCAATTACAGTCGCTTTCTGATTTGCGGATGAACACACATGAATTGCTCTTCGACGCAGAGCCAGTGGCGTCTGCAGGACTTGCTGCCAGCGCTCGCGCTTCTCTTTTTTGGTCTTTGCGCACTTGCTTACGCAATGCTTCTGCCGCGGGGTGAAAGCAGTAATTTTGCGGTTCTGCTAAAGCCTTGGGCGGGTATTTCCGACGTCGTTGCGCTGGTAAACGAGACTGATGCCCAAATTATTTCCTTCAACGAGCCTTTAAACATTCTGATCGTTCACGCGGCGCGTTCCGATGCAGTTTCAGCATTTTACGATGCCGGTGCATGGCTGGTTTTCGAACCGTCACAACTTTCAAGCTGTTTTGATCTCAAAGTCCCAGAGGCTTAACCAATCATGATTATTGAACTTGACGATATCCGCAGGCGCTTTGCGCGTTTTCTGGTCGTTCTCTTCTGGTTGCATGTACCGCTTTTTGCGGCAATCGCATATGCGACCGGCGCTTCGGTTATTGGCGGAGCGCTCGCGGCAGCGTTTCTTGCAATAGCCTATAATCTGATGTGGTGGCGCGCGGACATCGCACCGGCAACGCGTTTTTTTTCAGCCGTTGCACTTGTCGCTGAACCTGCAATTTTATTGTATTTGTTGCGTGGGCACATATGGCAAATGGACATGCATATGTATTTCTTCGCGATGCTCGCTCTTACCATTGGTTGGTGCGACCGCAGGACCACGATTATCGCTGCAATTGCTGTGGCGATACACCATCTTACCTTTGATTACTTTCTACCATCCCTGGTGTTTCCAACCGGTGGCGATATTCGTCGAGTGATGATCCACGCAATTATTGTGGCCCTTGAAGCCGCCGTACTTGTATGGTTTTCCGATATGCTGGTTGCGTGCGTTAACAGCATCAGCAAGATGCGCGATGAAATTATGGTCAAGAATGCCGAGATCGAAACGCGTTCAGCCGAAGTCGAGCAAGCCTACAAAGCAAAGGGCATGTTTCTGGCTAATATGAGTCATGAAATACGCACCCCGCTCAATGCAATTCTTGGCTTTTGTCATCTTATGCTGCGCACGGATATGACCGAGCGTCAGCGTGATTATTTATCTAAAATTAATGCCGCGAGCGGGTCTTTGCTTCGCCTGATCAATGATATTCTTGATTTCTCTAAGAATGATGCCGGAAAACTAACATTTGAAAACCGACCGTTCGAATTGCGCGCGCTCTTTGATCGTAAGATGCAAATCACCGGCGCTGACGCTCGTGCTAAGAATGTGGACGTAAATTTGCACATTGATCAGGATGTGCCCGATCAGCTTGTCGGCGATGAGATGCGGCTGGGGCAGGTTCTTCTTAATTTGATGAGTAATGCTATCAAATTCAGTGAAAATGGCTCAGTTACCCTGCGTGTTAGCGGGAAGCCCGATGATGACGGCCCCTACACGTTGCGGATTACCGTTGCTGATACAGGTATTGGAATGACGCCTGAGCAACAGTCAAAGTTGTTCAGCTCATTTTCGCAGGCAGATAATTCGACAACACGTCGCTTCGGTGGCACCGGGTTGGGCCTGGTTATCAGTAAGCAGATTATCGAACAGATGGGCGGTGACATTACAGTGCTAAGTACACCTGGAAAGGGTACTATATTTACTGTAACAGCGACGCTTGGCAATGTCGATCGCGCGCATTCGATTATCGAAACACCACAAGTTCACATTCAGAAACTGCGCGTGCTGGTGGCAGATGACAACCCTGCTTCCCGTGAGATTCTGCAAGGTATTTTTGCGGACTGGTCGATAGCAGTCGATTTGGTTGCTTCGGGTAACGAAGTAATAGGTGCACTGGAAACGGCTTTGGAACGTGGTCAGCCCTATGACGTCTTACTGCTTGATTGGAAGATGCCGGGTATGGATGGGTTGGAAACCGTCGGCCACCTATACGCGGATGCAAAACTGACGAAACTGCCGGAGATCATTTTGATCACCGCCTATGGTAGTGATGAATTCAAAGCTGAGGCCTCGCGTGCCGGTATTGCTGCTTATTTGCCCAAGCCCATAGAAGCACAGAAAATATTACTAACGCTCAATGCTCTTTTCCCTGCGTTGAAAGATACGACCGATACTGCTGGAGATTTTGAGCTCATCGCCGAACCTTTACGCGGCGCGCGTGTTCTTCTTGTAGAAGATAACGCCATCAATCGCGAAATCGCTTATCAGTTGCTCAGTGATGCGGGCCTTGATGTTGATACTGCAGAAAACGGCCGCATCGCTTGTGAAGCTGTTGCACGATCCGGCAAACTTTATTCTGCGGTGCTGATGGACGTTCAAATGCCGGAAATGGACGGGCTGGAAGCAACGCGCCACATCCGTCGTGACTGGACGGCGGAGGCTTTGCCAATCATTGCACTCACCGCACATGCCTATGAAGAAGAGCGCCGTAGATGTGCGGAAGCGGGGATGAATGACCACATAGCCAAGCCAATTGAACCGAGCGTTCTTATTGGTACGCTGGAGCGTTGGATGAAGCCACGGCGCGCAGAAGCTGTTGCTGTTCAATTACACGAAAAGAGCCTTGGCTTTGTGCGAGATGAATTACCTGAGAGCCTGCCACCCTTTGATCTAAAACGAGCACTTGTGCGTGTAAATGGAAAACAGGCACTCCTGCGTCGTCTCATTATAAGTTTCCATGATGATTTTGAAAATGTCATTGAAACACTTATGGACCAGATTGCCAAAGGTGATCTCACTTCGTCGCGAAGATTAGCGCATACCTTAAAGGGCGTTGCTGCCTCTCTGGAGCTGCCAGAAATCGCTCGTATATCGGCTGAAGTGGAACTGGCTATCGCTAATGAACAAGTTGTCGGTCTTCAGCCAACACTTTCAGCACTCAATGCCGCGATGAAACCTGCCTTGAAAGCGGCTGCTGGTCTGAAGAATGATGTCGCCCTACCTTTGAAAAAAGCCGAAACTGATATCCAGTTAGCGGATATAGAGCTCGCGATTACCACACTTCGCGACAACCTCACTCGCAGGAGTATGCGTGCGCGGAGCAATTTTGATGCATTGCTGCAACTTCTCGGTGCTGATGCTCATGATGGAAAAAGGGCAGAAGCTTTGCGGGCGATAAGAACTGCGCTTGATAGGCTTGATTACGAGCAAGCCCAGCGCAATCTGGAGGAAGCTTTTGGCAGCGATCCTCTGCCTAAAAGCTAATCCTTAGCGGCTGCGCAATGCATTGAGTTGCATTCAAGATAATAACTTAGCACTTAGAGAATTTTATGTCTGCCGTCGTTCAGCATAGTCAGCGACAATTTAAAACTACCGGAGTAAAATACATGTCCGCTCGTGCAACCGTCCTGATCGTTGATGACGAAGTATCGAATATCGAGATCATGAACGCGGTGTTGGAAGATTATTATGAAATATCTTTTGCCACTTCAGGTGAACAAGCGCTGGAAGTCGCCCGCTCGGTATTGCCCGATCTGATTTTGCTTGATGTTATGATGCCA
Source organism: Brucella thiophenivorans (assembly GCF_002252445.1). GTDB lineage: Bacteria > Pseudomonadota > Alphaproteobacteria > Rhizobiales > Rhizobiaceae > Brucella > Brucella thiophenivorans. Next base: position 70,079 of record NZ_NNRJ01000051.1, read on the forward strand.
GGCTTGGATGGATATGAAGTCTGCGCGCGTTTGAAGAGTGACAGACTGTTGGCTGATGTGCCTGTAATCTTCACGACCGGGCTTGACGATCAGGACGCTGAAGTTCGTGGCCTTTCGCTTGGAGCAATTGATTATGTAACAAAGCCGATCAATCCAATTGTTCTGCGTGCGCGCGTCTCAAACCATATTGAGCTTAAACGTTTGCGTGATCAGCTTGCACAGATGGCCGTGACCGATGCCTTGACGGGGCTCAGCAATCGTCGGCAGTTGGAAGTTATATTGACAGCAGAAATCTCGCGTCTGGCTCCGACCGGTGCTTGGCTTTCGGTTATTATGCTTGATATTGATTTTTTCAAGCTGTTTAACGATACTTATGGGCATCCAGAAGGGGATCGATGCATTGCGATGGTAGCGGCAGCGCTTACACGTGCCGTTCACAAGGTTTCCGGTATGACAGCGCGTTATGGCGGCGAAGAATTTGCCTGCGTTTTGCCAGGAGCAGATCCGGAAAAGGCGCTCGCTACAGCAAAAGAAATCCAGCAACAAATACAATCTTTAAATATTCCGCATCCCGGTTCCGCTGTAAGCTCCACCGTAACTGTCAGCATTGGTATAGCCTCCGCACGAACGCATCCGGACATGGGTGGTTCTCTCTGGCTTCAGCATGCCGATCACCAGCTCTACACAAGTAAAAAATGCGGCCGCAATACGATCGCAAAAGCAGAATTTTCAGCTTCATAGGATGTTTGTGAACTCTGTTGGCTCCGATTTTGGAGAGAAAAGCCGATAGTCAGTGACGATATATGGAGGAGAGAGGAGTTATCTTCTGGCATAACGACCCTTCATTCAGCGCAGGGTACGTGAATGCGCAGGTTCATGTTGGCTTGTTAGAAATTCTTCCACGAGCTTTTCCTAAAACATGCTTAGTCTGGAACAATGACGGTGCTAACCGGCTTCTTGAATAAGACGAGGAACCGCAGTTATTTTGCAGCTCTCGCCAGTAGAACCGTTTCACAAACCTCGCTCGACACCCAGGCTCCGGCGTCAAGATACCAAAAGATTGCTGATCACGTGATGTGTTTGCACGCTTCACGATATTTGCCTATTTCGCGTTTTTCCTGGCCATTGCTCACCAGTCTCAATCGCACCCGTCATAAAACTGAATCACGACGTCCCTATTGCACTCACGAATGCAGATGATGCAGCCGACATTGAGTAGACAGAAGCGGGATTCTAATCGCGATGGTTTCGATTTCTCTTAGGGGAATTACCAAGGACTTTTCAAAGAAGCGCGTCCTTGATGACGTTTCGTTGCAAGTTGAAAACGGCGAATTCGTCGCCATTCTTGGGCCGTCTGGCTGCGGCAAGACAACCATGCTGCGGTTGATTGCCGGTTTTGAACAAATGGATTCCGGTACGCTGCATTTCGATAACGAAATCATTGCTTCGCCAGATAACAGCCTCCCGCCAGAGCGGCGCAATGTTGGCATCGTATTCCAGAACTATGCGCTGTGGCCACACATGAGTGTTGAGCAGAATGTCGGATACGCCCTGCGCATTGCCGGTGTTTCATCTGACGAACGCCGCCGCCGCAGTATTGATGCCCTTTCTACAGTCGGAATGGAAACTCTGGCTGATCGCGCGCCCGCCGATCTGTCCGGCGGTCAGCGCCAGCGCGTAGCGCTCGCCCGCTGTCTCGCCGCCAGCCCATCGCTCATGCTGCTTGATGAACCTCTCGCCAATCTTGACGTGCATCTACGCGCTGCAATGGAACGCGAGTTTGCCGACTTTCACCGCCGCACCCGCGCGACGATGGTCTACATAACTCATGACCAATCAGAAGCAATGGCGCTGGCAGATCGGATCGCGGTGATGGATGCCGGGCGCATCGTTCAATTCGCACGGCCAAACGAACTCTATCGCGAACCGCAAAGCGAAATGGTGGCACGATTTATCGGCAATGGCCTTGTCCTGCCCGTGGCCGATCTCCAGCGTGGCAGCGCTGAGGGTCTGGTCAATGTTGATATTTTCGGACACCGCAGCGAAGTGCGCGCCCGCAAGGATCAGACAAGAAAGACCGAAGCCAGCCTCGGTGTGCATCCAGGCGATCTGATGCTTGCGGACGACCCCGATAAAGGCTTTAGCGCGCAGGTTGAGCACACCACCTATCGCGGTAGTCATGTGCAGGTGCATTTCCGCCCTCAACATGCGCCCGATTTGTTTCTCAGCCTTCATGCCTCCCATGACCATCCTGTTTCTGCTGGCGATACGATCTCGGTTCGCGTTGGGGATGGCTGGGTCATTCCCGAGGCAGCCTGAATTTCTTCTTCTCCTCCCAACACAAAATTCAAGGAATATCTCATGCGTCTTCTCTCCACCCTCGCGCTGGTCCTTATGGCAGGAACGGCAAGCGCTGAAACGATTACGCTTTACACGTCTCAGTCTCCCGAAATCGCGCAGCAGACGGTGGATGCGTTTCAGGCCAAATATCCTGACATCAAGGTCGAGTGGACCCGCAATGGTACAAGCCAGTTGATGAATGTCCTGCGCGCTGAAATCGCCGCTGGCGAAGTGAAGCCGGATTTGCTTCTGGTTGCCGATACCATCAATCTCGGTCAGCTCAAGGCTGAAGGTCGCCTGATGCCCTATCCGGAAGCCAGGGTCGATGGCTATGATGCCAGCACCTTTGACAAGGACAAAATGTTCTTCGGCACGAAGATCATTTCCACAGGCATCGCCTACAACACGCAGATAGCCAAGCCGGTTGCAACGTGGAACGAGCTGCTTGTCGAGGATAATAAGGGACAAATCGCCGTACCAAGCCCGCTTTACTCCGGTGCCGCCCTCAACCATCTTCATAGCGTCATCTACGTCGACAGCATCGGCTGGGATTTTTACAAGAAGCTCGCCGAACTCGACGTTGCACCAGAAGGAGGCAATGGTCCGGCCCTTAAGGCTGTTGCAAGCGGTCTTTCCAAATACGGCATCATCGCAGACGCAGACGTCATCAGAGCCAAAGCAAATGGTTCGCCAGTCGATCTGATTTTCCCAACGGACGGTGTTTCCTTCATCACCGAGCCGGTCGCCATCATGTCGACTGCCAAGCAGCCGGAAGCTGCAAAGCGCTTTGTTGACTTCCTGCTGTCGAAAGAAGGTCAGGAACTCGTTGCTAAACAAGGCAACCTGCCAATTGACGCATTTGTTACGCCGCCAGCGGGCTTCCCGAAGCTCTCTGACATCAAGCTTCTGCCAATGGATGCCGACAAGGCCGTTAAAAACGACAAGGCCGTGCGCGAGCAATTTACGGAAGTCTTCGGCGGCTGATCGATGACAGATACAACCGCAATTTTGCCAGGAGAACACCGGCTTAAGCCGGTGTTCCGCCCCAGCCCTGAGACCATCATACTTGGCATTCTCGCGCTCTTCGTGGCAACGATCTCGCTGGCACCACTTGGCAGACTTGCGCTGACGGCTATCGCGCCGGAGGGCGTTCTGGACCTTACCAGTGCATGGAACACGCTCGCAAAACCTCGTGTTTTTACCGCAGCAATTAACTCGCTCTACGTGGCGCTGGCCTCGACACTGCTCGCTGTCATCATTGGTAGTCTTGCCGCATTGATAACCGTTCATTGCAATATGCGTTACAAGGCTGCCTGGGTTTTCGGCTTTGTGCTGCCACTGATGATCCCGCCGCAAGTAACTGCGCTCGCCTGGGTGCAAGCCTTTTCGCCGACCAGCCCGGTACTGGGCTTTTTTGGTCTGGCACTAACACCCGGTATGCGTCATCCGCTATTTTCCGCCTGGGGGATAATCTTCCTGCTCGGCATCTACAATGCACCACTGGTCTTCCTCACGGTACGCGCAGCACTGCGCCGCCTTCCAGCAAATCTCTCGGAAGCTGCACGCGCTTCGGGCGCCGGAAATATTCAGCTCATCTTCACCATCCTGTTCCCGCTCGCCCGCTCAGGCATTTTTGCTGGCGCAGCCATTGCCTTCGTCTCAGCGATTGGCAATTTCGGCATTCAGGCCATGCTCGGCATTCCCGCTCGCTTTCCAACACTCATTACGCTCATCTATCAGCAATTGAACAGCTACGGTCCTTCAGCACTGTCTGACATGGCATCGCTGTCGTTGCTTCTCTCATTGATCACGGTGATCGCTCTTGGCCTTAGCACCTGGCTTGGCGGACGTGGTGACCTGCGTGTCGAGGAAGGTGGACGACCAGCCCAGATTAATCTTGGCCGCTGGAAAAAACTCGTCGAGGCCGGTGCGTGGCTCTACCTTGCAGCAACACTCCTGCTGCCGATGTCGGCGCTCGTCGCAACATCGCTGGTAAAAGGCTTTGGGCAGAAGCTCACCCTTGATACGCTGACGCCTGAAAACTACACCAACGCGCTTTTCCATCACGTCTCGATCCGCGATGCTTTTGCAACCAGCTTCATGCTAACGGTCGCGACCGTCATTCTTCTGAGCGTCATTTCGCTGGTGCTGGCCTATTTCATTAGCTGGAAAAAGAGCACACTTGTGCGGTTGATCCAGATGGCGTCAGAACTATCCTATGTGCTGCCGGGCATTATTCTCGGCGTCGCCATGATCCTGTTCTTTCTCCTGCCGCTGCCACTTTTGGGCTTTAGTATTTACGGCACGATCTGGATCATCCTCGCCGCCTATCTTTCCAATTTTCTGGCGCTGGCACTTCGCCCGATGCTGGGTGGTTTCTCCCAGATCGACCGGTCACTGGACGAGGCCGCACGCGTTGCGGGGGCTGATTTTTTCCAGCGCATACGCGATATTATCCTGCCGTTGCTGGCGCCTGCCGTCATCGCCGGAGGCATCATCGTCTTCATGTCAGCGCTCAACGAAATCCAGGTGTCTATTCTTTTGGTTTCCTCAAGTGCGCGGACTATCGGACCAATGATCGTCTTCCTTGAGGAAGGCGGTTCCTCGACGCTCGCCGCAGCGGTCGGTTGCCTGATGATCCTGATTGTTCTCGCACTTATGGGCATCGCTTCGCTGTTTGCAAATCGTCTGCCGAAGGGAGCCTTGCCATGGCACGATTGACGGCAATCAGCGGATTGGGCGGAAAGCTCCCTGCCGCCTTCCTGCTTGAGGTGTCCGGCAAGCGCCTGCTGCTTGATCTTGGCGAAGGCCCTGAACAAGGCATTTTCCCCGATATAAGCGAAATCGGCATCGTAGATGCGATCTGCTTGTCGCATTCCCATATCGATCATGTCGGCGCACTGCATCTCGCTAAAGAAGTTGGCAATCCACCCATCTATGCGACAGACGCCACTTTCGTGCAGATCGGCATTGATCCGCTGACCGATCCGCGTTGCCGTGTACTGCCTGAAAGAGGGCAGGCGCTCATCGAAACGGTTCCGGTGACTGTCGGACGCTGTGGTCATGCGCCGGGGGGCGTCTGGTTTCATTTTGCTGCGGATGGCGGGATTCTGTATACGGGCGACTGGAGTTTGGAATCGCTGCTCCTTTGGTTCGATATGCCACCATGCGCAGACCTCATCGTGACGGATGCCTCCTATGGCGACAGGCAGAAAAGCCTTGCCGAACAGATAAATGTCATCGCGTCTCTGGCGCGTGAAGGTGCGGTTCTACCGGTTCCTTCGGGGGGACGTGGACCGGAGATGGCGCTGGCTCTCGCGTCTCGGGGACTGCAGGTAAAAGTCAGCTTGCAAATTCGGGATGAAATCGCGCGGCTTGCGGAAATGCCGGAGACGATTGGCCAAGAGATGCAGAAGAGCCTCAAGGCATTTTTGGAGATGCTGCCTCAGCCGAACGAAAAAGATTGGCAACCCTCCGACATCCTCATAGTCACGGAAGCCAACGGAGAAGCTGGTTCATCTGCAAATCTTATAGCGCGAATTGATGAGGGGTTCCGCTTTATCTTTTCAAGCCATGTGCCTTGTGGAACACCGGCTGAACGACTGATTGCTAGCAAACAGGCGCACTGGCACGGCTGGAACGTTCATCCTCGTATGGAAGATGTGCTATATTTGGCAGATCTGACTGCCGCACGCCGCGTCATGCCAGTTTTCGTCCACCCTGAAATGATGCCGCAGCTTGCGGAAAAACTCGGAAGCCGTCTCGTTCTCGACCACTCTGTAGAAGCATATACCAGCCAAACCTTGAACCGTGGAAGTGCCGCATGAACATGACCCAGCCAACTGCCCTTACCGAAGCTCAGGAGGACAAGCTTGCCGTTCTTCTCCCTGTACTGGAAGAAACAGGATCACATGGGATCAAGCTGTTCATCGGTAACAAAGTGGTGGCTGAGGACCCAATTCTCTTAAATGAGAACAACATCACTTCCACAATGAACCTCGCAATCAATATTGAAATTGCGCCACTTTCGCTGCCAGATGGCACCCATGTTCGCCGCACGCATATTGGACTTATCGACGGTCCCGGCAATGCACCAGAGCATCTGCTGGCCGCAGTGTTTGCGATCCGGGGCATTGTCGAACAGGAAAGCCCCGGAAAGTTGCATTATCCGGCGCATCGGCGTGGCAATTTGCTGGTTCATTGCCGGGGTGGTCGCAGCCGTTCAGCAATAGCCATCGCTCTCTATATGCATATGCATCATGCTGATCGTTTTGGCACTCTTGAGGCTGCGGTGAATCATGTCCGCCGTGTGCGCGGGTTGGATGAAACACAGCCGCAACCAGCCATGCTCGAACTGGCGAGTGCCGCAATCAAGGTTATTTCTCTGTAACAACGCCTTGAATATTATAGCCCTGTCTTGGCTTGAAGTCCTATGATCTTTTCGCTTCTGAAATCGTCTGTGCTGCATTCTGGATTAGGGGTCCAAAACTGTCGTGAAACCTTCTGGTGTCCATTCCTGAAGGTTTCCCGCGAGGTGAATTGTAAACCCCGGTAAGGGATCATAGGTAAAAAAAATCCAGTTCTGAATTGCCTGATTTAACGGGGCACGTCAAATGCCTAAAAGAAAGCTAACTCAGGCAAATCTTTGTCTGTTTTTCTTCGATAGTTTCGTTCTGATATAAAACATCAGTTCGCACTATAAGCCTATTTCCTTTCGCATGGCCTCTAATCGTTCCATGGCAATAACACCGTCTATAATGGTTGGTGCTGGTGTTTCCGCTCCCATAAGCGCGGGAACGATATCGGCCAGCAGCGAATGGTAGCCCTTAGGATCTTCATTGGCTGCGGCGGTGAAGTTAGGCTTCCAAGTGAGTGTATCACACTCGCCTGATAGTGTTGCTTTCGGATCGTCGATCTTGAATGCAGGGTTGCGATGCCAACGCACATCAATGACATCATCCACTTCGATACGTTGATGATCTCCCATCAACTCGATGCGCTCGACGGGTGTTCCGCGCGATTGCATAGTCCCCATAGCAATTGTGCCAATCGCTCCACATTCAAAATCGAATGCTGCATGAATGAGGAGTTTGCCCGGTTCTTTTTCAACCTTCTTGGCTGTCAATTTTCGCACTGGAGAGACCAGATGAGAGACGAGATCCATATAATGGACGCAATGATGCAGGAAGAAGCCGGTGTAATCGACATTACCCGCAAAATAGCCGGGCGCTGTCATATAATAGCCTGTCAGCCCCAATACGTCACCGAATTGACCCGACCGTATGATATTGGCTGCGATCTTGTTGCCGATTGAATAACGCTTCATAAAACCAAGCAGCAGAGGCTTTTTAGCTTTCTCTGACGCTTTCAAAAGCTCACGAGCACCTCCGGCTGATCCCGAAGGCGGTTTTTCCATGAATACGGGCAGGCCACGTTCCAATGCAGCTTTGCCAAAGGCAAGATGTTGATCAGGACCAACTGCCATGCCAATGGCGTCTAAACCGGGTGTGTTGAGCAAAGCCTCAACGTCAGTTGTGAGTGTCCGCACCCTGAACTGCCGTCCGGCATTTTTTAAGCGTTCTGGGTCTATATCGCAAAGAGCGGCAATTTCCACATCATAACGAACGAGCTGTGGAAGCAACATTTGGGTTGCGTGGATACCGCAACCAATCCAACCAATTTTGAGTGTCATCGACGATATTCCGTGAGAAGGAGGTGACTTTTCATAAATGCGGTACTGGCCGATAGACGATCACTTTCGTCTTCGTGCGGCGCACGCCATTGGGCAAAAGGAACACCGAAGCGATCATCCTGACGGCGGAAAGGTTCAAGCGAAATAGGACCAGTATAGCCGATCTCGTGTAGTGCGCGACAAACCGCTACCCAGTCTGTTGCGCCTGTACCGGGAAAGCCGCGGTGATTTTCGTTGGCCTGAAAATGCACAACCAGATCGCCCGCAAGCCGGATTGCTTCTGGAATTGAGCTTTCTTCCATGTGCATGTGGAAGGTGTCTAGCATCAATTTTATCGTGGGTTGATCAACCGCGTCCAACAATTCGATTGCCTGTTGGGTGGTGCAAAGGACATCACTTTCAAACCGGTTCAGCGGCTCGACTGCGAGTACAACATCGCTTCCTTGTGCATATTCACCTGCAATTTTCAGGGCATTCACGCAGCTATCTTTGCGACGCAAACGCTCATCTTCTGAAACTGGCTGTGGCGGGCGACCAGCAAAAACGAGAGGGTTCCCGGTCAGTGGTCCACCGACAACCTGCGCACCGAGTGCATGGGCGCAATCCACCGTGTATTTGAGATAATCGACGCCGCCCTCATAGGCTTTTTTGTCAGCGGACGAAATGTTCCGTTCAAGATTAACGCGTGCCGCAAGCACGACGCCAAGTCCTGCTTCATCGAGTGCTTTGCGTGTCTCTTCCAGGTCAAGTTCGCCGGGTTCAGGCACCAGCAACTCAACAAAATCAAATCCGTGCTCGCGCATTTTATGGAAAAGCGGGAAATGTTCGGTTGTGAAAGGCCGGGCATATTGCATTGAAATCAACCCAATGGGATTCATGATATTTCCTCGATTGCTTGAAGAATTATTGGGGGAGTGAATGGTGTCAGCCTTTGACCGCCCCTTGTGTGAGGCCGCCGATAAGCCGTTTTTGAACGAGAAGGAAAAGAATGGTTGCGGGCATTGCGCCAACAACGGCACCCGCTGCCAGAAGTCCCCATTCGATCTGATATTCACCAATCAGGGTTTGGATCGCGACGGTAACTGGACGTACATTTCTGCCACCAAGTGTCAGCGCATAAAGATATTCGTTCCAGGCCGTGATGAAGATGTAGATGCCGGTTGAAATAATACCTGGCATCATCAGCGGTATGATCACGCGACGCAGTGCAGCAAGGCGTGAACAGCCATCCATCATAGCGGCTTCATCGAGGCTTTTGGGAATAGCTGCGACGTAACTCGTCAGCATCCAGACCGAAAAAGGAATTGCGACCGTAGAGTTTGCAAGGATAAGCCCGAAATAGGTATCCAGAATGCCATATTTCCGCATGAGGATAAAAAGTGGCAGGATCAGCAGCACAATCGGAAACATGTTGATGAGCAAGAACTGCATCATAAACAGCTTGCGCCCGATAAAGCGAAAGCGCGATAGCGCATAGGCTGCCGTTACTGAAACCGCGAGACCAAGCACCACCGTGCCCACTGCTATCACGAGACTGTCGAGCATGTTTTTGTAGAACTGCGCTTTGTTAAACAGCCTTTCGTAATTATCGAGGCTCCATCCAGATGGTGAAAGTGAAACCCCATTGGCTGACAATTGCTCGGTTGGTGTGAGCGAGGTTAAAACCATCCACGCGAAAGGAGCCAAGGCGAATAGCACGATGCATGCGACCGGAAGGTCGGTGGTCAATATGCGTTTGAAAGTGCTTTGGCGTTTCATTTTTCGACCTCACGCATTGTGCGGGCAAGATAAAGAACGACCAGAACACCGAGCAGCAGTGTGAAGGTGACAGCGATGGCTGTGCCATAACCGAAATCGAGATTCTGTCTGGCTTTCACAAATGCATAGAGGGGCAGGGTATAGGTCGAATATCCAGGGCCGCCGCCTGTCATGACGAAGATCACGTCCATGGAGTTTGCGACCCAGATCACGCGGAGTAGGCCAGCCGTCGCTAAAACGGGCGCGATGCCGGGCAATGTTACGTTCACGAATTGCCGCCACGGTGACGCACCGTCGATTGAAGCAGCCTCATATTGGCTTTTAGGAATGCCCTGCAAACCTGCGAGGATCATGATCGCAAAGAAAGGGAAACCCTGCCATGTCAGCGTGGCAATGATTGCGTAAAGCGCGATATTAGGATCGGCCAGCCATGGAACTGCGTGACTAACGACTGAAAGATTGAGTAGAATCTCATTGAGAACACCCGTATTAGGGTCGTAAATCCAGCGCCACATCAGTGCTATAACCACACTCGGTAACGCCCATGGAATAATGACCAATGCACGTGCCAGACCACGCCACGGAAACTCTCTGTTGAGCAGGAGGGCGGTTATAAGTCCTAGCCCCATTTGGAGTGGGACGGTTAGGCCGATCCAGATGCATGTGTTCCAAAATGCAGCCCAGAATACTGGGTCCTGTAACAAATTGAAGTAGTTAGCGAGGCCAATAAAGGCCGTCGCTTTCGGCTTGAAAAGCAGCAGATCGTAAAAGCTCGTCCAAACTGCCTGAACCATAGGCAAGAAGACGATCACCAGTGTGACTATAACGGCAGGGCTAAGCAACCAGTACGGCAGCAGTGTTTTGCTTCGGCGGCGAAGGCGCGTCGGTGCTCGGGAAGCGGAGGGCAAAGCGGACATAGGTTAACTATCCATGCTGATGAAAGAACTGGATTTCGAAGGTTTTTTTGTAGGGAGCATGGCGGCGCTTTTTGACCACTGTGCTAACCCCGCAAACTAATTACCTAGTTTTCGAACAGCTTTTCGAGTTCCTGCATCATCTGCTCTGATGTGATTTGCCCTGCAAGTGCGCGTTGCATTGCAATTTGCCACGCCGTGTTCACGAATTCTGATGTACCTTCGCTTTGCGGCAGTACATGCGCGAATGGCAGTGAATCGACTGTCGCATCAACAAATCGGCGATCGTGCAGTTTCCAGTCTTTTGAGCCGCTTTTAGTGACGGTCATCTGGCCGGTCGCGCTATTGAAGGAGACGTTGTTTTCACCTTCCGCAAGGAAGGATATCCATTTCCATGCAGCATCTTTCACTTCTGAGGACGAGAAAATCGCAAGTGATTCATCGCCATAGGATGTCCAGCGATTACCACCGCATTCAGGAACAGGAACCGCCGAGACCTTATCACCGAGCGCAGAGACGAGGTCCTTGGACGAGCCGATATGGTGAATCGTCATAGCGGTCTTGCCGGTTTTAAAAGCCGAGATAATTTCCTGAAACCCATCATTGGGTGCTGACGGAGGAATGACCTTGTCTTTTTGAAAAAGATCGATCACCCATTGATTAGCCGCCACGGCTGATGGTGTCGTTAAACCTCCTGGCTTAATGTCGCCGCCTTGTGAAAGAACGAAGGCGCCCCATTGATCCCAACCGCCTTTGCCGCCGCGAAGGCCAAAGCCATAACGATTGGGAGCGTCGGTCAGCTTTATTGCGGCGTTGCGGAAGTCCTCACAGGTTTTAGGAGGCTCCAAGCCTGCTTCCTTGAAGAGATCAGCACGATAATAGAGATAGAGAACGACATACTGAATAGGCAGGTAATATTGGTTGCCGTCCGCTGCTTTGTTCAGTTCAAGCAGGTTATCGAGCAAATCATCTTTCCCGGCCCAGCCGTTGATCTGGTCTCCAAGCGGTTCAAGCGCTTCCATTTCGGTTAGTCGCGGTTGGGCGAACAGCTTAACCATTGCCGCGTCAGGTGCACTGCCCCCAATAATCGACGTGTAAAGATTATCGTAATAGCTGTTCCAAGGAATGTTTTCCGCTTCAATTTTGATGTCGGGGTTGGCTTTTTCAAATTTGGCAACAAGTTCCGACATCGGATTTTCTGGGTTGTCGAAGTGATACCAGAAGCGGACGGTTTCGGCGGACTGTGCAGAAATAGTGAGTGCAGCGGTAAATGCCGCACTAAGCATAAGAGATTTCAACATTTCAACTCCTCCCAGTTGTTTAAAAAGGCCTCTTATATTCAGGCCATTCGGCTTAATGCCTCTGCTGCGTCCTCCAACGCTGCTTCAGCTGCCGTTAGTTCATTTGTGTATTGCAGAAAGCCATGAACGACGCCTTCTGTGATGGCTAATTCGTCCTTACGACCAATCTTTGAAAGCCGCCGGTGTAGCAAAGTCGTATCGGAAAAGAGGGGGTCGATGCCTGCTGCTGTCAAATAAAGCGGTGGCATTTTTTTAAGTGCTGCATCACTGGCGTGAAGCGGGCAGGCTAGTGGGTTTGAAGCAATATCCTGCCCACGCGCATACCAGCTCCAGTAACGCTTCATTCTGTCGGTGGTCAGCCCTGGACCATTGATGAAAGCTTGATAAGATGGGGTTTCAAAATCTATGGCATAGTTGCCATAAAAGAGCAGCGCGCCTTTAGGCAGCATACGGTTGTTTTCCGACTCATGCAGCATTGCTGAAAGTGCTAAATTGGCGCCAGCAGAATCGCCTGCGATGTAAACGGGGCCATCCAGCCCTTCCAATCTCCCATCTATCAACGCCCGCATGGTGCCGATGACATCGTTTAGGCCTGCCGGAAAAGGGTTCTCTGGTGCTAGTCGATAATCGGGTAAAACCACGGTTAAACGGGTCTTCTCTGCAAGTACCCGTGCGCACCGTTCATGCGTTTTGGGGCTACAAAACGCAAAGCCACCGCCATGAATGAAAAGAATGGTTCCGGGCTTTTTGTTGATCGGCTCCAGAACAAGCAATTGGGTTTTCTGCGAGCTAATGGATGAGTTCGCAGCTAAATCTATTGAGCGCACATCCTGCATTTCAGGAAGATTGATATTCCAGCGCCGGTTGTTCTTTTCCGCGAGTGCACGCCCCTCTGCTGATGGAAGCGTCGTCGGATCAGGGGTGCCTGCGAACTCGGTTGTGATTTTTTCGAGAAGAGTCCGCATTTCGGGCAGTAGTTCTTGATTGATGATATTTGTCATGACGAGCGACCCTCTTCGGGGAATACCGCTGGCCCAAAATCGACAATAGTCGCAATGTGATGACGCATCGCAGTCTGTGCAGCCTCAGCGTCGGCGGCTTCAATTGCATCAATGATAGAGCAATGTCGCAGTGCGGTTCCACGCAGGTCGCGCGTGTTGCCGCTTTGTGAAATTTTGAAGCGATGGTTGTGAACAAGGCAACGATGCAAAATGGGGTTCAGGGCAGGCAAATCTGCTTCATCGAAAATGCGCCTGTGAAAGTCACGGTCAATTGCAGCCAGACGATATTCGTCTTCTTCGTCGGCTGCCTCTAGCATTCCGTCCAGCATTACTTTGAGGTCATCCGTGAGCTTTTTGGAGCGCCGCATCATCACGCGTGGGATACCGTTACATTCAATGGAGTTGCGCAGGCGAAACATTTCAACTGCTTCGTCCGGGGTGCATAGAGATACCTGAGTACCCCTATGACCTTGTCTCAGGACGAGACCTTCTTCCTGCAACTGAAGCAGCGCTTCACGCACGGGGCCCTGACTGCATTGAAAATGTGCGGCGATTTCCAGCTCTGTCAGGTTGGCCCCAGCGGGGAGGGCGCCAAGCATAATATCCCGCTTCAGCGCTTCAAATACGACTGTCGCTTTTGGGGGTCTGCTCTGAACGAGTTTGGGTGAAAAATATGCCACGCCGATGTCGAGCCTTCTTGCCTAACACTTCAATTATCATTATTGATAATAATATCGATAATAGACGTCAAGCAAAAACTCTGGGAGGAGATAGCATGATCGCCATCACGTTGGAGCGTATCCAGAAGACTTACGGCACGCATAAAGTCATCCATGATCTCGACTTTCATATTGAGAGTGGAGAGTTTGTTGTTCTCGTAGGTCCCTCCGGCTGTGGTAAATCTACTTTGCTCAGAATGATTGCTGGTCTGGAGGATATATCGGGTGGTGAACTGAAGTTTGGCGATGCGATAGTCAATGAGCTTTCGCCTTCAGAGCGTAACATCGCAATGGTCTTTCAGGACTATGCGCTCTACCCGCACATGAGTGTGGAAGAGAATATGGCTTTTGGCCTTAAAATGCGGGGCTCGAATGATAATGACGTTGCGTCGCGCATTGGCACTGTCGCTGAGACGCTGAAAATTGGTGATTTTCTCGCTCGTCGGCCTGCGCAGCTATCGGGAGGGCAACGTCAGCGTGTCGCTATGGGGCGCGCGATTGTGCGAGAACCGAATGCATTCTTGTTTGATGAACCATTGTCAAACCTTGATGCGGCTCTGCGTGTTGAAATGCGGCTCGAAATCGCGAAGTTGCATAGAAAGATTAAAGCGACCACCGTTTATGTGACGCATGATCAGGTCGAAGCCATGACACTCGCCGACCGTATTGTAGTTATGAACAAAGGGAACGTAGAGCAGATTGGCAAACCGCTCGATATATATCGAAAGCCAGCCAGCTTGTTTGTCGCCCAGTTTATTGGCAGTCCGACGATGAATGCAATTCCTGCAATAGTCCGACAGAATAGCGAAGAGGCTATGGTTCTCTCTGTCATGAACAGAGATGTCTCACTCGGTTTGCACCACAATCAGGTCAGCCTTCAGGATCATGTCACACTTGGCGTTCGGCCTGAAGATTTGTCAATTTGTCCTGCGCATGAAGCATGGTTTAGCGGTGAACTTGCGGTTGTTGAACGATTGGGAAGCCAGATGTTCGGTTATGTCGAAACTGGCCACTCCAAGATGCTAACTGTTGAGTTTCCACGTGATAGTGAGTTGGAGCTAGGACAACAGCTGCACGTCAGAGGAGACCAAAATCGCGTGCATTTGTTTGATTGGAAAACAGGTAGAAGGATTTAGGCATTGGTGCGGTAGCATCACCTACCAGGTGTTTAGTCAAACTCCTTCTTGATCTTATCATGTGCTACGATAGTGTTGCGGAATCGTTCGATTCCGAAGTCATTTACCGATGTTTTGGATGTGCCGTGTTGGATCATTTCAGCTAGAACAATGCCAACACCTGGCGCGATTTGGAACCCATGGCCACAGCAACCAAACGCGTGAAACAGTCCTTGTGTCGTTGCGCTTGGTCCTATGATGGGGATCATATCGGGTAAATAGCCCTCCATGCCAGACCAGACCCGTATGACCTGAGCATTGCTTAAAACAGGCGAAACTTCAGCTAGGCTTCTCATCCCCGAAAGCGTTTTATTCGGTGGGACCACCGTTCGTTGGTGCTTCAAATCGCTGGCGGTGCGCGGATATCCAGCGACAATTACATTGCCGCGCGGAATCTGACGGAAGATCACGTTACCGGCGACTGCCTGAACTGACGGGCGGATAAAATAAGGCAAAGGTTCTGTAACAAATTGCGGAGGGCCAGCAGAGAAAAGCGGGACCTCCTCGCCAAATTGTTGTGCTATAGCGCCACCCCAAGCACCGGCTGCATTTACCAACTGATCAGACTGAAAGTCGCCATGTTCCCGCGTTTCAACAAGAAAACCATTTTGTCCGGTTTTGGCACCGATGACTTCGCAGTTTTCGATTAGCTCCGCACCATGAGCCTTTGCTGCGCGCATAACAGCAGGTGTTGCGAGGCGTGGATTGGCTGTCGCATCGCGTGAAGAATAAGTGCCTGCGACGATATTTTTGCTCAGATAAGGATAGCGCTTTCGTATCTCGTACCCATCAACATCTTCAATCTCCAGACCAAAGTTGCGAGAATTTTTGGCATAGGCTTCGAGCTTAGCGACTTCCTCGTCATTATAAGCAAGGTAAATGTGACCTGAACGATCATACTCGCAGGTGTTGCCGATCAATTGATCAAGTTGCTCCCATAATTCCTGCGATCGCATGGATAACGGATATTGCCGCACATCACGGCCTTGTAGTCGTAAATTACCAAAATTCGCTCCGCTCGACTGAGCCCCGACAAATCCTTTCTCAAGCACAGTTACACGGTGTCCTGAACGTGCAAGAAAAAGAGCTGTGAATGCACCATTAAGCCCGCCGCCTATGATCAGTGTCTGTGTATGGCTGAGCGATGTCATTATGAACCAATTCCAGCTGCGCCAACATTCAGTGGTTTGACTGGCGCCTGCGCTCGCAGCCGACCGACCTCAGATATTGCACGGCCACTGGTGTTCGCTGTTATTTCAGCGAGAGCCAGACCGCAAAAGCGCCCCTGACAACGCCCCATCCCGCAACGGGTAATCGCTTTAACGCGGTTGACTTCAACTGGGCCAACTTCGCAGTTGATGCTTTGTCTGATTTCGCCTGCTGAAATCCCCTCACAGCGACACACGACAGTATCGTCAGTGATTGCAGACACATTTTCGATCGGCCAGCGGAATATTCTGGCCAGGTTTCGCTGAAAACTTCGATATCGTTTTACTTCACGAGCGGCTTGCTGCTTTGTTTCCGTTAAACGCCTCAGTCCATCTGGCTGCAACAACATGTTTGCATGCGCAGCAATATCTTCAAGCATCGAGAGTGCTGCAAGCTTTCCGCTGTGTTTTGCGCAATCCGCGCCGCCTATTGAAGCGCCATCCCCCGCCAAATAGACGCCTTTATTGCCTCGCCCATCAGTATCAGTGACGGGTAACCACTGGCGAAAATCCTCATCAAATTCAAACCGGCAACCAGCGAGTTCGGCTAACTGAGTTTCGGCGCGCAGACCATAGCCGAGCGCTACTGCATCACAGTCGACAGTATGGCTCTCGCCTCTGTGATCGCGGAACATCAGCTTCTCGACATGGGTGTCACCACTTATTTCATCAAGTGTGACGCCGTTATATATGGGAACGCTCACACGCTTCAGCTCAGCTAAATAACGCGCACCTTGAATTGCGGTTTTAAAGCTATGTGACAAACCAGTTAAAGCGTGGAGCTTTGCCCGAAACGGTGTTGTGTCTAACACCATAATGTCGGTTGCGCCCATGCGATGGTACTGCAAAGCTGCGAGGAGCAACAGCGGTGAGCTTCCGGCAAAGACCACTTTGCGTCCGATGAAACTTCCCTGATCCTTTAAAGCAACCTGTGAGCCACCGAGCGAATAAACGCCCGGCAAGGTCCATCCCTTGATCGGCATTATTTTGTCGGTAGCACCGGTTGCGATAATCACATGCGAGTAGGGAATTTCATCAACTTCCCCCGCACTTTCGATAAAAGCTGTCCCTTCGTAAAGTGACCAGACTGTTGTCAGTGGGCGATAATCGATTTGCGAAATGATCTCATCCGCACTTGCATGAAATTGACGATATTTCTTTTCTTCGTTTCGGTATAATTTCTGCGGGTTAAACTGCATATTTGCGTTAAGCCGGCGCAAACCTTGACCACCGGGAAAAGCAGCTTCACTGAGCATGACGGGTTCAATAGCCTGGCCGGTCGAGTTTTGGATCAGCTTCGCATGATCCATAAGTGTCTGGGCAGCGCTGATGCCGGCTGGTCCAGATCCGATGATAAGAGGACGGATCATGATTGGCCCCATGCTTCGAAGCGACTGAGCAATTTCATGTCTTGGTGCAGTGGGGTTGAACATGACCGCAAACGTTGGCCTTCCGTAGTCCAGACCCAGCAATCCTGACAGGCAGCCATCAAGCAAAAGCCAGCGCGTGGCATTCCGTCAAATTCAGAGTAACGCAACACATGCCCGCTTTGCAGAATTGCAGCAAGCACTGACTGTCCTTCAAAGCCCTGAAGTTCAACGCAGTCAAAGGTAAAGGAAATTGGTTTGCCAAGGGGCGCAACAGCCGCAATGAGCTGCCCTTTTGAAGCCATTGCATTCATCGAACTCTTCCCCGTAATTATTGCAATGCGATACTTATTATTTTTATGCAAACATTCCGCATGAAGGCGGTTCTGTCAACGGTGTTTTTTGAACTGCGACAGAGTGGGCTCAGACTACTGATTTATCTGCTGCTTGATCGGCAAGCTTCATGCCTTGGAAATTGTGCGTGCGGCTGCAATCACATAGGGACTGAAGCGGGAGATAATTTCCTCGCGTGTATATCGGGCCAATGAGGCAGCGATATTAATTGCGGCTATTGGACGGCCATTTGGTCCGGTTATTGCAGACGCAATAGATCCGTCGCCGTGATAAACCTGTTCGAAAGCTGTAGCGTAACCATCTTCGCGAAAGCGACGAATGTCGGCCATGATCAGCTGAGGATCGCAGATGGTATTTGTATTGAAGTTGCGAAAATTGGTTTGATCCAAAATCTCTTGAGCTTCATCTTCGGGTAAGCGGGAAAGAATAGCCAGTCCCGGCGCAGTGCAGTAGGCGGGCAGGCGTGTTCCTATAATAACGTCTGTATTCAGTACGTGACGGCTGAGGAAACGCGAAACAAATACGATCTCTGTTCCATCTGGCACAGTGAGATTGATTGTTTCCTCTGTTTCCTTGCTCAGATGTTGCAAATACGGCATCGCACGATCAATCAACTTGTTCGCTCGAATATAGTGGAAGCCAAGATCCAGTGTCTTTGCAGTCAGCTCGAATTGACGGGTTATTGGGTCTTTTGTGAGGAAGCCAAGCTTCATCAATGTATGTGTGAACCGTTGCGCCGCACTCATATCAAGATCTGTCAAACTCACGATTTGAGAGAGGCTGAGCGTCGATTGATCGGAGTTGAAAGCAGCAAGTACCCGGAAAGCCTTCTCGACTGAGCGCACCATAAGACTGTCACCGCGGGTAAAGCTTTCACTCAGGGTATCTGTAGAGCCGTGCAGCATCTTCTCTTGCTTCTCTTTTGTCGAATTCACTGGTTCTTTCATTGCTACGCCCTGAAATACGAGCGGCTGATCCGCTCCATTGCCCCTGTCCGCAGCCGCGGACCAATCACTTTAGTGCGCCTGTTTATACATGAACAAACTGGCCTTGAAACGCTGCTCTGTCACTGCGTTCCGTACTCTCTTTTTCCTAAATTACCAAATCAGTCTTGACAAAATGCAATTATAAAATTCAAAATACAATAACAATTATTGCATTACAATAGTACACAGGAGCACTTGAATGTCTGAGTTCATTCTCACCTCACTGAAAAATTCGGTTCTGACGATCACTTTGAACCGACCCGAAGTGATGAATGCGTGGAACACTGCGATGCGGGATCAGTTGATTGAGGCGTTTCAGGCAGCGGAAGAGAATGTAGCCGTGAAGGCTGTTATTTTGACCGGCGCAGGCGAACGCGCTTTTGGTGCCGGTCAGGATTTGAATGAAACAAAGACATTCAATGCTGATCGTGCAGAGATATGGATTGGGGAGTGGGAAAAGCTCTATACGCGTATCAGAACGCTCTCCAAGCCGATTATTGCAGCGCTTAACGGTGTGGCAGCGGGGTCTGCTTTTCAGGTTGCTCTTCTTTGCGATATTCGTATTGCGCATTCCGGTGTGCGTATTGGTCAGCCCGAAATCAATTCAGGAATTCCAACGACGACGGGTTCATGGATCATGCGTGAAATGATAGGTTTTGCGCGTACTGTCGATCTGGTGCTCACGGGACGGCTGCTTGATTCAGACGAAGCGCACCGCATTGGCCTCATCAACACGATTGTTGCGCAGGATCAGGTGCAAGCGGCAGCGCAGGCTTTAGGCGAAGAGTTGGCATCGAAACCTCCTGTTGCGATGCGCCTCAATCGCCAGCGCTTTTATGAAATGACTGAAACGGGGCTCCAGGATGCTTTGTCTGCAGGTGTGCGTATTCAACGCGAAGCCTATGCGACCGGAGAACCTGCCCGCATGATGGAAGCATTCTTTGCTGCGCGTCAGGCACGTAAAGCCTCCTGATCGATATGGCATCAAAACATTGCAGGATATGCCGAATGTTATGTCCTGCATTTATAAGGTCGGTACATCGACCAAAAAACTGCTCAGGCACTGAATCTGAGCAAGGGAACTTTTTCAAGACGTGAAAGCCGCTTTGAAGCAAAAATAAAGGGAGCGCCATAAATATGAAATCACCTTTCCATCTTACCCGTCGCACATTGCTTGCAGGTGCAACTGCTGTCCTTGCGACGCCAGCTATTCTCCGTCCCGCCTTAGCGCAGACGACGCTGACGCTGGCCGATCCGGGCGGACCGTTCAACACTGCTTTCCGCAAAGCTTTTTACGATCCTTTTGAAAAAGAAACTGGCATCAAAATCGTCAATGTCGCACGCGAAGCCGAGCCAACAGCACAGTTCAAGTCGATCGTTGAGACGCAAAGCTACATCTGGGACCTCAGCACGCTGACGCTTTCGGCTCGTAAGATTCTTTCGGAATCCGGCCTGCTTGAACCGACTGGTATCACGAAGGATCAGGTGCCGGACATCATGCCGGAAGCGGTGTTTGACGATTTTCTTGGCATCACGATCTACTGCCATATCTTCGCTACCCGCACAGATCTTTTGAAAGACAATATTCCGCAAAGTTGGACCGACTATTGGAATGTCGAAAAGTTCCCGGGACGCCGATCCTTGCGTAAGAACCCAATTGACACTCTGGAGCAGGCCTTGCTCGCGGATGGTGTTCCGCTTGACCAGCTTTATCCTCTGGACGTGGATCGTGCATTTGCGAGCTTAGACAAGATCAAGGATCACATCTCGGTCTGGTGGACAGGTGGCGCACAATCGACGCAGTTGCTGCAGAGCGGTGAAGTGTCAATGATCAGTGGCTGGAATGCACGTCTGCAGTCTGCCATTGATGGAAATGTCCCGGCCGAAATCCACTGGGATCAGGGGCTGTATTCAATTGAAGGCTGGGCCATTCCAAAGGGCAATCCGCGTGCCGAAGAGGCGCGCCAGTTCATTCGGTTTTGTGCACGTCCAGAACAACAAGCCTTGTTCACCGAAGAGCTGGCGTATGGCCCGACCAATAAAAAAGCTTACGACTTCATTCCTGCTGAGCGGGCAAAAATCCTGCCGACTGCACCGCAAAACATTAGCAAGATGCGTCTGGCTGATGAAGATTGGTGGAGCGAGAACCGTGCGGAAATGACAGAGCGGTTCAATAGCTGGCTGCTGTTTTAACACTGACTACATCAAGTTTTCAGACAAGCACAATGAACTGCTTTCACGATACCGCTGAAAGCAGGCAGCAGGGCGCTTGTCTGTTCTCTTCGCCGAAAACCTTAAATTAAATTGCGCTGCTTTCAGCGCATCAGGGTTCCCAAATGAATGCACCGACACCACATGAAAACCCGAAGATGCTGATAAAGGGACTGGGTAAGGAATATGGCAGTGTTACCGCCCTTGAACCCAGCAACCTGACGGTCAATACCGGAGAGTTTGTTACGCTTCTTGGCCCATCGGGATCGGGAAAGACAACGCTTTTGCAGATGATTTCGGGGTTGGTGGAACCGACCCATGGCGAATTGTGGGTCGACGGTAAAAACTATACCCATACCGCAGTCAACAAACGCGACATGGGACTGGTGTTTCAGCACTACGCGCTGTTCCCACATATGACGGTCAGCGAAAATATTGCTTTTCCGCTGAAGATGCGCGGGACTGCTGCTAAAGAAGTAAATGCCCGTGTTGCGGAAACACTGGCGAAAGTGCAGTTGGAAAAATTTGCTTCGCGCTTTCCGCGCGAGCTTTCAGGTGGACAGCAGCAACGTGTTGCTCTTGCCCGCTGCTTTGTCTATCGCCCGCAAATTATCTTGATGGATGAACCGCTTGGCGCTTTGGATAAAAACCTGCGCGAGCATATGCAGTTTGAAATCAAGCGCCTGCATCGTGAGTTTGGCACAACAGTTATCTACGTTACGCATGATCAGGAGGAAGCGCTAGTTCTTTCGGATCGTATCTGTCTGATGAATCATGCCAAAATAGAACAACTCGGCACACCGCGCCAGATTTACAGCGAACCTGCAACAGTATTTGCTGCCAAGTTCATTGGCATGTCCAATATTCTTGCCGGCAAGATTATCGGGCTGTCCGCTGATCAGGCGATTGTGGAAACTCAACATGGACAGTTTCGCGTTCTCAACAAGCAAAAACTTACCGTTGGCAGCGACGCACATATTGTTCTGCGTCCAGAGCAAATGAAGCAAGGACATAGCGATGGCGCTGGTCTGAGTAACATCAAAGGTACTGTTTCAGAGGTAATTTACGTGGGCTCTGATACGCGACTTCTTGTAACTTTGCAGGACGGTGAAACCGTTATCGTTCTGCATGATGGCGCAAGCGCCATGCCGTCCGCCGGTGATTCAATCACCTACCATTGGTCTGATCAGCAGGCGGTATTGGTGGCATGAATACATCAACAAGCGCGTCCCGCCTGCCTGCCTTCATGAAATCTGGCCCGTTCAAATTTGGGCCTTTATGGTTGGCGCTTCCGGCAATAGCCTTTCTATGCATCTTTTTTCTGGTGCCCGTGTTCCGGCTTCTTGCGTTAAGTGTGCAGGATACGGGTGGAAGCCTCACCACCGTTCATTACGCACGCCTTATCGACACGGAAGTTTACTGGCGCATTCTCAGAATTACATTTCGTATTGCTGCGCTGACTGCGTTGTTCTCTTCGTTGTTGGGTTATCCTTTAGCCTATTGGCTTTCTGGTCTAAAGGAAAGCCGCCGCAACCAGATGCTTTTGCTGGTGCTTGTTCCCTTCTGGACTAGCTATCTGGTCAAAACATTCTCCTGGATGTTGCTGCTTGGTAATGACGGTATTCTGAACCGTCTGTTGGGCGGCGCGGGGCTGATCAACAGCCCGCTACCGCTGATGTATAATGAGTTCGGCGTCATTGTCGGCATGGTGCACGCGATGATGCCATTGGCCGTGCTCACAATGATGCCTGTCATGGCTGGCATCGATCGCAGGCTAGGGCAGGCAGCGGGTACTCTTGGCGCTGGTAACTCACATCGTTTCTGGATGGTCTATTTTCCCTTATCCATTCCAGGGATGGCTGCGGGTGGGTTGCTTACATTCATCACCTCACTTGGCTTCTTTATTGTCCCGGCCTTCCTAGGCGGACGACAGCAAACCATGCTCGCCCAGCTAATTATTGTGCAGGTTCAGGAGCTGGTAAATTGGGCCTTCGCTGGGGTTCTCGCCACTATGCTTCTGGTTACAGCTATGCTGGCCTGCTGGATTTACAATCACTTGTTCGGTCTGTCTTCCCTTTCATCGGGTGCAGGCAGTCGTGATGCATCCTCTGACAGCATCCTACGGCGCTGGGGTCTTGTTTTCCTCGAGAAGCTTGCGAGTTTGACGTCAATTTTCAGCGATCACCTGCCGACGCGTCTGCGTATTCTTCCGGTATATGTGACGGCTGTGGTTGTCTTCCTGATAGCGCCAACACTGCTGGTTATTCCAATTGCTTTTACCAGCTCCAACTTTCTTGAGTTCCCGCCACCCGGCTACAGCCTTCGCTGGTTCGAGACCTATTTCAACTCTCCGATCTGGACCTCAGCAACTATCAGGTCGTTCGGCGTGGCTTTCGTCACTGCTATACTGGCAACCCTTATCGGCGGATTTGCAGCCCTGGCTGTAGCCCGTTCGCGTTCACGCTGGAGTGGACTGATCTTTGCCTTCATGCTTGCGCCGATGATTGTGCCTCGTATCGTCATCGCTGTGGGGCTGTTTTATCTGTTCGCTCAAATGGGGTTGGTCGCAACAAATACCGGCTTGGTCATCGGCCATACCGTTCTGTCTATCCCTTTCACCTTCGTGGCGATTGCAGCCGTGCTAAAAAGTTACGATTGGCGGCTTGATCAGGCAGCGTTGTCTTTGGGCGCGGGCCGCTTTCAGACCTTGCGGCTGGTCACTGTTCCACTCATCAGCGGTGGCATAGTTTCGGCCTTTCTGTTCGCTTTCGTCACTTCATTCGACGAACTGACGATTGCAATCTTTGTGAGCGGTGGACTGAAATCAACTCTACCAAAGCAGATGTGGGACGACATGATCTTGCAGCTTAATCCGACATTGGCGGCGGTATCGGTGGTGGTTTTGACCATCGTCACGGTGATCCTGCTACTGGCGGACAGACTTAAACGGAGCTGAGCTTCAACCCGCTTTGAACATCCTCCCAAAATGCCTTCTGCGCTGCTGACCGCATTATCGGGTCAGCAGCCTGGGACGGGCTAATCCAAGTTTACAGGTTTAAAGACCATGCTGACATCCCACACTTACATTGATCTTCTTTTTGAAAAGGCTGCAAACACACCTGAAAAGCTTTTTGCACGCCATCCGACAGGCGACATTAGTTTTGCAAGACTTGAAAACGCGTCGGCAATTTTCGCCCTAAAACTTCGCGATAGCGGTATCAAGCATGGAGACCGTGTAGCCGTTATGATGCGCAATAGCCCGGTCGCTTTGGCTGTTATCTACGCCATCACTCGTTCCGGCGCATCGTGGGTACCTGTTAATACGGCGCTTAAAGGTGCGGGGCTTGAATATATCATAAGCCATAGCCAGCCTGTACTCATCATTGCTGACAGCGAGTATTGCCCGATAATCGCTGATTGTGGGGCGGCGCAATTGCCTGCAATAAGCGCAGTCGATACACCCGCACTGCCGGATTTCAGCGCGGATGTAGAATTTGAAGCGCCGCTTCCCACAGCGAATGACATAGCCGCAATCATGTATACATCAGGGACAACCGGTCCTGCAAAAGGGGTCTTGGTAACGCACCGGATGTTACGATTGGCGGCGGAAGCCGTCGCTGTTTGCTCGGACGCGCATGACGGTGATGATTTTTATATGTGGGAACCATTTTTCCACATTGGCGGGGCTCAGGTTTTGCTTTTGCCGCTGGTACGCAACGTTACCCTCACAATCTCTGATCGGTTTAGTGCGAGCCGGTTCTGGGATGAGTTGCGGCAGGCAGGCTCAACTCATATCCATCATTTGGGTGGCATCGTTCAGATATTGCTCAAACAGCCCCCATCGGAAAAAGACCGTGATCACAATGTGCGGATAGCTTGGGGTGGCGGTTGTGCGATCGAAGTCTGGCGTTCGTTTGAAGAGCGCTTTGGCGTACAGATCCGCGAGTGTTACGGTATGACAGAAGCGTCAAGCCTCACTACATTCAATGACAGCGGCATCGTTGGATCCGTCGGGCGCACGGTTCCATGGTTTACCGTTAAGCTTGTTGACGAGCATGGCGGGACTATCAAAGAAGGCAAGGGTGAGATCGTCGTCACCACTTCAATCAATGGTGCCATTTTCCCGGGCTATTATCGTAATCCTGAGGCAACCGCGAAAGCTCTGCGTCCAGATGGCTTTTTCACGGGTGACCTTGGCTCATGGGATCAGGATGGCAATCTTTTCTTCCACGGACGTATGACCGACAGCGTGCGATGTAAGGGCGAAAATGTTTCTGCATGGGAAGTTGAGCATGTCGTCGCGGATCATCCTGATGTGGAAGACTGCGCCATGATAGGCGTTGCGGCTGATATTGGAGAGCACGACATCAAGCTTTTTGTCCAGCCTAAAGTTGGAACAACACCCAGTGCTGGTGCACTAAGTGACTGGTTAAAAAGCCGCCTCGCACATTATCAGATGCCTCGTTATATCGCCTTCGTCAATTCGTTCGAACGCACTCCAAGCCAGCGCATCATGAAACACAAATTGTCCAAAGCCAATAATGACGCCTGGGACCGGCTTAATCCATGAATGGGGAGGAACTAGCCATGACTTCGTTAAACGAGAGACCGAAGATTGACATTCTAATTTCAGGCACTGGCGCATTCTCAGGTCGCATTGCGCTTGATCTTGCTGCGACGTCTCAAGAGCCTTTGAATGTGGTGATTGCAGGTCGTAATCGTGAGCGCCTGAGCTGGCTGAAAACTGCATGTAATGCACGCGCCTCTATGTTTAGTCGGCCAATCAGCTTTGATACTTATGAGATTGATCTGGTGCAGGAAGGCGCAACGGATAAGCTGATTTCAGAGATGCGTCCGACCATCGCCGTGCAAGGCGCATCAATACAGACCTCCAGTGTTATCTCTGATACAGGCAACCAGTGGACAGCTCTGGTCGCAGAAGGTGGGCTTTCAGCAACCGCAGTATTTCAGGCCTTGATCTCAAGTCGTATGGCGCGATCTATAAGTGCGTTTTCACCTGAAACAGCATTGATCAACTGTGGTTTTCCTGATGTTGTGAACGCGATAATTACCGCCATGAACTTCAAAGTTCTCAGCGGTACTGGCAATGTTGCCATACTTTCCAATGTCTTTGCGGGAGCGAAAGGCATTAGCGATCAGAATCGCATTCAAGTCATTGCTCATTATCAAAACCTCGCTGCGTGGCGCAAACCAGCTTCAGAACGCATAGGCACACGTCCGTGCCGTGTGTTTATCGACGGTCAGGAAGTCATGGATGTTTTCAAAGAATTTGAAAGTGTAAAACTGACAACCGAACCGGCAATTGAGATTTCAGGTGCGAGTGGGGTCACTCTGATTGCTGCTTATGCTGCCAATAAACCGTGGGCTGGCCATGTGCCGGGGCCGAATGGTCTACCAGGTGGGTATCCGGTTAAGCTTCACGACAGAACTCTCGGCTTAAACCTGCCTGAAAGTGTGAGTGAGCACGACGCCATCGCCTGGAATGCTTCTTTCGAGGAAGAAAAAGGCATGACCGTTCGAAGTGGCCGCGCCCAATACACTGGAGCACTACATTCTGCCTTAAAACGCCTCGGGTTCCGCTACGCTGATGGCTTTGATGTCGATGATCTTGAAACTGTCTGCGAAGATATGTTGAAATTGCGTGATAGACTTAGCTAAGCATGGATATCGTGGAAACTGATAATGTATTGTGTAGTGTTTTATTTGCACAATCGGAACATATGGCAAATCGGCTTTTTTGCCATATGTTCCCGCGTTATCTACGCTATGAACACTGTGTCGTGTTTTTAAGGTTCTGATGCCCGGTTGGGAAATTGTTAGGGCGCAGTCAATCTCAGACAACTCAACGATATGCGCATTTGGCGCCAGATCCTATACGAGATGCTGCCGACAGTGTTTCGAATATAATTGGTGAAAACTAACGCCAAAAAGTTCAAGCTTCTAGCCGAAGGGGATATCTTCACCGCCCTCCCACTTACTCACATATTAGCATGGAGATCGGTGGGTAGGGCAATTTTTCTGATTAAGATGCGGATTACGATTTTCTATTGCGGTAGATCACCAGCTTTAGGCAACTTGGCCCATTCGGCTAGAAATGCGTCGCGGTTTTTGGCAGCGTCGGCCTCATCAAGTTCAAATACTTTGACCTCGGTGAGCTCCGGGAGTTCAACGAATTCAGACACTTTGATATCATTGCGGCTTGGGCGACGGAATGCAACCTTCAAGAGTTCAATTTGCGCTTCCTTGGAAAGCAAGCTGTCGATTGCCTTCTTAGCATTCTCACCGCTTGGGGCATTTTTGAACAAACCAGCAAATTCCGGCGTCATGAATGTGCCTTCTGAAGGATAAACGAGGGATAATTCTTCCTGGCCACCATCGATATAAGGATAGGCGGTGGCTTCAAATGTCAGGCCAATGGTATATTCCCCCATTGCTGTGCCTTTGGGCACATTAGAAGCAGCACCCGATGTTACGATATTGGCTGCGACAGCTTTAAATGTGTCTTCATCGAGCAGTTTTGAAAGCCCCCATGCGATGGTGTAGCCAGTCGAGCTGTTAGCAGGGTCAGGCATGATAATCTTGCCCTTCCATTCTGGCTTGGCCAGATCAGCCCATGTTTTCGGAGCTGCATTGTCTTGTAGCTGATCGGAGTTTACCAACATTGTCACCAGGTGAACATTAGCGGGGATAAACAGATCGCCACTGTAATGCAGGTTTTGTGGAATAGCTTCGAGTGCCGATGCCTTATAAGGCTCAAACAGTTTTTCATAAGCGCCGAGGGTGTTGGCGGATGAAGACCAGAAAATGTCACTTTGAGGTGCTGATGCCTCAGCTTCTGCACGTCGTAGCAAAACGCCTGAGCCTCCCGTGATCACGCCTAGATTTTGCCCGGTCTTGTCTTTCACAACGGATTGCACGGCTTCATAGGCTTGAACCGGGTTTGACGTGTACAGCACAGGATCGCGGGCCAACGCGGGCAGCGTGAGACCAAGCGACATAGAACCAGCTAAGAGATAAGAAGATAGTTTCATAGTTTCCTCGCATTTGATGAAGTTATTGAGCAGTTGGCCTGCTTCGTAGGTTTATTTGGAAGCAAAAACATCGATCCGGAACAGTTTGGTGGCAATGATGATTGGCACAAGAATGACAGTCACCAACACCAGACCATAAGCGGATGCATAAGCCATGAGACCGGAATCAAGTAGCCGGAAAACCTGAATTGGTAGCGTTTCCCGCCCACCGGAATAGACCAGAATGGAAGCTGATAATTCCGCCACCGTTGTTGTCCATGTCAGGATTGCAGCGGATGCAATGGCTGGCAGCATCATAGGAAGGACAACCTTCAAGAAGGATCGTACTGGTGGGACGCCGAGGCTGATTGATGCTTCTTCAATCGAATTTGGAATGTTCTGCAATATAGCCTGTGAGTTGCGCATACCAAACGGCATCCGGCGGACAACATAAGCCAGAACGATGATCATCGCTGTGCCAGATAATGGTAACCAACCGCCATGGAAAGTTGCCAGCAAGCCAACACCCAAAACTGTGCCGGACAATGCAAGTGGGATGGCTGATATGTAATCGATAATCGGTGTGATCAGATTTGGCTTTTTAACAACCAGATAGCTCACTACGGCACTGAAGATAATCGATATAAACGTAGCGGTTGCTGCGTAAGTGAGAGAGTTGACGAGTGGCTGAGGAGCTGTGACAAAAACGCGGGCGATGTTGGAAAACGTCCAATTCCCCCATTGCATCACTGGCCCACGTGATGCTGTGAATGCACCCACGACGATCACGCAAAGCGGCAATAGTGATACGATCACGATAAATCCTGCACTTATCGCGACCAGTAGCCCGTTTAATCCTCGCAGTGGCACAGGTTTTGCTCCTCGCCCCTGTACGATTTCAAAACGCCCGCGCGATATCACGAACCGGTTGCAAAACAGTACGAGCATGACGATTAACACCGAGACGCTGGCAAGCGTTGATTGCATGGTGATGTCACTTGCGCCTTCTGCGACTGCTGCTTGATAGGTGACGACCGACAGTAATGGCAGTCGATGGCTCAAGATCATGGAGATTGCAAAGTTTCCGACAACCATTGTGAAAACAAGCAGGGCCGAGGCAAGAACTGTCGGCATAATGACCGGCAGCATAACGCGCAAGCGAGATTTGGCTGGGCTTGTTCCCAACGATTGAGCAGCCTCTTCGAGCTGCACGTCGAATTTACCAATCGCTGCGACAACGCCGATGTAAATGTAGGTATAATAAATGAAACTCATGGATACGATGAGGCCGAACCAGCCGTAGAAGCTTGGCAAGATGATACCGTAACCCTTAAGAAATCTTGTCACTAAACCGTTGTTACCCAACATCATGAGCCAGGTTTGGGCCGCAATGACTTCAGGTAGTACCAGCGTAATCAATGGTAAAAGAGCGATGAGCCATTTGCCCGGAAAGCTATAGCGAGCTGTCACATATGCTAACGGAACACCAATTACGGTACAAAATATTGTGACGACCGAGGCAAGTATCATCGTGTTCTGTATCGCGGCTATATAGCGTGGATTTTCTAGCAGGCGCATCCAGCCATTTTGACCTTCGCCTACAAAACTGGCGCTAAGAATGGTTAGTAGAGGGTACAGAATAAAGACACATAACAGCGCCAGAGCCAGTAGGCTCAACCAGAACCAGGGTGTTTGTAGTGATTTTTTCATGATGCAATCACCAGTGCCTGATCTGGATTGACTGTCACATGGACCTGATCACCCAGTCCAAAGGCATCATGGTTCTGGCCATGCAGATCGGCAACGAGTTGCTGGTTGTTAGAAATATCGAGACGATAACTTGTCTTGGTGCCGAGGTATTGACGACTGCGTACCAGGCCGGAGATTGTCTGATGGTCGCCTGACCGTGTAGCGGAAATGTGTAGATTTTCTGGGCGAAGGATGAGGATGCCGCGTGGGCCTGATTTGTCGCTGCGATGATCAGCGGCATTGATTATCTGCGTGCCAACCGAGACGGAAGCATAATCATTTTGCACAGATTGAACATCTACCGAAATACAGTTGGCGGAGCCGACAAAGTCGGCAACATAGCTGGTACGTGGTGTCGTATAGATTTGCTTGGGCGTTCCGATTTGCTCAAGTGCGCCACGGTTCATGACGCCGATACGGTCTGACATAGCCAATGCTTCTTCTTGGTCATGTGTAACAAATACCGTGGTGATATTATCTTCGCGCTGTAGCTCGCAGATTGTCTCGCGGATTTGGATGCGAAGCTTGGCATCCAAGTTTGAAAGCGGTTCATCCATCAAAAGAACGGCTGGCTTGATGACGAGTGCGCGGGCGAGGGCCACACGTTGACGCTGGCCACCTGACAATGCTGCCGGATGACGTTGCGCCAGATGGCTCAGGCCAACACGTTCAAGCGCCTGACCAATTTTAGCTTTGGCGCTCTCACCTTTTTCGCCGCGGGCGCTCAGCCCATAAGCAACATTCTGCTGAACAGTTTTATCAGGAAAAAGGGCGTAATCCTGAAAAACCATACCGATGTTGCGTTTGTGCGGTGGCAGATTTGTAACGTCTGTGTCACCGAAACGGATTGAGCCATTGGACGCCGCAACAAACCCGGCGATCGTGCGTAACAATGTTGTTTTGCCGCAGCCAGATGGTCCCAAAAGAGTAAAAAAGCAACCCTCGGGAATATCCAATGACAATTGGGAGATGACGTTTTCTTCTCCATAAGTCACATCAAGGGTTTGAATTTTAATGCCCATATTTGAGTTCCCATTTTTATTGTAATTATAATTATCAGCCAGAATCGTTGGTGTATTAGGCAGCCGAATTCGTCTCTTCTAGGCTGGAAACGACCACTTCCAGTGCCTGTGTGTGACAACGCTCGTCACCTGCCGCGAGAATGGTGCCGTTACTGGATAAAGTTAGTGGTTGACCATTCCAGTCAGTTATTTTCCCACCTGCGCCTTCGATAATTGGACGATAGGGAGCAAAATCGTAGATCTGTTGTCCTGCATCAATGGCGAGATCCGTTCGTCCTTCAGCAAGTCTCCCATAATTGAGGCACGCGCCACCATACACACGATTGGCGGTTCGACGGCGCAGTGCATTGAGAGCAGGCAACTGATCGGCTGACATGTAGTCTTGGTTAGAGTTGGTCATCAGAGCGGTTGCGAGGCTGGCACATGGACGGCATCGTACTGATTGCCCATTGAGTTGCGTTGCTTGACCCGCTGCACCTATCCATCGTGTATCGAGCACAGGATTGTCGATCACGCCGACCTGCGGCACGCCATCAATTGCAAGCGCGATGAGTGTTCCCCATACGGGAATGCCAACGATGAAGGGTGCTGTGCCGTCGATTGGATCAAGAACCCATACATGCGATGCCTGCGCATCAACGCTGCCTTCTTCCTCACCAATAATACCGTGATGAGGATAACGTTTACGAATTTCTGCACGCAGACGGTGTTCTATTGCGCGATCGTACTTCGTGACCAAGCTGCGGTCAGGTTTCACCTCAATATCAGAAACGGTGTTCTCATTGCTTGTCGATTCATCGGCCAATGTTTCGCGCGCCTTGTCTGCTAAAGCGGCTGCGAAACGGACAAGGTGATCCAGTTCTGACGTTGACATATTAATTTCCCCAACTTCCCTTAAATAAAGCTAGCAACAAATAAAAAATGTGGCAATAGTTGTTGTATGTGTTTTTTTGTGTTTTTGATGTGCCGAGGACAACGAGCGGATTGAATCATGTGGCAGGATGAGCGTCATAAGAAAATTAGGGACTATCTTACGGCCTTCGGTCGTGTCTCGATTGATCAGATTACTGAGGAAATAGGCGTCTCGCGCGAAACAATCCGTCGCGATCTTATGGAGCTTGAGCAGGCAGGAAAACTGAAGCGTGTTCGGGGCGGTGCTGTACCGCTTGCAAAGGAAGACACTGACTTCCATGTGCGCGTGAACCAACGACTGCTCGAAAAGCAAGCTATTGCAATGGAAGCCCTTAATCTGCTTTCAAACGATATGACGGTGTTCATTGATGCTGGCACCACAACGACGGTGATGGCGGAAGTGCTGTCCAATCATCATGGCCTTTCGGGGCTCAATATCCTGACCAATTCGATCGACGTTGCACGTTTGCTCTCGGGAAAAGAAAGCGATTCCTACCATCGTTATAAGGTGCATTTGCTATCTGGCGATGTTCGCCAAGACCCGCTTGAAACCTGGGGCGCATCAACCATCAATGACATATATCGCTATCGTGCTGATGTGGCATTGTTGGCACCGTGGGGAATTGATCCCGAGCGAGGCGCAATGAACCATTTCATCCATGGAGCCGAAATAGCACGCGCTATGGTTCGTAATTCGGCAAAAACTATAATCCTTGCGGATCATTCTAAAATCAGTGCGCCGGCTCGTTCCGTGTTTTGTACAATCGACGAAATCTCACATCTCATCGTTGACAGAGAGGCACGGGATGTTCCTGATTTTCCCGCTCTTAATAGATCTATATCGAGTGTCATTGTAAGCAAGTAATTGTTATCAGATTTTTTCGCGCAGTTATGACGATGCAACATATGGCAAAATGTGAATTTTGCCATATGTTGCACGAGCAAAGCGCTATCATTGCCATGTGTTTGACATGCTAAAGCTCTAGCTGAGGTCGTGATTTTTATTTACTATATGCTTTATAATTGAAATATAGGGTCCATAGATCTTGAAGAGCTACGATTATTTATATTTTTGTATCAAACAGAGTATCCAAGCGGTAGTGAACCAATCAAATTGGTAACCTTTTTAAATTTTATTGAGTTGAATATCTGATCAATGGCCTGTTTGGCGCCTATCACGCGCGATGAATGGTCTGTATCGGCGGCTGCATGCGGCAGTAGTTCCAAACGATCACTGAAATCTGGAACAAGGGAGAGATAAGGTACCATTGGCCCGCTAAGCGCTCCAGTTTCAACATCTTTAAAAATATCTGCATCAATCGCCGCATGTGCAACTTTACCCGTAGCCATTGCCATCCGAAGAGCTTCAACATCAACGAGTTCTCCTCTGTCATAATTGATGAGGACTGATCCGTGCTTAAACTTTGAAAGGACGCTGTTTCCAATCAGCTGATCATTCGCGAAACGGCCTGTTTGCTGATCAAAAGGTCCGCGTCCAATATGAACCGAAAAAACATCAGCGTCTTTTGCAGCAAGCTCAACAGTTTCGGCATATTGAAACCCCTCGGCTTCAATGCTCTCTTTATGATGTTCGCGTGCAAAAACAACGACGTGCATTGCAAACGCTTTGCCAAGGCTCGCCAATTCATGCCCTATATGACCGAAACCAGCAATTCCCAGCTTTTTACCCTCCAGTTTTTCCGTCGGGTAATTTCTGAGTTCCCTGCGGGTATCGAAGTTGCCTGTCGCTACTAGATGATGCAACTTCGCTACCGGTAAATCGGGACGAACTCGAAGAATTGCCTTGAAGACCATCTGGGCTGTTGCACGAGAGTTGATCCCCGGTGTGTTCATCAGTGGTGCTTCCCCACCGTTTCCGCTGCTACCGCCCCATGAACTGGATGCCATGTTGCCTGTGCCGGCACCGATGCGTACTCCCCCCAATCGAAGCTTTGCCCCTTCGGGAATGTAACTGGCGGCAGCAATGACTGCATCGTATTGTCCATCAGCTGTAGCGTTGAGAATATTCTCCGGAGAACCAATATCCGGCTGGTAGAAAAAATGGAGTTTGCTCGCTTCAAGCAATGGTGCGGTATCGATTCCGCACTCGTGGAAAACGCCACCCTTGGAGTCAATGTAGGACTTGATCTCACTGAAGTCTGGCTTTTTAAGTTCATCAAATCGTAAGCCGAGAAGATCGCAGATTAAAATATTGGCAGAAGTCATCTATTGTCGGCTTTCATATATCGCTGTTGAGGCACCAGCCGTTAGGCGGTAGGAGCATACGCAAACTATTTTCAAATGTGACCGAGCAGACAAAACGAGCGTGTCACATCATAACCAAAATTGCTCGTAGATCGTTCACATTGGTACCGGTTGGCCCCGGTATGAATAGATCATCAATCGCATCGAAAGCCGTCCACGCGTCATTGGCGTTAAGCCGCGCAGCCCCATCTTCACCGGCCTTTTGCAGCCGCGAAATTGTTGTGCCATCGGCAAAAGCACCTGCATTATTTTCCGAACCGTCAATGCCATCGGTATCCGCTGCAAGCGCGTGAATATTGGTGTAACCATCAATATCGAGCGCGAAGGACAGCAGAAACTCGCTGTTGCGTCCGCCTTTGCCGCCTTTTGTCCGAATAGTCACGGTCGTTTCACCGCCCGACAGGATCACCACCGGCTTCTTGAACGGACGATCACGATCAGCCACCTCCCGCGCGATTGCCGCATGAACTTGGGCAACTTCGCGCGCCTCACCTTCTATTGAATCGGACAGGACCACCGCCTCAACGCCATGGCGCTTCGCTTCCTTGACTGCGGCCTCCAGCGAAACGGCTGCTGACGCAATCACCCGCACTTCATTGTCGGCAAAGATTTTGTCGTCGGGTTTGGGAGCATGAGCCTTCTCGCTTTTGATATGCGCGAGCACAGCATCTGGCATTTCGAGCTTATAGCGTTCGATGATTTTCAGCGCTTCGTCGCGGCTGGTTTTATCCGGCACAGTCGGGCCTGACGCAACAAAGGCTGGATTGTCACCGGGAATATCAGAGACGACCAGCGAGAAGACTTTTGCCGGATGGGCGCAAGCAGCTAACCTTCCGCCTTTGATGGTAGAAAGATGTTTTCGCACGGCATTCATTGCCGAAATCGGCGCACCAGATGCCAGCAGCGTCTTGTTGACGGCGATCTCATCTTCCAAGGTCAGCCCTTCGGGCGGCGATGGCAACAAAGCCGAACCGCCACCGGAAATGAGCGCGACGACAAGATCGTCCGCTGTGAGATTAGACACGGCATCGAAAAGCCGCTTTGAAGCCGCAAGCCCGGCATCATCCGGAACCGGATGTGCGGCTTCGATGATTTCAATACGCTCACAGGGCGTTCCATAGCCATAGCGTGTGACCACAACACCTTCGAGTGGCGCATTCCATGCCCGCTCAAAAGCAGCTGCCATTTGCGCCGAGCCTTTGCCTGCACCAATCACAATCGTACGGCCCTTGGGCTTTACAGGTAGATTGGCGCGGATCACCAATTCTGGGTCCGCCGCAGCGACCGCTGCATCAAACAAAGACTTCAGAAAAATGCGGGGCTCAAATTTTGACGTCATATCGTGTTGAAGGCCTTCAGTCTTCTCAGCTCTTTAATAGGGGCTTGCAAGTAGCGGCGGCGGACCATCCCGAACACGCCACCGTAGAGCCCTACTATTTCGCGATGCCAGAAATAGTCTTTAAAATGGAAGCGCCAAGAGTGTATTTGGGGTCTACCATATTTCCAAGACGTACGCGTCCCGCCTGTGTCAAAAGCATATAGGCATCGATTTCATCAAAATCGAAATCCGTGGCCATCCAGCGGATCAGTTCCCGGTAAGCTTGTCGAGCTGCATCTTCCATAGGACGAGAAGAACCAATCGTCATGTAGAATTTTTCGTTCTCTAGACGAGGCGTACGAATAGCCCAGTTTTTGATCAGATCGACCTGAACCGTAGTTACTGTTGGATGTTCAACAGCTACACCACAAAGTTCACCATCACCTTGCGCAGCATGACAATCGCCAAGAAACAGATAGGCCCCCTTGGTTTGCACAGGTAGGTAAATGACCGCACCCGGTGCAACATCAGGCAAATCCATGTTGCCACCATAATAGTCAGGCACAAGGGCGCTTATCGCTTCGATTTCCGGTGCTGTGCCGATTGTACCGATGAATGGTTCATATGGCAGGGTTATACGATCGTTCCATTTGATGCCCTTGTCAGCGTCAATATGCAATTTTTTGACCACCTCCGGCAACGTAGGGCTTAGCATCGCGGTATCTGCTGTCGGCACAAGACCGCCAAATTCTGGCATGATCACAGTAGTGCCGGATGGCTGTTCGCCGCGCGGACGAATTTCCTTAATGTATACCGCCAGCGTGTCGCCTTTTTCCGCGCCCTCGACATAGATTGGTCCATTCTGGGGATTGAGAAATGGAAAATTCAAAATCTCCGAAGGTTTGTCAGTCTCCTTACGAATTTTCCCCTCAAAAGCGTCGTGTGTCTCTGCGGAAATGATCGCGCCCGGCTCTACATGCAATACAGGCTCAACAAAAGCACCATAAACATATTGATACTTCCCCTGCGTTTCCTCACTAATGTGGTGAGATTTTCCGGCGATACCTTTTGCAACGCCTTTACGAGCCATGATCGTTTCATCAAACCAGGACATACAAGTCTCCTCTATCAAATTTTGATCTAATAAGTTCCCGAGCAACTCGCGGCTCGGAGTAATCGAAGATTGGATGGCAACTCAAAGACCGACACCTGCCATGGTCACACAGCCAGATATCTGCGCACCGTATCCCGATCTTCCAGCATGTCGGATGTGAGGGTTGCTACGATACGTCCTTTGTCCATGACATAGCAGCGCTGGGCCATAGCCCGGATCATGTCGATATTCTGTTCAACCAGAACGATGGACACTCCGGTTTTCTGGTTTAGTTCGACGGATAACTTTGCGATATCCATAACGATATTTGGCTGAATTCCTTCGGACGGTTCGTCGAGAAGGATAAGAGATGGGCGTCCTATCAAGACACGACCAATTGCCAATTGTTGCTGCTGACCACCTGACATGGTTCCGGCGCGTTGATGACGTCTCTCCGCAAGAATTGGGAACCGGGCATAAATTTCGTCGTAAAGTTCTTTACTTGCACCCGGTGTTATAGATTCTCCAACTGCCAGATTTTCTTCAACAGTCATCCGAGGAAAAACATCCCGTCCTTGCGGAACATAACCGATGCCATGCCGTGCGCGCTTGTGAGGCGGTAAAGGGGTAAGGTCATGCTTGTTGAAATGTATTGATCCTCTGTCAGCTGGTAACAGCCCGATCAGCGACTTCATGAGTGTGGACTTACCAACGCCGTTACGACCGATGACGGCTACAATTTCACCTTTATGCACATCGATATCGACACCTTGCAGGACCGGCTTTCCACCATATCCTGACCACAGCCCGCGTGTTTGAAGTAGTATTTCTTTATGCATCGGCTTGCCCCAGATAGATTGCGGCGACCCGGTCATCCTTAACGATGTCCTCGATCAAACCTTGCGCAAAGATTTTACCAAAATGCAGCACGGTAACTTGTTGTGCAATTTGTCGAACGAATGCCATGTCATGTTCAACAGCCAACACGGTCACGCCTTCGGCGTTCAATTTTTGAACCATTTCACCTGTGGCAAATGTTTCATCAGGCGTCATACCTGCTGTCGGCTCATCAAGAAGCAGCAATTCCGGTTCAAGACTGATCGCCATTCCAATTTCCAGCCATTGTTTCTGGCCATGGCTGAGATTGCCTGCAAGTTTTGTGTTAGAATCCTCTAGCTGCAAGAAATCTAGAAGACGATTGATCTCCCGTTTGAGATCTGCGCCGCGATGCTTTCTTTGAACAGCAATTTCCAGATTTTGGTGCACACTTAGCTCTTTGAAGATTCCAGGCACCTGAAATTTTACGCTAATGCCTCGGTCAATTCTATCAAACGATTTCAATCGCGTAATCGTTTCACCTTTATAAATGACGTCACCTTTGCTTGGCAGATACTCGCCCAGAATGAGCCGGAAGAGGGTGCTTTTTCCTGCACCGTTTGGTCCGATCAAACAGTGAATTTCTCCCTTTTTAAGATGGAGGTTGACGTCATTGGTTACGTGCAATCCACCGAAGCTTTTATGCAGGTTACGTGTTTCCAGAATATTCATTGTGCTGACCTCTTACGTTTGAAGGACAGAACACGCCCGACCAAATTTGCCAGACCAAGAACAATACCTTGTGGTGCAAGTAGTACCGTGAAAACAAGCAAAGCGCCCATTACGACCAACGCATATTGAGCGCCATAAATTGTCAGCGCCTGAAATCCTGCAAGAACAAGAAGTGTTCCAATCAACGTGGCAGTAATATCGCTACGACCGCCAACAGCTACCCAAACGATCGGCAGTGCAGCAGCTGTAATGCTCATGCTGGATGGTGTGATATATTGACCCCAAGCAGTGTAAAGAACGCCTGAAAGGCCAGCTAACATCGAACCTATTATAAACGCTGCCCACTGATAGATGCGAACATCGTAGCCCAGCATCTCAGCACGCTGCGGATTTTCGCGAATAGCAACGAGAACATTGCCAAATGGCGAGTTGAGCAGAACTCGCAAAGCCAGGTAGACCAGAACTACAAGGCCAAGAACAACATAGTAAAGTCCGATATCTGGATAGAGCGCAATATCACCACCGAACCAAGGTATCGTAATGGGCGGCATACCGCTCATTCCGTTGAAACCGTTAAGACGTGCCTTGCCTATCGCCCATTCCGGGCCGGCGGTCTGCGCCATAAAACGCTCCAGTACAAGCGTTACCGAAAGAGTGACAATGCCCAGAAAGACGCCAGTTATGCGTCCAAAAAACAGAAAATACCCGATGATTGCCGCAAACAGACCAGACAGAAGAATTGCCAATACCAAAGCTATAATTGTAAGTCCGTAGGCATCTCCAATATTGATTGTCAGTACTCCATAGGCATAGCCAGCAACACCGAAGAAAGCTGTTTGCCCGAACGATAAAGCACCACCATAGCCCCATATGAGACTGAGCCCCATTGCCATGAATGTCCAAATCAGGAAGTAGACATTGTTTCCGATGGTGTAACCATCAGAAAACATAGGGTAAATGATTGCGAGCAAGACGACGGCAAAAAAGCCACTCCAGAAAAGGGGGCCTCTCCCCTTGGTTTGCGGGCCTTCGAGGTGCCCGAAGAGCTTAAATGCCATTAACCTTTTCCTTTAATGAAAAGCCCTGACAGGCCATTTGGCAGCACACGGATAACAAGGATCACGGCCACGAGCAGGCCAATCTGTCCGAACAACTGGCCGTACACTGAAGTAAGAGTTGCTTTCACGACCGCTAGAATGGCGGCGGCGGGAGCGGTGCCTAGAAAGACATCAGCGCCTCCGACAACAACGGTTACGAATGACTCCACGATGAAGCTTGAACCCATTGTAGGCACCAAGGTCATAGTCGGTGCATAAAGGCCGCCAGCTAGCCCGGCCAAACCAGCACCTAGACCGAAAGTCAGTGCATAAATGTAGTTAGTGTTCACGCCCAGCGATTTGGCCATTTCCGGGACCTGAATCGTCGCACGTGCTAGAATTCCAAAGCGAGTTTTGTTGAACACGAGATAGAGAGCTGCGAGAATGGCGAGTGCTGCCAGCATCAAGACCACTCGGTAAAAGGAAAACGACAGAGCTCCCAGAGTGAACGAGCCCAATGGAGTGCCAATGCCCTGCATCGTTGAACCCAACAGGATAAGCGTTCCTTGTGTTGCAATAAGACTGATACCCCATGTCGCAACGATTGTATCAAGTGGTCGGCCATAGAGATGACGGATCACAAGTCGCTCGAGTAGCATACCGATGAGGCCTGCAACCAAGGCGCCGGTAAGTATGGCCAATGGCAGGGGGAGGCCGGCTTTTGTGGACATAACGGTCACATAGGCGCCGCACATGATAAACTCACCATGTGCGAGATTAATAACGCCCATCATGCCAAAGATAACGGCTAATCCGCATGCTGAGAGAACGAGGAAGGCGAACGTGTCGCCAAACTGATAAAAGGCAGCAAAAAGAGAGCCCAATAACTCCATCATAGTAGTCCTTAATCGGGAGGTCTTTCGTCAACCGGCACACATAAAGTGTGTGCCGGTTGAGACTTTACTGCTTCGAAGGGGGATTGGATGGTGTGTACTGTTCACCCGGATTGCTTTTGGTCAGGTCGCAACCGGCTTCACCCAACCAGTAAGGCTTCACATCATTCCAGACTTTCGGGAAAGAAACGCTGTGATCATCACCAACTTTGGCAAGATAAATGGTATGCGAAATATGCTGGCTCTTGGGATCAAGACAGGTTTTTCCGGAAGGACCATCAAAGCAAACGTCGCCCTCGGCAATTATCTTGCGTAGGTCATCGCGTTTGGTTGACCCGCCGGCGCGCTCAACCATCTGTTTGTAGAGATTGACTGCAATGTAGGAATTGGCCGCTTCCTGGTTGATGTAGGGCTCATTCGGAAATTTGGCGTGGAAGCGCTCAATGAATTCCTTACTTGCTGGCGTGTCAACTTCTTCGATGTAGTTTGTCGTCACATGCATATTCGCAAGACTTGGCGGTGTGAAACGCTTGTGTTCATAGCCCTGTCCCACATTGACCGATGAAGCCATAGGCAATTTCAGATTTGCTGAAGCGGCCTGTTCATAATAGGAAGCTTGCGCAGTTCCGACCAGCAAAGTCACGACAACATCGGGCTTGGCAGTCTGGATGTTCTGAATGGTCTGTGAGAATTGCGAAACGCCAAGCGGGATGAATTCCTCACCCACCATATCGCCGCCATTCTCCTTGACAATTTCACGGACCCATTCAGCAGAAATCTGGCCGAAATTATAATCAGCAGCGATGGTGTAAACCTTCTTCCCATAGGTTTCCATCATCCAGGGAATGAGCGTCGAAAACTGCTGTTCCGGTACTGCGCCCGTAATGACCATGTTTGCGTCGCATACACCACCTTCATACTGGTTGTTATAAAAGGCAAAGCCGTCAAACTGGCGTACGATTGGTCGATAAGCCTCTCGGGACGCCGATGAAAAGCCTGCGAAAATTACATCGACCTTATCGCGTTGAAGCGCACGGCGTGTGAATTCCTGGAACCGCGTATTGTCTGACTGCGTGTCGTAAATGACCAGCTCAATCGGACGCCCTGCAATACCACCTTTTGCATTGATTTCTTCGGTCGCAAGCTGGATCGCATGGACCTTCCCGATTACAGGGACGACGAACTCGCCAGATTGGTCTTCCAGAACACCGATTTTAATCGGCTCCTGAGCATGTGCTGCACTGGAAAAAAGCGCAAGCGTTCCCGTTACCGCAAGTACTGCGGTTTTTGTAATCATAGACATTTCTTATTCTCCTCGGAGGTTATTTCGCGATCGTTGACCTTTGAGTGGTTTCTGTTTCGCGGTCCTTCACCCTCATTAGTTCGCTGATGAAGTGTTCTGCGTATGTTTCAACATTCATTCGCGCTTTCATGCTTTCTTTGCGAAGAATGTTGTAGGCCTCGTCGTCACAAACATTGTGACAACGCATAATCTCTACAATTGCTTTAATCAGACTCCGACGTTGCAATCGGCGCATTTCGTGGAGAGCAATCGTCGTCTCCATCTGCTGCCTCTGCTGATAGGAATTAATGCCAAGAACAATTGCGGAATAGACAATGGAACCGTAAACAGGCTTACGTAAAAAGGCAGTGGCGCCTGACTGCACAAGTCCCTTCAAACGACTGGGAGCTTCAACACCGACTAACCCAATGATCGGTACGCAAGCCAAGCCGCTGACAGAACTGACAGGCAGCGAGAGCGGGCTGTCCAGATCACCATCTACAAACAGAACATCACGATCGACATTTAGTTCCGATTCTAAGAGACCAGCACGGTCCTCTTTCAGAGGTACATATGACGGACTCAAACCGAGTTTTGGTAAGGTCGAATCCAAGGCACTAATCGCTCTGAAATCACGGGAGATGATGATCCCTCGGCGGTTGTTGAAATTCTGTATGAAGCGGTTGCTCATCGTACAACCCTCAAACTAGCCTGGCCTATTGAAGTGAGGGCTAGGCTATCTGCTGATACGAGATAGGGATCTGGTCGGACAGGTTCTGGTGCCTCGATAAGCACCTGAAATTCGGCATCTCGCGTCGATAGTCCTATGCGGGGTGTGAGATAGGCATGATGGGTTTCGGGGTCTATTGTTACAAGTCCTTGAGGTGCCTGTAACTGCATTCCTGCAACAGCGTTTCTGACCAGTATAGGATCGATTGATTTAGCTGCAGAAATCGCTCTTCCGAGCATGAGAGTAGCAATATAGGCAGCTTCGCCTTCTGCTGCGGGTGGCGGACCTTCCGGAAACGCCTGATTGTACTCGGCTACGAAGCAACGATTCTCAGGATTGGTCAGAGTGGAGAAATAAACTGAAGAGCTGATATGCCCATCTCTGCATTCGGGTATTATCTCGGTCAGATCGGGTTCAGAAAGATTGCAACTGGCGATTGGGAACCGTTCGGTTTGATTGATGCCACGTGCCTCGCATGCGCGTCGAAACTGTTCGAAAAAGGCGTAGGAGGAGTCACCAATCAATGCATTGAATATAAAGTCAGGCTCTTCTTCGAAGATGGTTTCAATGATTTTTTGAAGATCAGTCTCACCTACGCCGAGATAGCGCTCAGCCAGAACAATACCTTTTCTTACGTGGACATATTCACGCAGGACGCGGATGCTTTCCCAACCCCAAATATAGTTGGAGCCAACGCAAAATGTTTTGCGACCGTATCTTGTTAGAAGGTAATCCATCAATGGAGACATGTGATGGTTGGGCGAAGCACCCGTGTAGATTACGTTTGGGGAACTTTCGAACCCTTCATAATGGGATGGATGCCAGAGCTGCGCGTCATACTTCTCAAAAAGCGGGATGACTTCCTTTCGGCTGGATGATGTATAGCAACCGACGACATGACGAATTCCGGAATCGATCATCTTTTTGGTCGCGACCGAATATTCTTCCAAATCACCACCTGGATTGTAATGCACCGGCTCCAGAGTTGTTCCCAACTCAATGTCAGCATTTATTTGAGCGCAAGCAAGCAGGGTTCCGTTCAAGATCGCACGTCCAACGGCTGCGTAAGCACCAGTTGTCGAAATCAATATGCCGATCTTGCAAGTCAGCTCACCCATTTCACCTCACAAACGACAAAAATCCCGCCAACACGATGTGTTGCGGGCTTCATTGCCACCACGTTCCCTTAGATTGTTTTTCTACGCATATATCGGCAACGTTGCCTTGCGTTTCGAGCATACAACAAACT
This sequence comes from Brucella thiophenivorans, assembly GCF_002252445.1. GTDB lineage: Bacteria > Pseudomonadota > Alphaproteobacteria > Rhizobiales > Rhizobiaceae > Brucella > Brucella thiophenivorans. The sequence continues at coordinate 113,234 of NZ_NNRJ01000051.1, forward strand.
TTTGGTGATCCTGTCAAGCGGTCAATAGATTCTCTTTAATTGATTGTCTTCTTTCGCTGTGTTGATGAGATCCGTTTGGAGGCTTAACTTTTAATATATGTTTGCTAATTCATTTTTTGGAGGGCGTGATAGATCCGTTGTAAGATATCTTGTTTTGGCTGTAACAACTTGATTTAAGGTAATTACAACCTCAATCATGTGCGCATTCGCAGATGAGTTTAGTTCCCCTGACTGGAGGTATTGCGCAAACCTTAGGAAAGTTACTATCGGAAACCGCATCCTGAGGAGTGCGGGCGCACATATGGCAAAAGCTGACTTTTGCCATATGTTCAGCCGGGGATATGTAAAAGCGTGGTAAATTCGTGCAGTTTGTACGGTTAACCAGAGCAATAATTATTTTCATCTTCTTTCAGTTTTTCGAGATGAAATTACACTTCATCGTAGCGCCTAAATTTTATAATAAAAGAATGCGATGATAATATTTTCGGATATTTCAATAATTTAGATATTTTGAAACAAAGTTAACTGAATTATATATCAAGGTTGTACTAAATTAGAGAGTAAACATTAAATATTAAAAAACCACGGTAGCGGGGGCAGGACCGGAGCTGCGCCTCAATAGATTATAATTAATATTATTTGCTCAATCATGATGACACATTCCAAAAAAAGACAATAATATAAGTCGTATTTACTTTATATCAATTTTGATGTTTTCCCTGACTGGCAAATCTTTTTTCGAAGGCCGCTTCAACAGCTGAGGCTTTTAGGTCTGCTTTGGCTTTCTGCCTGCTTTAAGCCCCTTTGGCTTTTCTGCGTCCGGTTGTGGCTCTACGAAGAGTGCTGATACAGGCACATTTAGCGCTGTTGCCATCGCCTCGAGCGTTGAAACGGTAACATTTTCCATGCCGCGCTCAACTCGACCGACATATGATCGATCGATTTGAGCTTCGAGCGCCAATCGCTCCTGCGAAAGGCCACGTTCAGAGCGAATATATCGCAAGTTCCAGCCAATGATTTTTTTAACATCCATGATCACGCAGCAATCATATTGACGGCCTGTTAATCGACGGACTGTTGATCTCCTATTTAATATTTGCTATGCTTGAGCTAACGGCACCCCTTTGCAGTTCGCAAAACAAAGGGCGTGCCGTTTCTCACATTTGGGTGTCATTAGGGGGATTTCATACACTATACTATACCGATGCAATGCGCAACTATGCCGTGTTTTCAGGGCGCGCCAGCCGTTCGCAATACTGGTTTTTCAGCCAAGCGTTTTTCATTATGCTCGTGGTGGCTATGGTCATCGACCAAACGGTTGGCGACACAACGCGCAATGAGCCTGCAGGGCTTTTCACGGCGATTGTTTACTTGGCGCATTTACTGCCAGCCATTGCAATCACTGTCAGGCGCTTGCACGACACCGATCGGTCGGGCTGGTGGATCTTGGCAGGGTTCGTGCCACTCATCGGTCAAATTGCGCTGCTGGTTTTCATGTGCTCGCCATCAACACCACTCGCAAACCGCTTTGGCAGTAATTTTGCTGACAATGCCACTGCGAAACTGACGTCAAACCAGCACGGCATTGCGCCATCGAATGCCACTGCTGCTGCACCACTCGATCAGCTTGAAAAAATCGCCTCACTTCGTGCTTCTGGGGCTATTGATGAAGATGAGTTCAAACAGCTCAAAGCGAATGTGATTTCGCGCCCATCACATTGAGCTTGTGTCATGGGGGAGTTTATCAGGATACTGCAGCGGCTTTTGCCGCTGTTCTGCATTGCAGTAACATCGGGTCTGATTTTACCTAGGTCGCACACTCATAAACTGGGTTTTCAAATTGGTCTGATTTTGATTCACTGAAGCCTTGATTTGGAGGCTTCTCATGACCCGTCGCCGGTTTGATCTCACCGATATCGAGTGGAATGTTATTCAACCATTGTTGCCGAATAAGCCGCGCGGCGTACCCCGCGTTGACGACCGTCGGGTGATCAACGGCATCTTGTGGCGGTTTCGGACAGGCTCGCCTTGGGCAGAGGTTCCGGATCGATATGGTCCGTATACCACATGCTACAACCGGTTTGTGCGATGGCGAAAGGCCGGTGTCTGGGATCATGTTCTGGGCGAGATTTCTAAAGCTTTCGATGGCGATATCGTCATGATCGACAGCTCCTGTATCCGTGTTCATCAACATGCGGCGACGGGAAAAAGGGGGATCAAGACGATGGCTGCATGGGACGTTCCCGTGGCGGCCTGACCACCAAAATCCATGCAGTTGTCGATGCCGATGGTCGACCGATCTGTCTCGCACTCACCGCCGGCCAAGCCCATGATGGCCGAATGGCGGAACCATTGTTACAGACACTCTCCAAGGGTTCGATCCTGCTGGCGGACAAGGCCTACGATACCAACGCTATACGAGCATTTGCAAAGCAACGGCAGGCATGGGCCAATATTCCGGCCAAGAGCAATCGGAAGGGAAGCTACCCTTTCAGCCAGTGGGTTTACAGACAACGCAATCTCGTTGAGCGCTTCTTTAGCAAACTCAAACAGTTCAGAGGCATCGCCACCCGTTACGATAAAGACCCGATGAACTTTCTCGCCGCCGTCAAATTGGCAGCAGCAAGAATTTGGATCAGATCGTTATGAGTCTACGGCCTAATAAACCTGTTCCTTGACGGTTGAATGCTATTTGTAGTTCGTCAAGGAACAGGTTCGGGGGTACTTATATATTATCTGCCCTTTGCGCCGTTTATTATAGCTGGCAAAAATCGCAGATAAAAAGCGCCGGTTTTCCGGCGCTTTTCTCTTATTATGTTGGTGTATGTCAGCCGCTGATCAGCTTCACTTCCATGAAGTCTTCCAGACCCCATTTCCCGCCTTCGCGGCCATTGCCGGATTGTTTGTAGCCGCCAAACGGGCTTCCAGCCACGCGCGACGTGCCATTGATCTGAACCATGCCAGCGCGGAGCTTACGCGCAACGCGTTTTGCACGATCAGCATTGCCAGTCTGAATATAGGCTGCAAGGCCATAAGGCGTATCATTGGCAACTGCGATGGCTTCTTCTTCGGTGTCGAAAGGGATCATCGCCAGAACCGGGCCGAAGATCTCTTCGCGCGCGATACTCATGTCGTTGTTTACATCAGCAAAAATTGTCGGCTTAACGAAGTCGCCTTCCGAAATTCCGTCCGGGCGACCTGTGCCGCCAGCAACCAGACGCGCACCTTCATCAATGCCCTTCTGGATCATAGCCTGAACTTTCTCAAACTGGATCGAGGAGGAAAGCGGGCCGATATGGTCGCCATCCTTTGCAGGATCATCAACCTTCGTATTCACGGCTGCTTGTTTCGCAAATTCGACAGCTTTTTCATAAACGGAGCGCTCAACCAGCATTCGCGTTGGCGCATTGCAGGATTGGCCGGTGTTTTCAAAGCAGTGGTTGACGCCACGCTCAATCGCCTTTTCGAGATCGCTGTCCGCAAATACGATATTCGGCGATTTGCCGCCCAGTTCCAGTGACACACGCTTGACGGTTGCAGCGGCGGCGCGAGAAACGGCAGTGCCTGCGCGCGTTGAGCCAGTGAAGGACATCATATCGATGTTCGGATGTTGTGACATTGCTTCGCCCACGACCGGGCCTTCGCCATTGACGAGGTTGAATACGCCCTTTGGCAGGCCGGCTTCATCGACAAACTCCGCAAAAAGCATAGCCGACATAGGCGCGATTTCAGACGGTTTGAGTATAACTGTGCAGCCCACGGCAAGAGCTGGAATAACCTTCAGCGAAATCTGGTTCATCGGCCAGTTCCAAGGCGTGATCAAACCACATACGCCAATCGGTTCATGCACGATGGCCTGATTGGGATGCTTGGGCGAAAGAATTTCTTCGAACTCGAAGTTTTCGAAAGCGGCAATGAATGCCTTGGTATGTGACAGACCAGCGGCAGCCTGAGATTCGCGCGCAAGCTTGATAGGAGCGCCCATTTCCTTTGAAATTGCCTGTGCCATTTCTTCAAGCCGGCGTTCGTAGATTTCAACGATGCGGCGGAGATAACCAATACGTTCTTCTGCGGGCGTTTCGCTCCACGATAGGAAGGCTTTGCGTGCAGCCGCAACAGCCAAATCAATGTCGGCTGCCGAACCCGAAGAAATCACCGCATAAGGCTTCTCCGTTGCTGGATTGATGACCTCAATTGTCTTTGCTTCCAGCGGTGCCTGCCAGACGCCGTTAATGTAAAAATCCGTATTCTGATCCAGATTCTTCTGAAGCATGATGAAGTCCTCCATAAATGCTATTTAAGGGTCTATATGCCGCCCATTCCCTGATTTGCGCGGAGACTACTCCCCATCAATGATGGCGTCAAAACAGAAGAGGTAATGGGAGCATCAATTTTTCTTATTCATCAGCGTAGGCTTCAAATTCGATGCCAAGCGTTTCCAGACCCTCTTCGATGTAATCGCCTAAGAGTGGTATGCCGAGCAGATATTTGGCTTCGCGTCCGTTGTGACGATCTGCTGCGGTGGAAAGAGCATCGTCCCATTCCTCTGCGCTGAAATCGCCACGACCGACCCAAACCAGTGCCAGCAATTCAATACGTTCGTCTTCATTCAGCGATCTAATAGCTGCAATAAGTTCTTTGCGGGTTGGATTGCCAGTTGAGGCGTCAAGGATGTCGACGTCGCCATCGTCCGATGCATTAGAGCCTGAATTTTCGTCAACCGCAGGCACCTGAACATCATATTCGCGCGCCTTGGCGATGATGAATTCGATATTTTCAATATTATTGACAAGTTCGACCACGATTTGCCTCCGTTATCCGCTTTGTTATTTACCGAACGCGGTGCGATAGGTCTGGTTCCCTATTGTGCTCTAAATGGAGAAGAATGGCAAAACCCAATCGGCAATCAATTTTATTGACAGGCCGAAAAGCGTGATTTGTACCAGCAGGAAAAATGGGCCATCCGGCATGATGCGTGTGAGCTTTGCGCCGATAAATGTGCCTATGATTGCTGCTGGCAACAGCCACAGTCCCAGCGACCAATCGAGATTGGCGAACTGCTGCAACTGCCAGTATGGGATCAGCTTAACCGCATTGACGATTGCAAAAAGGATGGTCGACGTGCCTGCGAAAACCAGCTTTTCGAGATGTTGTGGAAGCACATACATCTGAAATGGCGGCGCGCCAGAATGCGAGACAAAGCTGGTGAGGCCGGTCAGAATACCCCAAAAAGCGCCGCCCGGAATATCGGCTTTGCGCGCTTGACGCCGATATTTTGCGCCCACCCAGACGTTGAAACAGAAGAACAAGCCCACCAATCCAACAAGCATGCCGATGAAAGTGCTTGAAAGATGTGAGCTGAACAGCCAGCCCAAACCAATGCCGAGAATGGCTGCGGGGGTAAGGATGGCGAGATTACGCGCTGAAAAATGGTGGCGGTAAAGATAAAGGCCAAACATGTCGCTGACGACATAAATCGGCAAGAGGAGTGCTGCGGCGGTTACTGGCGAGATGACCAACGCCATTAGTGGTACCGATAATGTTCCAACTGACGGCAATCCGCCTTTCGATAATCCTACGAGAAATGCCGCAATGATGGCAACTGTCATAAACAAAGGCGTATGTTCAAGCATTCGGACAGCAACCGCTATGTAATTTCTGCAATGGATTCTAACTGACCATTATCAGCTATCTGGGACGCGTGGACAGTTATTTCTCTTCGGCCAAAGCCGGCGAGGGGTCCGATGTTGCAACAGCTGCCGGACCTTCAACGCCGCGCTGACGTTCACGCACGAAGGTAAACAGGCCAGAGATGGTGATCAGAACAATGCCGATAAGCATTGGCAAATCAATGTGATCGTGAAAGACGAAATAGCCGAACAAAATGGCCCAGAGCATCTGACTATATTGCGGCGACGCAATTGCACTTGCGGGTGCACGTTGTGCTGCAAGCATAAGCAAAATATTGGCAAGTGCTGCAAGAAGCCCATAACCTGCAAGATAGGTCCATTGAGTAGCTGACGGTGTTTGATAGCTTGGAACCATCAGTGCCCCGCAAATCAGAATTGGTCCGATCAGGCCGGCAGTGTAGAGCGAAATGCGCTTTTCCTTTTTGCCCATGGCGCGGAAAATTATGATGCTGAATGCGCCACCGAGACCACCGCCAAGCGCGCCAAGATGACCGATTGATAATTCACGGAAACCGGGACGAAGAACAACCAGAACACCAATGAAACCAATCACCACAGCTGACCATCGGCGCCAGCCAACTTGCTCTTTAAGAAATATAACCGAAAGTATTGTAACGAAAGCGGGCAGAAGAAAGATAAGCGCAAATGCTTCTGCCATGGAAAGATGGGTGAAGGCGACAACGCTGCCAATCACGCCCATTGCAGCAGTCAGCGTGCGTAACAGCCAAAGCTTGAGATTGGTTGTCCTGAACATGTCGAGCCATTGGTCATCAGGCTTTTTGGTAAAAGGAATCGCAAGTATTCCCAGAACTGCTCCAAAGAAGGCGATTTCATAAGGGGATAGCGTGCCATCCAAAAACTTGACGCAGGCGTCGCTTATAGCAAATGCAGCATAGGAAGCGAATGCGAGGAAAATACCATAAAGCATTGTGAATTCCAAAATAGGCCAGGGTGGTCTCCTCCGCAGATCGGATTAGTCGATTACAGCTCATTTGGCAAAAGGGAATTTAGTTAGAATCTTTAAAAATCACCCGCGCTCTGTCCACTATAGCGTAGGCGATAGCGGCATTTTCAAGAAGGCGAGCCCCACCGAAAATGCATGCCTCATTTGCAATCATATCCGTGGTGGAATTTTGTGCAAAAGACTATTTATGAGGCATCCAAAGAGGAGATAGAAAATGAACATTCGTCAGAAATTCCAGCAGTATGTATCCCGTCGTCGTGCAATGCGTGAACTCGGTGCAATGGACGACCATCTTCTTGCCGACATCGGTGTATCGCGTTCGCAGATCCAGACCGCAGTTTTCGGTAAGTAATCACGGATGGCGCGGCTCATAATTGATCGCCCGTTAAGTGAAACTGAAGTAATGTAACAAAGCGTCGGTGCTCCAGTCCCGGCGCTTTTGTTTTAAGAATAGTTTATTGTAGTTTTTACTGTTAAAGCATTTTGATTAAGCTGATGCGCTACTGCCAGCATTTTATCATTTTGAGACAAAACCCCCAATAAATTGAGACGTCTGCCGCTTGTTTGCGGAGCGCACTCTTGTAACCTGTCTGTGTGGGGGCTGGTGATGAAATTTGCCTTTTTGATGCAACGATGCCACGGCATCATACTTCGTCACCGAAAAACTAAGACAGGGTTTCATTCCGTAATTGTATACTGTCCCACTCTATAAGACATTATAGTAATTGGAATGTATTGCGAGAAAGTTTCTCTAACCTAAATCTAAATTCTAGTTCACCGGGCAGTCACAAATTTATGTGGCTGCCCGGTGTTGTTCGGTCGTGTTTTGCTGTTTAACTTACAAGCGGCGCAAGTTAAATTTTGCTTTTGATGAATAAGAACAGTCGAATTGAAAATTTTCCTGCGCAAAGGATATTCGACAAATTTGGCGCTAAAACCCATTGCATGCTGTAAGAATATGGTGAAAGTGGCCCATCTTGTCGTCGCGAAATCTCAATGGAGTTTACTTCACATTCGGTTTCGCTCCTAAGGCTATATGATTTTCCACGTAGAGCTTGGCAAGTTAATTAGTAAATCGCGATCCAAGGCCTTCTCATGTTTAATCTCATCCTTAGCGGAATTATAATCGGCATTGGTGCGACCATTGTCATGGACATTTGGGCTCTCGTGCTTGCGCGTTTTCCCGGTCAGTCGCGTCCAAATTGGGGACTTGTTGGCCGCTGGTTCTGGCATTTGCGCGGCGGGCAGATATTTCACGACGATATTGCTGCATCCAAACCCTATGTTCATGAAGTTGCCCTGGGTTGGATCGGACATTACGCGGTAGGTATTCTCTATGGTGTCATTTTTGCGCTTTATGGTGGTGCAGAATGGTTTGCGAATCCGGCTTTTCTTCCCGCATGGATATTCGGTATTCTGACCGTTGCAGCGGGCTGGTTTTTGCTACAGCCGGGATTGGGAATCGGTTGGGCGGCATCGCGACTGCCAAATGCGCGCACCGTTAGAATTCTTAATCTGGTCGCACATACATTTTTTGCGCTTGGGATGTATGGCACTGCAATTTTGTTAAAAACCGCTTTATAAACAGCGTCATAATCTTGGTAGCTATTACTTTGATGGCTACCATTTTTGAAGCTCTTTCAAAAATTTAAGCCCCAATTGATGGCTGGCGCAGACCTCAAACTCGGTCCAAACTAAATCACGTTAATAAACAGGCATTCTTGCGGCAGAACTGTGTTTTTGATCGCTTTGGGTGTATGGGGAACAAATCCGCTCGCTAATAGGCGGCTGCGGCTAACAAATACGGCAATCGCAATAGATTGCACCGATAAAAATCAGCTGAGCGCAACCATCCGCGTTCGGCCATTCGTTGGTGCCTTGTAAAGCGAGCTTTTGCCCTGGAGGGATCATGCTGGAAAAGCTGTTCAAATTGCAGGAACACGGCACATCGGTGAGAACAGAAGTTATCGCCGGTTTGACGACCTTCCTGACCATGTCTTACATTATCTTCGTCAATCCTGATATTCTGTCCACCACGGGCATGGATCGCAACGCGGTTTTCGTTGCAACCTGTCTTGCGGCAGCATTGGGTTCGATTGTCATGGCACTCGTTGCCAATTGGCCAATCGGCATGGCTCCGGGTATGGGCCTGAATGCCTTCTTCGCCTTCACAGTTGTTGGCGCTATGGGTTTTTCATGGCAGCAGGCGCTCGGCGCAGTCTTTATCTCCGGCGTGATCTTTCTGATTTTGACCGTCACGGGTATTCGCCGCTGGCTGGTTGAGGGCATTCCACAATCATTGCGCAGCGCGATTGCAGCCGGTATCGGCATGTTTTTGGCGCTGATCGGTCTCAAGAATGCAGGGGTTGTTGTTGATAATCCAGCGACATTGGTTGGTCTTGGCAATTTACATGAAGCCGGTCCGCTTCTGGCGATTGCAGGCTTTTTCATCATCGCTGCTCTTGATGCTCTCAAGATTCGCGGCGCGATCCTGATCGGTATCCTTGTTGTCACAATCGCATCGATTTCGCTGGGCATCACGCAGTTTAATGGCGTTTTCGATACACCTCCAAGCCTGATGCCAACATTCATGCAGCTCGATATTATGGGCGCACTGCACACCGGCATTCTACATGTGATCCTGGTCTTTGTGCTCGTTGAAGTCTTTGACGCGACCGGCACGCTGATTGGCGTTGCAAAGCGCGGTGGCCTGATTGAACCCGGTAAGCCAAACCGTCTTGGCAAGGCTTTGTTTGCAGACAGCACTGCAATCCTTGGCGGTTCACTGCTCGGCACGTCTTCGACGACCGCTTATGTGGAAAGCGCATCCGGCGTTCAGGCTGGTGGCCGCACAGGTTTGACAGCACTCGTTGTTGCTGTGCTGTTCCTTGCCGCACTCTTCATTTCGCCGCTGGCAGGTTCGGTGCCTGCCTATGCAACAGCACCAGCGCTTGTTTACGTTGCGTGCCTGATGATGCGCGAATTGTCGGAAATCAAGTGGGATGAAATCACGGAAGCGGCACCTGCCGCTCTGACCGCATTGTCTATTCCGTTCACCTACTCGATTGCCAATGGTCTTGCTTTTGGCTTCATCAGCTATGTCGTGCTCAAAGCAGTCACCGGTAAAGCTCGCGAGGTGCATCTGGCGACATGGATCGTAGCGGCATTGTTTGTGATCCGCTTCGCATTCTTCCCAGAATAACAACAAACGCCGGGGCAACTCCCCGGCGTTTTTCTTTGTGCGTTACTTGGGAGCTTAAATCATGAAGCCTGATGAATTGAAACTGCTCGAAAAGCTGTTTGATGTGATCGAGCAAGACATCATTCCCCTGACTGAACAGGGGGTTGCTGAGGGTAATAAGGTCTTTGGCGCAGCACTTTTGCGCAAGTCCGATTTGTCGCTTGTACTGGCTGAAACCAACAATGAAACTGAGAATCCGCTCTGGCACGGTGAAGTTCATACACTCAAACGCTTTTATGAAATGCCGGAGCAGGGGCGTCCTGACACGAAAAATATGGTTTTTCTGTCAACGCATGAACCATGCTCAATGTGCCTTTCGGCTATTACGTGGAGCGGCTTCGATAATTTCTATTACTTATTCAGTCACGAAGATTCACGCGACGCTTTTTCGATCCCCCACGATCTGAAAATTCTCAAGGAAGTCTTCACACTGGAGCCGGGCGGCTATAATCGCGATAACAGCTTCTGGCACAGCCATTCGATCCCCAAAATGGTGGCTTCATTGCCGGAGCCGGATCGTTCACGGTTTGAAAAGCGGCTTGATGCCATTCGCGCAAAATATGACCAAATGTCTGGCCAATACCAGTCATCAAAAGACGGAAATGCCATTCCTCTAAGCTAATTCAAAGGCCGCATATCAGAGCTGATATGCGGCCTTTAATGTCTTAAATCTTATCAAGCAGATTGCGCTTCTGAAGGTTGTGGATCAGGGCGCGAATGCCAAATGTCCATTCGTCGCAATTATCGGTACGGTCGACCCAATTGACCAGACGTCCGAGCTTAGGTGTGGAAATCTCCACCTTGTCGCCGATTTCGTGCGTGAAGCCCTGACCAGCGCCACGACGATCTTTGACAGGTGCAAACATGGTTCCAAGGAAAAGAACAGCACCATCTGGATATTGATGATTGCGGTTCAACATTTGTCCGGCAAGATTTTCCGGGTCGCGGCTGATCGCTTCCATTGGACTTTCGCCGGTCATTTCAAAGCCATCAGTGCCGTTTACTTTCAACGAAAGCTTGAGCTTGCGAAGTACGTCCATCGTGAAATTGCCATCGAAAAGACGAATGAACGGTCCAATTGCACAGGATGCATTGTTGTCCTTGGCTTTGCCGAGAAGGAGTGCCGAGCGACCTTCCACATCACGCAGATTGACGTCATTACCAAGCGTTGCGCCGACGATGCGTCCATCGGAAGCCACCGCCAGAACCACTTCCGGTTCAGGATTATTCCATTGCGAGATCGGAAGGATGCCAACGGTGGCACCACAGCCAACCGCAGACATTGGCTGCGATTTGGTGAAGATTTCCGCGTCAGGACCAATGCCGACTTCGAGATATTGTGACCAGAGGCCCATTTCCTGAAGCAGTGCCTTGACCTGTGCGGCCTTCTCGGAACCGGCGGCAACTCCGCGCAAGCTGTCGCCAATCACAGGTGCAAGACGCTCGCGGACTTCGCGTGCGCGTGTCGGATCTCCTTTTGCCTGTTCTTCAATCACGCGTTCAAGCATGCTGTCGGCGAAGGTCACACCTGCGGCTTTGATCGATTGCAAATCGATTGGTGCCAGCAATTCGCCTTTTTCACCGGAAAGATAGTCATCAAGGGTGCCAAGATCGGCAAAGCAGCTGATGTCTTGGAGTTCATCGACCAGTGCGCTACGTTCCAGCAAGCCGGACACGGTTGCGGAAAGACTCGAGAGATCATGCACATGACCATTGGCAACAAGAACGGGGCAAGGACCATTTTCAGCCTTTGACCACACCCGACCGATGAGCACGGCTGAAGCGCTGTCTTCAGGCAGGATGGTTGATGATTTCAGAATTTGCTTGTCTTGCACGGATAGTCCTCCCGAGATATTGTCTGGTTGTCTGATAACTTTATATCTTGGCTTTGGAAACAGTTTTTTGCGTCAAATGCTTTGCAAAAATGAAATATGTTTTCACATTGCAGAACCATAGCAGGTCCAATATCAATGACTGGAATACCAGTTCAGTTTCATAAGTCCGTGGGGAAGTGACCTTGTTTGGAGAAATCAGACGAAACGAACAGCTTCCCGCCCGTATTGCGTCGGAGATCGTGCGCCAGATAACCGAAGGAAGTTGGCAGCCGGGGCATAAATTACCGACAGAGCATAGTCTGGCCCAAATTTTCGGCGTCAGCCGTTCGGTGATCCGCGAGGCCATCGCGCAATTGCGTAATGAGGGCCTGATCGAAACGCGGCAGGGGATTGGCGCATTCGTCACCGAACCGGACCGGCGTCACGCGATCCGCATCGAGCCGGAAACGCTGGCTGACCGCGATCATTTCCGCAGCTTGTTTCAGCTGCGCATGGCGCTTGAGATTGAAGCGGCAGGGTTGGCTGCGGTGCATCATGATGCTGATGATATGCGCAAAATCGATGAAGCTTTGGCAGGGATGAGCGGCCACGAGAAATGGGCGGATGAAGGCATAGATGCTGATCTTGCTTTTCATCGCGCATTGGCGAGTGCCACGCATAATGAGTATTTTCCGTTAGTTCTCGGCTTTATTGCGGAGCGTATCAGTCAGGCTATCCGCGCTGCGCGCGCGCGTGCGGTTCTTGAGGAGATTGTCGAAATCACCATTCATGAACATCGGGCGATCCGCGATTCTATTGCCCGCCGCGATCCTTTAAAGGCGCGTGAGGTCATGCGAACCCATGTCATGGGTGCAGCAAGCCGCGTTAATCTTGAGCTTGAGACATTCTAAACATGTCTGCTTTGCGTATAATCGTTATGGGTGTTTCAGGCTCTGGTAAATCGACGGTTGGGGAGAAACTGGCGCAAGCGCTTGGTTTAACTTTTCTGGAACGCGACAGTCTGCATCCAAAGGCCAGTGTCGATAAAATGGCATCTGGTATTCCTTTGCAGGATGTGGATCGCTGGCCTTGGCTTGATCTCATTGGAGAACATCTTGCTGGCGCTGAACAAGGTGTAGTCATATCCTGCTCTGCTCTTAAGAAGAGCTACCGTGAGAGGCTTCGAAAAGCTTCTAATGAGCCGTTGATGTTCATTTTCCTCAATGGCAGCTTCGATGTTCTGCATGCACACATGAAACAGCGTACTGGACATTTTATGCCGGTCGCAATGCTGGAAAGTCAGATTGCAACGCTGGAAAGCCCTATGGGTGAGCCACTGGTTTTTCGCGCCGATATAGCCGATCCGATTTGCAAAATCGTCGCAGATAGCTTGCACTGGATTAAGGTTGCGGCAGAGACATCAAATTAATTTCAGAGCATCTGCACTTGGGGCGCACGAAACATCCAGCGCCCCAATTTAAATTTAATTGCTTGCGCGACGACCGTCGGCACCAAAAATATGAACGTCTTTTGCCGACGCGCCAATCTTCACAACTTCATCAATTGTGTGTTCCGAGCGACCCTGAACGCGGAAGATCAGCGGCTTGCCGTCGGTAAGCGAGCTATGGATATAGCTTTCAGCGCCAACGAGTTCGATCGCGTCAATGCGCACTTCAGTATTGAAGCCATCAGCTTCTGCTTCGCCATTCTCGATGATGCGAATATCTTCTGGGCGTACACCGAAGGTATATTTGTCCGAAGGAAGCGTTACAGCCTTGCCCGGCTGCCAGACATTGTTCTCTCCGCTTTCCAGCAAGTTCATCGATGGTGAGCCGATGAAGGTCGCAACGAAGGTCGAAGCTGGCTTTTCGTAAAGCTCGATTGGTGTGCCGACTTGCTCGATATTACCGGCATTCAACACCACAAGGCGATCCGCCATGGTCATGGCTTCCATCTGGTCGTGTGTCACGTAAACGCTGGTTGTACCAAGTGAGCGCTGGAGGCGTTTGATTTCAACGCGCATCTGCACGCGCAGTTTTGCGTCGAGGTTCGACAGCGGCTCATCGAAAAGGAATGCGGATGGTTCACGGACAATCGCGCGACCCATTGCAACACGCTGGCGCTGACCACCGGAAAGCTGGCGCGGCTTACGATCAAGGAACTGCTCGATTTCAAGCGCCTTCGCAGCTTTGGCGATACGGCGTTCGATTTCATCCTTTGGTGTTTTGCGGTTTTTCAGACCATAGGCGAGGTTATCGCGTACGGACATATGCGGATAAAGCGCATAGTTCTGAAACACCATTGCGATGTCGCGCTCGGCTGGTTCCACATCGTTAACAACACGGTCACCGATAGAAATCGTGCCACCTGTAATGCCTTCAAGTCCAGCAATCATACGTAGCAGTGTGGACTTGCCGCAGCCCGACGGACCAACGAGGACGACGAATTCGCCGTCCTGAATGTCAAGCGAAACACCTTTGATGACTTCGACACCGCCGCCATAGCTCTTGCGGACATTATCAAGATTTATCTTGCTCATTATTTTTCCGTTTCCACGAGACCTTTGACGAACCAACGCTGCATGAGAACAACAACGAGGATCGGCGGTATAATAGCCAGAATGGCCGTAACCATGACATAGTTCCACGGTGTGGAAGCATCAGCGAAATCGACCATACGGCGTAGACCGATAATGATCGTATTCATCTTCGCGTCATTGGTGACGAGCAGCGGCCACAGATACTGGGTCCAACCATAAATGAAGAGAATGACGAAGAGTGCAGCAATATTCGTCTTCGACAGCGGCAGCAGAATGTCACGCATGAAGCGGAACGGTCCTGCATTATCAATGCGCGCAGCTTCAACCAACTCACCGGGAATGGTGAGGAAGAACTGACGGAAGAGGAACGTTGCTGTCGCCGATGCCATAAGTGGTAGTGTCAGACCTGCATAGGTGTCGATCATGCCAAGATCGACGATGACCTTATAGGTCGGCAAGATACGCACTTCGACTGGCAGCATCAGTGTGACGAAGATCATCCAGAAGAAGAACATGCGGAACGGAAAGCGAAAGAACACAATCGCAAAAGCCGACATGAAGGAAATGATGATCTTGCCGACAGCAATAAGCATCGCAACAACGAACGAATTCCACAAAAGCCGTTCAAGACTGACACCGACTACACGCTCGACGCCGCCGAAAATGGCTTCGTTGTAGTTTTCCAGCATATGCCCACCGGGCACGAGTGGAATTGGCGGACGAATAATTTGGCCGGATGTCATCGTTGAGGCGATGAAGGTGTAATAAATCGGAAAGGCAACAACGATAATCCCGATGATCAGGATCAGGTGGCCAATCAGATTGGAGACTGGGCGTTTTTCAATCATGTTCGCCTCACTCACGAATAATGCACGCGCTTCTCAATGAAGCGGAACTGGAATGCGGTAAGGGCGATCACGATGATCATCAGAATAACTGACTGCGCCGATGAAGAGCCAAGGTTAAGATTGACGAAGCCGTCGTTATAAACCTTGTAGACCAGAGTTTCGGTTGCTTTGGCAGGACCGCCGCCGGTTACGGCGTGAATAATACCAAAGGTGTCGAAGAAGGCGTAAACCGTGTTGACCACCAGCAGGAAGAATGTGGTCGGTGCCAGAAGCGGGAACACGATTGACCAAAAACGGCGCACGCCGCGCGCGCCATCAATGGCAGCCGCTTCAATCAGCGATTTCGGGATAGCCTGCAGTCCTGCAACAAAGAAAAGGAAATTATAGGAAATCTGCTTCCATGCTGCCGCGCCGACAATCATGGCCATCGCCTGATTGCCATTAAGCAGCGGGTCCCATGCAAAGCCCGCGCTGCGTAGCAAATAAGCAAGCGTTCCCATGGCAGGGTTAAACATGAACAGCCACAACATACCTGCAACTGCGGGAGCTACTGCATAAGGCCAGATCAGAAGAGTACGGTAGAATGTCTTGCCGCGAATGACCCGGTCGGCAGCCGTTGCGAGCAACAAGGCTGCGCCCATGGCAACAAATGCGGTCAGCAGATTAAAGACGATTGTCACTTGTACGGAGTGTAGGTAATTCGGATCGGATAGCACATTTGTGAAATTGGCCATCCCGACAAAAGTCGATTTCAACCCGAATGCGTCTTCACGCATAAATGACTGATAAATAGCTTGGCTTGCTGGCCAGAAAAAGAAGATCACAGTCAATATGATCTGCGGGGCCAGCAGCAAATAGGGTAAGATTTTATTTGGAAACGTGACATTTTGCACGGGAAATTTCCTTGCGGATAGCAATACCGCCAACCCTTTTGGGATGGCGGTATGCTCTATTTCATCAGATTATTGTGCTGCTGCAATCGCTGCGTTTCCGCGTTTGACTGCGTTATCGAGAGCCGTTTTCGCATCCTGCTTGCCACCCAGCATAGCTTCGAATTCTTCATTGAGAATATCGCGAACCTGCGGCAGGTTTACGAGACGAACACCCTTGGAATTTTCCGTTGGTGCCTTGCCCATCATCTGAAGGATTGGCGTTTCGCGGCCCGGATTCTTTTCATAGAAATCTGAGTTCTTCGTTGCTTCGTAAGCAGCCATCGTCACAGGCAGATAGCCAGACTTTTCATGCAGCTTCTGCTGAATTTCGGTCTTTGACAGGAAGTTGAAGAACTGTGCGATGCCCTTGTACTGGTCGTCGCTCATTCCAGCGAAAACCCAGAGGCTTGCGCCGCCTGGAATGGTGTTCTGTGGGCCATGACCTTCATAATACGGCAACTGACCGATGCCGTAATTCATGCCTGATTTAACGATGTCGCCGAGGCCACCCGACGATTCGGTCAGGATCCCACATTCGCCAGATGTAAAGAGCTGCTTTGCTTCAGAGGTGCGGCCACCGTAACGGAAGGTGCCATCCTTGGCGAGATCAGCAATGGCTTGGAAGTGTTCGACGAAAAGTGGCTCGTTGATTTTCAGTTCGACGTCGGTGCCGCCGAGGCCATTTTCATTGGTGCCATAGGAAACATTGTTCCATGCAGCAAAGTTTTCGGTTTGAATCCATGTCAGCCATGTCGATGTGAAGCCGCAAGGCGAAGCGCCGCTGGCTTTGATTTTCTTGGCTGCTTCGAAAACTTCAGGCCAGGTCTTTGGAGGATTGTTTTCGTCGAGGCCAGCTTTTTTGAAAGTGTCCTTGTTGTAATAAAGGATCGGCGAAGAAGAATTATACGGGAAGGACAGCATAGTGCCATCTGGCTTCGAATAATATGCTGCGATGCCTGGCAGATATTGCGACTTATCGAACTTGAAACCGCCTTTTTCGAGTACTTCAGCGGCAGGAACCATAGCGCCTTCAGCGGCCATCATCACGCCGCTACCAGCATCGAAAACCTGAATGATTGCCGGTGGCTGCTTGGAACGAAACGCAGCAATGCCTGCATTCAACGTTTCAGGGTAGCTTCCCTTATAGACTGGGACGATCTTGTAATCGTTCTGGCTTTCATTGAACTCTTTTGTAAGTTCATTGATCATTTCGTTGTTTGCACCGGTCATGCCATGCCACCATGACAGTTCCGTCTGGGCAAAAGCTTGCGAGCCAATGGTGAGGGCAAGAGCGCCAGTCAGCGCCGAAGTCGTAATCAAACGGGTAAACATATTTCCTCCTCAGGAAATGAGGTTTGGTGAACATCAAGAACGGATTCGATCCGCCCTCATGGTTCCGGAACCTGCATTATCGTTATTACACTTATATGACTTCAATTTTCATTGAACAACTTTTAACTCCCGGAAACAGAATAAATCCGAAAATTTTAATTGTTGAAAGGAAAAAAAACGAAAACGAATTGATAATATTGGGGAGAAGATGTGGATAGATTCATCTTTTTTCGCTGTTGGCCAATGGTGCCTTGGTGTCTATGCGGCTTCAGGATGAAATCTTCGTGCCTTAGATAGCGCTAAATATCTATGCATTATTTTGTAAGTTTTATCCCATATTATGTGCATTGCAGCGGCGCAGATGCACGCTGATTTATGAAAAGTGCATTGGAACGTTTCGCGTTCCCGGAATTCGCAGGCGGAGTTTTTATGTCCATCAAAGCTGACTGGAATGCAGCCTCTTTGTCTGCAAAGATTTATTCCAGAACATGGGGCAAAAATGAGCCGGGCGGTGTCATTATCGGGTTTGACCCGAATGGCGTTAAATTCGCCTATGCCGGAGGACTGGAAAGTCTCGCGACAGGCGTTCCATTTACCGCAAACACCATTGTCCGCTACGCATCGATTACAAAACATATGTTTTGTGCCATGGTTCTGCGCCATGCAGATTTGATTGGTCTCAATGACAGGCTGGGCGATCATCTTCCGGAACTGCAAAGCCCCTTGAGCGATGTTTCCATTTCGCGCGCATTGGATATGACATCGGGTTTGCCGGATGTTCGCGAGTGTCTGACATTGTTAGGGCTGTCAGTTGATACGCATACAAGTGCCGAAAATCTTATAGAGTTTATGTCATCCATGACACGATTGAATTTCGCGTCGGGCAGCGAAATCTCCTATTCCAATACGGGCTATCGGCTTGTGGAAGAGGCTTTTGCACGCAAGGGTCTTCATTTCAGCGACTTTATACGTTCGGAAATCAGCCAGCTGCTGGGGATCAACATGGATGCGCCGGATGCGTGGGCAGACCCCGTTAAAGGGCTTGTACCGGGTTATTGGAAATCGGGCGAGAAATGGCAGCAGAGCCATGCTGGGCTGCAACTATCCGCATCGGGAAGTGTGACAGGTAGCGGCATGGCGCTGACCCGATGGGCGCAGGCTTTGCTTTCAGGTGAGGGAGCATTTAGCGGATTGCTTTCCACCCTCTCTGCCGAACATTTTTTGAGCGATGGCCGACCGACTGGCTATGGTCTTGGTCTGCGCTGGAACGAAATTGATGGTAAGCGCCTCGTCGGGCACGGGGGATCACATCCCGGATATAAAAGCTATTTTCTTCTCGATCCTGCAGGCAAAACCGGCATGATTGTCGTTTCAAATCGCGAAGATGCCGACACTTACATAATTGCCCGCGATGGCATGGCGGCACTCTATCAGCTCTCCTTGCCCGAAACCTGTTCCACCATTCCGGATGGCTTATATGTAGCCCATAGCGGACCGTTTTGGATTGAAATGCGCGATGGCGTTGCCAATTATCTCGGCGCCGAAGACCGCCTCTATGATATTGGCGATGGTTGGGCTTCGTCTCTTTCGCCTTCATCTCCCATAAAGCTTCGCTGGACGGGTGAGATGCTGGAAGGCGAGGTCGGTTATGTAAGGCGTGTGTTCAAACCCGTTCTAGCAAGACCTGCGGGTCACGAGTTGGACGGCCAGTGGAGCGCGCCTCTTTATGGCGCTTCGTTTAGCATTGATAATGGGCATATTGTGATGGGTGTCGGGCCAACAAGGCAGCTCATGCCATTGGAAGATTTGGGCGATGGACGGGCGCTGTTTACGTTGCGGGATGGACCATGGAGCAAACGCATCTGCGTTCATTTGATCGGTGAAAACCGGGTTGAACTGGTTTTAAACCGCAGCCGCATGATTGAATATCAGCGTTGAACGCGCACCAATGTGTTATTTTCTGATATTGATTCCGAAAATAATTTGAATGGAGTGAGCCATTGCTTGAACAAATGATAGATCAGGGTGCCGGTCGTGAATCCGCTGATATTGTGCTCAAAAATGGCCACTTCTTCGACCTCGTAACGGGTGAACTCGTTGAAAGCGATATTGCGATCTGTGGTGATCGTATTGTTGGGACGTTCGGCACCTATGAGGGAAAGCAGGAGATTGATATTTCCGGTCGCATCGTAGTACCGGGTTTTATCGATACGCACCTGCATATTGAATCCTCCAATGTGACCCCGCATGAATTTGATCGCTGCGTGCTGCCGCAAGGTGTAACAACCGTCATTTGTGATCCGCATGAGATCGCCAATGTGCTTGGCGTTGAAGGTCTGCAATATTTTCTCGACAGTGCGCTTGAAACCATTATGGATATTCGCGTGCAGCTCTCAAGCTGCGTGCCTGCAACCCATATGGAAACGTCGGGTGCCGAGCTTCTGATCGACGACCTTCTGCCATTTGCCGATCATCCGAAGGTGATTGGTCTGGCGGAGTTCATGAATTTTCCCGGCGTTCTTGCCAAAGACCCCGAATGTATGGCGAAGCTTAAAGCTTTTCAGGGACGCCATATTGATGGTCATGCGCCGCTTTTGCGTGGGCTAGAACTGAATGGCTATATTGCAGCCGGTATCCGCACCGAGCATGAGGCGACAAGTGCCGAGGAAGCGCTGGAAAAAATGCGCAAGGGCATGCATGTGCTTGTCCGCGAAGGCTCGGTTTCCAAAGACCTGCATGCTTTGATGCCGATTATCACAGAGCGCCATTCGCAGTTTCTGGCGCTTTGCACGGACGACCGTAATCCTCTCGATATTGCCGATCATGGCCATCTTGATTATCTCATCCGCACAGCGATTGCGGGCGGGGTGGAGCCGCTTGCGATCTATCGTGCTGCAAGCATTTCCGCTGCGCGGGCCTTTGGTTTGTTTGATCGTGGTCTTGTTGCGCCTGGCCAGCGTGCCGATCTTGTAATCGTTGATAATTTGGAAGGTTGCCATGCAGAAATCGTGATTTCGGCGGGCCGTGTTGTTTCCGAGGAATTGTTCTCAACCCGCAAACCGGTTGCGGAAGTGGGCCGCAACAGCGTTAAAGCGCCGAAAGTCAGTGCTTCGAGTTTCAGATCGCAATCCAACAGCGGCAAGACGCGGGCAATCGGCATTATCCCCGGCAAGATCATTACCGAAAGCTTGGAGTTTGAACTCAAAGTTGGTCCGCATGGCGTCGAGCCTGATCTTGAGCGTGATGTGGTGAAAATCGCAGTTGTTGAGCGCCACGGCAAAAACGGCAATATCGCAACCGGCTTTGTGCATGGCTTTGGTCTGAAAGCCGGAGCTATTGCTTCGACAGTAAGCCATGACAGCCACAACATCTGCGTGGTCGGTGTTTCGGATGAAGACATTGCAGCCGCTGCAAATCGCCTTGGCGAAATAGAGGGTGGCTTTGTCGTGGTGCGCGATGGCAAAGTGCTGGCCGAAATGCCATTGCCCATTGCCGGACTAATGAGCGTTGAGCCTTATGAGACTGTTCGTGAGCAATTGCGCGATTTGCGTCATGCGGCGGAACAACTTGGATCGGTTCTGGAAGAACCATTCCTGCAACTGGCTTTTGTCGCGCTTCCGGTTATTCCGCATCTTAAGATTACAGATCGCGGTTTGGTCGATGTCGATAAATTCGAGTTTGTCGGAAACTAATCCGAGTTAGCGATCAATCCGCGTCGAGAGAATGATCGAAGACATGGTGCGCTCAACGCCTTCGAGCGCACCGATTTTGTCGAGAACAATGTCCAACTCCTGAATTGAAGGCGCTTCCACCACCACAATCATATCGAAATGGCCGCTGACGGAATGAAGTGTCCGAACGGCCATGATGCTGCGCAATGCGGTTTCAACCTTTGGTGCAAACTTGGGTAGGGCGGTTACCAGCACATGCGCGCGCACTAGATCACGTTCAAATTCCGGAGCGATTCGAACCGTATAGCCCTCAATGACACCGCGCTTTTCCAGCTTTTCCAGCCTGCTTTGCACGGTCGTGCGCGACACGCCAAGCTTTCTTGCAAGGTCGGCAGTGGAGGCACGGGCATTTTCGCGCAGCAGCGCAATGAGGGTCAGATCGGCATTTGTCGTCATAATGCATATTAGATACGTCAAATTGCACAAACAAACAACGTGAAATCGTCAGTTTAAATACTTCTATTCGCCGAAATTTATGAGATTCTTTAAGTATTGAAATTGCATTACCCAAAGGGGAACCACATGAAAGAGATCGTTGTTGTAGGCGCGGGCAAAATCGGCGCGACCATTGCGGATCTTCTGGCTTCGACCGGTGACTATGCTGTAACGGTTATTGACCGTTCGCAGGACCAGCTTGATGCGCTGGACACTGGCGCTGAAGTCAAGACGAAGGCGCTCGATATTGCCGATGCGAAGGCGCTTGAAGCCATTCTTGCTGGCAAATTCGCCGTATTGAGTGCTGCTCCTTTCCAGTTGACCACGCTGATTGCAGAAGCTGCTGCCAAGACCGGCGTACACTATCTCGACCTGACCGAAGATGTTGCCAGCACCAAGCGCGTCATGGAATTGGCGCAAGATGCAAAAACCGCATTCATTCCACAGTGCGGTCTGGCTCCGGGCTTTATTTCTATCGTTGCCTATGATCTCGCAAAGCGTTTCGACACGCTTGAAAATGTGCGTATGCGCGTTGGCGCTCTGCCAGAATTCCCATCGAATGCTCTTAACTACAATCTGACCTGGAGCACCGATGGCCTGATCAACGAGTATATCGAACCATGCGAAGCCATCGTAAACGGTCTACTGACCAAGGTTCCTGCACTCGAAGAACGCGAAGAGTTCTCCCTTGATGGCGTCACCTATGAAGCCTTCAATACTTCGGGCGGCCTCGGCACACTTTGCGACACGCTTGAAGGCAAGGTTCGCACGCTCAATTACCGCACGATCCGTTATCCGGGTCATGTTGCGCTCATGAAGGCGCTGCTGAATGATCTTGGCCTGCGTCACCGCCGCGAAGTACTCAAGGACATTTTTGAAAATGCCCTGCCAAGCACGCTTCAGGACGTCATCGTGATTTTTGTTACTGTTTCCGGCACCAAGAATGGTCGTCTGGTTCAGGAAACCTATGCGAACAAGGTTTATGCCAATCAGGTTGGAAAGATCGTTCGTTCGGGCATCCAGATCACGACAGCTTCGGCGATTTGCGCAGTCCTCGACATGCTTGCCAAGGGCGAAATCGCACAGAAGGGTTTCGTTCGTCAGGAAGACATTACGCTTGATGCGTTCCTCGCCAACCGATTCGGCAAAGCCTATGCGCAGGATGATCATTCGACGCGTCTAGTTGCCTGAAAGCACCGCTAACGATTGAGCTAACCCGGTGCGTTAACATGCGCCGGGTTATTTGCGTTCAGTCAGTGACATCAAAGTTTCAACTGAGTTTGTTCGGTCTTGTGGGCAAACCGGATTTAAATTTAATAAGCCCAAGAAGAACAAGTGAAATAGGGAAAGCAATGTTTAAGACAATTTTGCTGGCCGGTCTGGCCTCCATCGTTCTTGCAATGCCTGTGCAGGCCAAGGAATGGAAAGAAATCCGCATCGCCAGTGAAGGCGCTTATCCGCCTTTCAACTACATGTCGCCAGACGGCAAGCTCGTCGGCTTCGATATTGATATTGCCAATGCTGTCTGTGAAGCGATGGAAGCCAAGTGCGAAATCGTTGCCAATGATTGGGATGGGATGATCCCCGGCCTTCAGGCCAACAAGTTTGACGCCGTCATCGCGTCCATGGCGATTACGCCGGAGCGTGAGCAGCAGGTCGCTTTCTCCGAACGTTATTACACTACGCCGCTCGCTGTTGTGGTTCCAAAGGATTCCGAGATTAGCTCGCTTGAGCCTTCGGCATTCGATGGCAAAACCGTTGGCGCACAGGCAGGCACAACGCAGGGCAATTATGCCGATGATGTTTATGGCAAGGCCGGTGCCGATGTGAGGCTTTATCCGACTGCCGACGAAGCCAACGCCGACCTTGAAAGTGGACGTCTTGACGCTATTGCTGCGGATAAGTTTCTTGCAGCGGATTGGCTGAACAAGCAGGGCGCAGATTGCTGCAAGTTCTTGGGCGATATTCCTGGCTCTGAAACCAAGATTTCGGTTGCTCTGCGTCAAGGCGATGACGATCTGCGTGAACAGTTCAATGCAGCGATTAAAAAGATCCGTGACAACGGCACTTACGAGACAATCCGCAAGAAATATTTCGACTTCGATATTTATTGATAGAATTTATGAGCGCCGCCAAATGTTTAACTTGAAACTGGCGGCGCTCAGTGCTTCATTCAATGCATAATATTGCGGGCGGGAAACCTGCAAAACAGAACCATAGCAAAGGTCAAGGGGAATATCATGTTGAAAGCTATTCTGTTCGCGAGCGTAGCCTCCATTATCGCGGCACTCCCGGCGCAAGCCAAAGAATGGAAAGAAATCAAGATCGCGACCGAAGGCGCTTATCCGCCATTCAATTTTGTTGCTGCAGATGGTTCTTTGCAGGGACTTGATGTTGATATTGCTAACGCGCTTTGCAAAGCAATGGATGCCAAGTGCACGATTATTGCCAATGATTGGGATGGCATGATTCCTGGTCTCCAGACCAATAAGTTTGATGCCGTCATTGCTTCGATGAGCGTGACCGAAGAACGCCAGAAGCAGGTATCCTTCACCGATAAATATTATTCTACGCCTTTGTCTGTCGCTGTTCCCAAAGACAGCGCAATCACTTCGCTTGATGCTGAGGCGTTCAAAGGCAAGACTGTCGGGGCACAGGGATCGACCACCCAAGGCACATATGCCGAGGATGTTTATGGTAAGTCTGGAGCAGAGGTGAAACTCTACCCGACCGCAGATGAGGCCAATGCTGATCTTAAAAGCGGTCGTCTTGATGCGGTTGTTTCCGACAAGTTTCCGATTTCTGACTGGATCAAAGCCGATGGTGCTGATTGCTGCAAGCTGATCGGCGATGTGCCAGGGACGCAGACAGACACCGCTATTGCTGTTCGCACAGATGACAATGATTTACGTGAGCAATTCAATGTCGCAATCAAAAAAATCCGCGACGATGGCACTTATGCCACCATCGTGAAGAAATACTTCGATTTCGATATTTATTGAGCGTAGATAAGTTTTTTGTAAAAATCCTCACTCTTTGATGTAAGCAAGGGCGCGCTCGCAAAATGTTGGCGCGCTCTTCATTTTATGAACTGGCGGAGATACCATGCAGCAACAAGATGTCATCGTTCTGGGCGCGGGTATTGTCGGTGTTTCGGCTGCGCTCCACCTACAGGCGCGGGGACGGTCGGTCGCGCTGGTTGATCGCGGCGAACCCGGGCAGGGCACAAGTTTTGGCAATGCCGGGCTTATTGAACGATCAAGCGTCATTCCATATTCGTTTCCGCAAGGATTTGGCACGCTTTTGCGCTATGGCTTAAATCGCCGTTCAGATGTGCGTTATGATCCGTTTTATGTTTCGCGCATGGCACGATGGCTGTTTCATTATTGGCGTGAATCTTCGCCAGAGCGCCTGAAGGTTGCAACCCAAGCGATGCTGCCGCTTATTGAAGCCAGTGTGCAAGAACATGATGCGCTGATTGCGCAGGCTGGTTGTGAAAGACTGGTTCGTTCACAGGGTTGGATTGAGGTTTTTCGCAATGTGCCAGCATTCGAAGCCGCTGTTCAACGTCTACAGAAGTTACAATCTTATAATCTTGCTCATGATGTGTTGGATGCGAACGCGCTCAAGCAGCGCGAGACGACGTTGGGTGATGTGGCTGGTGGCGTACACTGGCTTGATCCGAAAACGGTCGTCAATCCCGCTGGTCTTGTGCAGGCTTATGCTGATCTCTTCAGCAACAATGGCGGAACTATTCTTAAGGGCGATGCTGTTTCGCTGGTTCAAAACGGCGATAGCTGGCAAGTGACAACTGAACTTGGCGTAATCAACGCGCGTGAGGTTGTTGTGGCGCTCGGGCCGCAATCAGGTTTGGTTTTCCACAAATTTGGCTATCCAATTCCGCTTGGTATCAAGCGCGGTCATCATATGCATTTCGAAATGCAGGACGGCGCACGGCTTGGTCATACGGTTGTCGATGAAGAAGCAGGCTATGTGCTCGCCCCTATGGTGCAAGGCGTACGGCTTTCAACAGGCATAGAGTTCGCTTCCCCTGATGCACCAGCCAATTTTATTCAGCTTAAGCGCGCAGAGAAGGTTGCACGGCGTCTTTTACCGCAGCTGGGCAATGCAGTTGAAACCAAACCGTGGCTTGGTCTGCGTCCGTGTTTGCCTGATATGCGTCCAGTGATCGGACCGGCACCGCGTCATAAAGGTCTGTGGTTTGATTTCGGACATGCACATCATGGCTTGACGCTCGGTCCTGCGAGTGGACGCCTTCTTGGCGAAATGATGACGGGTGAGAAAACATTCACTGACCCAGCTCCTTATTCAGCAAAACGGTTTTTGTAACGCTTCTCAAAATTTAGTGAGGGTCTTGTCAGACGCGGCCAAGCAGGGGTATCAATTCCTCCCCCATTCAATCCGCGTTCAGCGGCCAAACCGATCCGGAAAATCTCGTGAAAATGAAACCTTTGGGCCGTACGGGCCTTAATGTAACTGAAATTTGCCTCGGAACCATGACTTGGGGCGTTCAGAATACCGAAAATGATGCGCATGAGCAGCTCGATTTCGCTGTCGATGCAGGTGTCAATTTTATTGACACCGCCGAAGGTTATGCTGTTCCTATGAGCGCCAAAACCTACGGCAAGACGGAAAGCTACATTGGTAGCTGGTTCAAAAAATCCGGAAAACGCGACCGAGTAATCCTCGCCAGCAAGATTGCAGGTGGTGGTCGACAGGAATGGATTCGTAATGGCGATAAGCCAAATCGCGCCAGCGTTCGTGAAGCCGTTGAAGCAAGTCTGAAGCGTCTTCAGACCGATTATATCGATCTTTACCAGATACATTGGCCTTCGCGCTCGCATTATCACTTCGGTCAGGGGTGGGATTTTGATCCTTCAAAGACGGAAGCCAAGGCAGAGCGTGAGCAAATCCACGATGTTTTGCTGGGACTTGAAGATGTGGTGCGGGATGGAAAGATCCGTCACGTCGGCCTTTCCAACGAAACTGCGTGGGGCACCATGCAATGGCTCAAAATTGCCGAAGATCATGGCCTGCCGCGCATGGCCTCTGTCCAGAACGAATACGGCCTTTTACAGCGCCAGTTCGACCTCGATATGGCCGAAGTATCGCTTTTTGAAGACGTAGGTTTGTTAGCCTATTCCACGCTTGCCGCCGGTGTGCTGACGGGCAAATATCTTGACGGCAATGTGCCTGCCGGTTCGCGTGCGTCAGTCATGGACGGTGGCATGTGGCGCGATAATTCCTATTCGGAACCCGTTGTGCGTGCTTATATCGATATTGCGCGTAAACATGGCCTTGATATTGCGCAGATGGGAATTGCTTTCTCGCTGTCGCGCCCATTCATGACATCTGTTATTGTCGGTGCGACAACGGTAGAGCAGCTCAAAACCGACATAGAGGCAAGTGATCTTAAGCTTTCTGATCAAGTGCTGGCAGATATTGAAAAGACCTACCGCACTTTTCCGCGTCCAATTTAAAATATAGCTATCCCTTGAAATAAATCTCATGTTTGACATGCCAGTCACCGATTGGCGTGTCACTTGAGGAGCTGACAATTACCAGTCGATCGAAGCGCAGTTTGCGTCCTATCAGTGAATTGGCAAGACGCTTTATCTCCACCTGTTTGCGTTCCGTATTCTCCACGCCATAGGCGAGCGAGACATGCGGCATAAAGCTTTCAAAGCTCGCTGCATCGGAAATCTCAAGCGAGTCCCGCTTCAAACGCATTAATTCCGGGACTTTTTCGAGCTCTGCGTAAAATGAGCGGAAATAAGCTTCGCTTGCTGCCACATCTTTAATCGCAACTTCGATCGGCTTGCGCCCGATTGCAAGGCTTGCCACTTGTGGTAGAAGTTCTTCCGCAGAAAGCTTCATATCCGGCACGAGCGTTGCATGCGGTTCAAACACCGGTGAGCCAAAACATTGGCTTAAATCAGCAACAATTTTACTTAGAAATTCGAGATCATCGCGCGCAGGGCGCAGCCATATGGAATGATCAGACATTCACGATTTTCTTTCGGTTGCGGTGTATTTAGAGCGCGCGCACGCTGCCACGCAAAATCAGTGGTGTGTCGATCATCACCATTTGCGGTGGTGAATTGGGAACGCTTTGTCGCTCATCAAGCATGCGTATAATTTCGGCTGACAGGCGTTCTGCATTCTGATCGAAAGTTGTAAGCCTATAGGCACCCCAGCGTGCTTCCGTCACATTGTCGAAGCCGATGACGGACAGGTCATCCGGTATCGACAGGTTGAAGACTTCACGCGCGCAATCAATCAAGCCAAAAGCCATGAGGTCATTGACGCAGAATACGGCTTCAACCCGGTCACGCTCGCTAAGCAGAAGGGATGCCGCAGCAAATCCGCCATCGTAATCGGTAAGTTCGCCGCGTTGCATGCTGACATCCAGACCAAGGCTCTGGGCGCGCGCAATATAGGCTTCTTCGCGTTCAAGAAGATTGGGACTGCGGACATTCGATGTGACAAGCCCGAGCCTTTTCATGCCGCGTGCAGCAAAAACATCAATAGCCGTTTCGGCAGCTTGTCGGTTATTGATGCGGATATGATCGGGGCCGTCTTCATTGCGACCAACAACAATCAACGTATGTCCGTTACGTTGCGCAAGTTCAACAAAGGACGATGACGGCATGCCGGAAAGTACGACCGTTGCCTCTGCACGATAGCGTAGCAGCGTCTGGTGAGCAGCAGCGAGGTTTTCGCCATGCTGTCCTGTCGGGATGAGCACTGGCACACTGCCGCGTGCAGTCAAACGTCGCGAGAGCGCTGCGATCTGACGCGAGCGAAATGGACTTGCCGGATCTGCGGCAATCATGCCGACAATATGACTGCGTTTCGCAAGCAATCCACGCGCAAGATCATTAACCTGATAGCCGAGCTTTTCCGCAGCTTTCAGCACCTTTTCGCGGGTGTTGGGCGAAACGCTCGCGCCGGGAGTGAAGGTGCGCGAGACCGCCGAGCGAGATACGCCAGCCTCGACTGCGACTTCATGTGCGCTGATAAAGCGCGGTTGGTTTTCGGGAAGCTCTTCCTGAAAACGATCTTTGTCGGCCATAATTATCGACCTACTTTCGAGAGGACGTCTGCACGCAAGAAGCGCTCGACAACAAACATAAACGCAATAGACGGCACCAGAAGGATCAATGCGCTGATTGATGCAATCTGATAATTGCCGCCTGAGCTTGCTGTATAGAGCATCAGAGGCAAGGTTGTAATATCCGGCGCGCCCACAAAATATGTACCCGTGAATTCATCAAGTGATTCAAGGAAAACGAAGATCGCACTGGCAAGCAGGCCGGGAGCGGCGATTGGCAGCGTAATATGGAAGAACGTTTTTAGCGCGGATGCCCCCATGGAGCGTGCCGCTTCTTCCAGCTCGCGGTCAATGGCAGAAAAAGCCGCAGTTGCAATCCAAACCGCATACACGAGGCCATGCGTGACATGTACAAGGACAACCCCGGTAATCGTGCCGTTAAGCCTCAATGAATAAAACATCTGCGCGATATTCACATAGACAGGCAGGTTCGGAAAAGCTTGCGGGATCAGCAATGTGAGCAGGATCAGACCGCGAAACGGCAGTTTGAGGCGCGCAAGTGCATAGCCTGCCGGAATAGCCAGTCCAAGGGAAACCACCACTGTCAAACTAGCGATAATCACGCTAGTTGTGAGCGATGAGAGCGCATTGCCGCGTTCCGAAAATACATTCGCCCAGAAAGAAAAGCCATATTGCAACGGCAGAGTATGCGGGAAATACCAGCGTTCTGCTACAGCCCATAAAAGCAGATTTGCGAGCGGACCGAAGATTGCCAAGGCCAGCAAGCCAAGCAAAAAGCCACGCGGTATCCAGCGCCAATCAATTGCGGTGCTCATCAGCCATGCTCCTTCATGGTTTGGCGCAGATAGATCCAGGCAACCAGACTGGTCATCAGGAGCGAAATGGTGCCAAGCGCATTGGCAACGCCATAATCGCCATAGGCATTGATACGGAAGGCCATATTGGCGGTGATCATGGTTGGCGATTGCGCGTTGATCATCAATGGCACGGAAAGCACCGACATCATGGTGACGAAGCTCAAAATCAGGCCGACGAGCAAGGTCGGGCGAACTTGCGGCAATATGATTTCGATCAGAATACGCAGGCGTCCGGCACCGAGATTGCGGGCAGATTCAATCGTGCTGCGATCAATCGATGCCATGGCACCTGCAAGCAGCAATGTAACGAATGGGGTTTGTTTCCAGACAAAAGCGATGACGATGCCGCGCCAATCGAGAAAGCTCATGGCTTGTAACGGTGTTAATACTCCGCTTTCAATGAGCAAGCTGTTCATCAGACCATTTTTGGCGAGAAATGTCCGCAAGATCTGGCCGACAACAATAAACGGAATGAACAGCGGCCAGCGATAGAGCCAGCGAAGCACAGTCACCGCGCGTTGATTGGAACCGAGCGTCAGATAGCCGCCAATCGCGATTGCAAGTATAGCGATGAGCGCAGAGGACAGAGTGACGATCACAAAGGTAAAAAGCATATCGTTTGAGTAAAGCTCAAACGCTTTTGTGAAATTGCCAAAGCCCCAGACTTCGCCGACATGAAATGCACCTGTAATCGCGCCGAAAAGCGGAACGATAAACAGGAACAGCACAATGGCAAGGGCTGGCGCTACCAGCAAAAAACCTGTCATTCTCTGTGACATGGAGATTCCCCGAACGTGTGAAGTATGAACCGGGCGCGCGTTAACTCGCCCGGCTTATGCTTTCATCAATTGGCGACGTGACGCTCGTAAGCTTCCAGAATTGCCTTGTTGTATGGGGCAATCGGGAAAGGCTTGCCGTATTTGGCGAGGTCTTCAGGCGAAATATCGGTGAAAAGCTTGTTCCACGTATCGGCATCAAGTTCAGCTTTGACGTGATCGGCATCAATGCCCGGATACCAGTTGAAACGCTCGACAATGCCTTCGGCCTGAACTTTCGGGCTGGTTGCGAGTGCAACAAATTTTTCAGCCAGTTCCTTATTGGCGCTCTTTTCAGGAATGACGTAATGCATTGGCTGGCCAGGCATGCCGGGCTCTGGCAGAACAAGCTTCATTTCTGGCGGAAGCTGACCATTGGCTTTCCACGAATAGAACATGTCGACCCAGACAGGCCCAATGGCGATTTCGCCACGGCTGAGCATGTCAAGAGTGCCAGCATTGCCGGGAGTTAACGTTGCATTGGTGGTGAAGTCTTTGAGCGAAGTGAAAGCCTTGTCCCAGTTCTTGGCTTCGCCATCTTCAAACGGTCCTTTCATGAGCTTTTCTGCATCACCACCACCATAGGCATAAATCCAGCCCATTACGAAGCTCACGCCCGAGGCGCCGCCCTTGATGCCGTTGTAGCCGAACTGCTTTGGGTTTTCCTTGGCCCAAGTCACCAGTTCGTCATAGCTCTTTGGCGGGTTGGCAACGAGTGCGGGATTATAGGCGAGGGCTGTCTGGCTGTTGAACATTGGCATGACATAGCCGTCAACATTGGAACCAAGTGCCATCTTGGCATTGTCGCGGGTGACGAGCTTACCGCTGTCGATCTTGCCGCGATAGTTTTCGAGAAACTTCTTTTCGACCATAGGGCCAGCGAATTTCTCATGAACGACGGCAACGTCGGCGTCCCACTTTTCTACGCCAGCCTTCGACTGGGCTTCAAAGCGTTCGAGAATTTTTTGTGAACCCGCATCGCCTGGACCGGTGCCGACCACACGCACTTTCGCGCCGGGATTTTCTTTCTCAAACAACGGTCCGAGATATTCATTGACGTAGTCGACCATGTTCTGGTCGCCTGCAGTCAGAACTGTCAGTTCCTGCGCTGCCGCAGGTGACGCCGTAATGCCTAAAGCCAGAACGGTTTTCAGGATCGTTTTCATCGAATAGTTCCTGTTTCTGCATCCGCTTTGCGGATGATTGAGACGGTTGGATATTGAGTATCCGGTGAGTTGTGATCGGGAATGTTGGGCTGCTGCGGAGAGTTTAAATCCCGTAATTCCGCTGTTTAACGCTTACGGTATGCACACCTGTGCACCTAATTTCAGGTGCCGGATTTACTTATCGAACAGAAATAACGCTTGTTCGGGAATGTGGATCTCAACGTGAGAGCCGGGTTGATGGCTCTCAGGTGTATCGATCAGAATATGCCTGTCGCCAACATGGATCATGTGACGCCATAATCCGCCCGGATAGCTTGTCTGATCCACAATGCCAGACAAGACGAGTTCGGGGGTGGAGCTTTTGGCGGGAGTGTTGGGGGCTGTCAGATAGGCTGCTTCGCTGCGAAAACGTGTCGAAGCGATGCCGTCTGATAGATTGCGTCGGCTTGCCGGGATTACACTTGCCTTATTGTGAGCACCAGATGCGATCTCAATGCGATCAGCGCTGACACTAACGGGAAGTTCGATTAGGTTTTCAGCGCCCATGAAGGCTGCGACGAAATCGGACGATGGATGATTATAGACTTCTTCAGGAGCGCCTGCTTGTGCCACTTCGCCATTGTTGAGAATCACGATTCGGTCGGCCATGACCATGGCTTCCTCGCGATCATGCGTTACATGCACCGCCGTGATCCCAAGACGACGCTGCAAAGCGCTGATCTCGTGACGAACTGATAAGCGAATGCGTGCATCGAGATTGGAAAGCGGCTCGTCAAGCAGCAGAATATCAGGCTCGATCGCCAGCGCACGACCTAGTGCAACACGCTGGCGCTGGCCGCCTGACAAGGCTGCTGGCTTACGATCAAGAAGGGCTGCAAGACCTAAAAGCCGCGCCACTTCTTCAACTTTCTGCCGGACTTTTTCTTTGGCTGTGCCGCGAATGCGCAAGCCGTATCCGATGTTCTGCGCAACTGTCATATGTGGCCAGAGTGCATAGGACTGAAACACCAGAGCCATGCCGCGCTTATCGGGTGGCAGGCGGGTGACATCTTTGCCGCCAACGCGGATTGCGCCGTTGGTTGGTGTGTTAAAGCCTGCTATTGAACGCAGCAAAGTGGTCTTGCCGCAGCCAGATGAGCCGAGCAGTGCTACGAATTCACCCTTTTTGACCGATAGGTCTACGCCTTTAAGAATCTCATTATTGCCATAACGGACGCGTGCATCCGCTACCTCCAAAAACGCAGGCATATGTATATCCTCCCCAGGATTGACGGCCGGTATTATTTTTTCTGCACAGCCGTGCAATCGAGATTGAAGCATTTTTATTTTACCTCGACAAGCCGCAAATTTAATTACGCTGGAAAATCGTGAGCAACGCTTTTGCACTGTTCTTTGATATGGCTATCTAACGAGGATTTATAACAGTCATATGACTGGTTCTGCGCAGCTGTGCAAAAAACGTGGACAGCTTCGCAAAGCTGTCCACGCTGCACGCAAGCTGTTCCGACATGAAAGGACAGCTTACAAGATATGCATTCAGGCTGTTTCCGTCTCATGGCGCGCTTCTGTTCGGGCTGTGCGCCATGATGAGAACAAGAAAGCTCCAATGAAAATCAAGGTCATCAGCAGAACGATGGTTGGTGCTGGTGCACTGTCGATGAAAAAGGACAGATAAACGCCCAAGAACGACGAAATAACTGCGACGATTACCGCGACTATCATCATGCTGCTGAAACGTCGTGTCAGCAGAAACGCGATTGCACCGGGAGCAATTAGCAGGGCTATGGCAAGAATAATGCCGACTGCCTTTAGAACCCCAACGATGGTCAGTGAAATCAGGCATAAAAGTCCATAATGCAGAAGCCTTACGGGTAATCCGACTGCGCGCGCTTGTGCCGGATCAAATGCATGGAGCAGAAAATCCCGCCATTTAACGATTAGAACACCGGCAGTCACAGCGGCGATGATCGCAGTTTCAATAAGATCGCTGGTATTGATGCCCAGAATATCGCCAAACAGGATATGATCGAGATGCACATTGGCGCGTACTGACACATAGAGAACCAATCCGAGCCCGAACATACCGGAGAATACGATTCCCATCACCGTATCCTGCTTGATGCGGCTGTTTTCTTTCAGAAAACCGGTGGCGAGAGCGCAGACCATGCCTGCAATAAATGCGCCGATCCCGAATGGCAGGCCGACCATATAGGCAATGACAACACCGGGCAGTACGGCATGGCTGATGGCATCACCCATCAAGGACCAGCCCTTGAGCACCAGAAAACAGGAGAGAAGGGCGGTTGGAATTGCGATCAGCACCGAGGCGATTAGCGCATAGACCATGAAATCGAACTGAAACGGCATCAGCAGCATCTCGAAAAAGCTCATGGCGCAACCTCCTGCAATGCCTTAGCGGCTCGTCTGCGCGCAGCTAACATGCCGTGCTTGGGTGCCAGAAAGAAAACCGTGAGGAACACAAGCGTTTGCAATACAACGATAATGCCGCCCGTAGCGCCGTCCATGAAATAGCTGACATAAGCCCCGATAAAGCTGGTGAGCGATCCAATGATCACTGCAATCCATAAAAGCCGTGAAAAGCGATCTGTCAGGAGGTAAGCGGTCGCCCCCGGGGTCACGACCATGCAGATCACCAGAAACGCGCCCACAGTCTGCATCGCGGCCACTGTGGATGCAGAAAGCAGCGTAAAGAACATGATTTTCAATGCAGTTGTTTTAAGACCAATCGAGCGTGCATGGCTTTCATCGAAAAAGACGACCATAAGGTCTTTCCATTTCAACAAAAGCAAAGCGAGCGAAACGAAGCCGATGATCGCTAACT
Organism: Brucella thiophenivorans; assembly: GCF_002252445.1. GTDB lineage: Bacteria > Pseudomonadota > Alphaproteobacteria > Rhizobiales > Rhizobiaceae > Brucella > Brucella thiophenivorans. The sequence goes on from NZ_NNRJ01000051.1 coordinate 147,536, forward strand.
GCAGAATATCGCCGGGTGTGATCGCCAGAATATTGCCAAGTACGATAGTCTGGATACTGATCGAAGTCGGTCTCAGTGAAATCATGAAAAGACCAAGGCCGAAAAACGCCGTGAAAATCAGCCCGATAATCGCATCTTCTTTAAGCTTTGTGCGCTGATTGAGAAATAGCATCGCTGCCGCTGCAAGTCCGCCGGAAAAGAATGCACCGATAGAGAAGGGCAGGCCCAGCATATAGGCGCCTGCAACGCCCGGAACGATGGAGTGTGATAGAGCGTCGCCAATCAACGACCAGCCTTTGAGCATCAGATAGGCGGATAGAAATGCGCAAACACCACCGACAAGGGCTGAAACCCACATGGCGTTGAGCATATAACCATAGCTGAACGGTTCAAGCAGCAGGGCCATCATTCCTGCGTTTCCTGCTTGTTTTCATATAGCACAAAAGGCCGTTCATCATCGGTAATCACACCAATGGCTGAACGGTTTTGTTTGGTCTTTTCATCCAGAATGAGATGGCGCAGCACGCCGCCAAAAGTCTTTTCAAGGTTGGCCTGCGTAAAGATTTCTTCCGTCGGTCCGTAGGCGAGAACCGTGTTCTTGACGAGAACCGTTCGATCGCAGAATTCCGGAACACTACCAAGATTATGCGTGGATACCAGCATCACACTACCTTCATCGCGAAGCCCGCGCAGAAGCGTTACAATTGCTTCCTCGGTTTTTACATCGACGCCGGTAAATGGCTCATCGAGAAGAATAACCTTTGCGTCCTGCGCAAGCGCACGCGCAAGAAACACACGCTTTTTCTGACCACCGGAGAGTTCTCCGATTTGCCGCTTGCGGAATTCGAGCATGTTGACGCGGTTCAATGCGTTTTCTACCGCCTCATGATCGGCACGACGCGGAATACGCATCATACCCATATGACCATAGCGGCCCATCATCACCACATCTTCGACCAGAACCGGGAAGTTCCAGTCGACTTCTTCGCTTTGCGGCACATATGCAACGAGGTTCTGTTTCAGCGCCTGTTTTACAGGCTGGCCGAGAATGGAAATCTCGCCTCTAGCCAGCCGCACAAATCCCATAATCGCCTTGAATAGCGTGGACTTACCAGAGCCGTTCACACCGACAAGCGCTGTAATCGTGCCGGTTGGAATTTCGAAATTCGCATTGCGAAGCGCCGTATGACCGTTGCGATAGGTGACGGTTGCATCTTTGACTCTCAAGCCGTCAGCCGCGCTTTGTTCAAGCGCGGCCTTTGCATAATGATGATGATCTATCGGAACATTCATTGTTTGAGGCCTTTGGCAATCGTACCCGATGTGACTTTCAGTAGGTCGATATAGGTCGGAACCGGACCATCTGCCTCTGAGAGAGAATCGACATAGAGTATGCCACCATATTTGGCGCCCGTTTCCCGCGCCACCTGTTTAGCTGGCGCTGCCGAAACGGTGCTTTCCGAGAACACCGCAGTAATATTATTCGCGCGCACAGCATCAATCACTTTGCGCACTTGCTGAGGTGTTCCTTGCTGGTCGGCATTGATAGGCCAGAGATAAAGCTCTTTGAGGTCGAAGTCGCGAGCAAGATACGAGAATGCGCCTTCACTGGTTACAAGCCAACGCTTGTCTGCCGGAATCATCTTGAATTCCGCCTTAATCGGATCAATGGTCGCTTTTATCTTCGCTTTGTAATTTTCAGCATTGGCTTTGTAGGTTTCTGCATTGTTCGGGTCATATTTGACAAATGCATCGCGGATGTTATCGACATAGATAAGAGCGGACGTCGGTGACATCCATGCATGCGGATTGGGTTTACCACTATATGGCCCCTCTGTGATGCCCATCGGCTCAACACCGTCGCTCACCACCGAACTCGGAACATTCTTAAGACGCGAGAAGAATTTTTCAAACCACAGCTCCAGATCAAGACCGTTCCAGAGAATGAGGTCCGCGCCCTGCGCCTTGATAAGATCGCCCGGTGTCGGCTGATATTCGTGAATTTCAGCGCCCGGCTTGGTAATCGATTCAACTGTTGCTGCATCTCCCGCAACATTGCGTGCAATATCGGCTATGACTGTAAATGTCGTGACTGCCTTGAATTTATCAGCGGCAAAAGCGTCGCCTGATGCAATTAACATCAAAAAGACAGCTGCCAGACTTGCAACCAAGCCACGTTTGATCGGTCGATGCATTGCTTTCTCCTACGAAAGAAATCTTTAAACGTCAGAATAGCTATGAGGATTTTCATTAATGCGAATAATATGCATTTGCATAAAGCAATTAAAACTAATTTTCAAGTGCTTTTGCAAATCATTTGCAAATAACGAGAGTTGTCAATTTTTATCAGAATAATTTTTTTAAAATTACACTTATAAATTGTATTATTTTTGTTATTGTGCAACTTTTCGTTCTGCAGGAACTGGGCTCATTCACCATTTCCGGTGGCAGCAATCGATTCAAAAAACAGAATTAACCGTATGGCGGGACAATAGATTTTCGCATTCATTTTTTGCTTTTGATTTAATGACGGGGAATAATAATGAGTGAAAATGAAAATAAGGAAAAACAAGGATATAGAAGTAAATCTGGAGTTATTAGATACGAGATTCAGGGAGGGGGCTATGAAATTTCGAGAGATGCCTTCACTTATACACGCACCAGAATTGGTGCGAGTACCTACGTTCCAAAGCATATACTGGCTATAATCCTCCTTAATCCAATTCGCAACCTAAGGTGGAATACGGATGGCCATGATGAAATATTGCTAAGCTGCGCTTCAGGAACCGTTTTAATAATGCCAGCATCTAAGACGACAATTATAACTTGGCCGAAAGAGTCTCACATATTGAAAGTATCAATCAGTCAGGATGAAGATTTTGGGCAAGATGCACTGGAAATCGCATCACGGATCGGCGATGTGGCGGGCGGAATTTTGATGTTTTCGAGCAAGCAATTTCTAAATGTCAGTGAGTTAATTTTTGACGAGTTGCAGGAGGACGCAAGCGCGGGTGAACGCTATCTCAAATTGCTTTATTCTATAATTCTCTATTTGTTCGCCCATAATGCAATGTCAGCCCGTAGTTTCAGTAGCGCGCAGGCTGGATTAAGTAGTTATGCTTGCCGACAAATTGAGAGTTACCTGAAAGAGAATTTTCGTAGTCAGTTAACTGTGCCGGAGATGGCTGCGATGCTTAATATGTCGGCGGGACATTTTTCGATGTGTTTTCGCGAAAGCTTTGGCCTGACGCCGTATCAGTATTTGATAAGATTACGGTTAGATGAGGCGGAAAACTGGCTTATGGAAACCGACATGTCGATTAGCAAAATTGCGGCACTCCTTAAATTCTCAAGTCAGAGTCATCTAACCACCGCACTGAAAAAGTATCGTGAGCTAACCCCAGGAGAGGTGAGGCGTCGTGGGAAACGACGAGATTCTGGAGGAGTGCAACATTGATGCACTTCATTTTGGCGAACCCTAAGTTGCTGTCGGTGTAGAGCCGCGCTTAAGCCATTTGCGCCAGATGTGAACTTCACTCTTGCGACGCCAGCGCCTAACGCGGTGAGAATCGTTTGAAAGAACGATTAGGCCAAGCGGGAGCATCCAGAATCCAAGGATCGGCAAGAAACCAAGTGCGCCGCCAACCACGAGCGATCCACCCAGCGTTCTGCGCATTGCAATTGATTGGGGCATAGGGATTCGCTTCCCAAGAATCACGATTTTGCGTTTTGGTGGTTTCAGGCCGTCTTCTTCGATCACTCTGTCATTCTCGCGGTGTTTGAGTTCTCTAATTCGTTCGTAGAAATATACCAGATAATATAGGGTTTCGTGAACTGAATGCAAAAAGTTGGAAAAAAATAAAAATAGGGCTTGGCAAATCAGAAATCCTCCTGCTATACGCCACCTCGCTGACACAACGAGCACCTCTTCCCCGGTAGCTCAGTGGTAGAGCAACCGGCTGTTAACCGGTTGGTCGCTGGTTCGAATCCGGCCCGGGGAGCCATCTCTTTTCGTTAAGTGATTGAGATAGCATGTTTTCCAGAAGACTAAATAATTATTTAACTTACGTCTTATCTCCATTAAATCGCTTTGCCTGAACGAGTGCGCCGCGCGCGAACGCTTGGCTCGGAGATTATTTTGACCATTTGCCCGATAGTTAAGTGGTAGTCGTCGGCTAATTCGCGATCAATTCACTCAACTCGATTGACGAACAATGACACCAATAAGTTTGCGGCAAGTTTTGTTTGGCTTCTCTGGCGCTGCGCAATGCGAGTAAATTGATTTATTGTCTCATTCTAAAAATCTTTGAATTTTAGCAATTCCAGAAAAATGGTGAACCAAATCTGTTCAGCTGCGTTGTTTACAGGTCATTAACCATGATCGGAGGCAACAATGCTTTTATACTCACGAATTGAGACCTTAGTTACGGCAGCATTTTTGGTCGTCATTCCTTTGATGCTGCTTCTTGGTTAAGTCGTTGAAGAATGCTTTTCATGTCAGCGTCAGAGCCAGATCCCATTTTTGAAACGCCTGATATTCTTTCGAAGTCAGGCGTTTTTTATGTGTGATTAGAATGACATTATTTCATTTAATTTCATAAGGTGGCTAAAGGTCTTTCTTGAGAGAAAAATGAAGTGATAACATTGATTTTATTTAATGTTTTGCTTCGGATTCATTCATATTGCGTTCACCTGTTTTCCAATATGCTGAAGCCAGAACAAAGGAGTATCCCATGATTAAGAAAGCCGTACTCGCCGCCATTGCACTGTCGTTTATTGGTGCTCCTCTCGCTCAGGCGCAGAACTATAATCAGCCGCGCAAGCAGGGCTATAGTCATGCTGAGCCTCAGCGTCCCTCATATGGCAAGGATTTTAAGCGTCATGACCGTCGTGACCGCGATCACAAGCGCTGGCAGCGTGGAGAGCGTTATGGTGATTGGCGTCGCCATCAGGAAATCCGTGATTACAAGCGTTATGGTCTTCGTAAGCCCGGTCGCGGTCAACATTGGGTGAAGGTCGATAACCAGTATCTGCTTATCACAGCTGCAACTGGCCTTATCGCAGGCATTCTGGCGGCTCGTTAAAGCTAGACTAGTTTATTCGAAATTTTTAATGATGCAGACAGTTCGCTGTTTGCATCATCTTTGCGTTTCCTGTTATGCGCGTGTGAGGTTATTCACGCCGGCTTCTCTTTGAAATGCTTGCCGATGTCCCTTTACATCTGCAATGTGTCACAATTCGTATTTGCGCTGAAAGCGGAGTTTCATGCATGAGTGGCTTTCTGGCACTTCTCGATGACGTTGCGGCGATTGCCAAAATTGCTGCGGCGTCAGTGGACGATATATCCGCCAACGCCGCAAAAGCTGGAACAAAGACAATTGGCGTGCTGATTGACGATGCAGCCGTCACGCCGAAATATGTTGTCGGTATTACCGCTGCACGTGAACTGCCGATGATTGGCAAAATCGCGATGGGCAGTCTCAAAAACAAGGCGCTGCTTATCCCTGCCCTACTTGTGCTTGATTATTTTTTGCCTGTCGCAATCACTGCATTGTTGATGATTGGTGGAGCCTATCTTTGCTTTGAAGGTGCCGAGAAGGTGTGGCACAAACTCTTTCCAGCCGAAGAGCATGCTGAAGATGATACTGAAAATGGTAAGGATGCAACTGCGCTTGAGGAAAAGCGTGTTGCTGGCGCCATCAAGACGGATTTGATTCTCTCAGCCGAGATTATGACGCTTGCGCTCTCAATGATTGAAACCAATTCAATCTGGATCGAGATTGCAACGCTTGCTGTCGTGGGGATCATGATCACGGTTCTTGTATATGGCGTTGTAGCGGTAATCGTAAAGCTTGATGATTTTGGTGTGTTGATGGCCCGTAAAGGTCGGCTCTCAGCAACACGTACATTGGGGCGATGGACGGTGCGCACAGTCCCAAAACTGCTTCTGGTACTAACGGTCGTGGGCACCGCAGCAATGTTGTGGGTTGGTGGCAATATTTTCATTCATGGTTTACATGGGCTGGGTGTTCATCAGCCATTCGCCTGGATCACAGAGACCGCAGCTGGCATTGCAGGGCAGGTGACAACAAATCTTTCAGGTTTTATTGATTGGGCTGCCACAGCCTTGGCAGATGGTATTTTTGGTTTTGTGCTTGGCTCGCTAATTGTGCTTTTCATGATGAAGATCGTGTCGCCGCTTTGGAGTGCCGCAAGGCCGTGATGACTGTTTATCGTCCTCAAAGACTTGCATTCGCCTCGTCATAGCGTATGTCAATGCGCGGGGACCTTGCGGATATGTTACGATTAAATTCCATCAGAAAGAATCTGCGATATTCGGCTTTTCGGGTCGGATTGAATGCGATTGCTTTTTCGGGTCTCAACCGATTGTTGCCATCAGCCGCCGGGCGTGGGGTGATTTTTACGTTGCACCATGTGGGGCCGGATCGGGCAGATGATTTTCAGCCTAATGCCATTTTGTCTGTAACGCCTGAGTTTTTACAGCAGACAATCGAGACCGTGCTGGACGCTGGTTTGACGCCAGTACATTTGCATGATTTGCCGCAACTGCTGTCAGATAAATCGGACAATCGAAAGTTTGTTGCTTTCACCTTCGATGATGGCTATCGCAACAATGCGCAGCTTGCGGCTCCGGTTTTGCGACGATTTGGTGTGCCATTTACCGTGTTTCCGGCGATTGGTTTTATTGATCGCAGCCGCACGATCTGGTGGGAGACTGCTGAAGCACTGCTCAAGAACACCGCGCAAATCAGGTTTGATTTCGGCCGAGGAATTGAAACAGTCAAAACAGCAAGTGCTGCCGAGAAATACGAAACCTTCGAACGGCTTGGCAAATATGTGCGCCATTGCGATGAGGATGAGGCGGTTCGGCGCATCGATAAACTTGCCATCAGCCAATGTGCCGTCGATCCATCGGAAATTGTAGAGCGGGTAGTTCTAAGCGTAGCAGAGCTTCGCGCGTTCGCCGCTGATCCACTCGTTCGCATTGGCGGGCATACACTGAGTCATGTAAATCTGCGCCGCGTGGACGATGAGCGATTACGCCACGAGATTGAAGGCTCCACCGAAGCAATCGAGAGTTATGTCGGCTATCGGCCCAAATCCTTTTCTTATCCTTATGGCTGGTGTTCCGCGGTTGGACCTCGCGAAATAAATGCAGTTATTGAGGCGGGTTATGATGTTGCTGTTACAACACGGTCGGGCGTATTGCACTGCAACGATGCGATGCATCCAACCGCAATCAGACGCATATCCTTGAACGGAAATTTTCAGAAGCAGCGTTACGTCAAGGCGTTGATTTCGGGGCTTGCTTTCAAGTTTCTATAATTTCGGTTCTGAGCCAATCAGTTCAGCGCCAAGCGCGCGCGCAGTTTCTGAAATATCGGGGTTGAAAACCAGCCAATAACCCTTGTCGCTCTTAAAAGTCAGCTCACACGCGCGCACGAGCTGTCCGCGTTGCAATGCACCATCGACCAGCCCAGCCCAGCCCAATGCCACGCCTTGGTCTGCAATAGCTGCTTCAAGCACCAGATTATAGGTGTTGAACACCAACCCGTAATTATGATCATCAATATCTTCATGGATTTGATCAAGCCATGTCTGCCATGTGAACCAGCGATCCCCCTGTAACGTATCGAGGTGAAGCAAAGCCGCTTTACCCAAGTCTTTTCCATCAGGAAAAGGACCGTGACGCTCAAGAAACCCTGGCGAACAAACAGGCATGACTGCCTCGCCAATAAAGCGGACAGCGTCTTTTGGAAAATCATCGCACGATCCGAACAGGATCGCAATATCAGCCTCTCTTTGATCCAGCGGCTGGAGCATAGAAGATGCGGTAATGCGTACATCTACGTCAGGATGTTTTGGGCGAAATTTAGCGACACGTGGCATAAGCCAGAATGCGGCAAAGCCATAATCCGTCGTAATGCGAAGGCCTGGTGTTCGTTGCTTGCGCCTGATTTGCTGTATGGCTTCATCAATTCCATCAAGACCTAGTCGAACAGCTTCATAAAGCATGCGCCCTTCCGGCAAAATTTCCACGCCGCGCGCGCGTCTGGCAAACAACGCAACACCGAGGCGGTCCTCCATGCGCTTTATTTGATAGCTGACCGCAGGTTGTGTCATGCCGAGTTCTCGGGCTGCAAGGGTCAGATTTTCCAATCGACCCACTGCTTCAAAAACGCCGAGACTGCCAATATCCCATGTCGGAGGAACCATAAACAACCTTTATGTCTTCGATAAAAAATGAATGTCTTTTCCCTTATGGATAAAGATGTTTTCTTTAAACATCGAATGCAAGTCATAACGAAATTTGATTGAAAAAATCGTTTCATTATAAGCCGAACAGGGGAAAATAATGCGTACCATCAAGATTACTACACTGGCACTGGCGGCGTTCACAGGCCTTACGGGTGTAGCTTCCGCTGCCGATCCCGCCGCTTGCGAAACTATTCGGCTTTCGGATCCCGGTTGGACAGATATTACCTCTACGAACTCAATCGCCAGCGTGCTTCTTGATGGCCTTGGTTACAAAGCAGATGTGAAAACCATGTCTGTGCCGATTGGCTATGAAGCGCTTAAAACTGGAAATCTGGATGTATTTTTGGGTAACTGGATGCCAGCGCAGCAGAAATTCAGAGATGATTTGGATAGCGCAAAAGCCGCCGAAGTACTGGTGAAAAACCTTGAAGGTATCCGCTTCACACTGGCTGTTCCAGATTATGTTGCTGCAGAAGGGGTTAAGGGCTTCGCTGACCTTGCCGCTCATGGCGATAAGTTCGGCAAGGAAATTTATGGTATTGAACCTGGCGCACCGGCCAATCAGAATATTGAAAAGATTATTGGCGACCAAAAGTTCAAGCTTGATGGATGGAGTTTAGTGGAATCGAGTGAGCAGGCTATGCTTGCACAGGTTGACCGCCGAAATCGTGATAAGCAGTGGGTCGTGTTTCTCGCATGGGAGCCGCATCCAATGAACAACAAGCTCAAGATTCAGTATCTCTCTGGCGGCGATGATTACTTCGGAGCGAATTTTGGTGCAGCGGAAGTCTATACGCTTGGTCGCACCGGATGGTCTGCTGAATGCCCGAATGCTGCAAAATTCTTCAATAACCTTGTCTTCACCGTGGATATTGAAAATGCCTTGATGGGTAAAATTCTCAATGATGGAGTGGAGGGGCCAGCGGCTGCAGCCGAATGGCTTAAATCCAATCCGGAGCAAATTGATAAGTGGCTTGAAGGCGTTACAACATTCAAGGGAGAGCCAGGTGCAGCCGCTGTAAAAGCCAAGCTTGGACTTTAAAATTACGAGAATTCATTTTCGGCGGGCGTTTTGACGCCCGCTTCTTTGCGTCTGCTGACATGATGGTTTAGCCAATGAAAAAGCCCAATATTCTCGTCCTGATGGTTGATCAGTTGAATGGAACGTTCTTCCCGGATGGTCCTGCCGAATTTTTGCATGTTCCACATCTTCGCAAACTTGCTCAGCGTTCAGCCCGTTTTGCGAATTGTTATACCGCGAGCCCGCTGTGTGCACCGGCGCGCGCCTCATTCATGTCCGGGCAATTGCCATCGCGGACCGGGGTCTATGACAATGCTGCGGAATTTTCGTCTGAGATTCCGACCTATGCGCATCATTTGCGCAACGCTGGCTATTACACTGCACTATCTGGAAAGATGCATTTTGTCGGTCCTGATCAGCTTCATGGTTTTGAACAGCGCCTTACGACAGATATTTATCCGGCTGATTTTGGATGGACGCCTGATTATCGCAAGCCCGGCGAGCGCATTGACTGGTGGTATCATAATCTTGGATCGATCACTGGATCAGGCTCGGCGGAGATTACAAACCAGCTCGAATATGATGATGAGGTCGCCTATCAGGCCGAAGCCAAGCTTTATGATCTGGCACGTGGACATGACGAGCGACCATGGTGCCTGACAGTTAGCTTTACGCATCCGCACGACCCCTATGTGGCCCGCAAACGCTTCTTTGATCTCTATGCCGATGTTCCGGAACTGGAGCCCAAAACCGGTCCTTTGACGGAAAAAGAGATTGACCCGCATAGCGAGCGTCTTTTACGCGCCTCCAAGGCGGAAGATTATGATCTGACGCATGAACAAATCAGAACCGCACGACAGGCTTATTTTGCCAATATTTCCTACGTGGATGAAAAGATCGGCAATCTCCTCGACGTAATTGAACGTTGCGGTATGAGCGACGATACGCTGATTGTGTTCACCTCAGATCATGGCGATATGCTGGGCGAACGCGGACTATGGTTCAAGATGAACTTCTTTGAAGGCTCCGCCCGTGTGCCGCTGATGATTGCAGCGCCACAACTCAAAGTCGGCCGTGTGGATATGCCGGTATCTACACTTGATGTCCTCCCGACATTGTCTGATCTGGCAAGCATTGATCTCAACGGTATCATGCCCTGGACAGATGGTGTGTCGCTCATTGATGTCGTATCGGGTGCCATGTCCCGCGGTGCGGTTCCCATTGAGTATTCGGCGGAGGGTACCATCGCGCCAATGGTCTCATTGCGTGAAGGGGACTGGAAACTTAATCTTTGCCGGGCCGATCCGCCGCAGCTTTTCAATCTTTCCACTGATCCCGATGAACTTGACAATCTGGCCCCAAAGCCTGAGTACCGCCAGACTCTGGAGGGGCTAGTGCGAAAAGCGAGTGAGCGTTGGGACCTTGAGCGCTATGACGCGCAAGTGCGGGCCAGTCAGGCACGTCGCCATGTCGTTTATCCGGCATTGCGGAATGGCTCCTATTACCCATGGGATTATCAGCCACTACAAAAAGCATCTGAACGTTATATGCGCAATCACATGGATTTGAACATTCTTGAAGAAAATCAAAGGTTTCCGCGCTAAAACTAATAAAGAGGTCGATCTTTGATCGACCTCTTTATTTCAAAATATCGGAGAGACGCTTTTGTTCTTTCTCGGCACGCTTGAGATTAAGACCGGCAAGCAGATCAAGAATATGTGTTTTCATCAGCTCTGCGGCTTCACTGGTCCTATGCTGTTCAATGGCATCAACCAGGGCGTTGTGCGCATGGCTTTCGCAGGTGGTTTCACGACGCCGCCAATAAAGTGCGATAATTAAGGAGGAGCGCGGCAGAAGATCTGCGACAAATCCTGCTAGAATTGAATGACCCGCAATGCCTGCAAGCTCAAGATGAAAGCGTGCAGACAAACGAATGGCCTCGCTGTCGCGTCCGGCATGAAGGGCTTCATGCTCTTTATCCAGATGATCCCGAAGTTTTCTAACATCGTCTGCACTCGCCGCTTTTGCGGCGAGTGCCGCTACTTCCGGCTCAATTAGCAACCGCGCTTCAAAGACTTCGCGTGCTTCTTCCTGTGATGGCTCGGCCACGAATGCGCCGCGGTTCGGCTCCAAACGTACCAGACGATCATGCGCAAGCGCCTGCAATGCAGAGCGCACAACTGCGCGACTAACCGAATAGATCGAAGCCAGTTCGTCTTCGGGTAATTTGGTTCCAGGCAACAATTGGTGGCTCACGACTGCATCACGCAGCCCCTCATAGACGGGATGCCAGCGCATCGACCCGTTATTGCCACCATTTTCGTTGTTGTCAGTTGTTTGCGTGTCCAGAAAGTTCATTTTCATCCAGATACAAACGATGCAGGGTTATGTCCGTGTCGTATGTTTTTGAGTTTCAACTCATCTACATATCGAAGCGTCAATGTTCATTGTCAACAATATTGCCAGTATGGTTCACGAAATACCAATCAGCTTATGATGAGCATTGTTCAAGCTGCTGGTGAGAAAGGTGCAAATATTCCCTGAAATTCTTTCAGTCTCGGTGCCTGATAACCGCCGAGTTTGGAGGTTCTGAGGCCAAGTGCAACGAGACTCTCGCAGAGCTTCACTGCTGCAGTCACGCCGTCGATGACCGGAATGCCATGCTCCTTCGATAGGGATGAAGCAAGATCAGCCATACCTGCGCAGCCCAAAACGATTGCCTCGGCGTGATCGTCGCGCATGGCGCGTGCTATTTCTTCTGAAATTCTACGCCGCGCATCCGAACCCGGAATTTCGAGATCAAGCACCGCCACATCACTAGCTCTGACGCGCGCACAGCGTGTCGCCAAGCCATAACGCGCAAGATTGTGCTCAATGGCTGGAACCGAACGGGAGAGGGTGGTCACTACGCTGAATTTGCCCGCAATCAGGCTCGCCATATGAAAAGCCGCTTCGCCGATGCCGATTACCGGCATGGTGCTTGCGCATCGTGCGGCGTCCAGCCCAGTGTCGTCAAAACAGGCAATGACACACGCATCTGCACTGGGATGTTTCTGCATTTGCCCGATCATGCCGGGAATTGCAAAAACCTCATCGAAATAGCCTTCAATGCTTGGTGGTCCATCTTTGGGGTTCACGGCAATGATATTGGTTTCGGCAAGCGCCACGCTGCGCGCCGCTTCACCAATTTTGAGCGTCATGGACGCGGTTGTATTCGGGTTTATGACAAGTATGTCCATTTCCTCAAACCATCGATTGTTTTTTATCGTTGTGGGATGATTCAGGGCACTTGAGCGCGCCCTGAAATCAGATTTCTCCGCCGAGATAAAGCTTCTTGATACGGTCATCCGAAACAAGTTCCTCGGAATTCCCTGAAAGAACGATCTTTCCCGTTGTCAGCGCATAGGCGCGTTGCGAGATACGCAGAGCCATGCGCGAATTTTGCTCGACCAGAAGCACGCTGACCTTTTCATCGCGGTTAATGGCAACGATGGAGCGCGCAATGTCCTGCACAAGCTTTGGCGCCACGCCAAGCGACGGCTCATCAAGCAAAAGCAGCTTGGGTTTTGCCATCAGTGCGCGCCCAATGACGAGCATCTGTTGCTCGCCACCGCTCATCGTGCCTGCGGCCTGAGAATAGCGCTCTTTGAGGCGCGGAAAACGCCCCAGAACCATTTCCAGCGTGTTAGCGATTTCTGCCTTTGCCGAGCGCGTGAATGCTCCCATCAAAAGATTATCGCGCACGCTCATATAAGGAAAGACCCGCCGTCCTTCCGGCACCATTGCAATGCCCATTTCGACAATCCGATCAGAGCGTGTGCCGTCCAGACGGCTTCCCTCGAAATAGATTTCGCCCTTGCGCAATTTGTTAAGGCCGGTAATCGCCCGAAGAATCGAGGATTTGCCAGCACCATTAGCCCCAATCAGCGCAACGGTTTCTCCTTGATTGACGCTGAGCGATACGCCCTTCAACGCATAGACGTGATCATAATAGAGTTCGGCATCGGTAACTTTCAGAAGCTCTGTCATCTCAGTATCCAATCGTTTCATCTTCTGCGCCGAGATAGGCTTCGATGACTTTTTCGTTCTCCTGAATTTCCTTTGGTGTGCCTTCTGCGATTTTCTGGCCGAAATTAATCACGACGATCCGGTCGGAAATATTCATCACCGCAGGCATGTCATGTTCGACCAAAAGCACCGTGATACCGCGTTCGCGAACAGCGCGCACCATCTCCACTGCCTTAACGGTCTCGTCATGGTTCATACCCGCGAAGGGTTCATCCAGCAGAAGAACCTTGGGTTGTGTGGCCAGACCAATGGCAATACCAAGCGCACGCAAGTGACCATGTGGCAGAGTTTGTGCGATTTCATTTCGCTGTGGCCCCAGACCAAGAAAATCAAGGATTTCATCCGCCGAGCGTTCAAATTCCTGCCGGTCCTCCCGGGCAAGCCCCGTACCGATATAACAACCGAGAAAACTTGCTTTTGCACGCAGGTGATGCGCGACAATGACATTTTCTCGCACTGTCATACCTTTGAAGATCGTCGTTTCTTGGAAGGTTCGGACCACACCTTTGCGGGCTACGATATGCGGAGCAAGGCCGGATATGCGCGCGCCGTTGAACAGGACTTCACCTGTCGTCGGATTAAGGAAAGAGGCAATCAGTTTGAACAACGTGGATTTTCCAGCACCATTGGGGCCGATCACTGAAAGGATTTCTTTTTCCTTGACCGAAAACGAGACATCATTGACTGCGACCAACCCGCCGAAGCGCTTGGTGACGCCTTTGACTTCAAGAAGCGCACTCATAACCGCGTTCCTTTCTTGTTTGTCAGTCGCAGGCTGAGCAGACCATTAGGCAGGAACAGCATCAGGATGATCAGCAGGCTCGAGAAAATGAGAAGCTGAAATTTGCCGGTTTGAAACAAGAAGTCCCAGCCAAAATAGAGAACAAACGTGCCGATGATAGGGCCGAAAACATAACCAAGGCCGCCAAGGAAGCAGTTGAGCATGAAGTTGACGGAGTCCGTCACGGTGAAGCTCGATGGGTAGATTGATTGCGAAATTGCTACAAACATCGCGCCGCCCAGTCCTCCAAGGAAGGAGGAAATCGCATAGGCAAGAACACGCAGATTTGTGATGTTCACACCTATGGAGGAGGCGAGTTCTTCATTTTGTTGCAGCGACTGGCACAAACCGCCGATGCGTGAATGAATGAGCCTGTAAAGCGCTGCAAAGCACAGGACCATCAGAAAGACTGAGACAAAATAGAATGCAGCGCGTGGGTTCTGTAAGGTGGCGAAATCCGGCAGAATAGTGAGGCCGAAGATCGAAATTCCGCCCGGCGGAGGAATGTTCACCATGCCTTTCGCGCCATTGGTGATCGGCAATGCCATAGCGAGCAGGCGTGCGACTTCTGTCAGAACCAGCGTCACCATCGCAAAATAGACCCCGCGAAGGCGAAGGATTGGTATCCCTATCAGAACGCTGGCAAATGCACAGAACAGTCCTGCCAGCGGCAATGTCAGCCAGAAAGACACACCATATTTGACCATGAGAATGGCCGACACATAGCCGCCCATGAGTGCGTAAGCACCCTGACCGATATTGATGCGGCCTATATAGAAGGTGAGCCAGACGCCTGCACTGACGATAGACAGCAACGCGACGGAAGTCAGTGTGTAATAGAGATCGTTACGTCCTGTTATGCTGATCAGCAATGGAATGCCGATGAAAACCAGAGCGAGGAAAGCAACGACGCCGAGAAGTTTTGTTGTCTTTGTCATGATTGCTCCCATCAACCCCAGGGTTTACCCATCAGTCCATTCGGACGCAGGCTTAAGAAGACCATCAGTCCAGCGAAGATTACGAGGTAGGTGATGTCACCATAGGGCCGCAGCACGGTGAGACCGACAGATTCCAGCATTCCGAGAATGAAACCGCCAGCTATCGCGCCGCTCACAACGCCTGCGCCGCCGATCATCACCATCATGAAGGCCTTGATCGAGATTGCGCCGCCTATGCCGGAATTAACTCCGGTAATCGCAACCAACAAGCCGCCAACCAAACCTGCGAGCATCGCCCCCATTGCGAAGCCGATCATAGAATATCGGTCAACATTCACACCCATCAACTGCGCCGCGACGCGGTCCTGCGCAAGTGCTCGCATCGCGCGACCGGGTTTGGTGAATTGCATGAAAAGAACAAAAGCTGCAATGAAAACAACAGCCAATACACCGATCAGAATTCGATCATAAGGGATGATTAGCCAATCTGAGACAAAGACGCCATTGATGATCTTCGGTACACCGCGTTGTTTTTCGCCAAAAAGCAACAAAATCACTGCATCGAGAAAGAACGCGATCGCAGCTGCGAGCAGCATCGTACTCTCATCGCGCAAACTTCGCTTGATAACGGGTCTGAATAAAAACTTTTCAATGAGCGCGCCGACGATCATCAACGTGGCCGCAGATGCAAACAGTGCGACAACAAAAGGCAGGCCAAGCTGGCCGTAGATCGTGTAAGTGACAAATCCGCCGAGCACATACATCTGACCATGCGCAAAATTAAGAACGTTCATGAGTGCAAAGATCAGCGTAAGACCCAACGCAATCAATGCATATTGTGACCCAAGATACAGCCCGTTGACTATGACTTGTTCCATGAAGGCAAACTCCCTCCTGCGGAGAGAGGCGCCTGCCAAAGTCTCCGTGGCGATATATGACGATTGGGAGGAAGAAGCGGGCGTTTCGCGCACCCGCTTCTCAAAGTTTCGTGCTTAGTCGACCTGACCGACGAACAGCGTTTCGAACTTGCCGTCCTTATATTCAGTAACAACCATAGGAATGCCAAGCTGGCGCTTCTGTGTGAAGGACGTGTTGCCAACATATGTAAGCTTGGAATCGTCGCCCTTCACATAAGGGTTGGGCGCTGAGAATGTATCAACGGTCTTCTTGAACTCTTCAACATTATCAACCGCAGCCGGATTAGCTTTCAGCGTTTCGATAATGTACTCAAGAGCATAGACCTTGGTGTTTGATTCATCATTATATTCGCCATAGGCCTTGGTATAACGATCGACAAACTCCTTCATAACGTCTGATGCGATCTCTGGCGTGGATGCACCGCCGACAGAAATAAAGCCATTTGCGAGCTCTCCGGCGCCTTCTTCGAGAACCTTGGCATCCTGAGCTGTTTCGGTGGAAATGAAGCCTTCATAACCAAGTTCACGTGCTGCACGGATCAAAAGCGGTGCATTGCCCGGTGCAACGCCTGAAAGAACCAGAAGGTCCGGCTTTTGCATAATGATTGGAGTCAAAACTGGAGTGAAGTCACGCGTATCGTTCTGATAAGCATCGCTCGTGGAAACCACTTCAAGGCCAAGCGCCTTAGCAGCTTCGATGCCGCTATCACGCTGGCTCAACGGGTCGGATTCATTGGCCGCAACGAAGGCAACGGTTTTAACGCCCTTGTTTTCTTTCAGATATTTATAGATTGCCGGACCCGACTGATAATTGGCAATCATGCCAAGAATGGCATTGGATGCGGGTGGGGTGTAAAGCTCTTTTGGGAAGGAATAAGGGAAATAGATGATCCCTTTGGCTTCTGCGACTGGACGCACGGCTGCCGCACCGTCATCCACATTAGGCCCCACGACATAGTGGACGCCTTCCTGAGCCATCTTTTCCATACCCGCAATGGCGCGCTTGGGATCTTTCTGATCATCGAAGGTTACGACTTTGATCTTGTAATTGTCGTCGCCAATTTTTACGCCGCCAAGTTCATTAAGCCAGTCGGCACGAACCTGCATAGAACGAACATTTGATGTGCCCCATGCAGCCGCTGGACCACTCGTAACACCGACAAATCCGATCTTGAGTTCTTTGTCAGCAGCTTGGGAGGCATTTGCGGAAATAAGCGCGAAAAGTGAAACGGCGCCGAGCGCCGCAGTCTTGATAACTGCGCGTCTGTTAAACATATCTATTCCCCTTGTTTCGTCACCACTCCCTCGTTTTGTGGGGAGAAGCGTGCAAGGATAGAACGCCAGATACCTCGGATTGTCAACAATATTAATTTTTTGGTAAACAATCATGGATGAGTTAATTTATCGACCAGTGAATTAATGACATGCCGATGCTGTATGCTTGATGAGAGAGTGTCCTTGAGCTATTGAAATTCAACGAAAATCAGGGCAGCTTTCAGCTGTTGCAATAACCGATGAGCGATCATGTCTGTCCAGCGCGCAAGTTTCTATATTCTATTGGCACTGGTGACGGTTGCCTTTGCCTGGCTGTTGATACCGTACTATTCGGCAGTACTCTGGGGCATCATTCTTGCGTTGATTTTTTATCCAGTCCAGCAACGACTCGTACGTTTATTGGGTGGACGTAAAAACCTTGCTGCTTTCCTTTCAGTGCTGATGTGCCTCTGTTTGGTCATCTTACCAGCGCTGTTCATTTTTGGATTGCTCGCACAGGAAGGGAATACGCTCTATCAGCGTCTAATCACGCGCGAATTCGATCTCAACAACTATCTTACCCGCATTCTCGCGGCTTTGCCCGATACGCTGGAAGAATGGATGATCCGCTTTGAGTTGGGGACTTTTGCCGAATGGCGTGCGCGTATTACCGGAGGGATCTTGCAAGGCAGTCAGATTTTTGCAAGTCGTCTGCTCAGCTTTGGTCAGAATACACTTCAGTTCATCATAAGCTTTGGCATTATGATTTATCTGCTTTTCTTCCTGTTTCGTGATGGCGAGGAACTTGGCGAAAAGATTCGGCAGGCCATTCCTTTGAGCGAAGATTATAAGAATCAGTTTGTTGAAAAGTTTGCTGCAGTCATTCGGGCGACAGTGAAGGGCAATATTATCATTGCGCTTATTCAGGGCACGATTGGTGGCGTCACATTCTGGTTGATTGGCATTGAAGCGGCATTGCTCTGGGGCGTGCTAATGACGATCTTTTCGCTGCTGCCCGTTGTCGGCGCGTCTCTCGTCTGGGGGCCCGCTGCAATCTGGTTTGCCGTAAACGGTATGTGGCTTCAAACCATTACGCTGGTTTTTGTCGGCGTTCTGGTGATTGGATTGATTGATAATCTGCTGCGTCCACCACTGGTGGGCAAGGGCACCCGTATGCCAGACTTCGTTGTGCTAATTTCAACGATTGGCGGGATTTCTCTCGTTGGAATCAATGGGTTCGTTGTCGGCCCAATGATTGCTGCCATGTTTATTGCAGCGTGGTCGCTTCTCGCTCAGGAACAGAGCAAGCAGCTTACTGCCGGCAAAATCACCGATTAAGCAAAAAATCGTGGGTTAAAAACAAGAACGCCCGCTGCACTGGGAGGAGGAGTGTGCAACGGGCTGATCTGGTAAGCGCGACTGGGAGGAGGAGTGCCGCGCTTGGTGTCCAGTTTCTGGGAGGAGGAGTGAAACCGAACAATTTGAAAATAGGTTTGATGCCCTCCACTTACAAGAGGCTATGCTGCAATGCAGATATGCATTTTTGAATAGCTAAAAAAGAAACCGCCCCGCAGCGATAAACGCGCTGGGGCGGCTCTTCACTCCTCCAAGTGAAGCAGAAAATAACCAGTCATTTTTAAAAAGCAACCCCCGAATGTTTACAGTGAACTTTCAGAAATTACTGAAATTATTGGATGGTGTTGTCGGATTAGCAGTATGTGATAAGGCGATAAGCAAGTTGCGGCCATGATCAGGCATTCAATTTATTGGATGAGATCGGGTATAGCGTTAACCAATACGTCGCTTAAGAACACTCCACGTCGTTTTTCTTAGCATCATACTTCGATTTAAATCGATTATTATCCCTTAAAACACGAGTTAAAAAATTATAAAACACCTCAACCCCACGCCGATAAAGTTGACTCTTAATATCAAGATTAATATAGCCTCAATTAATATGAGTCTTTTTGTCGTCTTAATTATGCCATAAACTGCGGAATGGGGTTTGGAATGTTATTCAGACATGGGCGTACGGGGTATCTGATGGGGACGACAATTCTTGGCGGAATTGTTGGTTTGACATTATTTGGAGCGAGTTCCGCTCTTACACAGCCAGTCAGCGCGCAAGAAACGGAAGAACAGGCGAAACGCAAAGAGAAAACGTTACAGCTCGACACGATTACGATTTCACCAACGATCCAAAATGCGGCTGCCATCAACGCTATGGCATCGACGAGTGTCATTACACAGCGCGATATTGATCGCATTCAGGCAACGACTGCCGCCGACCTATTTCGAGCGACGCCCGGGGTTCACGCGTCTTTGAATGGTGACGATCCGGCAACCTCCATCAATATTCGCGGTCTACAGGAATATGGCCGCGTCGCTGTAACGCTGGATGGTGCGCGTCAGGATTATTGGCGCGTGGGCCACGGCTCAGGTTCGTTCTATATCGAGCCTGAAATGCTTAAGCAGGTAACCGCCATTCGTGGCCCTGTTTCTAATGCTTATGGCTCCGGCGGTATTGGCGGTCTGGTTGCATTTGAAACCAAGGACGCAGGCGATTTCCTACGCGACAGCGAAACATGGGCTTTGAGCGAAAAGCTACGTTATGAAAGCAACGGCAAAGGCTGGATGACCAGCACGGTGGGCGCTTATCGCTTCCATGAAAATTTTGATGTGATTGGCAACCTCAATTACCGTGATAGTGATGCCTATAAGAATGGTGACGGCGATGTGGTCCGCTGGACCGGTGAACGCGTCGTCAGTGGTCTGGGTAAAGTGACAATACGTCCCGCTGAAGGTCATGAGTTGAAGTTTGGCTATTCGCGCCAGAAGTACAGCGACGTGATGACAGGCAGCAGTGGCTCAACGTCTAGCACTTTGTCGCGTTACGATGCCGATACGATCGTCAGCACTTATACGGGCAATTATACCTATAAGCCGGAAGATAACCCGTTCTGGAACCTGTCTGTCAACGCTTATTACACTGATACGGATAATGACCAGTATCAGATCTGGCCGAAAGCCAATATTGGCAAAACCCGTTTCTATGATGTTTCAACGGCTGGGTTCCGTGCTTATAATAGCTCGCGAATTGAAACCGATGCGATGATCCATACCATCACTTATGGTTTTGATTATTATAAGATGCGCGGCGAATCCGACACCGATAACTTTGGTAATGGTGATCAGCAGGCCTATGGCGGCGTGCTTCAATGGCAGGGCGACTACCAGAAGTGGCTCGAACTGATCGGTGCACTGCGTTATGATGGCTACCAGCTTGATGGAACGACAAAAGCAACCAATCTATTGCCTTCGGAAGACGTCAATGTTGACGGCCATCGCGTCTCGCCGCGCTTGAGCGTCGGTGTAACGCCATGGGACGGCGTACAGTTTTACGGCCTGTATTCGCAGGGTTATCGTGTGCCGCATATGCAGGATATGTTCCGTCAGAACGGTGCACATAATGCTGGATATGAGCCAAATCTTCTGCTGAAGCCGGAAGTAGCCACCTCGTTTGAAGCAGGTGTGAATCTCAGCCAAGATGGTATTCTGGATGCGGGCGATCAGGTTCGAGCCAAGCTCAATTTCTTCCACACAGATGTAAAAGATTATATCAATACTGTGAAAAACGGCAATGTAACAACTTCTGAAAATGTCGGTACAGCACGTCTGCGCGGCGTTGAATTTGAAGGCACCTATGACAACTGGTGGGGATACGTCAATCTTGCCGCGTCTTACACGGACGCCGAAATGAAGGACGGCATCTATAAGGGGGATAGTCTCAGCAATACGCCCCTCGACAATTTCAGTGCTACGCTGGGTCTGAAAGCTTTTGAAGAAAAGCTGGTCTATGGCGTGGAATATGAAAGCGTCGGCAAGGTCAATCGTGCACTGACGACGGGTGCCGTGAAAGTATATCCGCGTGTTGACCTCGTGAATGTATTTGCCAACTGGCAGGTCAACGATAATGTGAAGCTTGATTTTGGTGTCGATAATCTTTTCGACAAGGCCTACACAGACGCGCAAACCGGCTGGGCCACGAGCGCCGATATTGATCAGGCGAAGGGGAGAACCTTCAAGATCGCCATCACTGGTCGCATTGGCGGCTAATGTTCCGGGATGAAGGCGGCAATGCTTTCATCCCCTAATTAAATAGAACTGATCGAGAAAGCCCGTGTCACAGCCATCTCCTGAAACTTCCCGCGCATTGTTGAGCCACGCAAGCATTCGCCTGCAAAATGGCGACATCTATCTACCCAACATCGTTGATCGTCTGAACTCTTATCAAGCGCAATATGATACGATCGGCGACAATCATGTATTTGACTTTTCATTCGGACGTATCGAGATCGATAGTAAAACGCATGGCTACCGTGTTGCGCTGCACGCCGACGACGATACAGGCTTGCATCGCCTTAAAGATCTCGCGGCCGTCGCCATCAAACTTTATACAAAGGAAGAAGCACCGGAAATTGTTTGGCAGGGAGACAGGGCAGGAGAGCAGGTTCTTCCGCAGTTCCGTCTGATGCAGGTGATTTCGTCCAGTATGTTCACGCCGCGCATGTTGCGGTTGCGTCTTGCGGGTGAAGACCTCAAGCGTTTTGCACTGTTCGGTGCCATGCATATACGTCTGCTCTTGCCAACCGAACAAGTACCGCAGCCTGTCTGGCCCATTATGGGGCCAAATGGCTTGCCATTCTGGCCGGATGAAACACGCAAACCCGCATCCCGCGCTTATACTATCCGCAACCTCAATATTGAAGTCGGTTGGCTGGAGATCGATTTCTATCTTCACGAAGTCGAGGGGCTTGCCTGTAAATGGGCAAAAGACGTTAAGCCCGGTGATCAGGTTGGTTTGATGGGGCCAGTCGGTCGGCCTCTGCGCCACGCAAGCCGCTATCTTATGGGGGCTGATGCAACAGGTCTGCCGGCAATCGGACGGATGCTTGAAGAGTTTTCGGCTGACGTGACGGGCAGGGTGGTGATTGCGGTCGACAGCGAAAAGGATGTGCAGCCACTTGTTCATCCGGAAGGGTTTTCCGTAGATTGGATTATTGATGCCGATCAGAAACGAGCTGCTGAAACGCTGACAGAGGTTTTATGTGAAGCCGAATGGCCTGAAGGCCCCGACAGCTTCGGCTGGTTTGCCGGCGAGGCAGATCAGGCGAAAGTCATCCGCCAGCATTGGCGTCAAACGCTCGGCAAAAGCCGGGAGGAAACGCTCGTTGCAGGCTATTGGCACAAGGATGCTACAGGCTTCATGGCTGGCTAAATAAAAAGCGAAATATCTGAGTTTTAAAGCGCTGATTTTGTTCAAACAGATTGGCTCTTTATCCTTTCACTTGTGAGCATAATAAGTTAGGCACCCTACAAATTGCTATTGAAGGAGCCGCGCCATGGCTGACTTGTTGAAACGTTTTTCGAGCTATTACAGGCCGCATCGCCGCCTGTTCATGCTGGACTTTTCAAGCGCTGTGGCAGCAGGACTTCTAGAACTTGCATTTCCGATTGCGGTTACGATTTTTATCGATCGTCTCCTACCAACCGGGGAGCTTGGCATCATTTCATTTGCAGCCATCGGCTTGTTAGCGATCTATGTATTGAATGCAATTTTGCAGGTTGTTGTGACCTATTGGGGGCATATGCTCGGTATCAAAATTGAAACCGAGATGCGGCGCAAGGCTTTCGACCACCTTCAAAAACTATCTTTCGGCTTCTTTGATAATCAGAAAACCGGACACCTCGTAGCAAGGCTGACCAAGGATCTGGAAGAAATTGGAGAAGTGGCTCACCACGGCCCCGAAGATTTATTCATCGCTATCATGACGCTGATTGGTGCTTTTGCGCTTATGATGTGGGTTCATGTGCCATTGGCACTGATTACAGCACTAATCGTCCCGCTATGTGCCTATGTCACCATGCGTTATGGTGGGCGTATGACGACGAATTGGCATGCACTTTATCGACGCGTTGGCGACTTCAATGCGCGTATTGAAGAAAATGTCGGTGGTATTCGCGTTGTTCAGGCCTTCACCAATGAAGATCATGAGCGCAAGCTGTTTGCCGAAAGCAACGAAAAATATCTCAACACCAAACTTGCCGCTTATAAGATTATGGCTGCTTCCATGTCGCTTTCGTATCTGTCGATGCGGTTTGTGCAGGTTGTGGTCATGCTGGCCGGCGCATGGTTTGTCGTGCATGGCGAACTGACGGCTGGCGGCTTTGTTGGCTTCCTTTTGCTGGTCAATGTCTTCTTCCGTCCCATCGATAAGATTAATTCGGTCATTGAAACGTACCCCAAGGGTATCGCCGGTTTTCAGCGCTATTGTGAGTTTCTCGATACGCGACCGGATATTGCAGATCGTGCAGACGCAAAATCAGTCGAACGACTTAAGGGCGATATTGAATATCGCGATGTGAGCTTTGGCTATAGTGATGCCCGCCCGATTTTGAGTTCCCTCAATTTGTCTATCAAAGCCGGTGAAACAATCGCGTTTGTCGGTTCTTCAGGTGCAGGAAAGACCACTATCTGCTCCATGCTGCCGCGTTTCTACGATGTTACAAAGGGTGAAATCCTCGTTGATGGCATCGATATTCGCAACATGACATTGAAGTCGCTGCGCTCAAATATAGGTATCGTCAGTCAGGACGTATTTCTCTTTGCAGGCACCATCCGCGAGAACATTGCTTATGGTCGTCTTGATGCCAGCGATGAAGAGATTATTGATGCTGCGCGCCGTGCGCGGCTTGATGGCGTGATTGCAAATCTTCCCGATGGCTACGAGACGGTCATTGGCGAGCGCGGCGTGAAACTGTCTGGTGGACAAAAGCAACGTCTGGCGATTGCGCGTATTTTCCTCAAGAACCCGCCGATCCTTATTCTGGATGAAGCAACTTCTGCCTTGGACACAGAAACCGAACGGGCTATCCAGCAATCTCTTGCTGATCTATCAATCGGGCGCACGACGCTTGTGATCGCGCATCGGCTTGCAACGATTATCAATTCCGATCGTATTCTTGTTGTCGAAGGTGGCGAGATCATAGAACACGGCAGTCATCAAGAGCTGCTTTCCGTAAAGGATGGTCGTTATAAGCGCCTTCACACAGCACAATCTGCATCAATAGATGGTATGCTATCCGCTTAACGTTACTCCGATGTTCTGATTGCCTATCTTATTTGCATAGCATGCGCGGAAGAGAGAATGGTGGATATTAATATTAAGAGGGTTTATGACGCATCGGAACCTAGTGACGGCTTTCGCGTGCTTGTTGATCGCGTATGGCCGCGTGGTATGACCAAGGAAAAGGCTGCGATTGATCTCTGGGATAAAAATATTGCGCCAACAACCGAGCTACGCAAATGGTTCGGGCATGATCCGGCCAAATGGCAGGAGTTTCAACAAAGATATATTGCTGAATTGAAGGCTAATTCAGTGGCTGTAAATGTGCTTTTACAGCAAACCACAAGCAATCATGTTACATTGCTCTACGGCGCAAAAGACGAGCAGCATAATCAGGCGGTTGTGTTGCGTAATTTTTTAACTCAGCTTTCAGACTTATAATCTGCCCTGTTGATGCCATGCCGCTGCATTTTGTCGTAAAACGTCTTGCGCGGGATTCCCAGCGCTTCCAGCGTATTTTGAACATTACCATTATGCGCTGCCAGCGTTTCACGGATCAGTGAGGCTTCAAAACGCTCCAGACGTTTCGGCAAAGGTTCATGATCGTCGTGGCGAACGGGTGCACGCGAGTGCGTTGTGACGCCAAGCGCAAATCGTTCGGCAAAATGCAAAAGTTCGCGCACATTACCCGGCCAGTTATGCTTCATAAGATGACGATATGTCGTTGCATCCAGATCAGGCGCATCCCGATTGAAACGTCGGGTAGCGCGCGCGAGAAAATGCGCGAACAGCAGTGGAATATCTTCGCGTCGCTCGCGTAGAGGTGGAATGGTGAGGGTTACGACATTCAGCCGATAATAAAGATCCTCGCGAAAATTGCCGCGCTGTTCCGCATCGCCAAGGTCTATTTTTGCAGCCGCGACCACACGAAGATCGACCGGTCGTATTTCATTGGTCCCAAGCGGCGTAATTTCACGCATTTCCAGAACACGCAGGAGTTTGACCTGCGTTGCCGTCGGCATGCTTTCGATTTCATCAAGAAACAGCGTGCCGCCGCTGGCGTGTTCTATACGACCAACGCGCTTTTTCTGCGCGCCGGTGAAAGCCCCGGCTTCATGGCCGAATAATTCGCTTTCAATGACGGTTTCCGGCAAAGCGCCACAATTGAGCGCCACGAAATTACCTTTTTGTCGTCTCCCCCAGTCGTGCAACAATTGCGCCACGACTTCCTTGCCGCTGCCGGTTTCGCCAGCAATCAGCACATCGACATCAGTGTCAGCAATATCGCGTATTGTGCGCCGCAAATTTTCGATGGCTGGCGTCTGGCCGATCAGCGGCATATCGGTCTGCGCCTCTTCGGCCAGCTGACGCAGGCTACGGTTTTCAAGCAGGAGCTTTCGCCGTTCGCCTGCTCTTAAAACGCTATGAACCAGCCTGTCCGTCGAAAATGGCTTGGCAATAAAATCATAGGCGCCATTCTGTATTGCCTCCACTGCCATCGGAATATCGCCGTGGCCGGTAATAAGAATAACCGGAAGATCGGCATCGATTTCCTGAATATGAGCAAAAAGTTGCAGTCCATCCATCTGTGGCATGCGAACATCCGTCACGATCACGCCTTCAAAGAAATTTGTAATCGCGCCCAGCGCTTCACTGGCGCTGCCAAAATCCTGAACGGTATAGCCTGCCAGCTCCAGCGTCTGTCTGGTGGCGCGACGCAGTGGCTTGTCATCATCGACAAGTATGACTGGAATATTCATCATGCTTTCTTGAATTCCACCCGGAATGCGGTGCCTTCGGCACTGCTTTTAACAGAAATCTTGCCTCCGTAATCGGTGAGGATTTCCTTGACGATTACGAGGCCTAGGCCAAGGCCCTTTTCCTTTGACGTGTTAAACGGCGCGAAAAGATTATCCTGAATATGCTCCGATATACCCGGACCATTATCGATGATTGTCAGTACGACACTCTTTGCGAGCGCTTTGGTGCGGACTTCTATATGCCCATCATTTCCTTTACTCTCAACAGCTTCCAGTGCGTTTTGAAACAGATTTATAAGTACTTGCTCAAGTCGTATGGAATGACCGACAACCAATATCTCTGATGCTGGAAGTTCGATGTCGAGCTGGTCCATGCGGCCCGCAAAACGACTGCGCAGTAACACCAGTGCACCGGAGATGACTTGCGCAAGCGCGACGGGTTCGGACGGCTTATGGCCTTTTCGCGCAAGTGCGCGCAGATCGCCGGTGATCGTTCCAATGCGCTCGGTGAGTGCTGCAATTTCCGAGAGATTTTCTGTCGCTGCATTCAGTTGTTTGCGGTTTAGGAAGGTGCGGGCATTGTCGGCATAGGCTCGAATTGTTGCCACGGGTTGATTGATTTCATGTGCGACACCTGCAGCCACTTGTCCCATGATAGCAAGACGATTGGCGTGAACGAGATCCTGCTGTACGCCTTGCAGCATGGTCTCCGTTTTATGATGGTCGCTGATCTCGGATTCGAGACGGTCACGCGCCTTGATGAGATCACGCGTTCGCTCGTCGACCCGATGCTCAAGTTCAGCCTGCCTGCGCTGCGCATCTGCAATGCGCGCGGCGACGCGCTGTCTGCGACGGAGTAGAATGCCAGCCAATGTCGCAATGGCCCCGAGGATGATGAAGGCGATCAAACGCGCCTCGCGCATGGCTGCTTCCACCTGCGAACGCATGGGCGCCAAGCTGTAGATTTGCCACGGTGTGGTATCCACATCGGAGTGAATGGCGAGAAAGTCAGTTTTGCGTGCTGAACCCGGCAGAATGGCTTCGACGAGAGCTGCGTCTTCGTCGTCTGCAAGCGGGTTGATTGTCAGCGGCAGGGGCTTGAGCGGTGAATCGCCAAACTGAAGACTGCGGCGGATGGCTTCGACGCGCTTGGGCGGAAACTCGCCAATTGTCATGAAACGCCACGATGGCAGGCTTGTAATCAACACGATGCCGCGATCATCGGCAACAAATGTCGGTCGTCCTGTTTCGCGCCAATCGCTTTCAAGCTGGTCAAACGAAAGCTTGACGACAACAACGCCAAGCGGTCCGTTTTTCCCGTCAACCCGGCGCGTAATGTAAAGGCCGGGGCGCAGGCTGACATTACCAAGCGCAAAATATTCGGCGCTGCCATTTTTCAGTGCTTCTTTGAAATAGGGGCGAAATGTATAGTCATTGCCTACAAAACTATCGGGCTCACGCCAGTTGCTTGCGGCAATTGCGGCGCCATCGAGCTTGATCAGATAGATAACGGCAGCCTGTGTTCCTTCGGCAAGCGCTTCAAACTTGCGGTTAAGCAAATCGACCGCTGGGGGGCTTTGTGTCTCCAGCGCATTTGCCAGCTCATTGTCCTTGGCTAACACCAAGGGAAGAGCGCGTTGTTTTTCGAGAACGGCACGCAAAAGTGCGGCGTTCAGATTGGAGTCGATCCGTGTTTGTCCGCTGAGCGTCAAAAGCGCGCTGTCCCGCGCGGTATTTCCCACAAGCCAGAATGCAAGCGCAAAAGTCACTGCAAAAACTACGCCGAAAAGCCACCAGATCCGACGGTCAAAAACAGCAGCGGGCGCGCTATCAGCAACTTGTTTGGATGTATCAGACATGAATTTATTGTGCATCATGCCGCACAGATTGAAAAGATAAATGTGCGGCTTACCGCACAAAATAGCAGTTCTTTTAACCCGCCTCCAATAAAATACTATAACTATCAGTGAGTTATGATTTTCCATCAAACTGGCACGGAGCTTGCAGATCATGATGCGAACAGCCGCATTGGCTGCTGATTGAAGGACGAATGGCTCGGGAGGCTGGACGCAATCCAGATAGAGCCCAATGGAGGACATCATGATTGCCGTACCAAATGGTGCCGTGGCTGAACCACGCCGCCCAATCCCGCTTTATAAGCAACTCTATGTGCAGGTTCTGGTTGCTATTGCAGCAGGTATTCTGCTTGGACATTTCTATCCGGAGCTTGGCACACAGCTTAAGCCGCTGGGCGATGCCTTTATCAAGCTCGTAAAAATGATCATCGCTCCGGTGATCTTTCTCACAGTTGCAACCGGTATTGCCGGTATGACCGATATGAAGAAAGTCGGACGCGTCGCCGGTAAGGCGATGATCTACTTTCTAACTTTCTCCACGCTAGCTCTAGTCATCGGCCTTATTGTTGCCAATGTGGTGCAGCCCGGCGCGGGCATGCACATCGATCCGGCCTCGCTCGATCCGCAGGCTGTGGCAAATTACACTGAAAAAGCTCATGAGCAGACGATTATGGGCTTTCTGACCAATATTATCCCAACCACGATCGTTGGCGCATTCGCTTCGGGCGATATTCTGCAAGTCCTGTTTTTCTCTGTGCTGTTTGGTGTTTCGCTTGCCATGGTCGGCGAAAAGGGCAAGCCAGTAACCGACTTCCTGCAAATGTTGACAACGCCTGTTTTCAAGCTGGTTTCGATCCTGATGAAAGCGGCTCCCATTGGTGCCTTTGGCGCGATGGCGTTCACGATCGGCAAATATGGCATCGGTTCGATTGCCAATCTGGCGATGCTGATTGCTACTTTCTACATCACGGCATTGTTGTTTGTGCTGGTCGTGCTGGGTTCGGTTGCGCGCTATAATGGCTTTTCGATTTTGGCACTCATCCGCTATATCAAAGAAGAATTGCTACTGGTGCTCGGAACGTCTTCTTCGGAAGCAGCCCTTCCAAGCCTTATGGATAAAATGGAAAAAGCTGGCTGCAAACGCTCGGTTGTTGGCCTTGTTATTCCGACCGGATATTCGTTCAATCTTGATGGCACGAATATCTATATGACGCTCGCGGCACTCTTCATTGCGCAGGCAACAGATATTCCACTATCATTAACAGATCAGATTTTGCTTCTTCTGGTCGCGATGCTGAGCTCGAAGGGTGCTGCCGGTATCACCGGCGCAGGCTTCATCACCCTTGCAGCAACGCTTTCAGTGGTTCCTGCGGTTCCGGTTGCTGGAATGGCTCTGATCTTGGGTATTGACCGCTTCATGTCCGAATGTCGTGCACTGACCAATCTGGTTGGTAACGCGGTTGCAACAATCGTGGTTGCACGCTGGGAAAATGAGCTGGATACCGAGCGTCTCAATGCAGCGATGAACGGTAAACCAATGGATATTGAACCAGACCCGATTGATGAGCGGTTCTTGCAGCCAGCAGAATAATTTAAAGCGCATATTTGTCCGAAAACCGTTTCACACTTTTTGGCATGCGCTCCAATATCTCAGGCAACGGAAACGGCCCGTTTTTGGCGGGCCGTTTCACTTTATTTGTTATCGTCGATTGCTTTTCCCTGCGTAATGAGACGAGCGCTATGTTGACCAGATATAAAGGTCCAGAGCCAACTCCAAGCGACTGCCGCGCGGCTGCGGGTGCCGATCAGGAAGAAGATATGGGCGATACCCCATACCCACCAGGCAATCGTACCTTTGAGTTTGATCTTTCCCATATCCACGACAGCAGCCCCTCGACCGATGGTCGCTAGATTGCCTTGATGTCGATAGCGGAATGATGCTGGTGCCGCGCTGCCTGATATACGGCTGCGAATGACCTTTGCAGCATAGGCTCCTTGTTGCTTGGCGGCAGGCGCAATGCCGGGAATAGGTTTTCCATCTGGTCCATCAACCCAAGCTGTATCCCCAATGACAAAGATATTCTCGTGACCAGGCACCGTAAGATCAGGCAGAACGCGCGCGCGGCCTGCTCGGTCGCTTTCAGCCCCAACCCATGCCGCCGCAGGTGATGCAGCAACGCCTGCCGCCCATATCGTCGTTATGCAAGGAATGAACTCATCACCCACCGTTACGCCGTCTTCGGTGATTTCTTTCACTGGCACGCCAAGGCGAACATCGACGCCTATTTTTTGCAAGGCATTTTGCGCATAGGCTGAAAGATCTTCTGGAAAGGCTGCCAGAATACGCGGACCAGCTTCGATAAGCAAGATACGTGCCTGCCTTGTGTCAATATTGCGGAATTCCGGCCAGATCGTATCTTTGGCCAATTCGCCAATAATGCCTGCTAATTCTACTCCAGTTGGCCCGCCGCCAACCACCGAAAACGTCAAAAAGGCCTGTCGCTTTGCAGGATCTGTCTCACGTTCGGCGCGCTCAAATGCCAAGAGCAGGCGACGCCGAATGGTCGTCGCATCTTCCAGTGCCTTGAGACCAGGAGCCACCTTTTCCCAGCGATCATTACCAAAATAAGCGTGTCGTGCGCCGGTCGCAAGAACGAGCATATCATAGTCTAGCATAGAGCCGTCTTCGAGCTTTACTGTCTTTTCGGCGGTGTTCACATCGACAACCGTACCAAGCAAGGTTGTTACCTCTTTGCGATCTCGAAAGAGATGACGGATCGGCCAGGCAATTTCCGATGTTGCAAGAATTGTGGTTGCGACCTGGTAGAGCAGGGGCTGGAAAAGGTGATGATTACGCTGATCAACAAGCGTAATGCGAACATTTGAGCCTTTTAAATCATGGATTAATTGCAGGCCACCAAAGCCAGCACCGACGACGAGGATATGGGGGGTATCCGGTCCGTTCATTGCAGTCGTTCACCTGAGTTGGCGCGAAAATATACATCGCGCATCTAAGTTATAGTTACGCTTAAAAAACCGAAGCTATCAGGCTAATCTTAAAGCGCCTATCACCTATCTGGCAAAGCTGCTTCCCATTTTTGAGAGAGCTTCAAAGAGTGATCAGACCCTAAAAATCATCCCCATGACGCATATGTCTTAAATAGGCAAAAGCCGTTCCCGCCAGAACCGGCAGAATGACAAGGGCGATCCAGAATATAATATTGCTCATGTTTCCCTCCCATTTTTTACCAGAGTACCATAGGTTTTGGTCAGAGCATAATCTGACTGAAGCAGACGGGGATGGATAAAATTATGCTTCAGTCAAAAGAACTTAGAATGCAGATCTGACAAGCCAAATCGAAGCACACTTTAAATGGAAAAGGCTAGAACGCTCGGCTTGTTCCAATTAACGCTAACCGGCTTGAATATGGCAAAGGCAATTCTTTCCGTTTCATGAACGGTTGAGAAAAAATTCTATTATAAACAGACCTATTGCCAGCGCCTGAGACTTTGAGTAGTAGTAATCTCACATCAAGAGTTGGGGCGACGCCCAACGCCAACCTGCCTCTCCGGGCAAGGTGGTACTTCCTAAAAAGGAAGGATGTGGCCCACCGGCAAATATACGGACAAAGCCACATGCGTCTGCCTTGACATAACGAAGGACTGACGCGCATGCCTATAAAAATTCCAGATGATCTGCCCGCAACCAGTGTTCTCGAAGCCGAGGGTGTTATGGTTATGCGTGAGGCGGACGCGGTGCGTCAGGATATCAGGCCGCTGAAAATTGGCCTTCTTAATCTAATGCCGAATAAAGTGACGACCGAAACACAGATTGCTCGGTTGTTGGGGGCAACGCCCTTGCAGTTGGAACTGACGCTTGTGCGCATTACCAATCATGTTGCACGTCATACGCCTGCCGATCACATGCTGTCATTTTATCAGCCGTGGGAAGATATCCGTAACGAGCGCTTTGACGGTTTTGTCATAACGGGCGCGCCTGTTGAGCGTATGCCTTTTGAAGAAGTGACCTATTGGGATGAAATGCAGCGGGTTTTCGACTGGACACAAACTCATGTTCATCGCACGCTCAATATTTGTTGGGCGGCACAGGCCGCCGTGCATCATTTCCATGGCATGGGAAAATATGATCTGCCGGGCAAAGCGTCGGGTGTTTTCAGCCAACAAAATCTTGTACCGTCTTCACCTTATCTGCGCGGCTTTTCCGATGACTTCGCAATTCCCGTGTCGCGCTGGACAGAAGTGCGCAAGAACGACATTCCATTAGATAGCCATCTGAAGGTTCTTGTCGACAGCCCGGAAAGCGGGCTTTGCCTGCTGGAAGACCCGAAGCATCGTTCGCTGCATATGTTTAACCATGTTGAATATGATACGACATCGCTTGCCGATGAATATTTCCGCGACATTCAGCTTCAACCGGAAACACCACTGCCAGCGAATTATTTCCCGAATAATGACGTCAGCAAAAAGCCGCAGAATTGCTGGCGTGGCCATGCGCATTTGCTGTTCGGCAACTGGATCAATGAGATGTACCAGTCGACACCTTACGATCTCGAAAATATCGGCAAGTCATGATTGCAAAGAATAATCCCCGTTAGGGGATTATATTACTTTAGGAAGATGAACTGGCAAAGCGTGCGACCCATTGATGCCACTGATCTTCATTGCCATGGAAGACATTCAGGTCAATTTTTTCACTGACGCCTTGGGACAGACCAGAGCCAGAATACTGCCAGAAAACCCAACGGCGTCCTGGATAGACTTTTGATGGGTGCTGTGCGACAGCGCGCAGCCAGAACGGATAATCGGTGAATGCACCTTTGAGATTATCGTCATAAAAATCAGGCGCGGTATAGATGACCGGGCGCTTGCCATAATGGCGCTCGAGTGCATCCATGAATACCTGCATTTTTTCGCGAACTTGGGCAGGTGAAGGGCGCCTCTTGCAGGCGGAATCGCCATTCCACTCGACGTCGATCACAGGCGGCAATGCATCAGGATCATTTGGCACGTTTCGGATGAACCACGCAGCCTGTTCGCTTGCGACACGGCACCAGTAGAAGAAGTGATACGCCCCACGCTTTAACCCTGCAGCCTGCGCATTGCGCCAGTTCGTTTTGAACATTGGATCAAGGTGATCGCCGCCATCGGTTGCTTTAATATAGGCAAAGTTTGCACCGTTCTTGCGTAGTGTCGCCCAGTCGATATTGCCCTGCCAGCGTGAAACGTCCACGCCATGAACGGCATGCCTGCGCGGAGAAACCTTCCCAAAGTTGATCGGCTTTGCATCGCGGAAGCGTTGGCTATACACACGTGATCGCTCCGCAGGTGCAAGACGCACAGGTGGATAAGCAGCTACTTTCGGCTTTGGAATGGAAATTGGGGTTGCCGCTCGCTGCTCGGCTGGCTGTGTTAAAGGCGCGGGAGGTGTGCTCTTGAACGGCCCTGCATCAGGGACCGGGCCTGCCCAGGCGAGCACCTGCTCTTGTGGTGCGGCAGGTATGGACTGCGGCGCTCTCACCATTTCGGTTAAGGGTGCCGATGGCCTCACCACGGAACTGGTTAGTTCGGCAGAAGGTTGCGGCATGAGACTTTCAATGCCGGAACTCGACGTGCAACCAACCAGAGCGGTGCAGGCAAGGGTAATTGCTGACACAACTGAAAAACGCATGATACCCTTACACAAAACTCAGGCCTCTGCAGCCAAACGAGATCGCAGAAATGCCATCGACCAACACCCGCAACGCTCACCTCAAGCTAATTGCTAACCAAAGATTACCGCACAAAGCTGAATCCAAAGTTTACGAAAGCCTTAAAGATAGAAAGGGTGTGATTGTGATAGGTTGAAGAAATATGTCGAAAAAACAATATGATAAGAGAATAATTTAAAAGATAACTAGAACATGCGGTTTTGTTCTGTGACAGAAAGTTGATTTTTCCTCACTTTTGTCAGGCTCTCTTTGTCACCGTGTCGAAATCCTGTTCGAAAATCTGCTGGGCGAAAGGCTTAGGCTTTACGCTTTCAATCTGCATCATGAGATCGGCTATTTTTTGAGGATTTGAAATCCCGCATTCATAAATCTGAATGATCTCTCGCGTCATTTCGTCTTTCTGAGGAGAGGTTATTGGGCAGCGTCCGAGACGTTGACACGTTTCAAGAAAGGCCGCCTGTAACTGCTCCAATTCAGAGGGCTTGAAACGCTTGAAATAATAATCTCTCGAAAACGGCATATTGTTTCATTCGTGGTTTGGTCGTGATTGACCGAATTTCATAATATGGGCCATAGTTCCAAAGACAGATTTTTAGTAAATGGTGATGCCTAACATACATACAGATAGTTTACATTCGGTAACCGCTCTACGCGCGCATAAGTTCCAATTGCGCTGCAATTTCAGCAATTCTATCTGGCTCTGTTTCACCCGTTTCGAATGTCTTTATGATCTCGCGTGCGAGATCATTTTTCGCTTCGTGTGTTTTCGGGCAGCGTCCCAGCAGGACACAACTCTTGTTGTAAGCGGCTTGCATCAATTGCAAGTCCTCGGGCGTGAACGTTCCTCGGTATTTGATGCCACTGAATAGCATGGTGTTCTCCCCCATCAATATTGTGATTGAAACTCGAATTTCATGGGAAAGCAACAGCATTCTGACTTGTGTTTGATATACCAGTTTTGCGATGAGCAGGCTTAGCTTTGAAATCTTCACATTCTGACATGACAAAGCTATAAGCGTAGAAAAAGCGCAATGAAAAGGATAGGATAGTGAAAATCGGTGTCGTTACAGTTTCCGACCGTGCAAGCCGCGGCGAATATCAAGATTTGAGCGGTCCGGCCATTGAATCCTGGTTAAAAGGCGCGATTATCTCTTCATATGAAATCGTCAAACGCGTCATTCCAGATGGTATGGAATCCGTTCGCGACACGCTCGTTGATCTTTCTGACAATGTCGGGTGCGATTTGATTTTAACGACAGGCGGAACCGGCCCAAGCCCGCGAGATGAAACACCAGAAGCAATGAAGGCTGTTCTGCATAAGGAATTACCAGGTTTCGGAGAACAGATGCGCCGCGCAAGTCTTGAGCAGACGCCGACGGCGATCCTTTCGCGTCAAACTGCCGGTAGCCGCGGTAAGAGCTTTATCCTCAATTTGCCCGGAAAGCCGGTTTCTATCGCTATGACTTTGCAGGCAATTTTCCCGGCTGTGCCTTATTGTCTCGATCTTATCGGCGCAGGACGTATTGATACAGACCCGGCGGTTGTTAAAGCGCATCGGCCCGGGTGAGATTGGCGATAGAAGAGGATTGTGCAATGCAGCTTTGCGTTTTTGCATGATTTGCACACTTGCATTTCCCTGATTTGAAGCTGAATATTAGCGAAAAGAAGGGGAATTAAGTGAAGCCATTCGATGAGATGCTCAGTCATGGCGGAAATGTCCGTCAACCATACGAATTTCTCAAGCAGTGGCTCGACCAGCAGGATCAACACAAACTCCTGCAAAAAACGCAGGATGCCGAAAGCGTCTTTCGCAAGACCGGCATCACTTTTGCGGTTTATGGTGACGAGAACGCAGCTGAGCGGTTGATCCCGTTTGACATCATTCCGCGTATTATCTCCGGTCAGGAATGGCGGCGGCTTTCGCAAGGCATTGAACAGCGCGTTATGGCGCTCAATGCTTTTCTCGATGATATTTATCATCGCCAAGAAATTGTCCGGGCAGGGCGTATCCCCAAGGATCTGATCATTAATAATGAGGCATTTTTGCCTGAGATGATTGGTTTTCGTCCGCCGGGCAATGTCTATACGCATATAATCGGCGTCGACATCGTGCGGACTGCGGAAAACCAGTTTTATGTGCTGGAAGATAATGCCCGCACGCCGTCTGGCGTCTCCTATATGCTGGAAAACCGCGAAACGATGATGCAGCTTTTTCCTGAGCTGTTTCAGAATGTAAAAGTTCGCCCGGTCGAGAATTATCCGCAATTGCTGCGGCAATCGCTGGCAAGTGTCGCACCGCCCGGAACGCAGGGCGTGCCGACCGTCGCCGTGCTCACACCCGGCATCTATAATTCCGCCTATTTCGAACATGCATTTCTTGCGGATCAAATGGGCGTGGAACTGGTCGAAGGCAGTGATCTGCGGGTTGTCGATGGGCGTGTTGCCATGCGTACGACCAAGGGCTATCGCGCCATCGATGTGCTTTATCGTCGTGTGGATGACGATTTCCTTGATCCGCTTACGTTCCGGCCAGACTCAACGCTGGGCGTTGCAGGCATCATGGATGTCTATCGCGCTGGAAACATTACGATTGCCAATGCACCAGGTACGGGTATCGCAGATGACAAAGCGATCTATTCCTATATGCCGGAAATCGTTGAATTCTACACGGGTCGCAAGGCAATCCTTGAAAACGTGCCTACATGGCGCTGCTCAGAGCCTGATAGTCTGAGTTACGTGCTTGATAATCTGGCCGATCTCGTCGTCAAGGAAGTGCATGGTTCGGGCGGTTACGGTATGCTTGTTGGACCCGCTGCAACCAAAGCCGAGCGCGATGCGTTTGCACTCAAGTTGAAAGCACGTCCGCGTAATTACATTGCGCAGCCGACTTTAGCTCTATCGACAACGCCTATCTTTACGGAAAGCGGCCTTGCGCCACGCCACGTTGATCTCAGGCCGTTTGTTCTGGTTTCTGATCGCATTCGCATTACGCCCGGCGGGTTGACGCGTGTAGCGCTTAAAGAGGGATCACTTGTGGTCAATTCCAGTCAGGGCGGTGGCACCAAGGATACCTGGGTGCTCGACGACTAGTTTATTTTGCATACTAAGCATTACGCGATAATCCAGCGATAAGACTGGTGCGTATAGAAGGGGAATATTTATGCTTCTTGGCCGTACGGCAAATGGTCTTTACTGGATGTTTCGCTATATCGAGCGTGCCGAAAACATGGCGCGTCTGGTCGATGCGGGATTGCGAATGGCACTCACAAAGACCTCGGACGCACCGGAAGAGTGGTCCTCGGTGATTGTTTCGGCAGGTGCCAGCGCGACGTTTTCGAGCAAATATGATGCTTATAATGCCGCAAACGTCGCTGATTTTCTGCTACGCGACATGGACAATCCATCGAGTGTCATGTCCTGTATTGAAACGGCGCGTTCTAATGGGCGCATGGTGCGCACGGCTTTGACCCGAGAAGCGTGGGAAAGCGTCAATGAAGCATGGATGGTGCTCAAGAAATCCCTGTGCAGGCCGCTAAAGGAAGCCGATCTACCGCCGCTTCTTGATCAGATCAAGCGTGAAACAGCACTTATTCGTGGTGCTTTTCATGGCACTATGCTACGCAATGAAATATTTGATTATGCGGGTCTTGGCACATTCATAGAACGTGCAGACAATACAGCCCGCATTCTCGACGTAAAATATTATGTGCTCCTGCCTGCTGTTTCCTACGTCGGTACCACACTCGATAATTATCAGTGGGAATCGATTTTGCGCTCGGTATCGGCGCACAGATCCTATCGCTGGGTCTATGATGGTGATTACCGCCCCGCCCATGTCGCAGATTATCTGATCCTCAATGGCCGCATGCCGCGTTCGCTCAATTACTGCTACCAGAGCATCAATGGGCACCTGAATTATCTGGCGAAAGATTATGGCGATAGCGCCGTCTGTCATCAGACAGCCGAGAAAATTTATGCGACACTGCAAAATCAGGACATTGGCGCGATTTTCGATATTGGATTGCATGAATTCCTGACCGAATTTATCGCGCGTAATAACCGGCTCGGCAACGAGATCGCAGAAACCTATAATTTTTATTGAGGTGATCGCTTGTTGCTCAATATTCAGCACGTCTCCCATTATCGTTATGAAAACCCGGTCCCATATGCAGTGCAGCGCTTGCGCCTGCGCCCACCCACGCTGCCGGGACAATTGGTCAAACATTGGGAACTAAAGATCGAAGGCGGTGAACCGGAAGTTTCCTATATCGATGGTTTTGGCAACAAGGTTGATCTGGTGCAGCACCAGCGCAATATCAGTGAAATCATCATCACTGCCAGCGGTAGCGTTGAAGTCGAGGACCGCGTCGGTGTTTTGGGGCCGGTTTATGGCTATGCGCCGCTTTGGTTGTTTGAGCGCGAAACCAGTCTGACTATGCCCGGTGAACGTATTCGTGCGCTGGCAAATGGCATTTCGAAGACACAGGACCGGTTGGCGCTGCTGCACGAACTGATGAATACCATCCATCAAGATGTGGCCTATATGCCCGGTACGACAAGCGTTTTTACCAATGCCGAAACGGCACTTGAGGCGGGCAAGGGCGTTTGTCAGGATCATAGCCATATTTTCGTATCCGCCGCACGGCTTATGGGCATTCCTGCAAGATATGTTTCTGGTTATTTGCTTATGGAAGGTATTGAGGATCAGACCGCAAGCCATGCATGGGCGGAAGCGCATGTGACCGGTCTTGGCTGGATCGGCTTTGATGCGGCAAACAATGTATGTCCCAACGATCGCTATGTGCGCATCGCAACTGGCCTCGATTATCGCGATGCCGCACCAATTTCAGGTGTACGGCTTGGCGGAACCATTGAAAGTCTTGCAGTCAACATTAATGTAGGGCAGTGATTGATCTAGTTTGTAATCGCCTACCGGAAATTGTCCATGACCTATTGCGTTGGAATGAAGATTGATCGTGGCCTTGTATTCATGTCCGATACCAGGACAAATGCTGGTTTGGACAATATCTCGACTTTTACCAAAATGCGAAGCTGGACTATCCCCGGGGAGCGCGTAATCGTACTTTTGTCGGCAGGTAATCTGGCGACAACACAAGCCGTTGCAAGTTTGCTTGAAGAGCGCATGAAGGCACCTGAAGACAGGCATCCATCAATTTATGATACTCCATCAATGTTTCAGGTGGCTCGTCTTATCGGTGATACTGTCAAAGAAGTGATTACAAACTCGGCCACTGGAGGTCAGAGTGCCGACGCTTTCGGAGCATCATTCATTCTCGGCGGACAGATTAAAGGCGGTCAGCCGCGTCTTTTCTATATCTATCCTGAAGGCAATTTCATCGAAAGCTCGGTCGACACGCCGTTTTTCCAGATTGGTGAGAACAAATATGGCAAACCAATTCTGGTTCGCGCCTATCACGAAGCGATGAGCTTTGAGGAGGCAGTGAAACTGCTGCTGGTTTCATTTGACTCAACGCTCAAAGCCAATCTGTCCGTAGGATTGCCGCTGGATATGCAAATTTATGAAACAGATAGCTTAGCGTTGGGTGAACACCGGCGCTTTGAAGCGACGGATCCGTATTATTTGACAGTTTCAGAAAGTTGGTCTGAAGCATTGAAGGCCGCTCTGGAGCAGCTCCCGCCGTTCAGTTTTGATAAATAAAAAACGGCTGGAAATTCCAGCCGTTTTTCATTGACTTGGTTATCCGAAGACTTTGAAGCGTTCGGCATCGTCCATGAATGCCTTATCGCCAAAGCCCTGTTCGTTGGAGCCGAATGGCATCTGTGCGCGCAGCTTCCACGACGAAGGAACGCCAAAAACCTTGGCAACTTCTGCATCGATCAGCGGGTTATAATGCTGGAGACTTGCACCGATGTTTTCATTGGCAAGTGCAGACCAGACCGAAAGCTGAGCCATGCCGCCAGCCTGTTCCGACCAGACAGGGAAATTATCTGCGTAGAGCGCAAAGTTTTCCTGAAGGCCCTTAACAACGTTCTGATCTTCAAAGAACAGAACAGTGCCGGCACCTGCGGCAAAGCTGTTAATCTTGGCTTCTGTATCGGAAAATGCCTCGGCAGGAACGATCTTGCGAAGTTCTTCTTTAACGAGGTTCCAGAGCTTATCGCTTTCAGCACCGAAAAGGATGACTGCACGTGAACTCTGCGAATTGAAAGAAGATGGCGAATGCTTGATTGCTTCGCGGATCAGTTCGGCGGTTGCATCCTGGGAGATTGGGAGGTTCTTGCCAAGTGCATATTGTGTACGACGCTTCTTAAGAGCGGCGATATAGCTGTTGTTCATCGTCATTATCCTGTTTTTGCAGCGATTCTGCGCTGCAAACTTAATGCAGCGATTGGGAGAACTCATCCAAGATATTGTGATTTTCGAACAAGAAGCCAGTCCGTGTTTTCGAAACACACTGTCAACAGATGAAACATTTCCCGCACCACTGTTTCATCTTCGTGTGCTAAACATCGTGAAAACTACAGTTTTTCCCTTTTGTTTCCATAAGAATCTGACAAAATTTATAGGAATTTGAGCCCCTGAGAAAATGCAGAACCCGACCGCGAAGTTTGCGAACGACAATAGGCGATGAGGTAACAAAAGTTTGAAGTCATTTATTATCATAGGTGGCGGTGCGAGTGGTGT
This sequence comes from Brucella thiophenivorans, assembly GCF_002252445.1. Classification (GTDB taxonomy): domain Bacteria; phylum Pseudomonadota; class Alphaproteobacteria; order Rhizobiales; family Rhizobiaceae; genus Brucella; species Brucella thiophenivorans. Next base: position 187,934 of record NZ_NNRJ01000051.1, read on the forward strand.
TCTCATAGCCGCGCAATTGCTTAAAAGATCGTCGGAAACCACAGTCCGCATATTTGAACGCTCAGGGAATATCGGGGCAGGCATTGCCTACTCGACGCTCAACCCCAACCACCTTCTCAATGTCCGCGCCAGCAATATGAGCGCTTTTCCCGATGACCCTAACCATTTTTTAAACTGGCTTCAGACCAACTCCGAAGCTGGAAAGATCGGTGGTTGGCAGCCTCAATCCTTTGCGCCGCGTTGTCTCTATCGGCTTTACCTCAATGATTTGCTTAAACCCTACCTGGCGAGTGAAAGCCCGCGTCTTTTTATCGAATCTGCAGACGTTATAAGCGTTGCCTTTGAAGGTTTGCGGCCAAAAGTAACCAGCTCTACGGCACAAGACTTCGTTGCCGATGCCATTATCGTTGCAACGGGCAACGAGGCAGCAATCTCGACGTCAGCAGATTTTGTGGCGGAATATTGGTCCAGTAACGGCTATTTCGAAATCCCGTGCGAGCATTCCGTAGCAATATTAGGTACCGGCCTATCTATGGTGGACAGTGTCATTTCGCTGCTGGATAGAGGTCATAAGGGTAGAATTCATGCGATTTCACGCCGCGGTCTGCTCCCTGCACGGCATGAACCTTCAGATCCGTTGACAATAGAAGCAGATCAACTGCCGATTGCGGATGGATTGCCTGTGCTTCTGCGTATAGTTCGAAAACTGATCGATCAGCAGGAGAGTGCAGGCAAAAGCTGGCGCAGCGTGATTGATGGATTGCGCCCTCACACAAAAGCGATCTGGAGTGGATTGCCGTTGAGACAGCGTGAGAGCTTTTTGCGTCACCTGCGGCCATGGTGGGATGTGCATCGCCATCGTATGGCACCGGCAATCTATGATCGTATCAAGGCCACTGAGAAATCAGGGCAACTTACGATCACCGCCGGGCATTTAACTTCGGTGAAGAGCAAAGGCGAACAAATCGTAATTCGCTACCGCAACAGGCGCGGCGAGGGACTTCATGAGTTGGACGTGCAATCAATCATTGATTGTCGTGGCGGTAGCTCCCGTTTCTCAACAACGCGGAATCCGGCACTTATTGATCTTATGGAAATTGGTTTGGCAAAGCCGGATGCGCTTGACCTCGGTCTGGATGTGACACCTGATTTGCAAGTGTTGAATGCGCGCGGCGAACCTTCCGGATCAATCTTCGCTATAGGTCCGGTTACGAAGGGAATCTTCTGGGAAGTTACCGCAGTGCCCGATATTCGGGTTCAAACCGAAAAACTCGCAAAAATTCTTTTAGATGATTAGGATTCGCTTTTTTAATTAATTTGCGCCGTTGGTATTATTTGTCATTCAGCTGCAAGAATTACGCGTCAATATGTCCGATAAAAAGTTGTTGAGTCGAAAACCGGCGCGAACAAGGCGGGTTTGTCGGGCATTCGCGGAATAAAATGATTCAAAATTACGCGATAAGTCCTTGAAAGCTATTGCCATAATAAGCGCTAGCCGGTCATAATAAAGACATCGGAATATTTGATTCCTCTCGACAACTCACCGGAGCGTTCCTGTTGCTTTTCTCATGAGCAGTGCCTGCTTCGGATCAACCTTGATTGCGGAATGGAGGCCAGTGGCGCATGACGATGGACGGCAGGATGCTCTTTTTGCTGGTCCTTCTTCCATTTCTTGGCAGCGCTATAACAGGTCTGTTTCGGGGTGTTGATCGCAGTGGATCTGCATGGTTCACGGCTGCAATCGCGCTTGTTGCATTCGTCATTACAGCTAGCCTCTATCCTATCGTGGCAAATGGTGGCGTTGTCCGCGGGTCGATTGACTGGCTGCCGAATTACGGTCTCAATGTAACATTCCGCATGGATGGTTTCGCATGGCTTTTTGCCATGCTGATCACCGGAATTGGACTTCTGGTCGTCATTTACGCGCGCTATTATATGTCGCCGGACGATCCGGTCCCGCGTTTTTTCTCGTTCCTGCTATCCTTCATGGGGTCGATGCTGGGTGTCGTACTATCAGGCAATATCGTGCTGCTCGCGGTATTCTGGGAACTGACCAGCATTTTCTCCTTCCTGCTCATCGGCTACTGGTATCATAATGCCAGTGCGCGTGATGGTGCACGTATGGCCTTGACTGTTACGGGTATTGGCGGTTTCTGCTTGCTGGCGGGCGTTCTGCTGCTTGGCCACATCGTCGGCAGTTATGATCTCGATAAGGTACTCGAAGCGGGCAACGTCGTTCGTACCCATCCGCTTTATACGGTGACGCTTGTCCTCATTCTGATGGCCGCATTCACCAAGTCAGCGCAGTTTCCGTTTCATTTCTGGTTGCCCAATGCGATGGCGGCGCCCACGCCCGTTTCGGCATACCTGCATTCGGCGACAATGGTCAAAGCAGGTGTATTCCTGCTAGCGCGTCTTTGGCCGGTCTTTGCGGGCACTGAGGAATGGTTCTGGATTCTTGGCCTTGCAGGGCTGACGACTCTGCTGATTGGCAGTTTCTTTGCGGTGTTTCAGCAAGACCTTAAAGGTTTGCTCGCCTATTCCACGATCAGCAATCTCGGGCTCGTCACAGCGCTGTTGAGCCTTGGAAGTCCGCTTGCGGCGGTTGCAGCCATTTTCCACATGGTTAATCATGCGATTTTCAAAGCATCGTTGTTTATGGCAGCGGGCATTATCGACCATGAAACCGGCACGCGCGACATGCGTAAGCTGAGCGGGCTGGCGCGTGCAATGCCCTATACGGCAACACTTGCCATGGTTGCGAGCGCTTCTATGGCTGGTGTGCCGCTGCTCAATGGATTCTTGTCCAAAGAAATGTTCTTTGCCGAAGCTGTTGAAACGCATATGGCATCGGCGCTAGATACCGTTACGCCTTATATTGCAACGCTTGCGGGTATATTCACGGTCGCTTATTCTGTGCGCTTTATCTATTCGACCTTCTTTGGCCCACCGCCACACGACCTACCAAAAGCGCCGCACGAACCGCCGCATTGGATGCGTCGTCCAATTGAGCTGCTGGTTCTGCTTTGCCTGCTGATCGGCATCATTCCGAATATCGCTATCGGTTCTTTCCTGCATGCCGCAGTGGTCTCAGTGTTAGGTGATGCGACACCGCAATATAGTCTCTCGGTCTGGCACGGGTTTAATTTGCCGCTGATGATGAGTATCGTTGCAATGATTGGTGGTGTCATTCTCTTCTGGGCGCTCAAGAATTATCTGGCGACGAGTGAAGACGGGCCACCCTTCTTCCGTCATCTGCAAGGTCAGCGTATTTTCGAGCGTGTGCTTGTCACAGTATCTTGGAACTGGGCGCGTAAGGCTGAAAATCTATTAAGCACGCGCAGGCTTCAGCCCCAGCTTCGTCTTGTCGTTGTGTTTGCTATTGTCGCAGCAGCTTGGCCACTCTTTGAAGACGGTATTCATGCCGGAATGCTGGGCGTGCAGCCTGTCGATCCGATCTTTGCCGGTCTTTGGATTTTGGGTGGTGCCTGCGCGATTGGCGCTGCGTATCAGGCAAAATACCATCGTCTTGCGGCTTTGATATTGCTCGGAGGCGCGGGGCTTATTACCTGCATCACCTTTGTCTGGCTTTCAGCTCCCGATCTTGCGGTAACACAGTTGCTCGTGGAGATCGTGACGACTGTTCTGCTGTTGCTCGGCCTGCGCTGGCTACCCAAGCGCTGGGAAGATCCAGATCCAATTCCTGTAAAATTTGGACCGAGAATTCGCCGCTATCGCGATTTCGCCCTCGCGATCGGTGCTGGCGTTGGTGTGTTCATCATCTCTTACGCTATGATGACGCGTCCATCACCCGAAAGCATCGGCGATTACTTCCTGCAAAATGCCTATTCGGGCGGCGGCGGTAAAAATGTCGTAAATGTCACTCTGGTCGATTTTCGAGCATTCGATACGTTTGGTGAAATTGCCGTTCTCGGAATTGTGGGCCTTGTCGTCTTTGCGTTGCTGCGTCGTTTCCGTCCAGCATCTGACAGTACCGGATCAACGGCCCAGCAAAAGATTCAGGACGCCTATGATGAGGCGATGGAAGATCGCGAAAAGGGTGAAACCCTGAACGATTATCTGGCTGTTCCATCTGTGGTGATGAAGTGGTTGTTCCCCGTTATTATAGTGCTCGCAATTCATCTGATTCTACGTGGCCATGATCTGCCGGGTGGTGGTTTTGCGGCCGGTATCACTTTAGCGATTGCGTTCATTCTGCAATATCTAGCGGCTGGTACGCGTTGGGTTGAAGATCATCTGCGTATCTTGCCGGTACGCTGGATTGGCTTTGGTCTATTGATCGCAGCAGCAACAGGTGCGGGTGCATGGATATTTGGTTATCCGTTCCTGACCTCCTATTTCCAATATGCAGACATTCCTCATGTAGGAAAAATGCCTGTCGCAAGTGCGCTTCTGTTTGATATTGGCGTATTTGCTCTGGTGGTGGGTGCCACGGTTTTGATGTTGATTGCTCTGGGGCATCAGTCCATCCGTAAACATCGCGTCGAAAAACTTGCCGCTGCGAAGGAGGAGAACTGATGGAACTCGTTCTCGCTATAGCAATCGGTGTTTTGATGTCATCGGGTGTGTGGCTCATCCTGCGTCCACGCACATTTCAGGTCGCCATTGGTCTGGCGCTCGTCTCTTATGCGGTCAATCTGTTCATCTTCTCGATGGGCCGTTTGCGCACCAATGCGCCGCCTGTGCTTGATTCAGGCATCAATGTGCAGGCCGCGCAATATACCGACCCTGTACCACAGGCACTTGTATTAACTGCGATCGTTATCGGCTTTGCAATGACTGCGCTTTTCCTTGTCGTGTTGCTCGTATCACGGGGTATGACCCGCACCGACCACGTTGACGGCAAGGAGAAATGATGATGGATTGGAAAACACACCTCCTCGTCGCGCCTATTCTCCTGCCACTTGTCACAGCAGCACTATTGTTGATGTTCGATGAACGCAAGCGCAAGCTGAAGATGGCGATCAATACGATCTCCATTATCGTGTTAATCTATATTGCGTTTACGCTTTTGGGCGTTGCGAGCGAAAAAGCTCCTGCCGCCGATGTCTATCTGATCGGCAACTGGCCAGCACCTTTTGGCATCGTACTGGTTCTGGACAGACTTTCGGCGCTTATGTTGGTTCTGACCAGTGTTCTTGCGCTGGCCGCATTGAGCTTTGCACTGGCACACTGGCATAAGGCCAGCCCGAATTTCCATACGATTTTCCAGCTTCTGCTGATGGGCCTGAATGGCGCGTTTCTAACGGGCGACCTTTTTAACCTGTTCGTCTTCTTCGAAGTCATGCTGGCGGCATCTTACGGTCTGGCGCTGCACGGTTCCGGGCCTGCCCGCGTGAAGGCAGGTATGCATTATATCGCCGTCAATCTGGTGGCATCGTCGCTGTTTCTTATCGGTGTGAGCCTGATATACGGTGTGACGGGCACGCTTAACATGGCGGATCTTGCGCAGAAGATTTCGCAGGTTGCAGCTGAAGATCGCATGTTGCTTGAGGCGGGAGCTGCTGTTCTTGCTGTTGCCTTTCTGGTGAAGGCCGGCATGTGGCCGCTCAATTTCTGGCTTGTTCCCGCTTATACGGCGGCAGCGGCTCCTATCGCTGCTATCTTTGCGATTATGAGTAAGGTCGGCATTTACGTATTGTTACGTTTATCGCCGCTGATGTTTGGCATTGGTGCTGGTGAATCCTACGGTTTTGGCAATGACTGGCTCTATTATGGCGGCATGGTCACGCTGGCCTTCGGCCTGATCGGCGTGGTGGCCTCGCAGGCAATGGGGCGTCTTGCGAGCTACAGTATTCTGGTGTCATCGGGCACGCTGCTTGCAGCTATCGGCAGCGGCAGCATGGCTATGACGGGTGCTGCACTCTTTTATATGGTGAGTTCGACACTGACGATTGCGGCTTTCTTCCTGCTGATTGAACTCATTGAGCGTGGCCAGGATGCGGCCGCAAACGTGCTCGCCGTTACTGTGGAAGCCTATGGTGACGATGAGGAAGAAGAAGAGGAGGAGGAAGTCGGCGTCGTTCTGCCTGCAACTCTTGCCATTCTTGGTACGTGTTTTGCCGTCGTTGCAATCTTGTTGATTGGTTTGCCGCCATTCTCCGGCTTTATCGCCAAGTTCCTCATTCTTGCCGCTATTTTTAATGGCGAGGGTGCAGCACCAACACTTGCCATGCCGGTCAGCCCTGCAAGCTGGGTATTGATCGCACTTATTCTTCTGTCTGGTCTTTCGGCACTGATTGCTATGACGCGTACTGGCATTCGCACATTCTGGGCGTCACTAGAAGGCAATGTTCCGCGTGTTCTGGTCCGCGAAGTGGTGCCGATTGCGGGGCTTCTGGCTGTATGTCTGGCGCTGACAATCGCAGCTGGTCCAGCCATGCAATATATGGATGCAACAGCACGTTCGCTGCATAATCCAAAAGATTACATCAATAGTGTGTTGAAGGCGCCTCGCGTGGGCGGAGAAACGGTGGAGGTAAAATGAAGAAAATACTGCCTTTTCCGCTTCTTTTCGTATCTCTCGTTCTGTTCTGGTTGTTGTTGAGCGGATTTACACGTGCGCAATTGATATTGGGTATCGTGATCTCGCTTCTTGCCTGTTACGCGATGACGGCTCTGCAGCCGCAGAAGAACCACCTGCGTTCATTTCCAACGATGGTATGGTTGTTTGGAGCAGTCACCATCGATATTCTGGCATCGAATTTATCAGTTGTTAGATTGATCCTGTCGCCGAAGAAAGCGCATCATCCCGGCTTTGTGGTAATACCTTTGGAACTAGAGAACCGGACAGCCTTGGCGGTACTTTCTTGTATCATTACGGCAGCTCCGGGAACGGCATGGGTCGATTACAACGTCGCGCGTAAAGCGCTGACAATCCATGTTCTCGATCTTGAAGATGCAAAAAGTTGGCGCGCACGGATCAAGCAGCGCTATGAGCAACCGCTTATTCGGATATTTGGTGCAAGGGATGTGGTGAAAGAGGAGCAATCGGCATGAGCGCAGTTATTCTTTTCTGGTCACTGCTGGCAGCCCAAATCATGCTGATCGCCGCGATGGGGTGTGTGATTTATCGCCTGCTCATCGGGCCGCGTGCTCAAGACCGCGTGCTGGCAACAGATGCTCTTTATCTCAATGCGCTTTTACTGCTGATCACATTTGGTATGCGCACTGGAAGTGTCATCTATTTTGAAGCAGCGCTTATCATTTCGCTGCTCGGCTTTGTTGCAACCGTCGCACTGGCAAAATTCCTGATGCGGGGGGAGGTGATCGAATGATCGGAGCTGCTGATCTGCCTGTCTGGGCTGCTATCATTATTTCATTTTTTCTTGTTGGCGGTGCCTTCCTGACGCTCGTCGGTTGCATCGGATTGGTTCGCTTCAAAAGTTTTTATGAACGCATTCATGCTCCGACAATTGGTTCTTCGTTCGGCGCAGGTGGAATCTTGATCGCTTCCATCATGTTTTTCTCCATCTTGCAATCCAAGCCGATTCTGCATGAAGTGTTGATTACGGTTTTTGTGGTCATCACAACTCCGGTAACGCTCATGTTGCTGAGCCGTGCGGTGATTCATAGGGATCAGACGCAGGACAGCAAAGAGCTTCCTTCATCTTCCGACCAAAAATAGCGGTTGGAAGCATTAGCTCGAGGCATTTGGAGGAGTGCTGAGGGCTGCGGCCAATTGTCTATGTGCGCATGCATGTGGGTTTGCGGATTGAAGGTTCAGGCAATTTGAATTATCTGGATTTCAGTAATTTCTGAAATTTCAGAATTTACGGGAGAGAGAGCTTGGAATTATCGCCAATTGTTCAGTCGTTTGTGCTCCACTTTGGAGAGATGGGCAGCCGGTGGGGTATTAACCGCACGGTTGGGCAGATTTATGCATTGCTCTATCTTTCATCGGAGCCTCTTTGTGCTGATGATATTGTAGATGCACTTGGCGTTTCACGGTCTAATGTCTCGATGGGCATTCGTGAGTTGCAGGGTTGGAATCTTGTGCTGCTCAAGCACATACCGGGTGATCGACGCGACTTTTTTACGACGCCCGGCGATGTGTGGGTGATTTTGCGTACTTTGGCTGAAGAACGTAAAAAACGCGAAATTGATCCAACGCTTTCGGTGCTGCGTGAAGTGCTTATGGAGCAGCCGCAAGATGATAATGATCGCTTTGCGCAAGAGCGCATGAAGGACATGTATGCGCTAATTGAGCGTCTCACCAATTGGTATGATGACGTCAAGAAGCTGGATACTGACCGATTAACGAGCCTTCTGGCGCTTGGTGCCAAGGTTACGCGTTTTCTTGAGACCACCGACAGGATCGTGGCTCTGGGACGCGGTAGAACAGCGGCCAAAAAGGAGCCTAAACGCGAGTGACAGCCGTTGCCCCCAGAACGGACGAAGTGGCACAAAAGGATGGTCAAACAGCAGGCGATAAACGCCGTTTGCGCCGTCGTGTCGTTCCGTCTCTCTTAAAAAAGGGGGCAAGGCTTCAGGCTGTGGCGGCGCTATTGTGGCTACCACAGGCAGCACTTCTTGCATATGGCGTAGGTCACCTTGCCAGCATCGGCTTTGACGCAACAATTTACTATCTTGCTGCGGGCTTGTTTGTTCTTGGCTGTCTTAGAAGCCTGCTTGACGCGCGTGGCGCAAGCCAAGCCTTTGATGCAGCACGTTCAGAGCTGACAGCCTTAAGAGAAAAGGCGGTATTCGCCTTATCACAACGCTCTCCGCTTGACACAGCCCGACCATCGTCCGGTGAGGCTGCGAGCATTCTGGCAGAGCAGGCCGAAATGGTCGTGCCATACATGTCGCGCTTTGTGCCTGTGCGCATTCGCGTGATGCTGGTGCCTTTTGCAATATTCTTTGCAGTTTTGTGGTTCTCATGGGCTGCGGCCCTTGTTCTGCTGGTTGCAGCTCCGCTGATCCCGATTTTTATGGCGCTAATTGGCTGGCGTGCGAAAGCTGCCAGTGAAAAGCAACTCGTTGCACTTGGAGATATGAACGGCTTTCTGCTTGATCGCCTACGCGGTCTTGCAACAATCCGCAGCTTTCATGCGGTTGATATGACCGCCAACAGGCTACGCAACAATGCCGAGACTTTGCGCAAGAAAACAATGATCGTTTTGCGCATCGCGTTTCTGTCTTCCGCGGTTCTTGAGCTTTTTGCTGCCATTGGCGTTGCCATGGTGGCGGTCTATATCGGCTTTCATCTGCTTGGTCCGCTGAACTTTGGAGCATGGGGCCACAAGCTTACTCTTGCAGAAGGCCTGTTTATTCTCCTGCTTTCACCAGCGTTTTTTGAGCCTTTGCGCGATCTTTCAGCCGTCTGGCATGACCGCGCTTCTGGTGAAGCAGCCATTGACGCTTTGGAAGAACTTGCAAAGCATGACATGCCCATTGTCGGCGGTATCAAATCTGTCAAGACCGTCGGGACCGAGCCGTCGCTGATGTTCCGCGATGTGGGTTTTCACTATTTAACTGGGCCTGAGGTTTTCGGCCATTTCAATCTGGATATTGAGCCGGGTGAACATATCGCATTTCTCGCGCCGAGCGGTTACGGCAAATCGACGTTGCTGGCGCTGATTGCAGGGCTTGCAGCCCCGCAGCGAGGCGAAATCAGGATAGGTGGTGTTCCTCTCAGCGATGAAACCGCCGAAACTCTTCGCACTCGAATGCGCTGGGTCGGGCAGAAGCCGCATATTTTTGCTGGCAGCGCCCGACAGAATATCACCTTGGGCCGAGATCTGGATGTGAAAAAGGCAACTGCAATTATCGAGCAGATGGCACTGAGCCACGTTACAGGTGTTACCGGATCAGGTGTGATTGGCGAAAATGGCGCTGGCCTTTCTGGTGGCGAAGCGCTCAGACTAGCGCTTGCGCGTATCGCCGTCGACCAGCAGGCCGACATAATCCTTGCCGATGAGCCAACCGCGCACCTCGACCATGAAACAGCGGATCGCATCGCTGATAGCTTGATAAAGCTTGCAAAGGGTAAGACGCTTATTATTTCCACCCATGACGAGAAACTTGCAAACCGTATGGATCGCATTGTTCGGCTAGACAATATGAGTTGCGGTTCACAACTCGTTGAGAAGAGGGCTGCGGAATGAATGGTTTTCAGTCACTCCGGCCCATTTTGCGTCTGTTTTTCAAGACCAATGGCAAACTTCTTTATGCGGGCGTCTTATCTGCAACCCTGACTGTTCTTGCAGGCATTGCGCTGCTTGGATTATCAGGTTGGTTTATCACGGCCACTGCAATCGCGGGATTGAGTGTTTCAACCGCGATAGTCTTTGATGTCTTCATGCCAGCGGCAGGCATCCGCTTTTTTGCGATCCTTCGTACCGGAACACGCTATCTGGAGCGGCTTGTCACGCATGAAGCCACTTTGGCTATTCTCGCAGCGCTGCGTGAAAAGCTGTTCAGAAGCTGGGCGCGTCCAGCCGCCGCCAGTGCTCTGTTAAAACGGCCAGCACGACTTTTATTTCGTTTGACTGCTGATATTGATGCGCTTGATTCACTTTATCTGCGAGTGCTGGTGCCAGCGGGTGCCGCTCTTGCAACAGCCCTTGTTGCCGGTTTGTCGCTTGGGCTTATGCATCCGCTTTTTGGGCTGATAATTGCTTTGACGCTGCTTGTTGTAGGGCTCGGCCTGCCACTCATTGCGTCTAAACGCTCAGAAAAGCCGATGCGGCAGCGTGCAAAAGGTACCGAAGCTTTGCGTGCAAGAACCATTGATCTGGTTGCAGGTCAGATTGAACTCATCATGGCCAGCCGCATGGATAACCAGAATTCAAGCGTCATGCGTGCCGATAGCTATATCGCAACGAGCGATCTTGTTCTTAATCGCATTGAAATTTCCGCAGGAACGGGACTTGGCATTTTGCATGCTGGCCTTCTGGCGGGTGGATTGATTGGCGTTGGTTTGCTGATGCAGGCTGGTCTGATCAATGCGCCGGTTGCAGCACTTGGGGTTCTGATCATCCTTGGCGCGATGGAACCATTTAGCGCACTGCGTCGTGGAGCAATGGAACTGGGCCGCACGATACTTGCTGCGCGTCGCGTCGGCCCCGCACTTGAAGCATCCGACACGCTCCCAACGCTTCCATTACCTTCTCCGGGAGACGCGGTTGAACTCAAGCGCGTTACGGTCAGCCATGACGGATCAACCGCCAATGCGCTTAATGCGATTGATCTTACTATCAAATCAGGTGAACGGGTTGCAATAATCGGCACGAGCGGGGCCGGTAAATCAACACTCTTCAACGTGTTGGCAGGTGAAATTGCTGCCAAGAGCGGTCGTGTTGCCGTTGTGCCAGTCCGTCTACTGACGCAACGCACCGAATTGTTCAAGGACAGTCTGCGCAATAATCTCAAGCTTGCAAAATCGGATGCAACAGATGCGGAACTCAGTGCCGCATTGGAAGCTGCCGGACTTGGCGACTTCATGAAAAGTCAGGCCGATGGTCTGGATACTTTTTTAGGTGAGGGTGGGCTTGGGCTTTCCGGCGGTCAGGCGCGACGCCTTGCACTTGCTCGCCTATTCCTGACCGATGCCCCTTTATGGCTGCTTGATGAGCCGACCGAAGGGCTTGATCAGGCAACGGCTCAGGATGTCCTCTCCCGTCTTAATGAACAGGCGAAAAACCGTACCTTGTTGATAGCAACGCATATTCAGCGTGAAGCACGGATTTGTGATCGTGCAATTGTTTTGGATCAAGGCGCTATCGTTAGCTCAATGGCCAAAGGAGAGCTTCTATTTAACGAAACCCTCAAAATCTTGAGGTAAAATGTGTAGGGCGGTTGTTTGCCGGTACGGCTTCGGCGGCAGCTCGTAACATCAGGAGGGCCGGTTTTCCCGGCTTAAAGAGATGGAATTCGATATTGTCTCCCTGTCGCGATTGCAGTTTGCAATAACGGCACTTTATCACTTCCTCTTCGTACCTCTGACATTAGGCCTGTCCGTGCTGCTTGCCATCATGGAAACCGTTTATGTCATGACCGGACGGCTCATCTGGCGGCAGATGACCAAATTCTGGGGTACGCTGTTTGGTATCAACTTCGTTATGGGCGTTGCGACCGGCGTTGTGATGGAATTCCAGTTCGGTATGAACTGGAGCTATTACAGCCATTATGTCGGTGACGTTTTCGGAGCGCCGCTGGCGATTGAAGGCATGATGGCGTTCTTCCTTGAAGCGACCTTTGTCGGTCTGTTCTTCTTTGGCTGGGATCGTCTTTCCAAAATCGGTCACCTCATGGCGACCTATGCGGTCGCTGCCGGTTCCAATTTCTCGGCACTTTGGATTCTGATTGCTAATGGCTGGATGCAAAATCCGGTTGGTTCGGCTTTCAATCCAGAGACCATGCGTATGGAAATCACCGATTTCTTCGCGGTCTTAATGAACCCGGTTGCACAGGCAAAATTCGTGCATACGGTTTCGGCCGGCTATGTGACAGCATCGGTTTTCGTGCTCGGTGTTTCTGCATGGTATTTGCTCAAAGGCCGTTCTACCGAGCTCGCAAAACGCTCTATGACGGTGGCCGCATCTTTTGGTCTTGCGGCTTCTCTTTCTGTGGTCGTTCTCGGGGACGAAAGCGGCTATCTCGCCAATGAACACCAGAAAATGAAAATTGCGGCTATCGAAGCCATGTGGGAGACAGAACCTGCTCCAGCTTCGTTTACCGCATTTGGCTTCCCCGATCAGGAAGCGCGTGAAACCCATTTTGCCGTGCATATCCCATGGGTTATGGGCTTGATCGGTACACGTTCACTGACAACCCCGATTGAAGGAATTGAGCAGCTCGTTGAAAATGCTCAGGGACATATTCGTAAAGGCATCATTGCATATGATGCATTGCAGCAGATCCGCGCTGCCGGGGATACCAACGCAGTATCGCAGGAAGTCAAAGACAATTTTGCCGATAACAGCCAGTGGATGGGCTATGCGCTTCTTCTGAAACGCTATGTCGATGATCCGCGACAGGCGACTGATGCGCAGATCACGCAAGCTGCAAATGATACAGTTCCAGGCGTTTTACCTTTGTTCTGGGCATTTCGTATCATGGTCGGCATTGGTTTCCTCCTGATTCTGCTTACCGGAACATTCTTCGTGCTTTCGGCGCGCCGCAAACTGGACCAATATCCGTTCCTGCTTAAAGTCGCAGTCTTTGCTATTCCACTTCCATGGATTGCCGCAGAAATGGGCTGGATTGTAGCGGAGTTCGGGCGGCAGCCATGGATCATCGAAGGTATTCTCCCGACAGCCATGGCGGTTTCCAATCTTGGCGCCTCGACGGTTCTCTTCACCATCATCTGTTTTGTTGCGATCTATACGGTGCTGTTCATCATCGAAATGGTTTTGATGCTTCGCGCAATCAAAGACGGACCTGAACCCGACAGCAAACCGGAAGCAAAGCTTGCACCCGCAAGCATTGCACCAGCGGAGTAAAAATCATGATACTCAGCGATTTGTTAGACTATCAAACACTGCGCGTCATCTGGTGGGTGCTACTGGGCGTATTGCTGATCGGCTTTGCGGCCATGGACGGCTTTGACCTCGGTGTCGGTACACTCCTGCCATTTGTTGGCAGAACCTACATTGAACGTCGTGTCGTTATCAACACGATCGGTCCTGTTTGGGAAGGCAATCAGGTCTGGTTGGTTCTTGGCGGCGGTGCAATCTTTGCCGCCTGGCCACCGCTTTATGCCGTGTCGTTCTCGGGCTTTTATCTAGCAATGTTTGCCATATTGTTCGCCCTTATCCTGCGTCCGGTTGGCTTTAAATACCGCTCAAAACGCGAAAGTCAGACATGGCGTACCGGCTGGGACTGGGCGCTGTTCATCGGTGGCTTTGTTCCTTCGCTGATTTTCGGTGTGGCAGTCGGCAATGTCTTGCAGGGCGTGCCGTTTCATCTCGATGGCGATCTTCGGATTTTCTATGACGGAACGTTCTTCGGCCTGCTTAATCCGTTCGCTCTGCTTTGCGGTCTGCTTTCGGTCACTATGCTCACCATGCACGGTGCTTCGTGGCTTATCCTCAAAACAACCGGTGAAGTGCAGGCGAGAGCGCGTACTTTTGGAAGCGTTGCCGCATTCCTGACGACAGCGCTTTATGTCATCGCTGGCATCATAAGCTGGATGTGGGTCTCAGGCTATAAGATTACCAGTCCACTCGTCACGGATGGCCCGTCAAATCCGCTGCGTAAATTGGTGGAGTTGGATCACAGTGCATGGTTCGATAATTATTTAAACTATCCCGTTCTGTTGATAGCACCAGCACTGGGAATTTTTGGACCGCTGCTGGTGCTGCTCACTATGCGTATGCGCCGTGAGATTGCTCCGCTACTCTTTGGCAAGCTCTCCATATTCGGCATTATCGCATCGGTGGGTGTCTCAATGTTCCCATTCATTCTGCCATCTTCGGTCGATCCAAAGTCGAGCCTGACCGTATGGGATGCATCATCGAGCCACCTGACGCTGTTCATCATGCTGATAGTTACAGTCATCTTCCTTCCGCTCATCGTCGCCTATACCTCGTGGGTCTATAAAGTTCTATGGGGCAAGGTTGAAGAGAGCGACATCAAGGATGAAAGTAACCACGCTTATTAAGCTATGAGCGGTGAGATGATACCGCTCAACCCAAATTGAGAAAGGAAAGCAAGATGTGGTATTTTTCGTGGCTTCTCGGCCTACCGCTCGCCGCAGCTTTCGCAGTGTTGAATGCCATGTGGTATGAGCTGATGGATGACAGGGCGCGCAAACGTCTTGGGGAAGACCCGACTGCGGAACTTGCGCGCGAAGGCAACAAGAATCATTGATTTTCGAGATAGCGGCCCGGAAACGGGCCGTTTCCTTCTCCGGCTTTTGCAATTTCTATAAATTTATAACGGTTTTTAAGGTCGAAAGAAGTACCAACTAGTACTGACGTTTTCGTCAATGATAAGAAATTATATTACGCTTTGAAGAGCCTTATGTTCCAGATAAATGCTTTTTAAAACAGTGTTATAAGCGTGTTGAAAATTTTGATTTCTTAATCGATAATCCCATTATGAACCATCGTCACAATTATCGCTTTCTCTCATATAAAAATAATCTTGCTTTATTTTCTAAGCCGTTCCACCCTGAAAACAGCGAGGCCGGAGGAGGAAACCAGCTCGCGTCGCATGGGAGGAGTGAGGCCGAAAGGCTACTAAGTGGCTAGGTGCAAAGCTTAGTTTTTGCTGGAACCAAATCAAACTCCACCCATTCGACATTTTGTGGCAATTTGCGAGGTATGCCCGCATGAGCGATGATGTCGTCCTGTCCCTGCATGTTCCCGAGCCGGAATGGCGGCCCGGTGATGCTCCAGATTTCTCCCATGTCAAAATCCCGCGTGCAGGCAGTGTGCGTCGCCCCGAAGTGGATGAAAAGCCTGAATCCATGCGCGATCTGGCATTCAGCATCATACGTGTGCTGAACCGGGAAGGCGAGGCGGTCGGGCCATGGGCAGGAACGCTGTCCGATGACGAACTCAAAGACGGCCTGCGCAATATGATGACATTGCGCGCTTATGATGCCCGCATGATGATGGCGCAACGGCAGGGAAAAACATCGTTCTATATGCAGCATCTGGGCGAAGAAGCGGTAAGCTGCGCATTCCGCAAGGCATTGCGCAAGGGCGACATGAATTTCCCGACCTATCGACAGGCCGGGCTGCTCATCGCTGATGATTATCCGCTCGTAACCATGATGAACCAGATTTTCTCCAATGAAGCGGACCCGCTCAAAGGACGTCAGCTTCCGGTGATGTATTCATCGAAGGAGCATGGCTTCTTTACAATTTCCGGCAATCTCGCCACGCAATATACACAAGCTGTCGGCTGGGCGATGGCCTCTGCTATCAGCCGCGACACCAAGATCGCCGCTGCATGGATCGGAGATGGCTCTACTGCAGAAAGCGATTTTCATGCAGCACTGGTTTTCGCATCGACCTATAAAGCGCCGGTGGTGATGAATATCGTCAATAATCAGTGGGCGATTTCGACATTTCAGGGCATTGCGCGTGGCGGTTCGGGTACTTTTGCAGCGCGTGGGCATGGCTTCGGTATCCCATCGCTGCGTGTTGACGGCAATGATTATCTCGCTGTTCACGCGGTCGCGAAATGGGCTGTCGAGCGCGCACGGCACAATCTTGGACCAACGATTGTCGAATATGTCACCTATCGCGCCGGCGGTCATTCGACCTCCGATGATCCGTCCGCTTATAGGCCAAAAGCTGAAAATGACGCCTGGCCTTTGGGCGATCCTATTTTGCGTCTGAAAAACCACCTGATCCTGCTCGGCCTTTGGACAGAGGAACGCCACAAACAGGCCGAGGCCGAAGTCATGGATATGGTTGTGAGTGCGCAACGCGAAGCCGAAGCCATCGGCACGCTGCATGATGGCCGCAAGCCATCTATGCGAGATATGTTTGAGGATGTTTATGCCGAAACACCGCCGCATCTGATCCGCCAGCGCCATGAAGCGGGGTTCTGAGCATGAGCAAGATGATGAAAATGACCATGATCGAGGCCATTCAGAACGCCCATGACATTGCCATGGAGCGGGATGAAAAGGTCGTTGTGTTTGGTGAGGATGTTGGCTATTTCGGTGGAGTTTTTCGCTGCACAGCGGGTTTGCAAAAGAAGTACGGCAAGGAACGCTGTTTTGATGCGCCGATCAGTGAACTCGGTATCGTCGGTACGGCCATAGGCATGGCCACTTATGGCTTGCGCCCTTGTATCGAAGTGCAATTCGCGGATTATGTCTATCCGGCTTATGATCAGATTGTTTCCGAAGCGGCGCGCCTGCGTTATCGCTCGGCAGGCGAATTCACCTGTCCTTTGGTGATCCGTATGCCTTCGGGCGGCGGCATTTATGGTGGACAAACGCACAGCCAGAGCCCGGAGGCACTTTTCACCCATGTGTCGGGCTTGAAAACTGTCATGCCTTCTACTCCGGCCGATGCCAAGGGACTGTTGCTGGCAGCGATCGAAGATCCTGATCCAGTGATCATGTTTGAACCCAAAAGACTCTACAATGGACCTTTCGATGGTCATCACGACAAGCCGGTGACGTCATGGAAAAAGCATGATCTCGGGGATGTGCCGGAGGGTTATTACACGGTGCCGCTTGGCAAAGCCGCAATCCGCCGCGAAGGCAATGACGTGACCGTGCTCGCCTATGGCACCATGGTGCATGTGGTGTTGGCTGCAGCAGCAGAAACCGGGGTCGATGCAGAAGTCATCGATCTGCGCACACTTCTGCCGCTCGATACGGAAACAATCATGGCCTCGGTCAAAAAGACGGGTCGATGCGTTATCGTGCATGAAGCGACGCTGACCTGTGGTTATGGCGCAGAGCTTGCTGCACTTGTGCAGCGCGATTGCTTCTACAATCTTGAAGCACCAATTATGCGTGTGACCGGTTGGGACACGCCTTATCCTCACGCGCAGGAATGGGCTTATTTCCCCGGACCAGATCGGGTTGGCCGCGCACTTGTTTCAATCATGGAAGTTTAGGGGAGGGAATAATGGCGAACTTTACAATCAAGCTCCCCGATGTCGGTGAAGGTGTTGCCGAAGCCGAACTTGTCGAATGGCATGTGAAAGTCGGCGATGTGGTCCGGGAAGACGATGTTCTTGCAGCGGTGATGACTGACAAGGCAACGGTTGAAATTCCATCATCGCGTGCCGGGACGGTCGTGCTTATCAATGGCGAAATCGGTGAAAAAATTGCAGTTGGCTCCGAACTTGTTCGCCTCGAAATTGAAGGCTCGACAAGTGAAAAGCCGAAAGAAGTAAAGACCGAAGCGCCAAAAGCCGATGGGCCTGCGGATGCGGACACGCCGGTTCTGTTGCAGACACCTGTGCCCGAAAGGTCAGTGGCGCCAAAACGTGAGGTGGTGAACCGCGCTTTCGCCGGTGCGGGACCCGTGCGCGCCGAGGGCGAAAAGCCGCTTGCTACGCCTTCTGTGCGATTGCGTGCACGTGATGCAGGCATTGATTTGCGGCGTGTGCGTGGCACCGGACCTGCTGGGCGCATCACGCATGAAGATATGGATGCCTTTTTCAAGCTTGAAGTGGGTGGAGCACCGCAAGCAGGCTATGTTCCAGATCCATCCATTCATGAAATCAAAGTCATCGGGCTTCGCCGCAAAATTGCTGAACGCATGGCCGAAGCCAAGCGGCATATTCCACATATTACCATAGTCGAAGAAGTTGACGTCACGCAGTTGGAAGAATTGCGCACGGGGCTGAACAATGAGAAAAAGGAAATGCGTCCGCGCTTGACCTTACTGCCCTTCGTTATTCGTTCGATCGTCAAGGCTGTGAAAGAACAGCCGGGGCTCAATGCACATTTTGATGACGAGGCCGATATTATCCGCCAGTTCGGTGGTGTGCATGTGGGAATTGCCACACAGACGCCCAACGGGTTGATCGTTCCAGTGATGCGTCATGCCGAAAGCATGAGCGTATTTGGCTCAGCAACTGAGCTTTCCCGTCTCACGGACGCCGCGCGCAACGGCACTGCCAAGCGGGATGAACTGACCGGCTCGACCATCACCATCACCTCTCTGGGGCCGCTCGGTGCAATTGCCACAACGCCAATCATCAATCGTCCAGAAGTGGCGATTGTCGGCATTAACAAGATCGCCATGCGTCCCATGTGGGACGGCACGCAATTCGTGCCACGTAAGATGATGAACCTTTCGTGCAGTTTTGATCATCGAGTGATCGACGGCTGGGATGCAGCTGTGTTTGTGCAGAAGCTGAAAACCCTTCTCGAAACGCCAGCGATGATCTTTGTGGAAGGCTGATAATATGAGCGAGATTTCCTGCAAACTTCTGATTATCGGCGGTGGTCCCGGCGGCTATGTCTGTGGCATTCGTGCCGGCCAGCTTGGGATCGATACGGTGCTGGTCGAGAAAAAGCGTCTCGGCGGCACATGCCTCAATGTTGGCTGCATTCCGTCCAAAGCGTTGATCCACGCAGCTGACGAATTTAATCGCCTCACCAGTTTTGCAGCTAAGGGTTCAATGGGCATTACAGCGCAAAACCCGTCGATCGATTTTGGCAAGACGCTTGAGTGGAAAGACGGTATCGTCAATCGCCTTAATAGCGGCGTGGCAGGGCTTCTGAAACGTTCGCATGTGCGAATGTTTCAGGGGCAGGCGCGTTTCATCGATGGCAAAACGGTGCTCGTTGACACCGATACCGGTCGTGAGACGATCCATGCGGAAAACATCGTGATTGCGACAGGTTCGGTACCGGTGGAGATTGAGGCTTTGCAATTTGGTGGGAATATTATCTCATCGACAGAAGCACTAGCGTTGGAAAATATCCCCGAAAACCTAGCAGTTGTCGGGGGCGGCTATATCGGGCTTGAGATCGGAACGGCCTTTGCCAAGCTTGGTTCAAGAGTAACGATCATCGAAGCGACCGACCGTATCCTGCCGCAATATGACGCGGAACTGACGCGCCCAATTATGGCGCGTTTAAAACAGCTTGGTGTCGAGGTTCTGACCAATACGTCCGCCAAGGGCATGAGATCCGATGGCAAAGCACTGGAGGTAACCACGTCCGATGGTGCAGCGCGCGCGATTGCGGCGGATAAGGTGCTTGTCACCGTTGGTCGAAAGCCGCAGACAGACGGCTGGGGTTTGAGTGAAATCCGGCTCGATATGGACGGACGTTTTATTCGCATTGATGACAAATGCCGGACTTCTATGCGCGGCGTTTATGCCATTGGCGACGTGACAGGCGAACCGATGCTTGCGCATCGCGCCATGGCGCAGGGCGAAATGGTGGCTGAGATTATCGCCGGTGGAAAACAGGCGTGGGACAAGCGCGCTATTCCTGCTGTCTGCTTTACAGATCCGGAAATCGTGACTGTCGGACTTTCACCGGATGATGCGCGTAAAGCAGGCCAGAATACCCAGATTGGGATTTTTCCTTTTCAGGCCAATGGCCGCGCTATGACCATTGAACGCGAAGACGGCATGATCCGCGTGATTGCACGTGCAGACAATCACGTCATCCTCGGTATTCAGGGGGTAGGCGTTGGCATTTCAGAGCTTTCGGCAGCGTTCGCACAAGCAATTGAAATGGGCGCACGTCTTGAAGATATTGCAGGCACGATCCATGCGCATCCAACGTTAAGTGAAGGCTTTGCAGAAGCGAGTATGAAGGCGCTCGGTCACGCGTTACATGTTTAGAGAATACCTTTATCCCAAACCCGGTTTCCAGTTTTGGGAGTCATGCTTCTAGTTCTTAGATTTTCGCTCGTGGCGCCAGACGACAATGGCGGCACCGGCAATCATCGCGGCAAGTGCAAACCATGTAATCGCATAAGAAAGATGATTGTTGCGGAAACTGACCACAGTTAGTCCGCCAACAGGCACGTTGCCTGGATTAGACTTTGCATCGGCATCGATGAAATACGGTGCTACCGTTCCCAAATCTTCCTTTTTCGCAAAGGCCGCCACATCACGTGAGTTCCACTCATTGCGGTCTGGATCGTTGGGACGCAAAAAGAAGCCATCCGGTTCAGGCATACGCAGAAGCCCGCTTACGGTTGTTTCACCGGCAATTTGTGTCTCGATGCGCTGCGATGGATCGCGCTTGGCATCAGGGATGAAACCGCGATTGATGAATGTCAGCGAACCATCTGACGTGCGCATCGGGGTAAGCACCCAAAAACCTGAACCGCGTTCGGTCAAGGCACGAACCAGCACTTCTTTGTCGTTCAGATAGGTGCCAGTCAGCATCACGTGGCGATATTCATCTTCCGGCTGATTAACATTAGCCCAGTCATCACGACCCGGAGCAGCCATGGCTTCCGCATGCACACGTGCATCGACGCGGGATATAAGATCAAGCTTCCATTGCAGGCGTTCGACCTGCCAAATGCCAAGACTAAAAAAGAGAACAAAAAACAACGCGCCGAGAACTGTCATCAAGCCAAGAAAGAAGCGTGATTTCTTCTTCAGCGGAGGTGAACTGATTTCAGCGGGCGTTGACATGGTGTTTCCTGATATGGGGGAGAAATTACAGTTTCAAATACGTCAAAAACCAACCCCAATAAAGAGCAAGCAGGGCAAAAGAATGTGATTGATTGTTGGAACGCTGAACGGCTTCAATCGGATCGAGGTTCCAACTATTCTCATTAAATCATAATTTCACCAATCCTCGTTTCACTCAGATCGGATTATGCTTTTAAAAACAAATAGCGCCAATGTCCCTCTGAACGGACATGGCGCTCTTATTTTGTAAATCGTAGCTATTATAATTTATGCACTTTTATGCGCTTTACGCCTGCGATGTGAATAACCGCCCTTAGAAAGCCTTAAGACGTTGCAGACCTGCGTCTTGTCTTCTGAAGGCTTTTGCATCTGTGTCTCAGCGTCTTGTAGCATCTGCTTTGTTACTGGTCGGTGTTTCACGCTCGGACCAATCGTAATGCTTCTCATCGATCATTCTCCCTGTTTTTAGGCGGGATAGCTGCTTTAAGAGAGCCCCCAACCGGTAATCAAGAATGTGCGAATGAATGAAGTATTAACCTTATTGGGGAACTTGACAAGCACCAAATACAACCAGGACTAAGCCCTTGTGTCACCATATGAAAAAGCCGGGTTACTCACACAACCCGGCTTTATAGATCGCAATTTTGTTGGTTAGTCGCGATTTCCGGTCAGGATTTCGCGCTTGCCGACATGGTTTGCACTACCCACGAGGCCTTCCTGTTCCATGCGCTCAACAAGCGATGCAGCGCGATTGTAACCAATGCCAAGGCGTCGCTGAATATAGGAGGTAGAGCATTTCTTATCACGCAGGACAACCTTGACGGCCTGTTCGTAAACGTCTTCGCCGTCGTCAGAACCCATGGCGGACGCATCAAAAACTGCCGCGTCCTGTACGGGCTCTTCGTCTTCTTCATCTTCGGTGACGGTTGCCAGATAATCCGGGCGACCCTGTTCTTTCAGATGATTGACTACCTTTTCAACTTCCTCATCAGAAACGAATGGACCATGGACACGGACGATACGACCGCCACCGGCCATATGCAGCATGTCGCCCTGACCAAGAAGCTGTTCGGCACCCATTTCACCGAGAATGGTACGGCTGTCGATCTTGGACGTAACCTGGAATGAGATACGCGTCGGGAAATTCGCCTTGATCGTACCAGTAATGACATCGACCGACGGACGCTGCGTGGCCATGATAAGGTGGATACCAGCCGCACGCGCCATCTGCGCCAGACGCTGTACAGCACCTTCAATGTCCTTGCCAGCGACCATCATAAGGTCGGCCATTTCGTCGATAATAACGACGATATATGGCATTGGCGTCAGGTCGAGTTCTTCCTGAATATAGGTCGGTTCGCCGGTTTCCTTATCGAAGCCCGACTGTACCGAGCACATCACGGTTTCGCCTTTGACTTTGGCGGATGCAGCACGCTGATTGAAACCTTCAATGTTGCGCACGCCAAGACGGGCCATCTTGCGATAGCGGTCTTCCATTTCGCGCACGGCCCATTTCAAAGCCACAACGGCCTTCTTCGGATCGGTAACAACAGGTGTCAGCAGATGCGGAATCCCATCATAAATGGAGAGTTCCAGCATCTTCGGATCGACCATAATCAGGCGGCATTCTTCCGGCTTGAAGCGGTAGAGGAGCGACAAGATCATCGTGTTGATGGCAACTGACTTACCGGAGCCTGTTGTACCCGCCACCAGTAGGTGAGGCATCTTGGCTAGTTCCGCAATGATCGGCTCGCCACCAATGCCTTTGCCAAGGCAAAGCGGCAGGCGGTAGTTCGAGGATTCAAACGTGCGGGAGTCGATCATTTCGCGCAGATAAACAGTTTCACGATTGGCATTCGGCAATTCAATGCCAATTACATTCCGACCCGGAACCACTGCCACACGAGCAGACAATGCCGACATTGAACGCGCAATATCATCCGCCAGACCGATCACCCGCGACGACTTTACGCCGGGAGCCGGTTCAAATTCATAGAGCGTGACTACAGGACCCGGGCGCACATGAATGATTTCGCCGCGGACGCCGAAATCTTCCAGCACGCTCTCGAGAAGGCCAGCGCTGCGTTCGAGCATTTCCTGCGTGATGAGATTGCCTTCAAGTGAAGGCGGCTCCTGAAGCAGATCACGTGGCGGGAACTCATAGTCGCCATGCGTGATAACCGCTTCGGTGCGGGGGAGGGGCTGCGGCTGATAAAGCGCAATAGAAGGCGCTGCCTTTGTAGGTGCAGGTGCAACTACAGGGGCTGGGTGCTTTACTTCCTCGACGATATTGAGAGAGACTTCTTCAACAGAAGCTGCGACTTCCTCAACCTGCGGCGGCGCTACAGCCTCGACCGGTTCACGCGCAACAGGCTCCTCAACCTTAACTTCTGCTACAGGCTGTGGTGCAGGCTCAGTCACCACGGGCTGAGCGACTGCTTCTTCTTCCGTCTTTCGCTTGTTCCATTCCACCGTGCGGAACTGTGCAACGATGGACTCGACCGTTGGTGCAGGACGCTTTGGTGCGGCCGCAACGACAGATTGCACAGGAACAGACTCGAAATCGAAGCTTTCCCAGAAAGCGAAGTCTGACAGATGGGCGAATGCGGACATCGCTGCACTGCGCACTGGTTCGACATCGAGCACCACAGCGGTCTTCACGGGCGCAACCGGCTCGATAGGTGCTGCATTAAGAACAGGCGGTACTGGCGCGACTGGTGTTTGAACCATGTTCTGCGACACAGATTGCTGAAGGGCTGCGACCGCCATTGGTT
Organism: Brucella thiophenivorans; assembly: GCF_002252445.1. Classification (GTDB taxonomy): domain Bacteria; phylum Pseudomonadota; class Alphaproteobacteria; order Rhizobiales; family Rhizobiaceae; genus Brucella; species Brucella thiophenivorans. The sequence continues at coordinate 211,771 of NZ_NNRJ01000051.1, forward strand.
GTACTTCCGCAACTTTTGCGATCTCAATAGGGGAGACTTCGGGGGGGGCAGCTTTTGCGCGGCCATTGATATCCGGCAGATCCTCGCCGCGACGACGAACGAGCTCGACCTCTGGCGTGCGGGTAAAGCGGACATTTGCACCCATTGAGAAATGCGCTTTCCAAGCACCATCGGAGTCTGGTGAATGCGCACCCATCTTCGCGCTGTCTGGCTTCTGCTCGGAAGCAGAATCCGCACGATTTGCATTTGTTTGTGGGAAATTTTCTCTCAAATTACGCATGATACCTGAACCATAGATATGTCGCCCGAATGAGCTTTAGTAATAGAAAATGAAGGTTAACAACCCCCTTCATAATTCGCTCAAATCTGACAATTTTCTTTGAAGTGATCCGTTTTTACGGACAACGCTTATGAACAATTTTTGATATATTATCATTAAATTACAATATGATAAAATAGTTATTTTATGTGATTGATAAAGTATCGTCGTGCCCCGCGTATAGTTTACAGGGGACAACAAAACGGCTTCTTTGGCGCTTGGTGAGCAGACTCAGTGAGACTCAGGCTGTTTAAGCCAATCAGCGAGTGAATTGCGTTTGTTGCCGCCACGCCCCACAAAAGCGTCTGCCGCGCACATGGAATTCAGAACAGCCTCCTGCGTTGCCTCCGCTGCCGCGCGAAAAAGCAAATCAATGCGATTCTCATTCAATGTCTGAATTACGATGAGATCGCGGGGTTCATCATGATCAAAGGTTACGGCGGTTGAAAAGCCGAGGGCAATATCGCCGCTGCCATTGCCCCAGAATGCGCCCAGTCTTGCAAGGCCAGCACCACAGCGTTTTGAGACGCGCTTCAACTGGCGATGTTCCAACGGTACGTCCGTTGCAAGCACGAGGATCACTGAGCCTCTTTCCGGTTGCGCCATTGTCTTTGGCGAGGGCTTACGGCCATCCGGCAAGACCAAGTCGCCCGAGCGACCGAAATTGGTCAACGCCAAAATGCCAAGATGATAGTCTGCACCATCCAGGTTGAAGCGGCGGGAGGCGCTGCCAATCCCGCCCTTGAAGCCAAAGCACGTCATGCCGGTGCCAGCGCCGACATTGCCTTGAACCACAGTGCCGCTCGCATCTATGAGCGCAAGCCGCGCGTGCTCTTCCTGGATGGTTAAGGCCTGAATATCGTTGAAAGGTCCGTCATTGCACTCAAGTACGACCGGATTAACCGTCGCAGTTGTCCGGCCAATATCAGGGTTGGCTGCAATGGCTTCGCGAATGAGGGCATTGGCGCAGGTTCCAACTCCAAACGTATTGGTCAGGAGGATAGGGGTCTCTATATTCCCCAATTCCTCGACCTGCATCAGGCCAATGCTTTTGCCAAAACCATTGATAACATCACAGGCCGCAAGCACTTTGCGCCGATAAAGATTGCCGTCATGAGGCAGGATGGCCGTAACGCCGGTGTTGATATCGCCATCTTTTAAAGTGTGGTGCCCCACACATACACCCGGAACATCGGTGATCGAATTGCTCGCACCCGTCTGCATGTTGCCGCAAATAATACCAAAATCGCGCGCTGTCGGATTCATCTCAATGCCCCGGTTTGATCTCTTAAGTGGTCATAGACGCTTTTTGATGACGACGAAACATCAATCAAGCGCTGCAAGCGTGGCATTAAAATCACAGCCGAAACCACTTATGCTCAATTTAAGCAAAAGCATCTGTCCAATTCGATTTCCATTATTGACTCATATCATTTAGAGGCGCAGCAAATGCGGCGTTAAGAAATTTCGGCCGGACAAGGGGATCTAAGCGGCATGAAAATTACTATCGAACAAACGCTCGACCAGGCCGGAACCGGCCCCTTTCAGCGTAATCTCTTGGGTGTATTCGGACTGGTTTGGGCCGCTGACGCCATGCAGGTGCTGGCTGTCGGCTTCACGGCTGCTTCTATCGCCATGACATTCGGCCTCACTGTTCCGCAAGCTTTGCAAACGGGCACTCTATTCTTTCTGGGCATGCTGATTGGGGCTGCAGTTTTCGGGCGACTGGCCGATAAATATGGTCGTCGTCGCGTACTGCTCATAACAGTTGGCTGCGATGCCGTGTTTGGTCTGTTGTCAGCTTTCTCGCCAAATTTTGCCATCCTCCTGGGTCTTCGTTTCCTGACAGGCATTGCGGTTGGCGGCACGCTGCCGGTCGATTATGCGATGATGGCGGAATTTCTGCCTTCCAAAAATCGTGGTCGCTGGCTGGTTATGCTGGAAGGCTTTTGGGCGGTTGGCACCGTGATCATTGCACTCGCTGCATGGGCAGCAAGCCTTGCCGGTGTTGCCGATGCATGGCGCTATATTTTCATCGTGACCGCTGCACCTGCACTTATTGGTATCTGGCTGCGTTTTTGGGTTCCTGAATCGCCGATGCATCTGCTTAAGACCGGACAGGCGAAAGAAGCCAAGTCCGTCATGAACCGTGTGCTGCGCAAAAACGGCAAGCCGGAACTTTCGCCCAAGGCAATCCTTGAAGCACCGCTTCTGTTAACAAATGAAAAGCTGTTGTCTCCAAATCTGCGTCAGCGAACCCTGACCACGCTGGCCATTTGGTTCCTCGTGTCGGTTTCCTATTACGGCATCTTCACATGGATACCGGCGAAATTGGCGGGCGATGGCTTTGGCTTTGTACGCGGATATGGATTTCTGGTTATCGTCGCGCTTGCACAGTTACCGGGCTATGCGCTGGCAGCGTATGGCGTCGAAGCGTGGGGGCGTCGCAGGACACTCATCACCTTCCTGTTCATCAGCGCAGCTGCCTGTGCACTGTTCACCGTTGCCGGAAACTCGGTTCTGGTTGGCGCTTCGATCCTGATCATGAGCTTTGCACTGCTCGGCACATGGGGCGCACTCTATGCTTTCACGCCGGAACTTTATCCGACATCATTGCGTGCAAGCGGGATGGGCGCTGCCGGTGCTATGGCTCGCCTTGGTGGATTGCTCGCACCATCCGCACTTGCGCTCGTCATTAGCCAGAGCTTTAATATGGCTGTCGCAATGTTTGCAGGCTTGCTGGCATTGGCTGGAATTATTGCATTTTTCATCAATGTGGAAACGCGCGATAAAGCGTTGAACTGATAAAAAGAAGCCCGGACTTCACATCGGAAATCCGGGCTTTACCTAATGAACTGATTTATTAATTAGATAGTTTTAGTCATTGTTTTATTTTGCTTTTCTGAATGTTAGATTGAGACGATATTGGCCCACTAACGGGTGTTCACCGTCTTTCAGCGGCAGAATTCCATGATAGAAAAGCCGTGATGGACCGCCCCAGACAACGATATCGCCATGTTGCAGTGGAAATTTTCTCACCGGGTCGCTGCGCTGTAATCCGCCAAATTGAAATATTGCGGGAAGACCAAGCGAGACGGAAACAATTGGATTGGTAAAATCCTTTTCGTCCTTGTCCTGGTGCAGCGACATTTTCGCGCCTGGTTCATAACGGTTGATCAGACACGCGTCGGGTGAGAATTCCGGATAGCCTGCTTCGCGTGCGGCATGCTCCGCCAGATCAAGCAGTGCATCTGGCATCGTCGGCCATAGCTGATTTGTTTCTGGATCGATCGAACTGTAACGATAGCCTTTGCGATCCGTCACCCAACCAAATGCACCGCAATTGGTCATTGCGACGGACATGCGAAAACCACCGGGCGTCGTCATGTTTCGGAAGGGGGCTGCTTGAGCAACACTTCCCACAGCATCGATAATTTCACGCTCATTGGTGAGCGCGAAACCGCGCAACAGCATCGCGCCCTCGGCAAGATTTTCACGGGTTTCAAGTCTGGAAAACAGATCGTTCATGTGCCGAGCTTACCACAAAGCGTTTTAGACGGGTATATTGCTTATTCGTATTTCAGTTCTTTATTACTTTAATAGAAAACGAGGCCAAAGCCCCGTTTTTATTATATTATTTTGCTGTGCCAAACCGCTCTTCGCTTAAGGCCGCTGCCATAAGAGCCTTCGTATAATCCTCATGAGGATCATCAAAGACCTGCTCGGTATCGCCTTGCTCGACAATCTTTCCATTCTTCATCACGATCACATAATCGGAGACAGCGCGCACCACTGCCATGTCGTGGCTGATGAAGAGATAGGAAAGGCCGTGTTGCTCTTGGAGATCACGCAACAAAGTGACGATCTGCTTTTGCACAGATCGGTCGAGCGCACTTGTCGGCTCATCAAGCACGATAACCTTTGGCTTAAGGATCATCGTGCGCGCAATGGCGATACGCTGACGCTGGCCTCCAGAAAACTCGTGCGGATAACGATTGCGCATGACGGGGTCCATGCCAACTTCACGCAACGCCTCCTGCGCACGACGGTCGCGTTCCTTTGCAGAAAGGTTCGGCTCGTGGATCAGAAGGCCTTCTGTGATAATGCGCCCGACTGTCATGCGAGGGCTGAGCGAGCCGAACGGGTCCTGAAAAACCAATTGCAGTTCACGGCGCTTGGGGCGCATGGCCTGCGGGTCTGTCGGCAGTTCCTTGCCAAGATAGGCAATCCGGCCTTCTGAATCGAGAAGGCGCAGAATTGCACGTCCAAGCGTTGATTTGCCGGAACCGGACTCTCCCACGATCCCGATGGTCTGTCCCTCTTTTAGCGTCAGCGAAACATCGTTGACGGCTGTCATATAGGTGGCGGCACCCAGCCAGGGCTTGTTGATAAGGAAGTTGACCTTCACATTATCGGCACGGATCAACACGGGCGCTTCTGTTGGAGGCGAGGCCTTTTCACCCTCAGGCTCAGCGTCGAGCAGCATCTTCGTGTAAGGGTGCTCGGGTGCCGAGAACAGTTGTTCCGTCTTGTTGGTTTCCACCACTTCGCCCGAACGCATGACATAAACGCGATCTGCAAAGCGGCGAACAATACCAAGATCATGGGTGATAAACACCACAGCCATGCCAAGACGCTTTTGCAGATCAGCCAGAAGATCAAGAATCTGCGCTTGAATGGTCACATCAAGCGCCGTTGTCGGCTCATCGGCAATCAGAATATCCGGCTCATTAGCAAGCGCCATGGCGATCATCACGCGCTGGCGCTGACCGCCCGAAAGCTCATAAGGATAGCTGTCGATGCGTCGTTCTGGTTCGGGAATGCCAACAAGTTTCAGCAGTTCCAGAATGCGCGGGCGTGCCTGCTTCTTGCTCATGCCGCCGTGATAGCGCAAGGGTTCTGCCAATTGGTCGCCGATGCGATAAAGCGGATCAAGCGAGGTCATCGGCTCTTGAAAGATCATAGTGATCTTGGCACCGCGGATTTTGTTGAGCGCCCGATTGGACATGCCGATCAAGTCTTGGCCACGATAAAGCACTTGACCTGTCGCTTTGCCGTTTTGGGCTAAAAGGCCCATCATTGCCATGGTGGTTTGGCTTTTGCCGGAGCCGGATTCACCCACAATTGCGATTGTCTCACCGGCCTGCACATCAAGATTGATGCCACGCACGGCTTCAACAACACCATCATGCGTATCGAAGGTCACGCGAAGATCGCGTACGCTCAGAATGTTTTCGTTGGTCATCTCAGCGATCCTTCGGGTCAAGGCTGTCACGCAGGCCATCGCCAAGGAAGTTCAGCGCAAACAAAATGATGGTGAGCGTTGCGGCTGGCCAGATCAACAGCCAGCTTGCGCCACGCATGTTCTGGGCACCTTCCGAGATGAGCAGGCCAAGGGAGGTGAGGGGATCCTGCACACCAAGCCCCAGAAACGAAAGAAGACTTTCGAGCAAGATAGCCTTTGGAACAAGCAACGTGACGAAAACGATAACCGGACCGAGCGCATTGGGAATAATATGGCGTGTAATGATACCGCGCCGCGTTGCGCCAAGAGCCTCCGCTGCCTGAACGAATTCCTGCCGCTTAAGGCTGAGTGTCTGTCCACGCACAATACGCGCCATATCCAGCCATTCAGTCGCGCCAATGGCAATGAAGATGATGAATATCGACCTCCCGAAGAAGACAAGCAGCAATATGACGAAGAAAATGAACGGCAGCGAATAGAGGATATCGACAAGCCGCATCATGACATTATCGATACGCCCCCCCAGATAGCCCGAAATTGCGCCATAACTGACACCAAGCACCAGCGCCATGGCAGAAGCCAGCAAACCAATGGCAAGCGAAATACGCACCCCAATGAAAATGCGGGTCATCAAATCACGGCCAAGATTATCGGTGCCGAGCACAAAATAATTGCGCGCCACATTAAGTGTCAGTTTGCCCGACAGACCATCGCTTGCGAGTTCAATCTTCGGATTGCTGAACAGATCAGAACGCTGGAAATAACGAAGCACGCGCTCATCGGTCGGGCGCTGAGCGGTAAAATCAACAACGATGTTACTGCCGGTCATTTCCGGTTCAGCGGAAGGCTGAAGACGGGCGCGGGCAAGCTCGCGATCAAGGCCCGGCATGATTGTATCCGCACGTGGATAGGCTTCAAGACTAGGGGCCACACGCACGAATTGCGGATAAATTTTGTCGTATGGATGCGGGCTGATCATCGGCCCGAAAATCCCGGCAAGAGCCAGGATAACAAGAACGACGGCGCTGGTAACCGCTGCCTTGTTCTTGCGCAGCCGAAGCCAGGCATCCTGCCAGAGCGAACGACCTTGCACGGAGCCAAAGGTTTCCGTTTGTGTTGCTGCTGTTAAATCAGTCATAGCGCACCCTCGGATCAAGCCATGCATAAAGAAGATCGACGATCAGGTTGAAGACCACGACAAAGATCGAGATGACGACAACCGTGCCCATGACGAGGGTATAATCGCGGCTCAAAGCGCCTTGAACGAAATAACGTCCGATACCGGGAATGCCGAAAATTGTTTCAACAACGACAGAGCCAGTCAGAAGGCCGGCTGCTGTAGGACCAAGATAGGATACTGCGGGAAGCATGGCCGCGCGCAATGCATGAACGCCAACCACCACGCGCGCTGGCAGACCATAGGCACGTGCTGTGCGTACATGGTTGGCGCGCAGTGCTTCAATGGTTGCGCCGCGCACAAGACGCGCAATAACGCCAACTTGCGGCAATGCCAGCGTAAGCACAGGCAAAACCCAGTAAAGCACATTGGCCGATGACCAGCCGCCAGCTGGAACCCAGCCGAGAATGACGCCGAACAGCAGACTGAGCAGGGGGGCGACGACGAAATTGGGCGTGGTGATGCCGAATGTTGCGAGTGCTACGACGAAATAGTCAACGCTCGAATTCTGCCTGAGTGCTGCCATCGTGCCCAGAAATGTGCCTAGGATTGTTGCGAGCAACAGACCAAGAGAGCCCAGCATAATCGATACAGGCAGACCGGATGCAAACAGATCGTTTACAGAGAAATCGCGGCGCGTAAAACTTGGGCCGAGATCGCCCTGCATAAGATTGCCAAGATAAATAAGGTACTGCTGCCATAGTGGCGCATCCATATTATAGGCTTTCTTGAGGTTTTCGAGGATCAAAGGATCAATCGGACGCTCAAGGTCGAAAGGACCACCCGGCGCAAGCCGGATCAGGAAGAAAGTCAGTGTGACGATGATAAAGATGGTCGGTATTGCACTACCCAATCGTCGGAGCGTGTAGCCCAGCATTTTCATTTTCCCTTCTTTGCTGAACCGGATTAAACCGGATCGGCAAATCCCTTTAAGGGTTTTTGTTTGGTATTTACGGGCAGTCGCCATGCAGCATGCATTGAAGAAAATGCACCAAATATTCGGAAATACTTGGAAACAATAGCATTACCTTGGAAAGACCACATGAAAAGGGCCGCGCCGTAAGACGCAACCCAAGCTGAAAATTATTGTTTCAAGGAAAGCCAGCGGGTCTTGTGGCTGTCCATCAGATTATCGTTCCAACCGTCAACCTTGTCTGAAACAAGTGCGCGTGAGGAATAATAAAGGATTGGAATATTGCTCATGTCGTCGAGCTTAAGCTGCTCGGCTTCGGCCAGAACCTTAGCGCGTGCATCCAGATCGAGAATCTTCGATGCTTCGGCCATCTTCGCATCATATTCCGGGTTTTTTACTTTGGAATAGTTGAAGCTGACATCACTCTGGGCAATGTAGAGGAAGTTCTGTGGATCGTTGTAATCACCGATCCAGCCGGCACGCGCAATATCGAACGGGCCATCTTCGCGCAGGAAGTTAAAGTAAGATGCGCCTTCAGTTTCATTAAGTGAAGCTTTGACACCGATATTGCCAAGCTGGTCGGCAATTGCCGCCATTGTGTTCTTGTTATTTTCGGATGTGTTGTAGAGAAGTTCGATGGACAGCGTATTCGGCTCAACGCCAGCTTCTTTCAACAGCTCCTTCGCCTTGTCTTCACGATCGAGCATGTCATCGGAATAGTCGAGCTTCGGAGCATCCTTGACGTAGTGGTTGATGCCCGGAGGAACCAATGAGTAACCCGGCAACATCGTACCCTGCCAAACCTGATCAGCGATGAAGTCGCGGTCAATTGCCATGGAAATGGCCTGACGAACGCGCGGGTCTTTCAGCTTGCTATCGGCAGCCTTGCCTTTGACCGGCAGATAGTAGACGCCGAGATACGGTGCCATACGGAATTCGTTGGCAAGGTTCTTCTTCACATAATCCATTTGCTCAGCCGGAACGTCAGAGCAAATCTGAACTTCCTTGGCCTCGAAACGACGCATGCAGCTTGCACGATCTTCGAATGGAATCCAGTTGATGGTGCCGATCTTCACCTGATCCGCTTCGTAATAGTTCGGATTCTTCTTCATGACGATCTTGTCATTGGGCGTAAAGCTGACCAGTTCATAAGCGCCATTGGTGACAAGCTTGCCAGGTGTAGTGAACTTGTCGCCATTTTCTTCAACGCTCTTCTTGTGGAGCGGAAAGCCTGTCTGGTGCGTTAGAAGCTCAAGGAAATACGGAGCAGGGGAGTTCAGTGTGACTTTCAGTGTGTGCTCATCAACGGCTTCAACACCGAGTTCATCGACTGGCTTCTTACCACCAGCAACATCTTCTGCATTCTTGATAACGAACAGCATGCTGGCATAACCGGCAGCAGTTTTCGGGTCCATCAGACGGTGGAAAGCAAAGCTGAAATCCTCAGCCGTCACCGGATCACCATTCGACCATTTTGCATTGTCGCGCAGATGGAAGGTGTAAACCAGACCGTCTTCCGAAATATCCCATGACTTCGCAACGCCAGGAACAGCTTCACCATCGGCATTTTGAATTGTCAGTCCATCGTAAAGATCACGAAGAACGTTGCCTTCCGAGACTGTGGAAGTGCGATGATGATCGAGCGTTGCCGGGTCTGTATCATTGCCACGGTTGAGAACAACTTCAGCCGAAGCTGCGCCCATCAGTACGGCAAGACAGACACCTGTCAGTAAAGTTTTGCGGAACACGAAGAACTCCTCCTGAGTAATATTCGAAATGGCGTGCATCTTATGGATAAGATTTTCTCTTGCAAGCGAAGTTATTAACTTACTGTATTATCTGTCTTATTCCCGGTGTAAAGGCTAAATTAGAAAGCACAAAATTGGTACGCTGACTTTTATTCAAATGAGAAATATCCAAAATTTCAAACTTTCTAATATAGAGAAAACTCCACCTTTTGGGGAGTTTTCGATCAACAAAGCACCAAGCCAGCTTAGCCAACACGATGACGATTCGCTCAAGTTTTGATCAGTTCGTTTGCTCTGTGGAAAACCAACCTTGGATATGAGCTTTAACGAGCATCGTATGTCACATCATATGCTGACTTGCATGTATGCTGAGGCAACAATTACGGGGGCAGCGCTTTACACCTCCTGAGATCAAATAGAGCTTGATTTTATAAAATATAGTAGTTCCATAACCTATCTTATGTGATCAAGGTTTATAACAAGGGTGGGTTCTAGTTTGAAGTGCGACTTGCAAATGATAACAATGAGTTATCCAATGCAAGGAACCTGTCATGGAACGCACCTACGCGCATATTGATCTGGATGAACGCCGCAGAATAGCACGCTGGCGCACCGCAAAGCTCTCCGTTGACGTTATTGCTGAGAAGCTTGGAAGGCACCGCTCGACCATTTTTCGTGAACTCAAGCGCAATCAGTTTCACGATGATGAGATCAAGGATTTAAACGGCTATTACTGCACGATTGCCGAGCAGAAATCCCGCGAGCGGCGTTCGAAGCAACGTAAGCTGATCCGGTATGATGAGCTACGGCAGTCCGTGATCGATCACATTAGCGATGGATGGTCGCCGCAACAGATTGCAGGGAGAATGCGATTGGAACGCCATCCAATCTCTGTCAGTCATGAAACGATCTATCAGTTTGTGTATTCTGCTGATGGTCGCAAAGAAGGGCTTTGGAAATATCTGCCTGAGCGCCGTGCCAAACGACGCCCACGGCATGCTCGGCGTCATCATGGACGCCGATTTCCGCCAGAACTGAGCATCTTACACCGGCCGGATATGGTCGCCAGACGCAAGCAGTTCGGACACTGGGAATGCGACCTTATCCAGTTTCGCAAGAGGTTTGGCAACGCCAATGTGACGTCTCTGGACGAGCGGGTGAGCCGCTTTACGGTTTTGTTGCGCAATAATGATCGTCAGTCACGACCAGTGATGGATGGGGTGATTAGGGTACTCCAACCCCTGCCCCAAATAGCCCGTCGCTCCATCACGTTTGATCGTGGCACTGAGTTTACAGAATGGGCTTATCTGCAGAATGGGATCGGGTCGCAAACATGGTTCTGTGATCCGCAGTCACCATGGCAGAAAGGCGCTATTGAGAACATCAACAAGCGCATCCGACGGTACTTACCCAGCAACACGAATCTGGCGCAGGTCAGCCAGGCTCAGTTAACTGCCCTCGCCCACAAACTCAATGCAACCCCGCGGAAGTGTCTTGGATTTAAGACACCAGCCGAGGTCTTTGCTCCACTTTTGCAGGAAGCAGCTTAATCAGATAACCTCACCAACGACATGATGCACTTGGGTAGCTTTTCCAAAGTTTGCGCATATCAGAAATCCCCACTGTGTAATGCGTGCGGGGTTGAGATAGGAAAAACAGATGACATTGGGATAACAGCCAGCTTCATTTATCAGCGTACAACGATTGCGGCGGCTGTCTGTAAAAGACCGTCATTTTATTTGATGAGATAATAAACTCCGCAATATCGCCATTCAGCTTAAGTTCACTATTTAACAGTTAACGATTTTGTGAGGCTGTCGCACTTTGTTCTTAATCGGCACATATCGATGGCACCCCTTACGTATATCACTGAAACGTGATGTTCGCATTCCCCGCCTTTCTTAAGGAGCAGGAACATGTCTATTCGTTCGAAGCGCTTGGTGCTTCTTGCCACGGTCGTTGTGCCGGCACTATCGGTATCCATGATCGCGAAACCAACATTTGCTGAAACATTCTATGCGCCAATATTGCTTGCACAGGAAAGCGGCGAACAGCCTTCTAATGGTCAAAACCTGCAACAACAGCAGGAAGAAGAGCTCCAACGCGCACAGGATGAAGCGCGTCGTGCGGCTGAGGAACAGCAACGTGCAGCTGAAGAAGAAAACCGACGTTTGGCTGAGGAACAGCAAAGATTAGCTCAGGAAGAAGCTGACCGCCAGGCAAAGGAGCAACAACGCGCCGCAGAACAGGCCCAAAGCGAAGCTGCCGAGCAACAGCGTGCAGCGGAAGAGCAACGCCTGAACGAAGAGGAATTGCGCAAACAAGCTGAGCAGGCGCGTCAGGAAGCGGAACAACAACAGCGTGCGGCTGAAGAAGAAATGCGTCGTCGCGCTGATGAGGCGCGAAAGGCGGCACAGGAAGAATCTGACAAACAGGCTCGCGAACAAGAAAAATCAGCCGAAGAAGCGAAACGTCAGGCTGCAGAACAGCAGGAGACTGAAGAACACAAGGCTATTGAGCAAGAAGCTCGGCAGAAGGCTGCCGAGGAAGCTGCAAAACAAGAAGCTGAACAGCAGCCCGTTCCGGAAGCACCAGCCGCACCTATTGATGAGCCACAACAGGAAACCCCAGCACCTGCAACATCACCCGAAAATAAAGCCCAACAGCCATCACCGGAGGAGCCAGCATCGCCTCAAGCTCCGGTTGAACAACCAGCCGTCAAGGGCGTGCAGCCAGCGGATGCGCCGCAGCCGCCTATTGAGCAACCAGCGGAGCAACCGCGCGCGGAACAGCAGCAGCCTGTAGCGCCCACCGAAGCTATCGTTGATCAGCGCAGCGATGCCGAAAATCAGGAAATAGCCAAAGATCCTGCTAAGACCGACGAAACTGTAGTTCTCCCGGTTGAAAATGGCGCGGCGATTCTCGATAGTGATAAGGACGCCGACAATCGTGGCGGCAATCAGTCCCGCGATGATCGCCGCAAACAGCGTGAACAACAGCGTGCGTCCGAGGAAAATGTTCCGCCGCCCACCGATGACGCCGCCGCGCAGGTTGCAATTCCCGAGGCGATGCAGGCTGATTTGCCGAAACGGATGCAAGCCAATCTGAAAGAAGAAGGTGTTCGCATTGAGCAGGCACCTGCATTTGCCGTGCCGGAAACCACGAACATCATCAACAATACCATTGTAAACAATACTGTGGTGAATAATACGACTGTCAACAATGTAAACAACGTTACGAATGTAAAAGTCGTTGAACAGGTCGACAATCGCGTTATTCTCGAAACTGGGGATCGTATCTTTGTTCGCGGGGACGATCGCCCTCGCCTGCGTCGCGATGCCGAGCGCTCTTATTATGACGAGCTTCCCGACGGACGCATGCGCGAAACAATCGTGCGCCCAGGCGGTTATGAAGTCGTGACAGTTTATAATCGCTATGGCGATATCATTCAGAGAAACCGTATAGATGATGATGGCAATGAGTATCTGATGATGTATGCGCCGGAATACGATGATGGTCCGCGTGCGGCGATTGTCGATGTCGGATATGATCTGCCACCGATGCGCCTGACTGTTCCAGTCCAGGATTATATTATCGACGTTGCTGATGACCCTGATCGTGACTACTATGATTTCCTTTCAAGACCACCGGTTGAACGCGTCGAGCGCGTCTATACGATTAATGAAGTTAGGCATTCAGCGCGCCTGCGCGACAAGGTGCGCCGTATCGATCTCGATACAATCCAATTCTCGACAGGCAGCGCCGAGGTATCGCTTTCACAGGCCAAAACCTTGCGCAAGGTCGCCGATGCAATGCACAAGGTATTGCAGAAAGACCCTGGAGAAACGTTCTTTATTGAAGGGCATACGGACGCTGTCGGCTCGGACAGGTCCAATCTCGTACTATCCGACAAGCGCGCGGAATCGGTCGCCAGCCTGTTGACTGAAGTTTACGACATCCCGGCTGAAAACCTTGTCACACAGGGCTATGGCGAACGCTTCCTGAAAATCCGCACACAAGCAGCCGAACAGGAAAACCGCCGCGTTACCATCAGGCGTGTAACGCCGCTGGTTCGCCCGGTCGCGCATCGGTAACAGAGCATTTCCAACAAAACTGCGCAGCGGTTTTGTTTTGGGTAATGCATAAAACAAATAGATGGAGCGGTCCGACGATTCTGCTTAAACGGGAACCACTCTATGAAACATTATAGGGCCAGGCATTCGTCTGGCCCTATTTTATCAGAGAAGAGAAGCAACACCCAACGGCTTGGAACTCATGCTATCTACAACGATCATCTGGTTAAATTCACCACGTTTGAAAGCACTCAAAAAGCGTTTGTAATCTTTGAAAACAACGCAGCCGTTGGAATCACCATTCCGGCCGAGCATGTAAGTATGGGCAAGAAGGCCATCGCGATTATGCGGATTGCGGCCATCGACCGGCGTCAGGCGAATTGCTGCCACACCATGAAAAAGGCTCTCACGCATTCGCAAATTATAGGTATGCGGCGGTGTTGCGCCACGGTTTTTCTGCGTTACAGAACGCGGATTGTCACGCATAGCTCCAATACCGGAATGGGCTTCCAGTTTTTCGCCACTCGGCAAATAGACTGTTGCAGCGGAAATATCATAAATGGCTGCGCGGCTACGTGTCGGTGAGTGGAACAATCGCTTGAGAAGGCCCTCATGTTTTGGCTCTTCGGCTTGCTCAGTCGCTGGCGAATAGGCCAGTTTCGCAACTTCGTGTTTGCGCGGCTGCACAACAACTGGCCTACGCGACGGGAGTGGAACATCATCTGGCGTAAACAACTCAGGCACGGCTTCTACAGAAGCTTGTTGTGTGCGCAAATCGGGAACTGCTTGTGGGATGACCATCACAGGCGGCTTGGCTTCTAGTGCCGGGATAAACGGCACACGCTCTGAGCGTGGTTCTGTTATCACTGCCACGGCCACCGGCTTTTCTTCAATGATACCGTCAGCGCCGATATCAGCAATTATATCAGAATGATGGTCCAACTTGTTACGATGCCAATCAAGATTGGAATAAGGCGCATCGGCTGTGTAGGCTTCGATGAAACGGTGACGGATCACATGGTCAATGCCGATCGTGTGATCGACGACCGCAAGCTGCGGTGGCATTGCATCGGGTAAACGTCGTGTAACTGGTGCTACAGTTACAAAAGCCGGCAAAACCGCTTCAAAAAGGCCGAGAGCACCCATCAGGCAACTCCCTGCGAGAAGACCGGCACCAATAAAGGCAGTAAAGCGCAACAGGCTTTTACTACGCTGAATAGTAAAGGGATTCCAAGTATGAACGTCGAATTGAAATCCTAAATCAAATGTATCTGTAACAAGCGCCATGGTACTCGACCCGAATAAAACACAAAGTTCGAACCAACCCTTTGCAATAAGAATTCGTCAAAAAGGCGAATAAATCTGCTGCGAAGTGCTGACGAGAAAGCTATGTCGAGCATGCTGAATTATGGTAAATAAAGTGTTTGCATTGTAAACTTCGGCAGCGGATAAAACAAAATATCAGCTCAAGATTTATATCAAGCCGTGAGAAGATAACCTAAATGGGCGGCGCTCGGGAATTCGCTTCCTTCAACACCAACGCGATTGCGACCACGTTTTTTAACACGCATCAAGGCACTATCCGCTCGTTCGGCGGCTTCCCATAAGGTTTCACCACGACGCAGCATCGCAACGCCGAAACTGCTGGTAGCCCTGCGCCCCTCCGGTAAAACCGTAAAAGAGTGACGTGCAACTTTGTTACAAAGTCTGTTGCCGAACATCTCACATTGTTCTGGAGTGCCTTTGATCAAAAGAAGAAACTCTTCTCCACCAATGCGTCCAACGATGCTACCGTTGTCGCCAATGGTACGAAGCAGATTAGAAAACTCCACCAGCAACTGATCGCCGGCAGCATGGCCGAGTTCATCATTAATTGTCTTGAAGTGATCAATGTCAGCTATGATGACGGCATGATTTCCGCATTCTGCTGCGGTCAACCGCTTATTTGCATATCGTTCAAGCCCGCGACGATTCAGAATGCCAGTCAGCGGGTCTGCATCCCGTTCATCTTGCAATTCGTTGATAACGTCAGCGGTTGCAACTACAAGAATCAGAAGCCCCAACAGGACACCTGCGAAGGAAAGTCCAATCGTGGCAAACACCCAATATCGCGATTCAACAAGTAGCTCAGGGCTCACGACGCCATCAAGCATTCTAATTGTGAAAACGCTTCGCAAAAAGAAATGGGCCGCAAAGACGATCAGAACGTTATGGAAGATACGCTCTATCCAATCACCCCTCCCCAGTTCTTTTGCCTTGAAGCAGAGGATCGTGAGCATGGAACCAAGGCCGAAATTTGCAGCAGTCGCCATATGACTGTAATGCATCCCTGCTTGTGCCATGTAGCCAATAACAGCCAGTGTTACAGCGCAAATGAAGCCACCGGCAAATGGTGGAAACTGTTCTCCCAGCCGAAGCATAACCGCCTCACAAAACAGGAGGCAAGCAGCGAGATAGAATGCCGTTACCACAAGTGCGGCCACATCAAGATGCGGAAAAACCTGCAAAATCTGGACCAGAAGCCCACATGTAAAAGTAGCGAAGCTTAGCCCGAAAAACAGCATATACCTGCGCTTCGTATCAAGCATCCAGACGCCTGACATCGTCGTTGCAAATAGCATAATTAGCAAAGGCGGAACGAACTTCACGTAAAATCCTGAGTGTTGAGAAAACTGTTAAAACAAAATTTCTAATGAAGATTATCTGGAACGACATACGAGATGCAAAGTCAAGTTAACTTTTATCAATTATCAATATCATTACTGTTAAATTTCAGATTATATTAGATAAGCGGAAGCTAATAATTAATTACAAACAATAATATCTAATCGATACCTCAATTTCTGATTATTTTCCTAAAAAATTTTATCCCCAGATACTATTAAGTCACGATGGAGATAAGCCACGCTTTGTTACGCATTCTCCCTATTATTACCTGTTACTAATTATATTGTTGGCTTGGTACAAACTTAACAAAATGCCATTCTATCCCACCGCGCTTTGTACGTCTAAAAGGACGTTCAGCGCTGCCTTCACTGCGGAGAAATTAAATGCGCCATCAGTTCGACCTCTTCACTCCTCCCATTATGGATGAGGGGAAACAGGCAGGACTGCGCCCTGTTCGCGCCCGAACAGGAAAGGTAACAGGCCCTGACGAGGCGGAGATGGTCAAGCGCCTCAAAGACAGTGGTCGTTATCGCATACTGCAGCGACTTGACCCGCCGCCGACGGTCGCAAATGCGGATAGGCTCGCTTTTCCGCGCCTTGGTATTGTGGTGGATACTGAAACGACGGGCCTCAGCGCTGCGCAGGAAGAAATTATCGAAATCGGTGCTGTGGCCTTTTGCTATGCGGATGATGGTTCTATCGGCGATGTTTGTGCAACTTTTAGCGCATTGCAGGAGCCCTCAAAGCCCATTCCTGCAGAGATAACGCGTATCACCGGCATCACGGATGAGATGGTCGCCGGGCAGTTCATTCCGCGCGCGAAGCTTGAAGCATTGATCGGCAATGCGGATCTCATTATTGCGCATAATGCGGGTTTTGACCGGCCATTTCTGGAGCGTTTTTCACCTGTTTTCGAAAACAAGCCATGGACCTGTTCGGTAAAGGAAATAGACTGGACTGCACGCGGCTTTGAAGGCACCAAGCTCGGCTATCTGATTGGTCAGAGTGGCTATTTCCACAATGGTCATCGCGCCGAAGATGACTGTCAGGCGCTGCTTGCCGTGCTGAAGGAACAATCCGGCAAGACGACGCCTTTCGCTGAATTGCTGAAGGCCAGCCAGAAATCGCGACTGCGCATTTATGCAGAAAACAGCCCTTTTGAAATGAAAGATAAGCTGAAGGAGCGCCGCTATCGCTGGTCGGATGGGACGGATGGACGCCCGAAATCCTGGTGGACGGAAGTCGGCGAAGAGGAACTTGACGCTGAACTCGAATATCTGCGCACCGAGATTTACGGCTGGCGCGATGCCGATCCGCTGATCCAAAAAATGACCGCTGTAGATCGTTATAAAGAACGTGCACCACTCAGACCGAAATAAGGAAAAGGCCGCATCATGCGGCCTTTTTATCAAGCAATGATCGGCCATGGTTTTTGCGCTGGCCGCATATCTTCGTACGCTTTTGCTAGACGAAGCACGCCCAGATCATCGAAGCGTTGGCCGAAAATCTGCAAACCGATGGGCAGTCCCTTCGACGTATAGCCGCAATTGATTGAAACTGCTGGCTGTTCCGACATGTTCATCGCAACGGTAAAGGCAATGTGTTCGAACGGACGCTGCGGATCATTGACGGGTGAAGCCCATTCCGCCGGATAAGTTGCCATCGGCGAGGTCGGCGAAATAATGAAGTCGAAATCCTTGGATGCGGCGAGTGCTGCATGGCGCATGGCATCTATTTGTGAAAAGCCGGAATAGACTTCCTCACCATTGAGTGCTTGAGCCGTTTCAGTCCACTGATAGATATAGGGCAGGATTTTCGCACGGTTTTCCGGCGTCATCTTTGAGACATCGGCCCATGAACGTGCTCGCCAGAACCGATCAAGACCATCAATCATGGTGCGGTTTAGAAATGGCGCCACAGGCTCAATAATCGCGCCAGCATCCGCGAACAGCTTCGCTGCAGCTTCGACAGCCGCGTGTGTTTCATCGCCAGTTGGTTCGCCAAAACCGGCATCAAGCCAGAGGCCAATTTTGAGGCCCTTCACATCGACGTCGAGATCCATCCAGTCGATGTCCTGATAGGGTAAGCTCATCGCATCGCGGCGATCCGGCTTTGAGAGCACCGACATATAAAGCGCGCTGTCAGCTGCAGTCCGCGTCATCGGGCCTGCAACGCGTCCAAGAAATGCCGGATCGATTGGAATCCGTCCGAAAGACGGTTTCAAACCAACAAGACCGCACCAGCCGGCAGGTAGCCGAATGGAGCCACCTATATCGGTGCCAATATGCAAAGGACCATACCCGGCAGCCCCTGCACTGCCCGCACCAGCACTGGAGCCGCCCGGATTAGTTTTCAAATCCCATGGATTACGTGCCAGTTTATGAAAGCTCGACAGGCCCGACGACAGCATGCCAAGATCGGGCATAGTGGTTTTGGCAAGCAACACGCCACCAGCCTCGCGCGTGCGTGCTGCGGGTGGCGCATCAACTGCCGCTGGATTGAGTGGCAATGCAGCACAACCAAGCGGAACGGCTGTGCCTTTCGTGGCAATGTTTTCCTTGATCGTCAACGGAACACCGTCAATTGGACCAGCTGGCTCGCCGTTCGCCCAACGGGTTTCCGAGGCTTTTGCCGATGCAAGGGCTGCATCAGGATCATAAGCCCAAAGCGCATTCAGTTTTGGCTCATAAGCCTCAATACGATTAATAACAGCTTGCGTAACCTCGACCGGCGAAAGGGACTTGGTTTTATAAGCGGAGACGAGTTCGACGGCTGACAAATCGGCAAGTTCAGACATGGTGTTCCCTTATTTCATTCCGGCAATGCAATTGTAAAGTTCATGCGTCGCGTGCGTTTGCGGCGTCCTGCAAAAGGTTTTGGCACGGCATCGACAAGCGCGCGCGTATAATCATGCTGCGGACTGTCAAAGACTTCGTTCGTCGGTCCTTGCTCGACAATGTTGCCGTGATAAATTACTGCAACGCGGTCGGTTATGGCCCGCACGACGCCAAGATCATGACTGATAAACAAGTAGCTGAGGCCAAATTTTTCCTGCAAATCCATCATCAGATTGAGAACCTGCGCCTGAATGGAAACATCAAGCGCCGAAACTGGTTCATCGGCAACGATTAGCGCAGGCTTCGTGATCAGCGCACGCGCAATCGCGATGCGCTGGCGCTGACCGCCTGAAAACTCATGCGGATATTTTTCGGCTGAAGCCTTCGGTAGGCCAACGGCTTCAAGCACTTCCGCCACGCGATCATTGCGCTCTTTGCTACTTGTGCCGCGTTCCAGCGACACAATTGGTTCTGAAATGATGCGCCTGACCGTATGGCGCGGATCAAGCGATCCATACGGGTCTTGAAAGATAGCCTGAAAGCCTTTCCGTGCTTCACGCAGGCTCGAACGGTCAAGCGCATAAATATCCTGACCATTGATGAGAATCTGGCCCGATTGCGGTCGTTCCAGGCCCATCACTGCACGCGCAAGCGTCGATTTACCTGAACCGCTTTCACCAACAATACCAAGGCTTTGTCCGGCTTCGATCTCGACACTCACGCCATGCAGCACGCGAAGAGAACCGGGTTTTGACAAGAATGAAAGACGCGGGAGCTGATATTCACGCACGACATCTCGAACCTGCAAAATCAACTTGCTCATGCCAGCACCTCGCCATCGCATGGATGCAGACAGGCAGCGCGATGGGCGATACCTTCGCTTTCACCGATCAGATCGAGCTCTGGATTGAATTTGCGGCAGTCTTCTTCAACGAATGCGCAACGATCAGCAAAGCTGCAATATGGCGGACGCGCCAGTGGATCGGGTACAACACCGGGAATTGCAGCGAGGCGCTGGCGCGACTTCGTATGATCGCGAACCAGATTAGCGCCATGTGGAGATGCTGCAAAAAGCCCCCGTGCATAAGGATGCGCCATGCGATGGAATACGGCTTCGGTTCGCCCCGTTTCCACGATCCGCCCGGCATACATCACTGCGATACGATCGGTCATTTCCGACACAACACCGAGATCATGGGTAATAAGCATCAGCGCTGTGCCCGTTTCATCGATCAGATCATCCATAAGATCAAGGATTTGTGCCTGAACAGTCACATCGAGCGCGGTCGTCGGTTCGTCGGCGATCAGCAGATCAGGCTCGCAGGCAATTGCCATGGCAATCATCACGCGCTGGCGCTGACCACCTGAGAGCTGGTGCGGATACAGATCGAGATTAAAACGCGGCGCAGGCAACCCAACGCGGTCGAGAAGCTGGCGCGCCTTTCGCTCGGCATCAGCACGGCTTTCGCCAAGATGCAGCCGACGTCCCTCGGCAATCTGTGCGCCGATGGATTTAACCGGATTGAGCGCAGTCATTGGCTCCTGAAAAATCATCGCCATGCGCCGACCGCGCATTTTGCACAGTTCCGCTTCTGGCTTGTTTGCCAAGTCCTGCCCATCGAAGCGCAACGTGCCACGCACTTGCATACGGTCGGGCAGCAGACCCATAGCGGCAAGAGCGGTGATCGATTTGCCGCTACCCGATTCCCCGACAATGCCAAGGCGTTCGCCACGATTGAGCGTCAGCGTGATGCCCGACACAATATCAGCCGTACGGATGCCAAACGGCAATTCAACAGACATATTGTCCATTTCGAGCAAAGGTGTTGTCATCTCTGCCTCCTTACGCGCGGATCAAGAATATCGCGCAGACCATCGCCCAGCATGTTTAGGCCAAGAACTGCGAATGTGATCGCAAGGCCGGGGAAAATCGCCAGCCATGGCGCGTCATAGATGAATGTCTGTGCATCGTTGAGCATCTTGCCCCAGCTTGGCATTGGCGGCTGTGTGCCAAGCCCCACATAGGAGAGTCCCGCTTCGGCAACGATTGCGAGTGCAAACTGGATCGTCGCCTGCACAATCAGCACATGATTGATGTTGGGCAGAACATGCAAAAGCGTGATCGATATATCACCACGTCCTGCACAACGTGCTGCCTGCACGTATTCTC
Source organism: Brucella thiophenivorans (assembly GCF_002252445.1). Taxonomy (GTDB): domain Bacteria; phylum Pseudomonadota; class Alphaproteobacteria; order Rhizobiales; family Rhizobiaceae; genus Brucella; species Brucella thiophenivorans. The sequence continues at coordinate 232,920 of NZ_NNRJ01000051.1, forward strand.
GTTTCCAGAGCCCCAGTGATGCACCGCGTGTGACGCGCGCAAAGACCGGAATATTGAAAATGCCAATTGCAATCATCGCATTGACCGCACCGGGGCCAAAAATGGCAGTGATGATAACGGCTGTCAGCAATGCCGGAAAGGCAAAGGCCAGATCGGTCATGCGCATGACGAAACCATCGACAAGGCCACCCCGCGCCGCCGCCAGCGCGCCAAGTGGAATGCCAATGCCCGCACCAACCAACACGGCAATAATCGACACTGCGATGGAATTACGCGCGCCGACCATGATCATGGAAAACACGTCACGGCCAAAATTATCCGTGCCAAACAGGTGGCTAAGGCTTGGCCCCTGCAGCTTGTCGCGGAAATTCATGGCTGTTGGCGAATAGGGGGTCCAGAAATAAGACACAACAGCCATTGCCACCAGAATGAGCGTGACCACGAAGCCGATCACAAGGCTGCGGCTTAGAAACAACGTCCGAAAACGGCTTGGTTTGACGATTGCGTGAACGCCACTCATCGGCTGCCTCCTGTCGAAAGGCGCGGATCAATGAAGCCATAAACAAGATCGATAATGAAATTGACGGTAATCACGGAAGCTGCGAGCAGCGTTACCAGCGACTGCACGGTCACGAGATCGCGTTGTGCAATCGCCTGAAACACCAATCGCCCAAGGCCGGGGAGATTGAAGACGTTTTCAATAATGATGGTTCCTGCCAAAAGAAACGAAAATTGCAGACCAATAATCGTGACAACCGGGATCAGCGCATTTGGCACCGCATGACGCCAAAGTGCAGCCTTGCGTGTCAGCCCCTTGGCGCGTGCCGTGCGCACAAAATCTTCTCCCAGCGTTTCAATCACTGCCGAGCGTGTGACACGTGCAAGGATGGCGGCGAGCGGCAAAGCAAGCGCTAAAGCTGGCAAGAACAGGGAACGTATGCCATTCCAGAACCCAATTTCCCAGCCCGCAAAGCCTGACGCTGGAAACCAACCAAGCTGCAAGGCAAACAATAGGATCAAAAGCAGGCCGAGCCAGAAATTCGGAACCGCGACGCCAACTTGCGCTACGCCCATCGACAGAACATCGCCGGTTTTGCCGCGCTTGGAAGCCGCATAAACGCCCACCGGAATTGCAACAGCGACCGACAGCAGCATGGAGAGCAAAGCCAGCGGCAGCGTGACCATAATGCGCGGTCCGAGCAATTCGCTGATAGGCACAGAATAGGTATAACTCGTGCCGAAATCGCCTATGAAAAAGCCGCCGATCCATGTGAGATATCGCCACCAGAGCGGCTGATCGAGACCCAGTTGCTTATGCAATGCGGCCAACGTTTCAGGCTGTGCGTTGATACCAAGGATTACGGCTGCGGGGTCGCCCGGCAGCACCTGCATCAACAAAAAGACGATGACGGAAGCCGCAAGCGTCGTAAGCAAGAGCGATACCAACCGCCCGGATATATAAGCCAGCAATGCGACCTCCTTGAAAAGTTGGGTTGCCCACTTTCCACATTCCAATTCGCCATGCGCTCTCCCCTTATTGTTATGGAGCGCACAGCCATTCGCGGGAAACCGTCCCGCCGCACAGACGACGGAGCGGAAATATTTTATTCAGCCCAATAGGCCTGTGTCAGATCGTCAGCCGGGATCGGCATGTTCTTCCAAAGACCTTTGATGTTCTTGTTCCACACACCGATTTTTGGCAGTGCATAGAGGAAGATATTGGGCTCATCAGCAGCAAGCTTTTCCTGCAACTTCTTGACGAGTTCGAGTTGTTCCTCATCGCTACCAGCTTCGGCATAGGCTTTGTAAAGGGCCTTATATTCCGGGCTGTTATAGTTGAAGTAGTATTTATCACGCGCATAAATATCGAGATCGCGCGGTTCGGTATGCGCGATGATCGTTGCATCGAAATCCGAGCGCTTGAACACCTGATCGAGCCATTGCGCAAATTCCATCGGCACGAGATTGACCTGAATGCCGACTTCCGAAAGCATGGCCGCAATGATTTCGCCGCCACGACGCGCATAGGCTGGCGGTGGAAGCGTGATGGTGATTTGCGTGCCAGCCGGAACGCCTGCCTCTTCCAGCAATTGCTTTGCCTTGGCCGGATCATAAGGATAGGTTTCCGAGAGATCGACATAGCCCGGATCGACCGGCGCATAATGCGAACCAATCGGCGAACCAAAGCCCGAATACGTGCCTTCAATCAGGCCCTTGCTGTCAATGGCGTGGGCCAGTGCTTGACGCACCTTCACATTGTCAAACGGCGCTTTGGCATTGTTGAGCGAAAGCAGAACCTTGCCAGCCGTATCACCCACTTCGACATGAAGCTTGTCGTCGCTTTCAAAGCGGCTGATCAGCTCGGGTGCCTGAAACATCGGGAACACATCAATATCGCCAGCAAGAATAGCTGCTGCGGCTGCTGACGGATCGCTGATGAAACGGAACGTAACGGCTGAAAGCTTCGCAGGCTCACCCCAATAATCGGGATTGCGTTCAAGCTCAACGCGGTCACCCTGTACCCAGCGCTTGAACTTGAAAGGACCTGTGCCAACCGGCTTGGTCTTGTTATCTGCCGCAGAATTTGGAGCGATCATCACCGCATCACCCCACCCCATATTAAACAGGAAGTTGGAACTTGGGCGCTTCAGCGTGACAACCGCGGTCGCTGGATCAGGACATTCCGTGCTGGCGATGGGTTCAAAAAGGCCTTTTTGCGCGTTGGTGGAATCGGGAGCCACTGCACGCTCATAGGAGAACTTAACAACCGAGCAATCGAATGGCGTTCCATCATGGAACTTTACGCCCTCGCGCAACTTGAACGTATAGGTTTTCTTGTCGTCGGAGAGCGTCCAGCTTTCAGCCAATTGCGGCTTTACCGTGCCATCTTCGACAATCCGAACCAGACCTTCATAAAGGTTGGCATAGGTAACCTGCCTGATACCGGCAGCAGCATTGGCCGTCGGATCAAGGCCGGGCGGCTCCAGCACTTCTCCAACCACCATTGTGTCTTTTGCAAAGGCACCGTTGATTGATGCCAGCATCGTGGCTGTTATCAGCCCGGCTTTCAGCAGATTACCCATAACTCCCCTTTTCTTTAATTATTAAATTGAACGTCCGCCATCCACGTCGAGCGCAACACCTGTAATCATAGAGGCTTGAGGCGAGCAAAGGAAAGCCGCAGCTTCAGCCAGATCGTCAGGTTTCAACAAGCGGCCCATCGGAATGGAATCGCGAAATTTTTTGCGGATTTCTTCGCTGTCTTCGCCCATAAAAGTAGTGAGAAGCGGGGTTTCACCAGCTACCGGATTAAGCGCAACAACGCGAATTTTTGCTGGTGCAAGCTCGATTGCGAGCGCCTTGGTAGCCGATACGACCCAGCCCTTGGTCGCATTATACCAGGCGAGGTTAGGACGCGGACGACCGGCACCAGTCGAAGCAACATTGAGAATCACACCCTCACCATTGGCCTTGAAATGTGGAATCAGCTTGCGCGTCATAAGATAAATACCGCGCACATTGACACCGAGAATCCGATCAAATTCGTCTGGCTCGACCAGTTCCGCACTTTGTGGCTTGTGACCGATGCCGGCATTGTTGATCAGAATATCGACCTTGCCAAATTTCGAGATTGCTGCATCCACAGCAGCATTAACGTCAGCTTCCTTGGAAATATCGACAGCAACAGCAAGTGCTGCATCGCCGATTTCACCTGCTACACGCTCGGCACCCGCCTTGTCGCGGTCCACGATGACGACCTTCGCGCCGTCTCTAGCAAAGCGTTTCGCCATGCCTTCGCCAAATCCCGAACCTGCTCCCGTAATGAGCGCGACCTTACCTTCAAGCGACACTGTTATTCTCCCAGTATTGTATTTATCCGTGATACACGGAAATCGTTTTCAGCGAGGCAAAGCCATAAAGCGCCTCAAAACCCTTTTCGCGGCCATGACCAGACTTCTTCACGCCGCCAAATGGCAGTTCGATTCCGCCTCCAGCACCATAATTATTGATGAACACCTGACCAGAATGGATGGCGCGCGCCAGACGGAACTGGCGTCCACCATCATTGGTCCAGATGCCGCAAACAAGGCCAAAGGACGTGCCGTTGGCAATCGCGATAGCTTCTTCTTCGGTGTCAAAAGGCAGGATAATCTGCACCGGGCCGAAGATTTCTTCCTGCGCAAGACGATGATCGGCAGGCACATCGCGGATCAATGTCGGGAGCACATAGGCTCCACTTTCTGGCGCGTCTGCCAAAAGCTCACCCTGAGCGGCAATTGCCAGACCATCCTGCTTTGCAAGATCGAGATAGCTCTCGACAATTGCTTTCTGACGTTGCGAGACGACCGGGCCGACAGAAGGATTTGCACCTGCGGGGCCGACTTTCAAGGCGCGATAACGTTCGCTCATACGTGCAATGACATCTTCATAGATGCTGCGTTCAACCAGAATACGCGACGAAGCGGAACAGGTCTGGCCCGCATTCTGAATGCCGGCATTGACAAGGAACGGCACGGCGCGATCAATATCCGCATCAGCAAAGACGATCTGCGGCGACTTACCGCCAAGTTCCAGCGTTACAGGAATAGTGTTTTTCGCCGCTGCGGCCTGTATTGCCTCGCCGGTGCGAACCGAACCGGTAAACGAAATGTGGTTGACGTCTGGATGCTCGGATAGCGCTGCACCCGCTTCTGCGCCAAGCCCGGTTACAACATTCAAAGCGCCTTTTGGCAGCCCGGCTTTTTCCGCAATTTTTGCAAACTCAAGAATGGTCAGACATGCTTCTTCGGCTGGTTTCACCACCGCCGCATTGCCCATGGCAAGCGCTGCACCAAGGCTGCGCCCCAAAATCTGCATTGGATAGTTCCACGGGATAATGTGTCCGGTCACACCATGTGGCTCGTAGATGCTCAGAACAGTAAAGCCATTCTGATAAGGCAGCGTGTCACCATGCACCTTATCGGCGGATGCGCCGTAAAACTCCAGATAGCGCGCAAGTGCCACCACGTCGGCGCGTGCCTGCGTCACCGGCTTACCAACATCTTTTGATTCGAGATCAGTCAGAAGATCAATGTTTTTTAACACTTCCTCGGAAATGCGATGCAGAACCCGGCCACGTTCAGTGGCCGTGAGCTTGCCCCAATCGCCGGAGCGGGCCGCGCGCGCTGAAGCGACAGCCAGATCAACATCGGCTTTTGTACCGCGTGCAATCAGCGCCAGATCACTACCATCAGAAGGGTTTTTGAGCGTAATAAGCTCGCCGCCAACTGCGTCCTGCCATTGAGCCGCGATAAAATTTCCATAGCGCAAAAGTTCTGCTTGGCCGGTTGTGTTGTTATGCTTCATTTTCATTCTCCCGCAGAGGTCTTTCAGCCTCCAGTCTCGCCGTAGTTGCGCGGATATGCGCCCGCGCCAGCTGTTCGGCTTCTTCGCCATTGCGCGCGGCAATGGCCTCAACAATTGCGCCATGTTCGCGGATCGCATCCCGCGCCCGGTCTACCGAAAGCGAAAAGGACGGTGCAAAAACCTGCGATGTCATACGCAGAACCGGCACGAAGGCGATCAGCGAGGCGTTACCCGCCGCATTCATCACCGCCATATGAAAATCGACATTGGATTGCGTGTAGGCTTTCGGGTCCCACGGATCGACGACTGCCCCCTGACTAGCAACAAACGTGCGAAGCTTGGCAATATCGGCATCCGTTGCCCGTTCAGCAGCAAAACGCGCCGCAACACCATCAAGTGCTTCACGCACGGCATAGGCATCAATGAGACGGGTGAGATCAGCAGAGGCCACACGAACGCCCCTGCCTGGTAAATGAATGACCAGTCCGTCGCGTTCAAGAACACGCAGGGCTTCGCGCAGCGGCGTGCGGCTGATACCAAATTCAGCAGCCATATGTTCCTGACGAAGAATAGCACCAGGCGCATAAACGCCCGCATAAATTCGCTCGCGAAGTGCTTCTGCAACTTCGTCCAGCAAACGGGTCTGACTACGCCACTCAAAAGCCGCCAATAGAAAAGCCTCCCAACTTTTCTGGACACAATATCCTGGATACAAAATCAGTCAATGCAAAAACGGCTATGTCCCCTGATAGGATTTCAGCAGATCAGAAAAATGAGAACTGGGATTTATTCGCTCACGATTTCCCGGAGCATCTCGACCAGTTGCCTGATTTGGTCTGGGCTACTTTCCATATGCTGGATAACAATCTCCATCGGATCAACAGTCGGCAAACCGGCACTCGCAGGTACGATTCTATGTGCGGGTTGCGCCACGCGCGTTGGCAACAGGCTTACGCCCAGCCCTTCCGCAACCGCACTTTGAACGCTTGCAAGACTGGAGCTCGTGAAAACAACGCGCCATGGCCTGCCGATATGGTCGAGCGATTCCATCATGTCGCTGCGATAAAGCCCATTTGGCGGGAAAGCGACAAGCGGCAAAGGGTCGGTATCTGAAACCGGATATTCCGCACTTTCCAGCCATGATAAAGGTTCAGGCCAATGTGCCGTGCCAACTGTTTCTCCGCGTTTCTGTTTGATCATCACGAGATCAAACTCGCCGGTTTCAAATCCTTTTTGCAACTCGCGACTTAGGCCACTTGTTACCTCAAGCTTTATATTAGGATGGCCGCGCAGAAAGGCCGCAAGCGCTGGCGTGACCAGTTTAGCCGCAAAATCTTCTGCAAGACCAAGCCGAAATATCGCAGTCAAAGCGTTGCCGGTTATGGCTGCTGCAGCTTCATCGTGGAGATGAAGCATACGACGTGCATAACCAAGCAGTTTCTCACCCGCATCGGTTGGCCGCACATCATTTCGCGCACGCTCCAGCAGAGATTGCCCAGCCGCTTCTTCTAAGCGCAAAATTTTCTGGCTTATGGTTGATTGTGTCGAATGCAATTGTTGGGCCGCAGCGGTGAAGCTGCGACTGTCTATAACAGCAACAAAGGCACGCAAGAGATCGAGGCTGAATGCATTATTCATTTATTGAATGAATACCAGTTGAACATTTAATTTTTAAATATGACTTATCGTGATTATTTTAGCAATAAGTAAGGAGCACAGCCGATGCGTAAAACACTCTTCAGCTTGAGTACCTTAGCATTGATTGCAGGGACGATAGTCATGACCGAACCAACATTGTCTGAAAATAACGCCGTAGCACAAGCGAAAACAACGCTTATCGAAGCCGCCTCCGTCGGCGATCTCGGTGCCGTCAAACAGGCTATCAAGGTAGGTGCCGATCTTGAAATCCGTGGAAAGAGGGGCGAAACAGCGCTTCTTGTAGCCACGCACGCCAATCATGTCGATGTTGCGCGTGCGCTTATAGAAGCCGGTGCCGATGTGAACGCCAAGGATTCCATCAACGATAGTCCCTATCTTTATGCAGGCGCGCGAGGACATCTTGAAATACTCAAACTCACCCTTTCCCATGGTGCGGATCTCAAAAGTACCAATCGCTATGGCGGCACCGCAATAATTCCCGCCTCTGAACGTGGACATGTTGAAACAGTTAAAACGTTGATTGAAGCAGGCACAGATGTCGATCACGTCAATAATCTCGGCTGGACCGCTTTGCTGGAAGCGATCATTCTTGGTGATGGCGGGCAACGCCACATCGATATTGTGAAACTGCTGATTGATGGCGGCGCAGACGTTAATCTGGCCGATAAAGACGGCGTTACGCCTTTACAACATGCCCGCCAGCGGGGTTTTAAGCCCATGGTAGCAATGCTTGAAAAGGCAGGTGGAAAATGAATAAAGATCAGGAGTTTTTGCAAAAGGCGATCGCTCTTGCTTATGACAATGTCGAACTGGGCGGTCGCCCCTTCGGTGCTGTTGTCGTAAAAGACGACAAGATCATCGCGATCGGTGTCAATCGCATGCAAGCCGATTGCGATCCAACTGCACATGCAGAACTTCTAGCATTGCGTGCTGCAGGAAAGGTTTTGCAGTCGCCACGACTGGATGATTGCAGCGTATATGCAAGCGGACAGCCCTGTCCCATGTGTTTTGCTGCAATGCGGATGTCTGGCGTCAATAAAATCATATTTGCTTATTCCAATGATGAAGCCGAACCGTTTGACCTTTCGACAGCGAAAATCGCTTGTGAACTAGTCAAACCCATAGGCGAACAGACTGGTATCCGCTTTGAACATTATTCGCCCGACGACAATGCGGCGCTTTATCGGCGCTGGCAGGAAAAGCAGAAATAGATGACTGGCGTCATCATGCGCACAAAGCAAACCAGTGTCGGGACTAACGCAAGCCCTATTGCACTTATCGTTCTAGTCGTTCTGATTGGCCTCAATCTCAGGCCGTTTCTGACTGCGCCGGGACCAATACTTTCCGATATCGCTTCAGATACCGGCATGGGCTTTGGCGCACTGTCTTTGCTCACATTCCTGCCTATGCTGCTGATGGGGCTTGGTGCATTTATCGCGCCAAGCATTCAGTCAACCATCGGAACGCGTCGCAGCATGTTCACAGCACTGAGCATCCTTGCGGCAGGCTCTGCTCTGCGTGGTTTTGTGCCGGATGGGTTTTCTCTGGTTCTTACCGCTGTCATGTGTGGCGCGGGTGTTGCAATGATACAGGCACTGATGCCGGGCTTGATCAAAGCAAACTTTCCGGCAAGCATTGCGACGATTACAGGTCTTTACTCGGCGATGATCATGGGCGGCGGCGCACTCGGCGCTCGCCTGACGCCATGGCTTGCCGGTTCTGACCATAACTGGCGTTTCGCACTTGCAGTTCTTACAGTTCCAACAATACTGGCGCTCTTTACGGCGATCCCTATTCTTCGGGAAACCGAATCTTCCGGTTCAAAATCGGGTATAAGCGGAAAGCTTTTGCATCGTCGGCGCACTTGGGTGCTTATGATCGCTTTCGGCCTCGTGAATGCAGGCTATTCCTCCATGGTGGCATGGCTGGCCCCCTACTATCAATCATTAGGAATGCCGGCATCAGCAACCGGAAACCTAATCGCGGTTATGGCAATAGCGCAGGCGCTTGCAGCCTTTGGGCTTCCCTTGCTCGCTCGTCGCAATTTTGACCGTCGCCCGTGGCTCTTGCTCACACTGGTAATGCAGGCCATAGGTTTTGCAGGTCTTGCCTTCATCCCCGAATTTTCACCGTTGTTCTGGTCTGCTATTTGTGGCGCTGGTCTTGGTGGCAGTTTTGCACTTGCCATGATTACATCGCTTGATCATCTGCAAAAACCGGAAGAAGCAGGCGCACTCGCCGCTATGATGCAGGGCGGTGGTTTTCTGATTGCGGCTCTCGGACCTATCGCTACCGCGTTCTTGCATAGTCTCACCGGCAGTTTCGCATCAGGCTGGATTCTGCATCTTGTTTTGGTTTTGAGCATTTGCCCGCTCTATCTCAGCTTCAATCCTCGCCACTATGAGCGTGTGATGAACCTCAAATATCGGAACGAAAGCGGCACACAATAGCGTTACCAGCTGTTAAAACCAATGTTTCACCGGCAATTGTGAGCTAGATGACTTGCTGACCTTACCAATCAGGATAAGGTTGCAACAATTCGCCTTCAATTAAAGCGCGCCGGTTTGCGCGCTGCACCCAATCATTGGTCGATGAAATGAAGCATGAAATAGTCACCAAAGACGGGACATTCGTTGCACCGGATGGCCTCCCTAAGCCACGTATTTATTGGGCATGGGCAACCCTAATGGTGGGGCTTACGCTGGCGGTCATCGACGGCACCATTGCCAATGTCGCACTTCCCACAATTGCAGCCGATTTTTCGGCAGGACCAGCCGCTTCAATCTGGATCGTCAATGGCTATCAGCTCGCAATCGTTATAACGCTTCTGCCTCTGGCGGCATTGGGCGAAATTTACGGCTATCGCCGCATATATCTCTTAGGCGTATCCCTCTTCACACTTGCCTCTATCGCTTGCGTATTCTCTCGCTCTCTGGAGGCACTGACAATTGCGCGGGTCATTCAGGGCTTTGGCGCTGCTGGCCTCATGAGCGTCAACACCGCACTGCTGCGCTTTACAGTACCACAAGCCAAATTTGGCACGGCAATCGGCCTCAATGCACTATTCGTCGCTGTGTCATCCACAATCGGCCCGACGCTGGCAGGCGTTATTCTGCATTCACTAAGCTGGCCGTGGCTTTTCGTGATCAACATTCCGCTTGGCGTTCTGGCCGTTGCTATGGGCTTGAGAAGCCTGCCCGATAATGAGCGCTCTTCGCGGCGTTTCGATTATCTGAGTGCAATTCTCAGCGCGCTTACACTCGGACTGTTGGTAACTGTAATCGATAGTGCGGGTGGTGGGCTTGATACAATCTGGCTGATATTGCAGGCCGTCGCTTGCGTTGGTGCGGCAACATGGCTGATCCGCCGCTCGCTGCGCACCACTGATCCGCTGCTGCCGCTTGATCTGCTGCGCATCCCGGTTTTTAGCCTATCCTTATGTACGTCCATCATGTCATTTCTGGCGCAGATGATGGCTTTCATCTCCCTGCCGTTTTTATTTCAAACCGTTTATGGGTTTAAGCCCATTGAGGTCGGTCTTTTGATGATGCCATGGCCAATTGCTTTGGCCATCGTTGCGCCTTTGTCGGGTAAATTCTCCGACAAATATTCACCTGCAAAGCTCGGTCTTATCGGGCTTGTTATCTTTGCAGCGGGACTTGCGCTGATTGGATTGTTGCCTGAACAGCCTACGGTACAGGACATCTGCTGGCGCATGGCAATTTGCGGTATCGGCTTTGGCTTTTTCCAGGCGCCCAACAACCGCATGATCATTACATCTGCGCCACGTGCAAGGAGTGGTGCTGCCAGCGGCATGCTGGGAACGGCGAGGCTCATGGGCCAATCACTTGGTGCCGCCTTTATCGCGTTTCTTTTGGCACGCTGGGGCGTTACCAATATCCCCAGTATGCTGCTGGTCGCGGCTGGCTTCGCAGCATTTGCCTCCATCATTAGCATCTCTCGGCACAAGCGATAAATTAGCTTGTGAACCTTTGTAAATAACTTAGTCGAAACACAAAATTCCCTGTTGCAATCTCAAATGCGTTAGTCCATATAGCGCTTGCCTAACGGAAACGACCTCTCTCAGAGAAGGCTGGCGCGAGCGGGTGTAGCTCAGGGGTAGAGCACAACCTTGCCAAGGTTGGGGTCGAGGGTTCGAATCCCTTCGCCCGCTCCAGTTTTTTCGATTGGTTTAGGCATCAAAATCCCGGCTTTGTCCGGGATTTTTGCTTTTCAGGGATAAATGTTCATTACCAATATTCGATTGGCAAGCCAGCCGGAAGCCAAGTGATTCCAGAATCACCTATTCTGAAGGAATTCAGCCTAAAGCACTCTCACGGCTCCCTGCCCTTCACTTTGTTTCGAAAACACCACATTCGAAATCAGAAAATTACGTAAAAGCCCTTTTAAGCTTGCGGTTTCGTGTTTTGTGGCACTAAGAAAGCACCATCTCGGGCCTTTCCCCTTATTCCTGTGGCCCACAAATATGGATAGAAACAATGACTGTCGCTCAAGCAGTTGTTCCGAAGAAAAATTCTGCGCGCCGCGTTTTGGCCGCGAGCATGATCGGTACAACAATCGAATTCTTTGATTTTTATATCTATGCAACAGCTGCGGTAATCGTGTTTCCGCATCTGTTTTTCCCCGCCAGCGACGGAAACTCAGCGCTGCTGCAATCGCTGGCTACCTTCGCGATTGCCTTCTTCGCACGTCCTATCGGCGGCGCGCTGTTCGGTCACTTTGGTGACAAGATTGGCCGCAAGGCAACGCTTGTTGCAGCTTTGATGACAATGGGTATTTCCACCGTCGCAATTGGCTTCCTGCCAACATACGAATCCATCGGCGTATGGGCCGCACTTCTGCTGGCAATTTGTCGTCTGGGACAGGGCCTTGGACTTGGTGGTGAATGGGGCGGCGCAGTCTTGCTCGCAACCGAAAATGCACCAGAAGGCAAGCGCACGTGGTACGGCATGTTTCCACAGCTCGGCGCCCCCGTAGGATTCATTCTGGCAACAGGTATCTTCCTGGTCCTCGCTGAATTACTGACCGAAGAACAATTCATGTCGTTCGGCTGGCGTATTCCTTTCATCGCGAGTGCTCTGCTGGTTGGCGTTGGCCTCTTCATTCGTCTGAAAATTTCTGAAACACCCGAATTTCAGAAGGCAATCGACAAAGCTGAGCGCGTTGAAGTTCCTGTCGCAACACTTTTCAAGAAGCATAAATCGAGCCTGTTTTTTGGAACTATCGGCGCCGTTGCAACCTTCGTGCTTTTCTACCTCATGACCGTGTTTTCGCTCGGTTGGGGAACGCGTGCGCTTGGCTATAGTCGCGAAGAATTCCTCATCCTTCAAATGATCGGCGTGATCTTCTTTGGCCTCACCATTCCGGTTGCTGCCATTCTTTCCGATAAGTACGGCATGCGCCCGGTGATGATCATCGTAACGGTTTTGATCGGCCTCTACGGTTTCATCATGGCTCCACTTTTCCTCAGCGGAACGACTGGCGTTCTGGCCTTCCTCATCATTGGTTTCGGTCTGATGGGCCTAACCTATGGTCCCATTGGTGCGGCACTTGCTGAACCGTTCCCGACCTCGGTTCGCTATACCGGCGCATCGCTGACCTTTAATCTAGCAGGCATTCTCGGTGCATCTGTTGCACCTTACATCGCAACATGGCTCGCGACCCATTATAGCTTCACTTATGTCGGCTATTATATGACTGCTGCAGCAGTGGTCTCGCTGATCGGCTTTGCCTTCATTTCGTTTAAACGCGGCGAATAAGCTCCATTGAAATGCAAACAAAAAAGCCCGCGTGGATTGATCCATGCGGGCTTTTCTTTTATCAACGTTTATAAATTTTATTCGGTGTCGGCTGCTTCGAGTGCGATAGCAACTGACTGAATTATCGCAGCAAAACGTGCAGCAGCCTGGATCGATTCTGTCGAAACACCGGCTTTGCGTAGAACGTCCTCATGCGCATCGATGCACATGCCGCAGCCATTGATAACTGATACCGCCAGCGACCAAAGCTCGAAATCGACCTTATCCACGCCCGGATTGCCGATCACATTCATACGCAGCTTTGCCGGCAGCGTGCGATACTCCTTATTGGAAGCAAGATGCACGAAGCGATAATAGACATTGTTCATGCCCATGATGGAAGCCGCAGATTGGGCAGCCTGAATAACGCTTGGGTCAACCTTACCAGCAGCTTCCGCAACGAGCGCCTTGCGCACATCTGCATTGCGCGAAGCGATACCACAAGCAACAAACAAGCCATATTTCTGCTGAGGTGTCAGCGTTTCGTCGCTCGACATGGACGATAGATTGAGACGAACATCCTTGGCGAAATCCGGGATTTTCGATTTCAGATCATCAGTGGACATGGAACCCTCTTTAAAATGTCATGTGTCAGTTCTTGATAAACAAAAGGCGGGTTTTAACCCGCCTTGTATCAGATAATTTATGCTGATTAAGCAGCCTTAAGCGTTTCGCCACCGACTTCGCGGTTGCATGGGCAAAGCTCATCAGTCTGCAAAGCATCGAGAACACGCAGCGTGTCCTTAGGAGCGCGGCCAACATTGAGGTTGGTTGCGTAGACGTGCTGGATCGTGTTGTCTGGATCAACAACAAACGTGTAACGATATGCAACGCCATCTGGCGAACGAACACCAAGACCGTCAACCAAAGAACCATTGGTGTCGGCAAACGACCAGATTGGCAGTTTGTTGAGATCCTGATGATCACGACGCCATGCAAGCTTCACAAATTCATTGTCGGTCGAACCGCCCAGAACGACTGCATCACGATCTTCAAAATCTGAAGCCAGACGCGCAAATTCAGCAATTTCGGTAGGGCAGACGAAGGTAAAATCTTTCGGATAGAAAAAGATGACCTTCCACTTACCTGCAAAGCTTGCTTCGGTCACTTCTTCAAACGCCGAAACGCCGTTTTCTTCGTGGAAATTGAAGCCTGGCTTAACGCCAGTTACTTTGAAAGAAGGAAGCTTGTCACCGATACCGAGCATCTCATACCTGCCTGTAAATTCGTTGTTATGCAGAAAATTCAGAAGTTTCAGAATTATCCGCTTGTGAGTCGTTTATAGGCACTGTAGTTCAATCGGTCAAAGCGATTAAAACGATCCAATCCATCGATTATAACGATGAGGGAATGTGTTAGATAAGATGCTCAATATCAGCGTTCGACAACTCCATTACTTTATCGCGCTTGTAAAAGCCGGTTCGTTTTCGCGTGCAGCCGAGGCGGTTGGTGTCACCCAATCGACGCTTAGCGCCGCAATACAGGCTTTGGAGGCCGAAATCGGCGTCACTCTGATTGATCGCACAGGAAGGCGCATGCAGTTGCTGCCTGCGGGAGAGGATTTTTTAGACCGGGCGCGGGAAATTGTCGCTTCAATCGAAGAACTGCCCGAACATGCAAAACAAGCTGAGCGCCCTTTGACAACGCGCCTGCGTTTGGGTGTCATTCCCTCCATTGCGCCTTTCTTATTGCCAAAGGTGCTGCCTTCAACGGCCAAAGCTTTTCCAGATTTACAATTAAGCGTTCGCGAGGGGCTGACGCGCACGCTGCTCGACACCTTGCGTTCAGGCACGCTTGATGTCGCGCTGGTGGCTCACCCCTATGATCTTGATGATTTCGAAGTCGCGGAAATCGGTAAAGATCCGTTTTTTCTTGCGGTACGAAGAGATCATGCGCTTGCTAACCGTGATCGTATTGATGCAAGCGATTTGCGGGATCAGCCATTTCTCCTGCTTGAGACCGGCCATTGTTTACGGGAACATGTGATGGCGGCGATCGGGTCAAAGCCCGCACATACCGGCGGTGACGTTCATGCAACAAGCATCATGACGCTAGTGCAGCTTGTGGAATTCGGCATGGGCGTAACGCTTTTGCCAGAGGTTGCAATCAAAGCGGGTGTGACACGCGGCAGCGAAATCAGCATCGTGCCTTATGAAGGGCAGCATAATTTCCGTTCATTGGCGCTGGTGTGGCGTGCCAATGCTGCCCGACGCAATGAATACCAGCTTTTCGCAGCCCATCTGCGTAACAAATGCATGAAGAAATAGATTTACAGAACACCCCATGCGCGAAAACGCCCTCGTCCGGTAATTTCCCGCAGATTAAGATCAACGATTAATTTGAGCGCGCCCTGCGGCGTAACGTTGAGCTCTTTCTCAACCATGTTGGTTGAAACAAGTGGGCTTTTCATCAACATGTCAACAAGTTGTGGCATACGAGAATTTGAACGACGGCCTTTGAGTTTACGCTGCATCTGTTCACGCGCAAGCATCAGACGATCATGCTCTTTCATCACGGTCTCAGCACCCTCCTCAATTGACGCGAAGAAGGTTTTGAGCCGAACGAGACGATTTTGCGAACGCCGCTCGTCCGGTCTTTTGGTGCGCAAACCAATGCTAATGGCTGGCAAATGCCCTGTTGCAATGCCCGACTGACGCAGATAGGCAGAGATAAGCAGGCGCCCTACCCAAGAGGAACGCTGTACAACTTCAAGAGAAAACCATGCATCATGCAAGAGCGCCGCGCGTAATAGTGGCGGAAGATGCGCTGCATTCGCAAAAACGTCGTGCCATTCCTGCAACCGCTCTTCTTCATTCCAGTCATCATCATAAAGAAGCGGATCAATCTCCGGCGATTGTTGCTTTGGTTTTTCCTGAATAACGCCTTTCAGCAATGCATCTGTGTGCGCCAAAAGCGCATCAATGTCCTCAAACAGAGGATCGCTATCTCTCTCATCCGGCTCATTATAGTCTTTAGCCGGTTCTACGCGCACTTCGATATTCCGGCCCAGTAATTGACGAATACCGGCAGTACTCAAGGCCCAGCTTGCCGAACGTCCGGCAATCTGACGTCGCAAGCGCAGCACAGAGTGAGCGATTGTTAGCGCGTGGCTTGGCATGCGCGTATCCATCAATGCATCGTGCAGCACCAGATCCTCAAGATGCACCAGCTCACCCTCAAGCCACATGGAGGCAACCGCGTCGTGCATATGCATGCGCTCGATCATACCCTCGCGGATCGGTGAGCGGGCAAGCCGCTCGTCGAGCCTCGTTAATGCAGCCGTGGCATTAGCTACGGGCATGAAAAGCTCATCGAGCGGCAGCTTGTCAATTTCATAAGCCATGTCCGCATATCGCAATTGATCATGGGAAAAGGCAAACGAAAATGCTTGGTTAGAGCAGAACTTCCGCAACTTTTACAGTGCGGCCTTCCTTGACGGAAAGAAGAGCTGCTTCGGCAAGCGCCAAGGCCTGCAATCCATCTTCTGCCGAAGGTGTTGGCGCTTTACCGCTGTCAATCGCATCAATGAAAGAGGCAATTTCCGCAGCATAAGCATCTGTATAGCGCGTCATGAAAAAATCATGCAGCGGAGGACGCGTGTAACCTTCCTTTGAAGCGACTTCGATGGAAACCGGGCGCTGGTTTTCAGCAGAAACTGCACCCTCCGAGCCATGCACTTCGATGCGCTGATCATAGCCATAAGAAGCCCGACGCGAATTTGAAATCACGCATTGGCGACCCGTAGCGGTGGTCAGAATCACGCTTGCACTATCGAAATCGCCTAGCTCACCAATTTGGGGATCGACCAGAACCGACGCAGATGCAGAAACCGTTGCAATTTCTTCGCCCAGTAGAAAACGCGCCATGTCAAAATCATGGATTGTCATATCACGGAAGATACCACCGGAAACCTTGATATATCCCGCAGGCGGTGCCCCTGGATCGCGGCTGGTGATGGTGACCATTTCAACCTTGCCGATGCGACCATCATCAATCGCTTTGCGAACGGCCGCAAAATGCGGATCGAACCGGCGATTGAAGCCAAGCATGACCTTGCCGCCGGTTTCCCCAATAACGCCAAGGCAGGCGCGTACGCGCTCAATATTCAAATCAATCGGCTTTTCGCAGAAAACCGCCTTGCCGGCCCGCGAAAACCGTTCAATCAGATCGGCATGGGTGTTGGTCGGCGTGCAGATTAGCACCGCATCCACGTCAGATGATTTTTCAATCTCCTCAATCGTGCGAACATCTGCTCCAGCGGCATCGGCTATTGCGCTTGCCGCCTCCTGATTGGCATCGGCCACCGCAACAAGTTTCGCACGTTTGTCGGAAGCGATTGCTCCCGCGTGAACCTTACCGATACGGCCAGCACCGAGCAGAGCAAGACGTGTAACCATTGCCTTCATCCTCCCAAAGCGGTCATCCTCGATTGACCGACCAAACAATTCCTATATTCCGCTTCCGTGTTTCCCCGATTATTGCGGGAGACCTCAGGGTAATGGAATATTTATTCTATTTTGCTAGATTGTGATATATAGGATGTCAAGAGGACGTTTCTGAAAGGACAGCAATGGACGCCGAAAATGCACCGCTTGGGCAAATTGATGTGCCAGACCCAACACCGTCCAATGTCAAAGAATTCGAAGCAAAACTGCGCGAAGTTGCAGACCGCTTGCCTAAGCGCCTCAAGCAATGTGCCGACTATGTCGCGGCTAATCAGGACCGGATCGCTGTTTCGACGGTCGCTGAAATGGCAGAAGGCGCAGGCGTTCAAAGTTCGGCCTTTATGCGCTTTTGTCAGATACTCGGCTTTTCCGGATTTTCGGAAATGCAGAAGCTTTTTCGAGAATCCTATGCTGGCGGCTGGCCGGATTACTCTACGCGGCTTGAGCATTTACGCGAAACGGCATCGGGAAGCGCCCCGGCTCTATTGGCAGAGTTTGCCGAAGCAGGACGCACATCGCTTGAAGGCCTGTTGAAAACGATTGAGCCTCAAGCGCTTGAACGGTCGGTCCAACTGCTTGCCAAAGCTGCAACTATCCACATCATCGGCGTTCGTCGCGCATTTCCGGTTGCAAGCTATCTGGCCTATGCTCTTGAAAAGATGCAAGTTCCAGCCATGCTGCACAGCACCGTGGGTAAGCTCGAAAACCAGCACACAATCCGCAAAGGTGATGTTCTGATTGCCATTTCCTTTTCGCCATATTCCCCCGAAACAATTGCCATGGCGGAAAATGCAAGTGCGCGCGGCGTTGATGTGATTGCCATCACTGACACGATTGTGAGCCCTATGAGCAAGTTCGCCCAACAGTCACTGCTCGTTTCCGAAGTCGACTTCGGCGCGTTCCGATCGCTCTCCGCAACGCTTTGTCTTGCGATTACGCTTTCTGTGGCTGTCGGAACAGCACGCCAATCCTAAAAGCATATCAGTATTCTATTTTTCAGTTGAAATGGAATAATAAATCCATTTTAATCGAAAGTAGAATGAACGACGCATATGCCGAGGGAGAAGTTTCATGAAGCGGCTGGATTTGATTACGATTGGCCGATCTTCGGTAGATCTTTACGGCGCACAGGTGGGCGGTCTTCTCGAAGACATGTCATCCTTTAACAAATATGTTGGCGGTTCCCCCACCAACATTGCCACAGGCACAGCGCGTCTCGGCCTTAAATCGGCGCTTATTACCCGTGTAGGCGACGAACATATGGGCCGCTTTCTCTTACGCGAACTGGCGCGAGAAGGTGTCGACACGCGAGGCATCGTTACCGATCCTGAGCGCCTGACTGCGCTTGTCATTCTCGGCATTCGTGATCAGCAGCATTTCCCGTTGATTTTCTATCGCGAGAACTGCGCCGACATGGCGCTTTGCGAAGATGATATTGATCCCGCATTCATTGCCGAAGCCGGATGCGTGCTTGCAACAGGCACACACCTGTCGCATCCGCGCACCGAAGCAGCCGTGCTTAAAGCTCTGAAACTGGCGCGCGAAAACCAAAGCCGTACAGTGCTCGATATTGACTATCGTCCTAACCTCTGGGGACTTGCGGGTCACGGCGATGGTGAGAACCGTTTTATCGAATCTGCTGCCGTGACCGCCAAATTGCAGTCTACGCTGCATCTCTTCGATCTTATCGTGGGCACCGAGGAAGAGTTTCATATCGCAGGCGGATCAACAAATACGCTTGAAGCGCTCAAGGCCGTTCGTAAAGTCACCAAGGCAGCGCTGGTTTGCAAGCGCGGCCCAATGGGGGCTGTAGTTTTTGAAGGCGACATTCCTGACCATCTCGATAAGGGGCAATCGGGTGAAGGTTTCCCTATAGAAGTATTTAATGTGCTCGGTGCAGGTGATGGCTTCATGTCTGGATTGCTGCGCGGCTGGTTAAAAGATGAAGACTGGCCGACTAGTCTGAAATTTGCCAATGCCTGTGGTGCTTTTGCGGTATCGCGTCATGGCTGCACCCCCGCCTATCCAAGCTGGGAAGAACTGCAATATTTCTTCGAAACCGGCATTCGCGACAAGGCTTTGCGCAAGGATGTGGCGCTCGAACAGGTGCACTGGTCGACCAACCGAAATGGCAACTGGCCGCATATGCGCGTCTTCGCTTTCGACCACCGTATTCAGCTTGAAGAAATGGCACAGGAAGCCAAAGCAGATGGCGAAAAGATCGGTAAATTCAAAGAATTATGCCTGAATGCTGCCTTGGAGGTTTCAGGCGGACAAAATGGCTATGGCATATTGTGCGATAGTCGGCTTGGACGTGATGCGCTCCATCGCGCTTCCGGCACGGGTCTGTGGATCGGACGCCCGACGGAGTGGCCAGGATCGCGCCCACTCGAGCTTGAACCAGAGCTAGGCTCTGACTGTGGTGGCCTTGTCGAATGGCCTGTCGAGAATGTGGTAAAAGTTCTTTGCTTCTATCACCCTGATGATAGTGCTGAGATGAAGGCTGAACAAGAAGCCACGGTCACACGCTTATTCACTGCTGCACGGCGCAATCGCCTTGAGTTTCTGCTGGAGGTCATCCCTTCAAAGGTTGGTCCTGTGGATGATACAACCACAGCGACAATCATTGATCGCTTCTACGAGATCGGCATTTATCCTGATTGGTGGAAGCTTGAGCCTTTGAAGACCGCCGAGGCATGGCGCAATGCCTGCGATGTTATCAACCGCAATGACCCTTACACACGTGGCATCGTCGTATTGGGGCTTGATGCGCCTGCTCAAGAGCTGGAGGCAAGCCTTAAAATCGCAGCCGGTTTTGATCTTGTGAAGGGTTTTGCCATTGGGCGCACCATTCTGGGTGATGTTGCGCGGCAGTGGCTTGCTGACAAGATGAGCGATGAAGACGCGATTGCTGAAATGGCAAAACGTTACCGCAGCTTCTGCGATCTTTGGGATAAACTGCGTAAGAAATAAAGACTTTCTGGGAGGAAACATGAAGACGGTTCGACTGACAGCGGCACAGGCTCTTGTGCGCTATGTTGCCAACCAGATGACACCTGACGGCGAACCATTCATCGCCGGCGTCTGGGCGATTTTCGGGCATGGCAATGTGGCGGGTATTGGAGAAGCCCTTTACGGCATTCGCGATGAGCTTGTGACGTGGCGCGGCCATAATGAGCAGACGATGGCCCATGCAGCCATTGCCTATACCAAGCAGCTCGGCCGCAAACGCGCCTGCGCTGTCACCTCCTCCATCGGACCCGGCGCAACCAATATGGTCACAGCGGCGGCACTCGCCCATGTGAACCGCCTGCCGGTTCTGTTTATCCCCGGCGACGTCTTCGCCAATCGTGGCCCCGATCCGGTTCTTCAGCAGATCGAGGATTTTAACGATGGCACAGTGAGCGTCAATGACTGCTTTCGCCCGGTCAGCCGCTATTTTGACCGCATTACCCGTCCTGAACAGCTTCTCACGGCATTGCCTCGCGCCTTCCGCACCATGACCGACCCTGCGGATTGTGGCCCTGTAACGCTGTCTTTTTGTCAGGATGTGCAGGCAGAAGCCTATGACTGGCCTGTAGAATTCTTTTCGCAAAAGGTTTGGCACTGGCGCCGACCGCCCCCGGATGAACACGAACTGGCAACGGCAATTGCCGCAATCAAAGCTGCCAAGACCCCGGTTATCGTTGCAGGCGGCGGCGTACATTATTCAGGTGCCCATGACGCACTGAAAAGTTTTGCAGAAACCCACAACATTCCGGTTATCGAAACACAGGCTGGCAAATCGGCTTTACCGTGGGATCATGCGCTCAATTTCGGTCCGGTCGGCGTTACTGGCGCAGACAGTGCAAACGCAGTTGCAGCAAGCGCTGATCTGGTCATTGGGGTGGGAACACGCTTTCAGGATTTCACCACCGGCTCGTGGGCATTGTTCAAGCATCCGGGCCGAAAGCTGCTCTCGGTCAATGTTCAGCCATATGATAGCCACAAGAATGCCGCAATTTCACTCGTTGCAGATGCAAAAATTGCGCTAAAAACACTCTCAAACGGACTAAAAGCTTACAAACGCAGTACACTCGACACCACGCTTAAAGCACTTTGGTTTGAAGCAGCGGACCGTTCCACAGCTGCTCCCGGTGATGCCAACCAGCTTCCCACAGACATGCAGGTGATCGGTGCAGTCCAGCGACAGGCAAAGGACAACACAGTTGTCATGTGTGCTGCCGGTACAATGCCGGGCGAATTGCACCAGCTCTGGAAAGCCGGACGCCCTATGTCCTATCACATGGAATATGGTTTCTCCTGTATGGGCTATGAGATTGCCGGTGGGCTGGGCATCAAGATGGCCGAACCAGACCGCGACGTGATCGTGATGATCGGCGACGGTTCTTACATGATGGCCAATTCCGAGCTTGCGACCTCCGTGATGATGGGCATCAAGATCACCGTCGTCCTCACCGACAATCGCGGTTATGGCTGCATCAACCGTTTGCAAATGGCGACCGGCGGCGCCGAGTTTAACAATTTGCTCGACCACGCAACCCATGTGAATGCATCGAACATCGACTTCGCAGCCCATGCATGTGCGATGGGTGCCGACAGTAAGAAAGTCGGTTCTATCCGCGAACTTGAAGATGCTCTGGCCGAAGCGCGCAACAGCCCCCGCACCACAGTTATCGTCATCGATACCGATCCTTATCCGACGCCTGAAACAGGCGGCTGGTGGTGGGACGTGGCTGTGCCGGAAGTTTCGGACCGCGGCCAAGTACGCTCCGCACGCGAAAATTATGAAGCCCAGATCAAAGAAAGAAACTGACCGATGATCCTCTACGGCACCAACCCGATTGCCTGGTCAAATGATGATGATCGCAACCTCGGCGCGCATATCAGCCTTGATCAATGCCTCGACGAAACAGCTAGAATCGGCTTTGATGGAATTGAAAAAGGGCATAAATTTCCTCAAGTTACAGCGGAACTTAACGCAGTACTCGAACCTCACAAACTGCGTTACATTTCCGGCTGGCATTCACTCAATCTGCTGACCAACTCGCTCGAAGAAGAGAAGCTCGCCATACAGGAGCCGCTTGATCTTCTGAAATCAATGGGCTGCAAGGTCATCATTGTCTGCGAAACATCCAACGCCATTCACGGCGACGATGATAAGCCACTCTCGGAACGCCCTATGCTTGAAGAAGCACGCTGGGAAGAGTTTGGCGCAGGCGTTGAAGCACTGGCCGAATATGCAGCCGCGCAAGGCATTGCCCTTGTCTATCACCACCACATGGGGACAATCGTTCAGAGCGAAGACGAAATCGATCTGCTGATGAAACATACTGGCCCACATGCCAAATTGCTGCTCGATACGGGTCACTGTCTGTTTGGCGGCGGTGATCCTGAACGCGTTGCAAAGAACCATATGGAACGTGTCCGGCATATCCATGCCAAGAATGTCCGACCGGCGATAGCGGCACAGGTACGCGACCAGAGCCTGTCCTTTCTGGAGGGTGTACGCCGCGGCGTGTTCACTGTTCCGGGCGATAAGGATGGCGGCGTTGATTTTGTGCCGGTGCTCAGAATTGCTGCCGAACATGGCTATCAGGGTTGGTTGGTTATTGAAGCCGAACAGGACCCGGATGTACGCAATCCATTTGAATATCAGTCGCTGGGACTGAAATCCCTCAAAGCATTTGCACGCGAAGCAGGACTCGATAAAGGAGACTGAGCAATGGCCAATCTTTTACGCAAGCCGAGCAGCACGCATGGCAAGGTGCACGACATCACACCGGAAAGCGCCAATTGGGGTTACGTCGGCTTTGGCCTTTATCGTCTGAAAGCAGGTGAAACAGCTTCGGAGAAAACATGCGATCGGGAAGCCATTCTGGTTCTGGTGGAAGGCAAGGCAAAGCTCAAAGCGTCCGGCGAAGATTTCGGCGAAATGGGCGAGCGGATGAGTGTATTTGAAAAGCTTGCCCCGCATTGTCTTTATGTGCCTGCTGAAAGCGACTGGGACGCGGTTGCGACAACCGATTGCGTGCTCGCAGTATGCACAGCGCCCGGCCAACCGGGCCGTAAGGCGCAAAAGCTTGGGCCAGAAGGGCTCACCTTCGACACACGCGGACAAGGTGCCAACACCCGCAACATTTTTAATATCGCTATGGAAGGTCGCGACGTAGCCGACAGTCTTCTGGTAACTGAAGTTTTTACCCCGCAAGGCAACTGGTCATCTTATCCGCCGCACCGGCATGATGAAGATAACTTCCCGGATATGACCTATCTTGAGGAAACCTATTATCATCGCCTCAATCCATCGCAGGGCTATGGCATCCAGCGCGTTTTCACCGAGGACGGAAGCCTTGATGAAACCATGGCTGTATCAGACGGCGATGTGGTTCTCGTGCCAAAGGGACATCACCCATGCGGCGCGCCCTATGGTTATGAGATGTATTATCTCAATGTTATGGCCGGACCGATCCGCAAATGGCGATTTAAAAATCATCCCGATCACGACTGGATCTATAAGCGCGACAATCCATCCGCATAAAGATAAGCCCCGGATTTCCGGGGCTTATTCTGTTTAAAGCTTTGCTACCTTTTTAAGATCGTCAACTGCGCCGGGTGCGGCGGCAAAAACTTTGCTGCCCTTGGTAAGCTGCTCACCTTGTGTCGGGAACGGATGCGTATAGCCACCTGCTTCGCGCACAAGGCAGAACCCAGCCATACAATCCCATGCATGCATATACGGCTCGTAATAGCCAACCAGCCTGCCGGCGGCGACGTAAGCCAGCATCAATGCGCCTGAGCCATTGCGGATGAAAGTGCCGCCAGCTTCCAGCAGATCCTCGACGATCGTGGCCACCACCTGCGGCGTCACATAATTATTGGCACCAATGCCAGTGACGGCATTGCGGATATTGCGCGTTTCATCAAGCGTCAGCTTCTTGCCGTTGAGCGTTGCGCCCTGCCCTTTGGCCGATGCGTACAACTCATCAAAGCAGGGTGCCTGAATGACACCAATGACCGGCTCACCATCTTTCAATACCGCAATGGAAACACACCAATTCGGCATTCCGTTGACGAAAGGGCTTGTGCCATCAATCGGATCGACCACCCAAGTATAACCGGATGCACCCTCATTCAACCCGTATTCTTCGCCGAGAAAACCATCGTCGGCAAAAGCATGCGCCACGCGGTCACGAATAAGCTGCTCCACATCGCGGTCGGCAATTGACACCACATCCTGCGGATCGCGCTTGGTTTCAATAACCAGAGTTTCGCGCTGATTGAAGTAATCGAGTGCCTTTGCACCTGCTTCAAGCGCAATTTCCTGCGCAAGCTTAAACCGAGCTTCAAGCTCTTTTGAAATGTCCGATGTCATGCTTGGTATCCAGTCAGAGGGAATAAAGGCGCATGGTTCATGCGCTCAATTGTTGATGATGGCAAGGCCACGCGGCTTGAAATGGATCGCCACGTCAGTCAGTGGAGCAAGTGCTTCTTCGACGGCCGGATCTACGATGAAAAGCTTGCCATGCTCAGTCTCGATTTCATATTCGATATGGTCGCCAAGATAGGCAGAATGCGCAATGCGGCCTGCAAAATCCCCACCCGTCTGCGGCTGCAAGGTCACTGCGTTTGGACGAACAGCCAATTGCGCAGGCCCCGGCTTGATATTGCGGGATGCGAGCCGATGAACAAGATTGCCCACAAGAATGGTTGCCTGCCCTCCATCAACGCTGATCACTTCACACGGCACCACATTCGCCTCTCCCATAAAATCGGCAATAAAGGCTGATGCCGGAGACTCATACAAATCCCGCGGACTGCCCTGCTGCGCTATATCGCCATCTTTCATGACAATAATTGTATCGGAAACCGCCAAAGCTTCATCCTGATCATGGGTAACATAAACGGCAGTGAAACCCAGCCGCTGTTGCAATTCCCTGATTTCCGTTCGCACACGACGACGCAATCGAGCATCCAGATTGGAAAGCGGCTCATCAAGCAGAAGGACCTGTGGCTCCAGCACCAATGCGCGCGCAACGGCAACGCGCTGCTGCTGCCCGCCAGAAAGTTCGGCTGGCAGACGATGCCCCATCCCGGCGAGGCCTACAAGTTTCAGCCCTTCTTCTGCGCGTTCGCGCGCTTCCTTTTTCTTCAAACCGGAAGATTCAAGCCCATAAGCAACATTATCAAGTGAACTCATATGCGGAAACAGCGCATAGGACTGGAACACCATCGATACGTCACGCTCATTGGCAGGAAGCATGGTCACATCCTTGCCACCGATTAGAATACGACCCGATGTGGGATGCTCAAGCCCCGCCAACAAACGAAGCGTTGTGGTCTTCCCGCAACCCGACGGCCCAAGCAGCGTGACAAGCGTGCCGGGTTGAACAGTGAGGGACAAATCCGGCAGGGCAGTGAAATTGCCGAACTTCTTGGTTACGTTTTGAAAGGTAACGGAGCCGGGACGGATCACAGTCATGCGGCTTTCTCCTGTTGAACGGTTTTGACGGGCGTGAGGGCTGCGACGCGATTTTCACGCCGTAATTTGCGTTGGCCCACAAGCAGCTGAAAGAGCGCAATCACAACAACCATCACGACAATCAGCGCCGAGGAATAGGCAATTGCGACGCCAAACTCGCCATTCTCGACAAGGCCAACAATATAGGAAGTTGCCATGTTGTATTCTGCCGAGACGAGGAAGATGACAGCGCTGATGGATGTGATTGCTCGAACGAATGAATAAACCAGAGCCGCAGTGATGGCAGGCCGCAAAAGCGGCAGAATAACCTTGCGTATGGTTCGGAAGCTCCCCGCGCGCAGTGTCAGTGATGCTTCATCAAGGCTTTTGTCGAGCTGGCTCATGGCGGCGATGCCACCGCGCACTCCCACAGGCATATTACGGAACACGAAACACGCAATCAGGATCAGCGCCGTACCGGTCATTTCGAGCGGCGGCAAATTGAACGCCAGGATGTAGCTGACACCGATGACCGTTCCGGGAATGGCGAAGCTCAGCATCAGCGCAAACTCAAACACGTTACGTCCGAAGAAACGCTGCCGCACGATGAGATAAGCGGTAAGCAGGCCGACTGCGGCGGTAAGCGGGGCCGAGATCAGCGATATTTCCATTGTCGTCCAGAAAGAGTTCCAAGCAACACCGGTCCACGCAAAACCGCTATCTGTCCATGCCACCGAGAAAGCACGGCGATAATGATCGAATGTGAGCGAATTATCGAGACCCCAAGTGCGTACAAAACCGCCGACAAGGATCATGATATAAACAACGACGGTGAAGATCATCCATGGAATGACCATTGCATAAACGCCGATCTTCAACCCGCGTGGCAATCCGGCGTGCATACCGGAATCGCCCTTGCCGGTCACGGTTGCAAAGTTTTTACCCGACAACCAAAGGCGCTGTATGAGGAACGCCGACAACGTGAAGCAAAGCAGCACAATCGCCAGAACCGCAGCACGCGACGGGTCATTTTGAGCTCCAACCACGGCAAAGAAGATTTCGGTCGACAACACGCCATGGCTGCCACCCAGCACCATAGGATTGCCGAAATCGGCCATGCTTTCGATAAAGGCGATCAAAAATGCATTGGCCAGTCCCGGCGCCATCAACGGCAGTGAAACACGGTTGAAAGTACGCCAGCGGTCAGCACGTAAAGTCTGTGATGCCTCTTCCATAGAAGGCGATACACCTTCAACGACACCGATTAGAACCAGAAATGTGATGGGCGTGAATGACAACACCTGTGCAATCCAGATGCCTGTGAGACCATAAAGCCAGCGGCCCGGCTCAACGCCAAAAATGTTTGAAATCTGCTCTGTCACTACTCCGGCGCGACCAAACAGCAAAATTAGCGCCAGACCGATAACGAATGGTGGCGTGATGATCGGCAACACCGTTAGAATACGCAGGCCCTTCTTGAACGGAAATCCTGTACGTGTTGCAACAAGTGCAAAAGCCAGCCCCAAAAGGGTTGAACCCGAGGCAGTCATAAGTGCGAGCCAAAGCGTGCGCCATGCCACACCGCAACGCCCATCGCCGATCACACAAGCAAGGCTCCAGATCGAAGAGTCCTGTATATTTGCAATGAAACCATCCGGCTTGAAGGAACCGTCAAAATCCTGAACGGAAGCGCCAAACATGCTTAAAATCGGATAGAATACAAAGACGCTTACAAGCGCCACCAGCAGAGTGATGGAGGAGACGACAAAAGCATCTCCTTTCATCACACCCCGTTCGGCAAGAGCGAACGAGAATATCAGCAGAAAACAAAGGCCAGTCAGGACGGCACCTACACCAAAAGCTGGTTGTCCATCGGCTAGCTGACCGAAAAGTGTCTCGCTAAAGGCCCAGTTCCAGCCTGTGAAACCAATGGCCAATCCTTGCAATGCAAGAAGTCCAGCGCCGAGAAGGCTTGCACCGATCAAAACGGACGTGCGTTTTTCGGCAGACATTGCAAAGCGAGCAAAACCACAAACGAGCATCAGCACTGCAATAACAGCAAGCCATGGCCGGCCGTAAACGAATATTTGCAGAATACCGGGAGCATCTTCCGCCTGACTAAAAATCCCTTCAAGCCAGTTGAAACTGAAAAACCCATGCTCAATGCGATACCAAGGCAGGATAAGGAACGCCACCAAAGCCAGCGCCAGAACTATATCAAGCCGTCGATTATGTTGTTTCATACTCTATCCGCTTTTTTGCTCATGGCCTGCAAAGTGGATGCAATTCATCGTCTTCCGCCGAAAAACCGGCGGAAGGTCGATAAAAATGAAGGATTGCTTACCGCAGATGCGGCTATGTTTTAATTGGCCTTTGCTCCGATTTCCTTATCCCAGCGGTCAAGGATTTCCTTGCGCTTGGTCGGTTCGCCATACGTCTTGAAGTCGTAGTCGATCAGCTTGATGTCTTCAAAGCGAGGTGACTCTTTCGGGACTTCAGCGTTCTTGTTGGAAGGAAGCTGGAAGGATTTCGCATCCTTCATCTTCGACTGCACGTCTGCTGTCAGAGCCCAGTCATACCATTTCTTGGCGTTTTCGAGGTTGCGGGCACCCTTGATGATCGACATGGAGCCGATTTCATAACCCGTGCCTTCGCAAGGGGCGACCGATTTAATCGGAAAGCCTTCCGCAGTCATCGCAACCGCATCATGCATGAACACGATTCCGATGCCGTTTTCACCACGCGCCGCTGACTTTACCGGTGCTGAACCTGACTTGGTATATTGCGAAACATTAGAATTGAGCTTTGCCATATAATCAAAGGCTTCATCCTCGCCCATCAGCTGAACAAGTGTGGCAAGCGCCGTATAGGCGGTGCCGGAAGAGTTTGGATTGGCCATCTGGATTTCGCCCTTATAGGACGGATCGAGCAGGTCAGCCCAGCAAAGCGGCTCTTTCAGGCCCTTCTTGCTGAGAATATCTGTGTTGTAGCCCCATCCAAGCGCACCGGCATACACGCCGACAGTGCGAAACTCAGAGCTTTCAGCCTGCTTTTTTGCCCAATCCTGCAGTTCATCGAGCTTTGGCGATTTATATTCGAGCGTCAGACCTTCTGAAGCGGCTTGCAGATGTGGATCTCCTGTGCCAGCCCACCAGATGTCTGTCTTCGGGTTACGCGCTTCAGCACGCACCTTGGCATAGGTTTCACCAGATGACAGACGAACCATATTGACCTTGATACCGGTATCTTTCTCAAATGTGTTCTTCATCAGCTCACAGATCACGACATCTGCCGAACAGATAAGATTGAGATTACCAGAAGCTTGTGCCGAAACCGCAAATGATGAAACGCCAGCGGCAAAAGCCGCGGCCATAAGTGCTGAACGCATCATTATTCCTCCCTTTAGAGCAACTGAGATCGGCGTGAATCCAATCCGCGCTCTAACTCATTTGTTTTGCAGCGCCTCCACGCTGCAGCTTTTTGCAAGCCTGTGCATAGTCTTTGCCTTTTAATCTGATGTGTCAATCAACTTTTATAAATTTTATTCTGAAAATTATAGAAACGATTTAATCATTCTGTTTCTGCACAGCCTTGCAACGATGCACAAAAACGAAAAAGGCGACGCGAAGGTCGCCTCAGTCTCACTCATGTAAAGACCTATCAGCCGATGGCCATCAGGCTGGCATTTCCGCCTGCAGCAGTGGTGTTGATAGAGGTCGAAACCTCTTCCAGCAACCAGCTCAGGCAATAGCAATCTGCATTTTGTGCCAACTGCGCCGAGGTTGCAGCCTGTGTCAGCACGAGCGGACCGGGAAGTGCTGCCAGCTTCTTGTTAATATCGATGAGGCGCTCGCCCTCACCTTCAACAAGCGCACCGGCGAAAGGCGCATCTGCCTGCCAGTCTTTCGTCCAGACAACACGCGCAGCGACGCTTGAAGGCAAGCCCTTCAGAACATTGCGCAGACCCGACGCCTCATCAATGATGGCCTCGTTGCCGGTGGCAAGTGCGGCAGTCAGCTGACGATAAAGGCCGGATTCAGTCTGTGGAGCCAGAAGAATACGACCACGCGCATGAAGCGCATAGAGATTGCGTTCACCAACCGGACCCGGAAGCTCGATATTTAAACCAAGTGCAGAAGCACTGCCGGTTTCACGAGCGGCCTGCGCCAGTTCATTCATGCCGCGATTACCGAGCCATTTTGCGAAATCATTGAGCGCTGGATCGCTGTGAACCGAAGCCATGCGCGGCGGGATTGGCGCAGTTTCAACAAGGCGACCGAGATAGAGCGGACCGCCAGCCTTCGGACCCGTGCCGGACAGACCACGGCCCCCGAAAGGCTGGACGCCCACAATTGCACCGATAACGTTGCGGTTGATGTAGATGTTACCAACGCGGATGCGATCAGCAACATGAGCAATCGTTTCATCAAGTCGCGTATGCAGACCAAAGGTCAGGCCATAGCCGGTAGCATTAATGTCATCGATCAGGCTGTCCATGTCGTTACGCTTGTAGCGTACAACATGCAGAACCGGACCAAACACTTCACGCTTCAGATCGCGCAGACTGTCAATCTCGACGATGGTTGGAGCAACGAAAGTGCCTTTCCCGGTTTCAGGTCCAAGCGGAAGCTGCTCCACCTTACGACCCATATCGCGCATCGTCTGAACGTGCTTTTCGATGATGTCCTTGGCTTCAGCAGTAATTACGGCGCCAATATCAACTTTCAGCTTATCGGTACGGCCAATGGACAGTTCCTTGAGCGCGCCTTTGAGCATAGTCAGAATGCGATCAGCAACATCTTCCTGCAGGCAAAGAACGCGCAGGGCCGAACAACGCTGTCCGGCGCTATCGAAAGCTGAGCCAATCACGTCGAACACGACCTGCTCGGCAAGAGCGGACGAATCCACGATCATGGCATTCTGCCCGCCGGTTTCAGCAATCAGCGGGATCGGCTTACCATTAGGCAGCAGACGCGACGCAAGCTGCGCCTGAATAAGACGTGCAACTTCGGTCGAGCCGGTAAACATCACACCACAGGTCTCCTGTGCTGCAACAAGGGCTGCACCTATACGGCCATCACCCGGCAGTAGCTGCAAAGCATCAGCAGGAATGCCAGCTTCATGCAGAATACGCACGCCCTGTGCAGCGATGAGCGGGGTTTCTTCAGCAGGCTTTGCCAGAACCGGATTGCCTGCAACTAGCGCTGCTGCAATCTGGCCGGTGAAGATTGCCAGCGGGAAGTTCCACGGGCTGATACAGACAATTGGACCAAGCGGCTTGTGTGCAACGCCCAGCGTGCGGCGGGTCTGTTCGGCATAATAACGCAGGAAGTCGATAGCTTCGCGCACTTCTGCAATCGCGTTTGGCATGGACTTGCCAGCTTCACGCATGATGAGACCGAGAAGTTCTGCCATTTCACGCTGCATGATGTCGGCAGCGCGATCAAGGCAGGCTGCACGATCAGCAGGCAAAACGTGAGACCAGCTTGCAACAGCCTTCTCAGCCGCTTTCATTGCTTGCGCAACATCGTCGGCGGCGATTTCCGTAACCGTACCCACGACATCGGAATGATCGCCGGGGTTCAGAACCGGACGGCTCTCACCCTTAACCTTGCTTCCCACAACCTGCGGTTCCGCAGTCCAGGCGCGCGTAGCATTGGCTTTGAGCGTTTCGCTCAATTCTGCCAGCTGTTCTTCATTGGAAAGGTCAAATCCCACCGAATTTTTGCGAATGCCATAAAGGCCTTCAGGAAGGCTGATCTGGTCGTGACGTGCACCGACAACGGCCATCGAACGAACGACTTCCGCAGGATCGGCAATCAGTTCATCAACCGACACGCTCTTGTCGCCAATGCGATTGACGAAGGAAGAGTTCGCACCGTTTTCGAGCAGACGACGAACCAGATAGGCCAGCAGCGTTTCATGAGTACCAACCGGCGCATAAATGCGGGCTGGACGACCTAGCTTCGATGCACCGACGACTTCGTCATAAAGCGGCTCGCCCATGCCATGCAGGCACTGGAATTCATAAGAGCCGGTTTTGAAGTCCGGGCCTGCCAGATGATAGATCGTGGCAAGCGTCTGCGCATTATGCGTTGCAAACTGCGGGAAGATCACATCGCGGGCGCCAAGCAATTTGGCCGCGCAAGCAATGTAGGAAACGTCGGTATGAACCTTGCGGGTGTAGACCGGGAAATCTTCAAGGCCATCAACCTGCGCACGCTTGATTTCGGCATCCCAGTAAGCGCCCTTAACGAGACGAACCATGACACGACGATTGTTGCGACGAGCAAGATCGATAATGAAATCAAGTACAAACGGGCAGCGCTTGCCATAGGCCTGCACCACGAAACCGATGCCTTCCCAATCAGCCAGATCAGGATCTTCAATCAGGCTCTGCAGAAGATCAAGCGAAAGCTCAAGACGATCTGCTTCTTCCGCATCGATATTGAGGCCGATATTATACTGCTTGGAAAGGGCTGCGAGCTCCTTCACCTTTGGCAGCAATTCGCTCATAACACGTTCGCTTTGCGCGCGAACATAGCGCGGATGCAGTGCTGAAAGCTTGATCGAAATGCCGGGACCATCATAAATGCCACGGCCAGCGGAAGCGCGGCCGATCGCGTGGATCGCAGTCTCGTAATCCTTGTAATAACGTTCTGCGTCGGCCGCAGTCGTGGCAGCTTCACCAAGCATATCATAGGAATAACGGAAGCCGCGCTCTTCAAGCGACTTAGCACGCTTGAGTGCTTCATCGATGGTTTCGCCCGTGACGAACTGCTCGCCCATCATACGCATGGCCATATCCACACCGCGACGGATGACCGGCTCACCACAACGGGCGATCAGGCGCGTAAGCGCTGCCGAAAGGCCGCTGTCATTGACAGTGTTGGTGAGCTTGCCGGTAACAACAAGCCCCCAGGTTGCAGCATTAACGAACAGCGAGCGACCGCCGCCGACATGCGACTTCCAGTCGCCATTTGAAATCTTGTCACGGATCAGCGCATCACGCGTTGCCATATCCGGGATACGCAGCAGCGCTTCGGCAAGGCACATCAACGCCACGCCTTCCTGGCTCGACAGCGAATATTCATGCACCAGACCTTCAACGCCCGTGCCCTTATGCTTGGCACGCAGGGCTTCGATCAGCTTGCGCGCCGTTTCGCGCACCTGTTTCGCCGTTTCTTCCGGCAGGGTCGCCTGCTGAACGATTGCTGTCACGCATTCGGCTTCTGGCCGACGATAGGCATCGGTGATTGCCTTGCGCAACGGCGTCTGTACGCGAATTGGCGGCGCGAAATTCTGGAACACAGGAGTAGCGTTGGTGGTTAGCTTATCAGTCATGGTGCAATGCTCGCAAAAACAGGCTTAAGCCCAATTCAACTATGCTTTCGAGCGCATTTCGATCTGATTATATCAGATCGGCGCTCTCATTCTTTTTTTAAGCGCATCTTTTCCGAAAACCGTCTCACACTTTTCGGGATGCGCTCTATGTGGTCGCACACTATCACTGGTGCAAATTGCATTCTTCCTTCATTTGATCCATATAAAGGCAATTCGATCCTATTAAAGCGACTTCAAGAGGCAATTTGAATGCGAAAGATAGACTCTTTAGACGATCTGGATCAGTTCGATCGCCGCATTCTTGAAGTACTGAGCGATGATGGTCGCATTGCTATGACCGAGTTGTCAAAAAAAGTCGGTCTTTCCAAGACACCGTGTCAGGCACGCGTCAAACGATTGATCGATGAGGGCTATATTATCGGCTTCCGCGCAGCGATTGACCCCGAAAAACTAGGCCTTGATCATATCTCTTTTACAACCGTGAAATTATCGGACACGCGCGAAGCGGCCCTCACCGCCTTTAACGTTGCGGTGCGCAAGATACGCGAAGTCGAAGAATGCCACATGATCGCAAGCTCGTTCGACTATCTGCTGAAAGTACGAACGCCCAACATCCGACGTTACCGCGAGGTGCTGGGCGAAAAAATCTCAAGCCTGCCGAATGTAGCAAGCACTTCCACCTTTGTTGTGATGGAATCCGTCAAAGACAACCGCCCGGTTAGAGTCTATCCGGGCGCATTGTAGATTTTATAGCCCCTCGTTCGCCAGATAGCGTTCGAGCGTTTTGGCTGCTCCATCCAGCCATATCCGTTTGAGCGCCGCAGAGAAAGCTTCCACATAGACGGGATGTTGCGAAAGCGAGCCAAAAATATCGGTCATTTCGAGCCAGTGCGCCGGTTCGTCCTTGGCGAGTGCCGCCTGCTTTACCAGGCGATCCCATGACGGGTCATTCGGTTCGATCACCGCGCCGCTGTCCGTAGTTCCGTAGCAATAGCGGCACCATAGAGCGGATACCAGTGCAAGGCCCGTGACCGAATGGCCTTTGGCAAGTCTATCTGAAACCGTCGGAAGAATAAACTTAGGCTGACGGTTGGAACCATCAAGGCACAGGCGGCGTATTGTGTCGCCAATCTTCGGATTAGCAAAACGCTTGTCGATAAGCAGGCGATAGTCTTCTAGAACCGTATTTGGAACCGGCGGCACTTCGGGAATGATTTCTTCCTTGGTGAGCTTTTCCAGATATTGCCGGATCAGTGGATGCTCCATCGCTTCATGAACGAAATGAATGTCGAGCAGCCCACCCGGATAGGCAATCGCCGCATGTCCGCCGTTGAGGATACGGATTTTCATCAGCTCATAAGCGTCGACCTGATCGGAAAAGATCACGCCCACTTTATGCAGCCTTGGCCGTCCAGTCGGAAACTTGTCCTCCACCACCCATTGCTTGAAACCTTCGCAGAAAACCGGCCAGCCATCTTCAACTTCAAATTCTTTTAAAGCGATTTCGCGCTCGCGTGCGCCTGTTGCAGGCGTAATGCGATCAACCATGGAATTCGGGAAAGCCACATTGGCTGAAACCCAGTCCGCAAATTCCGGATCGCTAAGCTTGGCAAGGCCGACAATTGCATCTTCCGTAACATGCCCATTGCCCGGAATATTATCGCAAGACATCACTGTGAAGGGCTCGACATCGGCTGCTTTGCGCAGTTTCAGTGCCTGCACAATTAGACCAAAGACGGTATTCGGCTTATCGACATGAACGCCGTCATAGACAATATCAGGATGCGCGGCATCAAAATGCTGGCTTGCCGGATCGATATAATAACCGCCCTCAGTGATCGTCATCGACACAATGCGAATATCTGGCGACGTGAGATAATCCATCAGCGCCTTTCGGCCCTCGTCCGTCGAGATCGTTACATAATCGATCATCGAAGCCGTCACGCGCGCTTCTGAATGTTCAGCTTCCTGATCGACGACGGTGGTCAGCCAATCCTGAGCTTTCAGCGTATCGCGCATGGCGTCGTCGCTGGCCCGCACACCCGCGCCAACCAAAGCCCAGTCGTGATCAAGCCCCAAACCAAACAAATCATCAAGATAAACAGCTTGGTGCGCACGGTGAAAATTACCAACGCCAAAATGCACAATGCCGGGTTTTAATGCGGCAAGATCGTAGCCGGGCTTCTGAACTTTCGTAATGCTGGGCAAATTAGCGTGCGTAAGTTTGGTCATGAAACCTCCTCCTCAAATCAAGCCGGAACGAACTGGACCTTCATCGTAGCAGGATCAGTGCCCTGTTTTGTGAAGAACGGCAGCATTTCCTCAATCGGCAACCGATGTGACACAAGACGCGCCATTTCGCCCTTATCTTTATGAAGAATTTCGAGCGCTTGCGGAATATTACGATTAAGCGAGTGCGAACCGGCAATGCGTATCTGGCGGCGGAAGATTTCAAATGGTGCTACCGAGATGCGTGCATCGGGTGCGCAAACACCAAACACCAGCACCGTACCACCATCTGCCGTAAAACTGACCATGCCTTCTGCGACCTTGGCAATGCCCGTTGCGTCAGCCACGAAATCAAAGCTCTTCTTGCGCGCGTCAAGCTCTGCTGAGCCTGAAACAACAGGTTCTAGGCCGAGGCTTTCAGTGAAGGCAAGCCGATGCTCATTAATATCGGCAACCGCAACCTTCGCAACACCTTGCGCTTTAAGCGAGAGTGCCAGCAGCAGGCCGATCGGCCCTGCCCCAAAAACCAATGCGCTTCCAGTTCCTTGCTGGCCAGTTTTCAGCTCTGCCGCGCCAAGACCATTAAGAACGCAGGCCAGCGGTTCGGCAAGAGCCGCCACATCGAAAGGCAGATTGCCTATCGGATGCAAATGCTGCGCATTCACAACGCTTTTATCTGCAAAGCCGCCATTATGCGTGACACCATAGGCTTTGAGTTCTGCACAGAGATTGGTGAGTCCCTTCTGGCACGCCCGACAATGCCCGCAGGGAATGTTCGGGTCGACCGCAACACGATCCCCCAGCTTCACATTAGTCACGTCTTCCGCTACCGCGATCACGACACCCGCATATTCATGACCCGGCACAAGCGGAAACGCGCTTGAACCATAACGACCATGAAGCACATCAATGTCAGTGTGACAGAGGCCAGACGCCTTCACGTCAATCAAGGCATGTCCGGGTTTCAGCTCAGGGTCGGGGAGTTGGGCTAGCTCCGCTACACCGTGCCCTGTAAAATATATGGCTTTCATTTCTGCACCTAAAAATGGCTTAAGCCATCCAGTTTCCGCCATCGACGCCAAAGGTCTGGGCGAGAATGTAATCGCTTTCGGAAGAAGCGAGAAAAATCGCGATTCCCGTCAAATCTTCCGGCGTTGCAAAACGTCCAAAAGGTACGGATTTCGCAACGGCGGCTTTCTTCTCGCCGGGTTTCAAACCTTCCCATTTGGCAAAATTTGCATCCACCACATCCCAATGTTCGCCATCGACAACACCCGGTGCAATTGCATTGACCTGAATATTGTGTTTGACGAGTGCCAGCGCGGCGGACTGGGTGGCAGAAATAATCGCAGCTTTCGACAAGCAATAGAGGGTGACGAGTGCCTCGCCGCGACGACCAGCCTGGCTTGCCATATTGATAATCTTGCCACCACGACCGCGTTCGATCATCACATTCGACACCGCTTTCATCATGAAAAGCGGCCCTTTGAGATTGATGCCAAGCACGCGATCATAGCTGTCTTCGGTGATTGCATTGATCGGTGCCATGTCGAAGATCGCGGCATTGTTGACCAGAATATCGATGCCGCCATAGTCCTTATCGATTTCACCTACGATTTTTTCAATGTCAGCAAGGTTGGTAACATCAAGCTTGACCGCCTTTACCGCACTTCCCAGACCGCGCGCTGCTTCTTCCGCACGCTCAATATTGATGTCGGCGATGATGACTTTTGCGCCCTCACGCGCATAGGCTTCGGCAAAACCAAGCCCGATACCACGCGCAGCACCAGTGATGAGGGCAACCTTGTCTTTCAGTCTCATGAAGTATTCTCCGGAAGAGCTATTTCAATAAAATCAACGGTGCGTTTTCTTTTCCGACAATAAAAGCGCATGACGCTCACGGCGTTCAAGCGCCAGACCATCAGATTTGAAAAGATGCGCATCAGCAGGGTTAAACCCAAGATTGGCGGTTTCATGTGTGCGTGCGGTGCTGCCGCCACCGGCTTCGGCAACAATTAAATCATTTGCAGCCGGGTTCTGCACATAGAGATATGTCTCACCCCCAAGGCGTTCGACCACCATGATTTCACCGTCGAGAATGCCATCTGTCGCCGGATGAAGATGTTCAGGACGAATACCGAGAACCAGCGATCCTCCTGCATCAACGCCTTCTGCCTTAACCGGAACGGTTATGCTTTTAGCGTTGCTGAGTTCGACAGTGACACCATCGCTCTGTACGGATTTGACCTTAACGTCGATAAAATTCATGGTCGGAGAGCCAATAAACCCGGCAACAAAGCGATTGACAGGATGATGATAAAGCTCAAGCGGTGAACCGACTTGCTCCACTTTTCCGTCGCGCAGCACGACGATCTTGTCGGCAAGCGTCATCGCTTCAACCTGATCATGTGTCACATAAATCATAGTTGCTTTGAGCCGATCATGTAGACGCGCAAGTTCAATGCGCATCTGAACACGCAGCGCTGCGTCAAGATTTGAGAGAGGTTCATCGAAGAGGAAAATCTTCGGCTCGCGCACCATGGCTCGTCCAATGGCGACACGCTGACGCTGACCACCCGAAAGCTGGCGCGGCTTGCGATCCAGCAATTTGTCAAGTTGCAGCGTTTTAGCTACTTCTTCAACTTTACGGTCACGCTCATTCTTCGCGATACCTGCAAGTTTAAGCGCGAAACCCATATTATCGCGCACATTCATATGCGGGTAGAGAGCGTAGGTTTGAAATACCATCGCCAGACCACGTTCGTCAGGCGGCACCTCATTGCACTGGTGACCATCAATCATCAAATCGCCGCCAGTGATTTCTTCCAAACCTGCAATCATGCGCAGAAGTGTGGACTTACCGGATCCAGAAGGACCAACAAAAACCACGAACTCCCGGTCCTCAATATTGAGATCGACGCCGCGGATCACATCGACATTGCCATAGGATTTGGTTGCGTTGTGGAAAGATAGCGTAGCCATGGATTTTCCCTTATTTCACTGCGCCGAAGGTGAGACCGCGCACCAGCTGGCGCTGCGTAATCCAACCAAAGACAAGAATTGGCGCGATGGCGAGCGTGGAAGCCGCCGAGAGTTTTGCCCAGAAAAGCCCCTCCGGCGATGAGAATGACGCGATAAAAGCTGTCAAAGGAGCTGCCTGTGAAGCCGTCAGATTGAGGCTCCAGAAAGCTTCATTCCAACAAAGAATGATTGAAAGAAGCGCTGTCGACGCGATGCCGGGCAGGCTCAATGGCAGCAGCAAGTAACGGATTTGCTGGCCAACTTTTGCACCGTCCATACGGCTTGCCTCAAGAATTTCATGCGGCACTTCCTTAAAGAAAGAATAGAGCATCCACACAACAATCGGCAAATTGGAGAGCGTGAAGATTAGAATAAGCCCCGTGCGGGTATCAAGCAAACCACTATCGCGAGCCAGCAGATAAATTGGCACCAGCACGCCAACGGCAGGAAGCATTTTGGTTGATAACATCCATAACAGGAGATCTTTGGTGCGCTTTCCCGGAAAGAAAGCCGCAGCATAAGCAGCAGGCACGGCAATAATCAGCGAAAGTATTGTTGCACCGAGACTTTCCACGACACTGTTCATTGCATAGCGGAAATAATTGGCACGTTGATTAACCGCTTCAAAATTTTCAAGAGTAGGCGAAAAGAACAGTTTTGGCGGTGCCACCGCATCAATTTCCGTTTTGAATGATGCCAGCAACATCCATAAAATCGGAAAGAACATCAAAAGCGCAACTGCCCAGCCAATAATACCGGCAAAGACTGTGGCTTTGTTGAATTTACGTTTACCAGCCATCTTAGCCTCCTAAGTATCCAGGTTGCGCGCAACGGTGCGGATGAGGAAAATCGCGACGATATTCGCCAGAACGATGGCAATGACGCCAGCCGCAGATGCGCCGCCAATATCCCATTGCAGGAGCGCTTTCAGGTAGATGAAATAGGTAAGCGTGGTGGTGGCAATACCTGGCCCACCCGACGTGGTGACCAGAATTTCTGCAAAAATCGAGAGAAGAAAAATCGTCTCGATCATGATTACAACCGAGATCGGGCGTAGCAGATGCGGCAAAATGATGTAATAAAATAGCGCAGGTCCCTTGGCACCATCAAGGCGTGCAGCTTCCATTTGCTCACGATCCAGTGATTGCATGGCAGTCATCAGAATAAGCGTAGCAAACGGCACCCATTGCCACGAAACGATCATAATGATCGACGCCATGGGAAATTGTGAAAACCAATCGATAACCGGCAAGCCTAAGCTACGCGAGACGAAGGCAAAAAAGCCATTGACCGGATGCATCAGCAGGTTTTTCCAGATCAGTGCCGACACAGTAGGCATCACAAAGAACGGTGCAATGACCAGAAGTCGCGCAATGTTCTTGCCAAAAAAGTCCTGATCAAAAATCACCGCGAACAGCACGCCCAATGCGATGGATATTATCAAAACTGATCCAAGCAGGATCAATGTATTGGCGATAGCCGACCACAAACTCGGATCGGAAAGAAGAAACTTGTAATTCGACACACCGGCAAAGCCAGTCACGAAAGGGTTGATCAGATTGTAATATTGAAACGAAAACCAGAGCGTCATCGCCAGTGGGACTATCATCCACAACAGCAGTACAATAACTGCGGGTGCCAGAAGAGGGCCGGTGCGAATGCTGCGGCGTGATTTTTGTGCAAACCGAGATTTGGTGCTGGCTACGGCAACGTTGCTAGATGGCATAAAATGCCCCTCCCTTCCCGCGCATTCTCTCACTCCAATAAGAGCTTGCGAAGATTCAACCTGCTGCTCAAAGATGAGAGCAGCAGGCCATTGGCATATGTCGGCTTACTTGATGTAACCGGCCTGTGTCATGATCTGCTCTGCCTGACGCTGTGCGCCATCAAGAGCCGCATCCACGCTCTGCTGACCCGCAACCGCCGAAGAAATTGCCTGGCCGACAATAGTACCGATTGCTTGGAACTCAGGGATCGCTACGAACTGAATGCCGGTGTAAGGAACGGGATCCTTGGTGGGCTTGGTCGGATCAGCTGACTCGATTGCAGTGAGAACAGTTTCGGCAAAAGGTGCTGCCTCTTTGTAGTTCTCGTTAGCATAGGTCGACTGCCGTGTGCCCGGAGGAACAGCAACCCAACCTTCTTTTTCACCGACCAAATCGACATACTTCTTAGAGGTTGCCCATTTGAGAAACGACTTTGCGGCTTCCGCTTTGCTAGTTGATGCAGGGATCGCGAGGTTCCACGACCACGCCCATGCAGAACCGTTTGGCGTCACGTCCACAGGCGCTTTCGTGAAAGCAACCTTGTCGGCAACCTGACTTTGCGTTTTGTCATAGATACGCCCAGCCGCAGAAGTCGCATCGATCCACATCGCGCAATGGCCGGTAGAGAACAACGCTTGATTTTCGTTAAATCCGTTTGATGTAATCCCGGGAGGGCCTGCTTCTTTCATCAGATCAACGTAGAAGTTGACTGCTTTTTTCCATTCATCAGAATTGATCTGCGGTTTCCACTGCTCATCAAACCAACGACCACCAGAGGTATTCACGAGCGTACCAATATAGGCCATGTTTTCGCCCCAACCCGGCTTTCCGCGCAGGCAGAGACCATACTGCTCTTTCGACTTGTCAGTGAGCTTGGTCGCAAATTCCTTGATCTGCTCATAAGTCGGCTCATCCGGCATCGTCAAACCGGCAGCGTCAAACAGATCCTTACGATAGAGCGTGAAAGAGCTTTCTGCATAAAATGGCACTGCATATAACTTGTCATCGACTGTAAGACCTGCACGAACAGGCTTGATCAGGTCGTCATAATCATAATCGTCGCCAAGATCATC
This sequence comes from Brucella thiophenivorans, assembly GCF_002252445.1. Lineage (GTDB taxonomy): Bacteria > Pseudomonadota > Alphaproteobacteria > Rhizobiales > Rhizobiaceae > Brucella > Brucella thiophenivorans. The sequence continues at coordinate 274,083 of NZ_NNRJ01000051.1, forward strand.
GACTTCCAGTAGCCATCCTGCCTTGCCCCAGATCGGCGCTTCATAGCCACCAATCGTCATAATATCGAACTGACCGCTCTTGGTCGCAATGTCAGTCGTTACGCGCTGGCGCAGAACGTTTTCTTCCAGCACAACCCAGTTCAGCTTGTTACCGGTTTCCTTCTCCCACTCCGATGACAGCTTCTGCATGATGATCATGTCGGCATTGTTGACGGTCGCAATGGTCAACTCCTCGGCCGAAGCCGTGTTTGCCATGATCACTCCACCCGCCACCGAGGCAATAAGCCCGGTAATAAAAGATTTGGTTCGCATCTCGTCTCCTCCTTTACGAAAGCATAGCAAATTTCTTACATGTGTAAAATTTATCGCGCGTCGATCCGCTCCTTGTCAAGCATGGTTTTTAATTTCTGTTTTTAGTCAAAAGTTTTGCGGCTTTCGAACTCTCTCGCGAACGATTTTTTACTCGCTCAAAATATAGGGCTCTTTCGAGTTGAAGTTTAACACATCTGGAAATTCACTGCATCTATCAGTGTGAAATCAATTGTCCGCTTGACGTTTCAACTGACCTTTGACAGTTTAAATTTATCTCGCAGGCAACAACAGCATTGCGAGATAAAAAGATATAAATAACTGAATTTGCTTTTATTTATGCGAAATATTGATTGATATTTTGCATCAAGAAAAGTGCGTAAAAACACCACATCAAGCTTGAAGCTGACCGATATAAGCGGCCACGAAGCCAAGCGAGCGCAGAACATAGAATGACGGACAGGACAAAAAACGTGCGCAAAAATATTCGCACTATGGAAGATTTCTCCGAGTTCGTAGGGCTGTCTCGTCCGACGGTTTCAAAGTATTTTAACGACCCGGATTCTGTGCGCCCCAAGACCCGTGCGCTCATTGAGACTGCAGTAATGCAGTCAGGGTTCCGGCCAAATCTTTTCGCGGTGAACCTTAATCGTCGACGCACGACAATTCTGGGAATTATCATTCCCAATCAGCTTGATCACTTCTACATGGCGATGACCCGTAGGTTGCAAACACTCGCAGAAAAGCGAGGCTATCTTGCAATTGTGTTATCATCTGACGGGAAGCCGGAACTGGAAAAAGAGGCGATAGAAACGTTGCGTTCGCTCAATGTGGCCGGTGCTATTATAGCACCGCTTGGCGAGCAGTCACAACACTCAGCACTCATGCGCCTCTCGGAAGATGTGCCAATTGTTTACGTTGATTCACCACTTGACTGCACTTCACCATTTGTCGGTACAGACAACGCAAAATCGTTTCATCTGATCGTGGATTATCTTTGCCGGTCTGGAACCGAGCCATGCTATTTTTCAATGCCGGTCGTCAATAACAACGCGATCAAGCGTCAGGAAGCTTATTGCACGGCAATGGAAAAGCTCGGATTCGAACCAAAGATTGTCGAACTTGAACAAAGCCGCAGCTGGGATTTTGAGCAATATGCCTTTGAACAGGCATCGCGTTATTTGCGTGAGAAAGGCAAATTTCCGACGAGCACAATTTTATGTTCGAATGACCGCATCGCCTTTGGCGTTATCTCGGCACTCTGGCAAGCTGGTTTGAAAGTGGGTCGGTTGAATGACTGCGATATTCGCGTTGCCGGTCATGATAACAATCCGCTTTCGGAATATACTTGCCCGCCACTCACCACGGTGGCGCAGGATTACAATGAGATTGGGCGGCTGGCAATTGAGCTTTTGTTTCGTACACTTGGCGAAACGACTGCCGGTAGTGAACCTTTACAGTCTGAAAGCCGTATTCTTCTCAATGCGGAAATTAAGCTGCGTTTATCGGCATAACCCAGCAAATCAAAAATGGCGGGTTCCCCCGCCATCAGAGTGCGTTTTGATCCGATTTAATCAGTTAAGGCCAAGTGTGCCGCGAAGGGTCGAAAGGTCTTCCGCAAGCGTGGTGATTGCGCCAGCCATGACCTTGCGATCTTCGTCCGTCAGCTTGTCGTATAGTTCATAGCCATCGCCCTTCTTGTATTTGGCAAGAATATCATTGACGGTTTTGAAATTCGCATCCGACTTCTTCAGAAGCTCTGGATTTTCCTTTTCGATCAGCGGACGGAACAGTTCGACGATTTTTTGCGAACCATCGACATTGGCCTGGAAGTCCCAGATGTCAGTGTGGCTATAACGGTCTTCTTCGCCAGAAATCTTGGTCGCAGCCACTTCTTCCATCAAAGCCGCGGCACCACCGACAACCTTTTCAGGTGGGAACGTCATATCCTTAACACGCTTCTGAAGCTCAACAACGTCGGCATAAAGCTTATCCGCGATTGGTGTCAGACCTTCGGTCGAATTCTGCGCAAAAAGCCCATATTCAAGGCGATGGAAACCGGTGAAATCTTCCGACTTTTCCGCATCTTCGTGATCGTCAGCGCGGCTGTCGATCGAAGCGTCAAGGTCTGCAAAAAGCTCGGCAATCGGCTCGATCTTTTCATAGGAAACGCGCGAGGATGGATAAAGCTCTTTTGCCTTTTCCAAATCACCAGCCTTGATGGCGTCGGTGAAAGCCTTGGTGTCTTTCACCAGTATATCCAGATTATCCTGAACATAAATCTTGTAATCAGCAATTGGCTGAACAAGATCAAGTGGCGACACTTCAGCTTTCGCAGTACCGAAACTTAAAGACATAGCGACGACACAAGCCGACGCGAGCAATGGCAGACGATATTTCATGCTTACCTCTCCGTGGTAATTAAGACTTTACCCACGCGCATTCTGCGGCCCACTCGCCTGCAGGAGTGCTCGTGCATAAAAGTCATTTTGATCTTTCACGCCGGGTAGCGAGAAGAAATAGCCGCCGCCAATCGGCTTGATATACTCCTCCAGAGGTTCGCCATCGAGGCGCTTCTGAACAGTGATAAAGCCCTTTTCTAGATCGGCCTGATAAGCGATGAACAGCAGCCCCATATCGAGCTGGCCGGACTTCGAGACTCCATTAGAATAGTTGAATGGGCGGCGTAAAATCAGATGTTGTTCGGCATCGGCATCACGTGGATTGGCCAGCCGAATGTGAGAATCCATCGGCGTGACCTTGCCTTCCGGATCCTTGGAATAATTAGGCACATCGCCTTCGGTCTTGCCGTCAAACGGCGCGCCGCTATCCTTGTGACGGCCAAAAATCGTCTGCTGTTCCTGCAACGGTGTGCGATCCCAGCGCTCGACAAAATTGCGGATAAGACGCACAGCCATATAGCTGCCGTTTGTTGCCCATTCAGGCTCATGTTTGTCCGGACCTATCCAGACAACACGGTCCATCAGGGCTTTGTCTGCCGCATCAGGATTGGCCGAACCATCGCGGAAGCCTAAGAAATTGCGCGCACTTTCCTTGGCTTTTGGCGAATGCGGCGGCTGCACTGGCACCGAGCCCTCCTGCTTCCAGCGCACCATCAGAAGATCAGGCAGATTCTTCATAATGTCACGCAGCGCATGAATATTGGTATCGGCCGTGTTTGAGCAGAACTGAATGACCAGATCGCCGTGGCACAAATCCTTCTGCAACGCATCATTGGGAAAACCCGTCATGCGCTGGAGTTGCTTGGGCTTGTGTGGCTTCAATCCGAAACGATCATCAAAAAGCGAATTGCCAAGGCCAACTGTGATGGTCAGATTGTCGGGCGTGACATGCGGTCCGAGAATGCCTGAATCGGCTGGTGGAAATTTCGGATCGAGCACAGGCGGCTCTCCACCTTTCATAAGAAAGGCCGTGCGTTCTGTCAAAAGACGGAACATGCGCTCTAGTTCAGCGCGATCACGCGCCAGAACATCGAACGAGGCAACGAGACCTGTTGCAGGGCGTGGCGTTACGATACCCGGTTGATGTACACCATAAAACGATTGGCTTTCGTGCAGCTTATCGCTTTCCGGCGCATTGGTTACGCTTTCGCTAGAAAGAGTATTAGCCGATGAAAGCGCGCTGGCGGTCTGCGGCGCAAGAACGCCCGCTACACCTGTTGCACCTGCTCCAAGCAAAAGGGCCCGGCGCAATGGCGAGGATGGTTTGCTATTGTCAGAATTATCATTTTTCAAAAATTTTCTGGTCATTAGTCTAGTCCAAGTTGGTCGCGGAGTTTTGAAAACTGGTCGGCAAGCGCTGTCGCACTTTCCTTAATTTTTGTCTTGTCCTCAGAAGAAAGCGTATCATAGGCTTTGTCATTATCGGCTGTCAGCAACGCGTTGACAGCTGCAAGCTGCGCGTCAACTTCCTCAAAAGCCTTGGGCTCGACCTTGATGACAATCGGGCGCAATATATCTGCTGTCTTTGCGGAACCTTGAACAAGGCCACCAAAAACCTGCAAATCCGTATGCGCATAACGATCATCACCAACATCGCCAGCAGTCGATGCAAAGCGATTAAGTGCAGATGATGTGCCAGCCAAAATACGGTCCGGTGAAATGCGCAATGCGCGAATACGATCCTTCAAACCGGTGGCATCCTCAACAAGCTTGAGTGTAACGGGTTGAAGGCCATCCAGTGATTTCTGTGCAAATAGGCCATATTCGATGCGATGCAGCCCACCAAAGGCCGGGTCCTGCTCACGCTTTTCAAAGAAATCAGCGCGGGCATTGATTGATGTGTCCAGATCGGAAAAAGCTTCGGAAACTGGCGCTATACGCGCATAGGCTTCGCGTGCTGGTGCATAAGCTGCCTGTGCCGCTTCAAGATTGCCGCTGGAAACGGCATGGGAAAGGGTTGCAACAGCCTTTTGGAATTCGGCTACTTCGGTAGCTAGATAAATTTGATATTCAGCCAATGCACCAAGAAAAGCAGTCAGAGGTAGCTTAGCCTTCTCTACCTCACTGCTTGCGGATGGTGTGACAATCAGCTTGCCACGCGGATTGGACAGCAGTCCGCAGGTTATCTGATATTCGCCCGGCGAAAGTTTGGCGGAAAGCGTCTGCCTGAAGCCCGGAGCAATGTTTTCGCGCTCTTCCAGAACCATGACGCCATCAAGGATTTCCCATTCAACCGAACGATCAGACTTATTGATGATTTCAAAAACTGTGCGCCCCGCAGGAACAGTCAGCTCATTCGGCTCGCAGCTTTTGCCATTGACGACGACCTGCACTTTGCCTTCGCTGTCTGCATGGCGTGACTTATTCGAAACTTTAGAAGCGTAATAAAAGGCAGCTCCCGCGGCCAGAACCAGCAGGACGGCCAGAACCAAAATCGCTCGCACGAGATTGCGGGAGAATGGTGCTGCGGGTTTCGGATTTTGCGGCTTGGTCATGAAAATCTCTTCAATTAAACGGTTTGCTTGACCTGAGCCGTCTGCGAAGGCGCAGAAGACGGCATCAGGAAAAGAATGAGTGCAGGAACAAGGAAGGCAACATAGGCCACGACTTCGCTGACCGTCGGTGTTGCGATATAGCCAAATATCCCAGCAAGAACAGAACCAAGAGTACTGTCGAGCGGCAGAACTTCACTCGTATCGAAAACAACCGTCTGGAAGTGGTTCCAAACACCCGCTTCGTGAAGCGCCATAACGGAATTGGCGAGAATACCAGCCGCAATGATGAGGATAAAAACACCCGTCCACCGGAAGAACCGGCGCAGATTAAGCTTCAAACCGCCTCGGTAAATGCCATAGCCAACAAAAGCGGCCAGAACCACGCCCAGAAGCGCGCCGAAGGGGGCAGCGCCGCCTTCGCTTTGTTGAAAAGCCGCAAGCAGGAAAAAGACCGACTCAAGCCCTTCCCGTGCAACAGCAAAGAAAACCATGAGAATAAGGCCAAAGCCCTTGTGGGTTGGCGTTTCAAAAACCGCATCAATCGATTGATGCAACTCAGCTTTGATAGAACGTGCAGCCTTGCGCATCCAGAACACCATGGACGTCAGCACAAAAACAGCAATCAGGCCAATAATCGCTTCAAAGAGTTCCTGCGCCTTTTGTGGAAATTCCGCACTCAGCAATTGCAGGATTGCGCCCACGGCGAGCGACAAAGCAAGCGCGAGCAAAACGCCGATCCAGACAACGGGCATCCATGCGCTGCGCCCTGTCTGGTGCAGATAGCTCGCAATGATACCGACGATCAGCGCTGCTTCCACACCTTCGCGGAACATGATGAGAAATGGTACGAGCATTCAAATTCATCCAAAAGACAGAGCTATCAATCCGCCCCTTGATTGACTCTCTTAAAAACCAGCACAAGCCGTCGTCTAAAGGCCATCTTTTATAACTGTGACGCTTTCAGTGCAAGTGAAATGAACTTGACCATCGTGGGAATGTTTTAGAATTATTCTAATTATTTCATAAACTTAACCGATCGAAAGTTAGTGATCTATCATAATTGGGCAAGTTTTATGGAGAGGTAGTAAGCCCTTGAAAAGGTTTCACAGTGAAGCGATCAGAAGGTTAAACTTCGGCTCAAAATCAATATGAAATAATGCTCACAACTTCTCAGCAAACTAGTGTTCCGCGCTTCAGAGCAATGAAGCCGCATATAAACGGCTTTCAAGTCTTCCGATGTCTTGCAACTGCACTCATTACTCCAGCCGGGCGGCGCTATCATAAACATATGGATGCCATACCCGCTGGATTTAACGTGCTTACATTTTTGAATATTTTGGCATGAGTCGCAGGCTTTGAATGGGCCGTAACAAAAGATTGTTTCAATTCTGAATAACAAAAACTCGCATTTGGGGTTTAAATACTGACCAATCAGCCAGCAAACATTGTTGAACAATCAAAAAGTTTCAGAATTTTCCGAAATGGTCAAAAATTTCGCGTTTCAGGGGTTGAAGATTGCGCGCAACAGGTCCATATGAACATCACTTACCGCTTGCGCCTCCTCCCATTGCGCGCGGTAAGTGTTCCCCTCTGGAGGTTTGCCTTTATGGCACCTTCATAACTTAGCCGGACTTTTTAGTCCGGCTCTTTTTTTGCCTAAATTTCAAATAGTTGCACATAATCAAAAAGCGCTGCGTAACCGCAGCGCTTCGTATAATAGCATAAATTTTCTACTCGAAAAGGCGATCAGAAAACGCAGTACTCTGACACAATCTCACGTAAAAATATCTTCCTGATGACTTTGCCGACAAACAAATCCCGCTCACGACATCAGGAAATATTCTTTCGGTCTGAGCGATAGAGTACCGCTCAGAACTGTTTTATTTAACCATATGATGCAACCGGCGGGCAAGAACAGATTAGATTTCTGTCACCACCCACATTGTCTACGCGACTGACCGGAGGCCAATATTTTGCCGTCGTATCAAAACCACCGTCGATGGCACTTGCCGGGAAAACAGCTTCCTCACGCGTGTAAGGATGTGTCCATTCTGTTGCCAGCGTATCACCTGCCGTGTGCGGAGCATTGGCAAGCGGATTGTCGTCCTTTGGCCAGACACCATTGGCAACCTTCTTCGCTTCGCCTGCAATGGCAATCATTGCATCGCAAAGACGGTCGATTTCCGACTTAGGCTCAGACTCGGTTGGCTCGATCATCAGCGTTCCGGCAACCGGCCATGACATGGTCGGTGCATGGAAGCCATAGTCGATCAGGCGCTTGGCCACGTCCTCTACGGTGATGCCTGCACTGTCTTTGAGCACGCGCGTATCAACAATGCACTCATGCGCCACACGATCATGCGCGCCGGTGTAAAGGATCGGATAAGCGTCCTTCAAACGATGCGCGATATAGTTGGCGTTGAGGATCGCAGCCTCGGTTGCCTTCTTGAGACCCGCTCCGCCCATCATGCGGATATACATCCACGTAATGACAAGAATGGATGCACTGCCAAACGGTGCTGCCGAAACTGCGTGCTTGGAACCGATATCCACATGGCCGGGAAGGTAAGGTACGAGATGCTTCGCCACGCCAATCGGACCGACACCCGGACCGCCGCCGCCATGCGGAATGCAGAAGGTCTTGTGCAGGTTCATATGGCAAACGTCAGCGCCAATATCGCAAGGACGCGCAAGGCCGACCAGTGCATTGAGGTTTGCGCCGTCGAAATATACCTGACCGCCATTGTCGTGGACGATTTCACAGAAAGCCTTGATGCCCTCTTCGAACACACCATAAGTCGACGGATAGGTGATCATGAACGCCGCAAGATTATCGCGATGCTTCTCAGCCTTGGCTTTCAGATCATCAATGTCGATATCGCCATCAGGACGGCAATTGACGACCACAACGCTCATGCCAGCCATCGAAGCGCTGGCAGGATTGGTGCCATGTGCAGAGGATGGAATAAGGCAGATGTTGCGATGACCTTCGCCGCGTGACTGGTGATAATGGCGGATTGCGAGAAGTCCCGCATATTCGCCCTGACTACCGGCATTTGGCTGGAGCGAGACACCGGCAAAGCCAGTGATTTCGCAAAGCCATGCTTCGACGTCCGACGTCATCTTGGCATAGCCAGTCGTCTGCGCAGCTGGTGCAAACGGATGCAGATTGGCAACCGTGTTCCAGCTCACAGGCATCATTTCTGCTGCCGCATTGAGCTTCATCGTGCAGGAACCAAGCGGGATCATCGCACGGTCAAGCGCCAAGTCCTTGTCGGCCAGACGACGCAGGAAGCGCATCATCTCGGTTTCTGAGCGGTGCGAATGGAACACGTCCTGTGTCAGGAAGCCTTCACCACGCCCCTTGGAAGGCACCAGCAGATCATCATTACCAACTGGCTTTGCGCCAAACAGAACGGCGAGCGCTGCAAGATCTTCCTCGGTAGAGGTTTCATCAAAGCTAACGCCGACCGTATCCGCATCGATAATGCGGAGCAGACGACCGCCCTTGTCAGCTTCGTCAGCAATGGCTTGCGCCTTGCCGGAAACCTTAATGCTCACTGTGTCGAACAGGCTGTCGCCTGCGATTTCGACGCCAGCAGCCTTGAGGCCAGTTGCAAAGCGTGACGCGAGCGTTGCGACACGCGTAGCAATCGCCTGAAGACCCGAAGGACCGTGCCAGATAGCATAAGATGCAGCCATATTGGCAAGCAATGCCTGCGCGGTACAGATGTTGGAAGTCGCCTTGTCGCGACGAATGTGCTGCTCACGCGTCTGAAGCGCCAGACGATAAGCTGCACGACCATGTGCATCGACCGACTGACCAACGATACGGCCGGGAATAATTCGCGTCAGTGGCTCTGATACTGCGAGATATGCAGCATGTGGACCACCAAAGCCCATGGCAACGCCATAACGCTGCATAGAGCCGACAGCCATGTCAGCGCCCCACTTGGCAGGCGCTTCCAGAATGGTCAGTGCCAGCGGATCGGCAACAGCGATCACCAGAGCGCCCTTGGCCTTGGCATCGGCAATGACGGCAGTAAAATCGCCATAGACGCCACGTGTATCCGGCCAAGGAACAATGACCGCAGCAGTATTATCGTCAACCGTGCTGCCAGCTTCGACCTGCCAGCCAAGTGGCTCGGCGCGAGTGTTGATAACGTCGACCGTTTGCGGATGCAAATTACCTGCCAACAGAACACGCTCACGCTTGTCACGATGATGACGAACGGCAACGCCCACAGCTTCAGCCACAGCAGTTGCTTCATCCAGCAGCGACGCACAGGCAACTGGCAGACCGGAAAGCTCGGCAACGAGCGTCTGGAAATGGAACAACAGCTCCAAGCGGCCCTGACTGATTTCCGACTGGTAAGGCGTGTAAGCCGTGTACCAGGCCGGATTTTCAAACAGGTTGCGCTGAATAACTGGCGGCGTCAGCACACCATGATAGCCCGCACCGATGAAGCTCTTCTTCACCACGTTGCGGTCCATAATTTCATTGAGCTCCGCAAGCGCTGCGTGTTCGCTCAAAGCCGCTGGCAGATCAAGCGCGCGGTTGAGGCGAATAGATGCCGGAACAGCCTGCGTGATCAGTGTTTCCATGGAAGGAAGACCGAGCGCTGCAAGCATTGCACGCTCGTCTTCTACGCGTGGCCCGATATGACGGGCAAAAAAGGGGAGAACCTGTTGCGTCATCTGATTATCCTACGAGTTTGTCGTAACCAGCCTTGTCGAGAAGTCCCGAAAGCTGGCCTTCATCGGAAAGCTTGAGCTTGAACAGCCAGCCTTCGCCTTCTGCAGCCTGATTGATGAGAGCCGGATCGCTGGAAACGGCGTCGTTAACTTCAACCACTTCGCCATCGACCGGAGCATAAACGTCGGAAGCGGCCTTGACCGATTCAACAACGACGATGCCTTCGCCCTTGGAAACGGTGCGACCGACTTCCGGCAGATCTACGAATACGAGGTCGCCCAGCTGTTCCTGTGCGTGGATTGTGATGCCGACGGTGGCAACGCCACCTTCGACGCTGATCCACTCATGATCTTCGGTGAACAGGATATTGGCCATGGAAATCATCCTTTGCGATAGCGATGCGGTGTGAAGGGAAGCGCATGAACATCAACGGGAACCTTGTTACCGCGGACGTCAGCGAAAATGCGGGTACCGGGGACTGCGAGGCTTGCCTCGACATAACCCATAGCAACCGGGAAACCTGCGGATGGGCCGAAGCCACCCGATGTGACGGTGCCGATCTGAAAACCGGATTCGTCGAAAAGTTCTGCGCCGCCGCGAACCGGCTGACGGCCTTCTGGCTTCAGGCCAACGCGCTTGGCGGTTGCACCCTTGGAGATCGCGTCTAGCACAGCTTCGGCGCCATTGAAGGCAGCCTTTTCACGCACGGGTTTGGTGATTGCCCATGTGAGGCCAGCCGAAACCGGATCGGTTTCCGGCGTAATATCCTGACCGTGCAGGCAAAGACCCGCTTCAAGGCGTAAGGAATCGCGGGCAGCAAGACCGATCCATTCGACGCGTTCGTCAGCCAGAACCTTGGTTGCGAGCGCGCGCGCCTCATCGGCAGGCAAGCCAACTTCAAAACCATCTTCGCCGGTATAGCCCGAACGGGTCATGAACCAGTTGGGATTAGGCTCAAAGCCGCTCATAAAGCCGAGCTCTGCACCTTTAAGGCCGGCATCGGTAATGACGCTTTCGGCTTCCGGACCCTGAATGGCCAGAAAAACGCGATCCAGTGGATTGACCGTTACATCCTTGCCAGATGCTGCTTCATTGAGATGCTCAATATCGGCAACAGCGTTGCCCGCATTGGCAACGACCATAAAACGGTCTTCGCCAAGGCGCGTGACGATAAGATCATCAAGAACGCCGCCTTGGTCATTGAGAAAGAAAGTATATTTCGACTGGCCGGTTTTCAGAACCGAAGGATCAAGCGGACAGGTTTCACTCAACAACGCAATTGCATCTGCGCCCGAAACTTCAATTAGCTTCATGTGTGAAATATCGAAAAGACCGACATGCCCACGCGTATGAAGATGCTCTTTCATCACGCCAAGCGGATAAGTGATCGGCATGTTCCAGCCGGCAAAACCGCCAAAGCGTGCGCCAGCTTCTTCATGCAGATCCTGCAAAGGCAGGGTATTCAAGTGTGCGGTATCGCCCATAACAACTCCAGAGTCGCACGTGTGCCTCCGCAAAATGCGGTTGCTTCGTGCCCCTCTGTCTCAGGCCTGAGAGACTCGCATAGCTATAAAGCTATACTTACACCTTCGGCGCGGAGTTTCCCCCGACTTTCCAGAGTTGCCTTACCCATCTGCGGTTCATGATACCTGAGAGATTTCGGGCGATTTCCCCTTCGGTGGCCAGCTTGCGCCAGCTCTCTCCCGCAGACAAACAGTGACAGAACAATCTCGTAAAACGCAATGCTCCACCACACGACAAGATTCGTTTATCTTAATCCGCTTTGGGAGTCATGCAGAATTGTTGTCTTCAACCGACAATTACCCGGAATTTTGCGACAAAATTTTTATGCGCAACAGTCACCAAATATGGTGATTTGTCTGTTGCGAACAGAGATTGTGATCACAAAATGACCAAGCTGCGCAAAAGGCGTGCAATCGACAGGCTGAATTGCACAGCAGCTATGCAAATCTGTCTCTGCAAGTTTCAAAGCAACCAGCCTATATGCTGTTTGCAACAAAGAGATTTGATTTTTACTAGGTGAGAGAAATGAACCTGATCCGCTCGTACAACAACTGGCGCCGTTACCGCAACACAGTCAACGAACTGAGCCGCCTGAGCCAGCGTGAACTCAACGACCTTGGCATCATGCCTTCGGAAATTCCGTTCGTAGCACGCAAGGCTGCTGCTCGCTAAGAGCACCAAAAAGGCTTCTGCCTTTATCTGGACCGCCTCCCAAAAAATAGTGCGGTCTTTACAGTTTCCAGAGTTTTCACCGGGGTGTTCCCTCCTCCCATTTTCCTCGGTGATATAAAGACCGGCATTCCTCCTCCCAAGCCGGTCTTACCCTAAATGACACCCGCCGCTCCTCCCGCGGTGGGTGTTATTTTTTGTGCATTTCACTGCGCAGAAAGCACTGCTTTTTCTCGGCCCAGACGATCAATCAGTATCGAACCAGCAAAGACTAGCAATCCTGCCAAAGCCAGGAAACCGCCGACCGTTCCGGTTGAAGTCCAGCCATAGCCCCAGGCGATTGCAAGTCCGCCGAGCCATGCGCCCAACGCATTCGCAAGATTAAGCGCAGAATGGTTCAAAGCGGCGGCGAGTGTTTGCGCATCAGCCGCAACATCCATCAGACGGGTTTGCAGAGCGGGAACGAGCGCAAAACCACCCCCTACCAGAAGCACACTTAAGAATGCAGTTGCTGGATGCTGCATCAACGTGGGGAATGCAAACATCACGGCCATATCATAAAGCAGCACCCCGCCAATCGTCCCCATAACAGAGCGGTCCGTGAGTTTAGAGCCGACAATATTGCCAAGCACCATCCCAAGACCGAACATCACGAAGACAATCGGCATCCATTTCGCATCGATAAGCGAGACTTGTGTCACTGTTGCCGCGACATAGGAGAATACCGAAAACAATCCACCAGTGCCGACAGCACCAATCGCAAGCGTGAGAAGCACCTGCTTACGCCGCAAAGCTCCAAGCTCGCGCAAAGGTGATGCGCCCTCTTCCGCTGGTCGTTTGGGGACAAAAATCATGACCATAACCATGGTCAGAATAGCAATCAGACCAACTGCCGCAAACATAGCGCGCCATCCGGCAATCTGGCCGAGCCATGTTGCAAGTGGGGTACCGACAAGTGTTGCAACAGTCAGGCCGGACATAACACGACCGACAGCCTGTGCGCGCTTTCCTGGCTCAGCTAACGAGGCTGCAACCAGCGAAGCAACACCAAAATATGCACCATGCGGAAAACCCGCGATAAAGCGCATGAAATAAAGACTGGTGTAATTCTGCATAAATGCACTGGCGAGATTGCCAAATGCAAACATCGCCATGAAAAGAAAGAGCAGCTTTCGACGATCAAGCTTTGCACCAATAATGGCAAGAACGGGCGCGCCTATCAAAACGCCCAGTGCATAAGAACTGATCAGGTGACCTGCCGATGGCATATCGACATGAAGGTCGCGTGCAATATCCGGCAGAAGTGCCATAATTGCGAATTCTCCGGTGCCAATACCGAAGCCGCCGAGAGCGAGTGCCAGCTCCGCCAGTCGCTCAGGCGAGCGTGACGACGTTTTCGGCGATAAAGCCGAAGTCTGATTCTTTGACATAAATGGGCCTGAAGGGAGTGGAGGATGTCGGATAATCTTACCATCCCTCTCAGGCAAAGGCGATACGCTTTATTGTAACAAGCACGCGAGAAAACAGCTTTACTTCGCCGCTACAACTTCGATCTCAACCTTAAATTCTTCGCGGGTAAATCCGGAGACAATCATTAACGTCGACGCCGGTGCTGGCTGAGGGAAAAGCCGGTCACGTACATCCATATAAGCGCGCATATAAGAACGATCTGTCACATAGGCGTTGATGCGCACGACATTGGAAAAATCCATGTCGCCATCGCGCAGGATACGCCGAATATTCTCAAAGCAAAGCTCAGCCTGCGCACCTGCATCTTCCGGCACACTGCCATCGGCTGCAACCCCAAGCTGGCCGGAACAAAACACCAGTTCCGCACCCGCACGCACCTTCACGCCATGACTATAGGCAGCGAACGGGGCCGCCATATCTTGTGGCAGCAAATGTTTCAAAGTGGTCATATTATACCTTACTGTTTTGGAGCGCTTGCCAGCAGCTCTTTCAGGCGCGCGCTGCCTGATGCAATATCGTCTTCGGTCGGGCTGATGCCTGCCGCAAGAAGCCGTCGCGAAATCATGTGATCTGCCGGACGATTGATAGAATCGACCGCAATCAGCCTGTCGCCTGCAAAATGAAACACCGAGAAGGCATTGTCTTCGAGGTTGCCTGACAGGATATGCCGGTCGGCATCGAAGGAAAGCCCCGCCGTCTGCAATTTCATATCGCCCTGATCGGACCAGAACCATGCAACTTCGCGGAAGGGAGTTGCTCGTCCGACAATTGCACGCGCAACATGCTTGGCCTGATCGGTTGCATTCTGCACCGATTCAAGACGCACGCGACGACCGGCGTGGAAATGCTCATAGCTGACGCAATCGCCAATCGCATAAACATGCTCGCTCGAAGCGCGCGTATGCTGGTCAACCACGATGCCATTATCAATTAAAAGACCAGCTTCCGCAGCCAGTTCGACATTTGGTACCGCACCTGTCCCGAGCACGACCATGTCTGCCGGAAACAGTGTACCATCGGAAGTTCTGACCGCTTTCACACGGCCATTTTCACCTTCAATTGCTTCAACACCCAGGCCCGTCAGAAGTGTCATTCCAGCGGCACGGCTGCGTGCTTCAACATGAGCGGAAATATGTGTGGCAACCGAGCGGCCCAGCACGCGTGGTGCTGCCTCAATCAGCACGGTCTTTTTGCCAAGAGCCAGCGCGCTATGCGCCATTTCAAGGCCAATAAATCCGCCGCCAATAATGACGACATTTTCAACATTCGGCATTTTGTCAGCAATGCGCCGCGCATCATCGACCCGACGCAACGTTACCACGCCGTCAAGATCAACGCCCGGCATATCGGGAATGCGGGCGCGTGCGCCGGTCGCAAACACCAATTCCGACCAGCCAAGCGTGCTGCCATCGTTAAGCGTAACGGTTTTGTCAGCAACAGAAACGCTACTCACACGCTGGCCGAACCGCATCTGAATATTGTTGTCGCGATAGGCGCTTTCCGGGCGCAGCACGAGAATGCCTGCTTCGGGCGCTTTGAGATAGGACTTGGACAGCGGCGGCTTATGATAGGGAATACTGACCTCGTCATTAATGAGTACGATTTCGCCCGCATAGCCTTCCTGCCTTAGGCTGATTGCGGCCTGCGAACCGGCATGGCCCGCACCAATAATAATACATCTCTCGTCCATGGCACCTCCGGAATTTTCCCACGCATCATAACCATGTGGCGGGCTGTCGCGTGGCGAATTCGTCACGGATTCACACCTTAATTGCATGCATGCTCAACTTTTTAAACATTTAGTTTGACCGATCGGTCAGATTGTTTAGTAGGAGACTCTAACTCCTCCCCCATTTCTTTAGGAGCGGCCATCGTGAAACGATATTGGTCAGATTATACGAGCGAAGCGTTCTCACGCCTTGAGCGCGATAAGATCTTGGCAATTCTGCCTGTTGGCGCTATCGAGCAGCACGGTCCTCATCTGCCGGTTGCCGTCGATGCAGCCATCGTTGACGGAATGGTCAAGGAAACCATTGCCCGCCTGCCTGATGAAAGCCATGCACTGTTTCTGCCGACACAGGCCATCGGCAAGAGCAATGAGCATAGCCGCTACCCCGGATCTCTGACTTTTTCGGCAGAAACAATCATTCGCATGTGGTACGAAATTGGTGCCTGCGTTGCAGCCAGCGGCGTGCGCAAGATGGTACTTTTGAACAGCCATGGCGGCCAGATCAGTATTATGGATATTGTCGCGCGCGAGCTGCGCATCCGGCACAACATGATGGTGGTGAGCGTTAACTGGTTTGCACTTGGTATGCCCGAGGGCGTTTATAGCGAACACGATCTCAAGCATGGAATTCATGCTGGCGACATGGAAACATCTGTCATGCTTGAACTACACCCCGATCTTGTTGATATGTCGAAAGCACAAAATTTCCATACACTTACGGAAGTTTTTGAAAGCGATTTCAAGCATCTTTCATTGAGCGGTGGCGCAAAACCGGCATGGCAGATGCAGGATATAAATCCTTCTGGCGCGGCGGGTAATGCAACGCTTGCCACCGCTGAAAAGGGACGCAAAACCATCGATTTTGCGGCAGAACGGCTGGTCGAAGTGCTTGCCGAGATCGAACGAGCGCCGCTCTCGTGGCTTGACAACCAACCAGCCTGGTAAGGACGTGAGCGTGGCCCCCAACTCGCAAACCGCATCTCCCCTGATCAATATCGACAGCGTCTACAAGCAATATGGCACTGGCGTGATGGCCGTGAGCGACATGTCGCTCAAGATCGAACAAGGTCAGTTCGTAAGTTTTCTCGGTCCATCGGGTTGCGGCAAGAGCACGGCACTGCGCATGATTGCCGGGCTTGAATCGATTTCTGCAGGCCAGATTCATGTCAACGGCCATGCACCCGGTAAAGGTACATTGGGCGCACAGGATATTGGCTTTGTGTTTCAGGAGCCGACGCTGATGCCTTGGGCCAGCGTGTTTGATAATGTCTATCTGCCCTTGCGCCTTTCGGGCATGTCGCGAAAAGAAGCCACGCCCCGCGTCGAAGAAGTGCTGACACAGGTCGGCCTTTCGCGCTTTGCCAGCGCCTTTCCGCGTGAACTCTCTGGCGGCATGAAAATGCGCGTTTCGATTGCGCGTGCTCTGGTCACGCGTCCCCGGCTTTTGCTGATGGACGAGCCCTTCGCTGCGCTCGACGAGATGACCCGTTTCAAGCTCAACAATGACGTTTTGCGGCTTTGGCGCGAACATGGCCTGACGGTCATTTTCGTGACCCACAGCATTTATGAGTCCGTCTATCTCTCAAACCGCGTCATCGTCATGGCTGCGCGCCCGGGCCGTGTGGTGGCTGATATTGCCATTGAAGGCAATTATCCGCGTGCTGAAAATTACCGGACCACCGAAGCTTACGCGAAATATTGCGCAGAAGTCTCCGACACGCTGACGGCGACGCTCTCGTCCGAAGACATCGATCATTGAGGACGCGGAAATGAACCAGATTCAAAACGAACTGCCTGTTCTCAATTCCGAACAACACCGCCTTGCCCGCCGCGAGCGCAATCTGCGCATCCTCTTGCCAACATTTGCGATCATCGTGGCACTTGGCATATGGGAAGGTCTGGTGCGCTTTTATGAAGTGCCGCATTACCTGATACCGGCACCATCGCTGATTGCCGAAACCCTGGTGAAGGATGGACCGTCACTGATGACGTCCATGGGGTTCACAATCAAACTCACGCTGATTTCGCTGCTCTGTGCGATTGTCGGCGGCGTCCTGCTTGGCATGGTGTTTGCTCTGTCGCGCCCGATTGAAATGGCGTTTTTTCCCTTTGCGGTTATCCTTCAGGTAACGCCGGTAATCGCCATCGCACCGCTAATACTGATCTATGTGCGCGATACGTTTTCCGCACTGCTGATTTGCGCATGGATAGTTGCCTTCTTCCCGATCTTGTCGAACACTGTCATCGGCCTGCGAAGTGCCGATCATAATCTGCGCGATCTCTTCAAGCTTTATCGCGCCTCGCCCTGGCAGCGGCTGCGCTATCTGCTTGCACCAAGCGCTCTGCCTTACTTCATGGCAGCGCTCAAAATCGCAGGTGGTCTGTCGCTGATTGGTGCTGTGGTGGCAGAATTTGTTGCAGGCAGCGCTGGTCAGAGTACAGGTCTTGCCTCACGTATACTAGAATCAAGTTTCCGCAATGAAATCCCGCGCATGTTTGCGGCCTTGTTCCTCGTTTCGCTCTTAGGCGTGGTGATTTTTCTGATCACTAGCTGGCTGTCGCGCCTTGTTCTCGGACGCTGGCATGAAAGCGAGATTCGCCGTGAGCGATAAGATGTTGAAGGGCGTCGCTATCGCTGGCATGAACGGTCATCACGACATCAGCATCGAAGCTGGGCGCATTGCCTCAATCACGCCTTCACAGGCAACGAATGGTGGCTTTATCACGCCGCTTCTCGCCGATGTGCATGTGCATCTCGACAAGACATTTACCATAGGCCGCATTGCTGAGCGTAGCAGCGCAAAGGTCGAATGCTTGTTTGATGCCATTGATCTGATGAATGCGGACCGCCAAAACTGGAGCGCCGACGATATTCGCAGCCGCGCGACACGCGGCTTAGAAGCTGCCTTTGCGCGAGGTGTCGGCGCGATGCGCACGCATGTCGATTGGACCCTGCCGGAAGTGCCGACCGCATGGCCTATACTCAATGAGTTGCGTGAGGAATGGAAAGATCGAATTGATCTTCAACTTGCAGCCCTCATTCATGGCGATCTGGTGCTTGATGCTGGCAACGACATTGCCAAGCATGTTGCAAAAGATGGCGGTGTGCTCGGCGCGTTCTTTTATCGCAACGCCGATCTTGAAACCAAAATTGAAGAAATGTTCCGCCTAGCGTTTCAATATGATCTCGATCTCGACTTCCATATCGATGAAGGTCTGGAGATTGAAGCGGACGGCTTTTCACTAATCGTCGATGCCACCAAACGGCATAAGATGGGCGGACGTGTGCTTTGTGGCCATGCATGTTCATTGTCATTGCGTACACCGGATGAGCTAAAACGTATTCTTGATGCAGCCGCTGAGGCGGGCACGGCTCTGGTTTCGCTGCCAACCTCCAATCTCTATCTGCAAGACAGGCTTGGTGGAAAGTCGCCACGCCTGCGTGGTGTAGCGCCCCTCAAAGAAGCGCGTGTGGCTGGCATAGATGTCATACTCGGGTCTGACAATGTGCGAGACGCTTTCTATCCTTATGGCGACTATGATCCGCTTGCGATCCTTCGCCTCGCAGCACCCGTCTGTCACCTTGAGCCGGAAGACTGGCTCGACAGCGTCACAACCCTGCCCGCCCATATTATGCGAAGCGAGCGCGTTCAACCGCTGCAAGCAGGCGGGCCTGCAAACTTCATCTGGCATGACGCTACAGACATCAATGACCTCATCAGCCGTCCGCAGGCGCGTCGCGTCATCTGGCGCGATGGCAAACAAGTTTAATCGGAGAACCCCATGAATTCTGTCGCACCACAGCGCATCTATGACTGGGCCGCGTTTCGCGCCGAAATCGAAGGTATCCGCATTTATGACGACCCCAAGCAGGTCGAGCTGCGGTCCCGCGATTATTTCTGGTATAGCCCGATCCTGACGGAAGACATCGGCCATTATTTGGGCGATCTCGTTGTTATCCCAAAAGATCAGGATGAAGTACGCCGCGTGGCAGCAGCTGCTGCGAAGCTGCGTATCCCCATCACCGTGCGCGGTGGTGGCACCGGCAATTATGGTCAGTGCGTTCCGCTCGAAGGCGGTGTTATTCTCGATATGACAAAGATCGACCGCATCATCGCAATCGAACCGGGCAAGGTTCGCGTTGAAGGTGGCGCACGTATTTCGCGCCTTGATGATGCAGCACGCGAAACGGGTCAGGAACTTTTGATGTATCCCTCCACCCGTCGTATCGCCACCATTGGTGGCTTTTTCTCCGGCGGTTCGGGCGGCATTGGTTCCCTGCGTCATGGAATGTTGCGCGACGACGGCAATGTCTATTCCGTCAAGGTTCTGACGGTTGAACCCGAGCCTAAAATCATTGAGCTTACCGGCCGCGATATTCACAAGGTCCAGCATGCTTATGGCACAAATGGCATCATTCTGGAGCTCGAAATTGGCCTGACGAAGGCAACAGAATGGGTACATACTGCAGCATTATTCGATAGTTATGAGGCAACGCTAAAATTCTGCCTTAAGGCGCTTGAAGAAAACCTCGATTGCTACCTTCTCACAACAGTCGATCGTCGCTTTGCGCGTTTCTATATCAAGTTTGGTGATCTGTTTCCATCCGACAAGGATGCAGTCTTTGCCATGATTGCGCCGGGAGAAGTGGCGCGTTTTGAAAGCCTCGCCACCGAATTTGGCGGAAGAGTTTCTTTCTCAAAAACGCTCGAAGAACTGCACAAGGCAGGGCTACAGCCCGCCTATGAATGCGGCTGGAACCACACCACCTTGCAGGCTCTGAAAGCTGAACCGGGGTGGACCTATCTGCAAGTTGCCTATCCCCGCCCCTTCGACATTGATGTGGTGACGCGCCAGATTGCACGTTATGGCGAGACGCAATATATTCATCACGAAATGGCACGCCTTGAAGGCGAAGTGCAGATTTTCGCGCTCCCGCTGGTGCGCTTTGAAGATCGTGAGGCGATGTATCGTCTGATCGAAGAACTTGAACAGGTCGACGGTTGCGACATCTACGATCCTCATGCCTACACCATCGAGGATGGCGGCATGAAGGAAATTGACAGCGTTCAGATCGAGTTCAAAAAACAGGCTGATCCTTATGGCTTGCTCAACCCAGGCAAAACCCGCGGCTGGACAGCCGACATGGTAGTAAAAGACTAATCAAAGGGAACCAAAATGAAAAAAACACTCGTTGCGGCATTGGCTGCAGTTTCGCTCGGCCTTTCCGCACAGATGGCCTATGCGCTCGATAAGGTAACGCTCGGCACCAACTGGCTGGCACAGGCCGGTCATGGCGGCTTTTATCAGGCTATTGCTGACGGCACTTATCAAAAACACGGTCTTGATGTGACCATCGAAATGGGTGGACCGCAGGTCAATAACCGCCCGATGCTTGCCGCAGGTCGTCTCGATTTTCTGCTGACCGGCAATCTTCTGCTGTCATTCAACAATGTCGCCAATGGCGTGCCGACAACGGTTGTGGCTGCTTTCTATCAGAAAGACCCGCAGGCGCTCATGGCGCATGAAGGCGAATACAAAGATTTTAAAGACCTAACCAATGCGCAAACGATCTTGATCTCCAAAGACGGTCAGTTCTCGTTCTGGCCATGGCTCGTTAAGGAATTTGGTTTCAAGGATGAGCAGCTTCGCCCTTATGGTTATAGCCTCGCACAATTTCTGAGCGACAAGAAAACCGTACAGCAGGCCTATGCTACCGCCGAACCACTTTATGCCGAAAAGGAAGGCGCTAAGGTTACAACTTTCCTACTTGCTGATCAGGGCTTCAACACCTATGCCAATACGATTGAAACACGGCAAAAGCTGATTGAAGAAAACCCGGAACTGGTACAGCGTTTTGTAACGGCCTCCATCGAAGGTTGGAACAACTTCCTCTATGGCGACAACAGCAAAGCCTATGAGCTGATCCTCAAAGACAATGCGGATATGACCAAGGAAACGCTGGACGCTGAACTTGCTCGCATCAAGGAATTGCAACTGATCGATAGTGGCAACACACTCGAAAAGGGTATCGGTGCCATCGACATGAAGCGCGTGAAAGAGTTTTACGAACTTGCACGCAAGGCGGGCATTGTCAGCGGTGACGAACTCGACATGAGCAAAGTTGCAACCGATGCCTTCGTGAATAAGGGCGCAGGTCTCGACATTAAGAAGCAACTGGGCCAGTAAACGCCTTTAAACTAGCGGCGGTCAAATATGACAATCCACAAAGGGAATGACGATAACGAACTGACCGGACGAGACAAAGTTCTCGGCCGCCGGCGTCGCATTCTCGGCGCGATCCGCACCGCCGCTATTGATGAATTTGCCGAAAAGGGGCTTGTCGGCGCATCAACGCAAGGTATCGCGCATCGCGCCGGCCTCACAAAGCCGCAACTTCACTACTATATTTCCAGCAAAGAAGAGCTTTACGAAGATATTATCGTTTTCATTCTTGATGAATGGGAAGAAATCTTCCTCGGTGCCAGCACCGAGGAAGATCCGGCCAAGGTGATCCGGCAATATATCCACGCCAAGCTTTTATACAGCCAGAAAAATCCGAAGGCTTCGCGGCTTTTCACCACCGAAATTGCCAATGGTGCGCCCTATCTTAGCCGCCACTGGGCGAAGCATGTCAGCGCCACCCATAATGCGGTGAAGCTTATCCAGTCATGGGTTGATGACGGCCGCATAAAGCCTGTCGATCCGCTGCTGTTCCAGATGCATATCTGGGCGGTTACGCAACATTATGCGGATTTCGAAACGCAGGTCCGCAGCATGATGAAACTTACTAAAGACGACCCGCTTGACCTCGAACGCATCGAGAAAGAAGTCTCATCGCTGTTCCTGCGGGCCTGTGGTCTGGAATAAGCTTGATTTGAAATAGAAAGGAGCAGGTTCCTCCCCAAGAACCTGCTCCCGAATGCATCGCCCCCCGCCAAGGTGGTCGATGCTATAGCTATATCTCCCAAGACAAAGTCTCTCACAGCTTGAAAAAGATATATCTGATCTAAAGCAACTTTAACGCACGTTAGCGCTAATTTGCAACCTCATTCTTGCGGGACATTTCTCAATTTTTAAGATCAAACGCAACGCATAAAACAACGAAAAAGCCCGGATCTAAAACCGGGCTTTAACAATTATTTGAAAACTTTATTCAGCTAGCCATTCCTTGATACGGTCAGGATTGTCGGCAATATATTTGTCGACAGCCTTTTCATAAGAAGTTTCCTGAGCGTCGAACATTGCAGTTTCAAGCTCATCAATCGGAATGCTCATCTTGGCGAGGAATGCCGCAGCTTTCGGATTGTCTTCCTTGAAACCCTTGCGTGCAATGGCATCAACATGTTCTGCGCCGCCCAATGCACCTTCCGGATCAGCAATATAGCGCAGCTTGTATTTGCCAAACATCCAATGCGGGCTCCATGAGGTGGCAACAAACCAGCCATCGGAACGTGTCGCACGGTCAACTGTTGTCAGCATTGCCGCTTCACTGGAGATGTTGAGCTTGTAATCAAGGCCGTATTTCTTGATTGCTTCTTCCGACAAACGGGTAAGGCCCGCGCCCGGATCAATGCCCTGAATCTCGCCCTTCAGTTTTTCGCGAACTTCCGGCTTTTTGAGGTCTTCAATCGAACTGATTTCGCTCTCAGGAATGTAATCCGGAACGATCCAGCCGAGCTTTGCACCTTCATAAAGCGGTCCGAGGTTTTCGACCTTGTCTTCGACACGCTTGTAATAATCAGCATGTGTTTCCGGCAACCAGGCCATCATCATCGCGTCAATATCACCACGGCTTACGCCCTGATAAAGAGGCGCAACATCTGTCTGAACCAACTCAACCTTCTGGCCGAGATTGTCCTGAATAATCTTTGCAGCAAGCTTGGTCACAAATTCTGCGTCGGACCATGGGGCCCAGCCGATTTTCACGGTATTGCTATCCTGAGCGAAAGCTGCTCCTGCACTCATGCTGCCTGCAACGAGGGCCGCGAGGCCGATTTTGGTCAGTTTACCTAACATAGCTTCTCCTTTGAATTGAACGTGTTCCCATGTGTTTTTGTTCATGCTTCCTGCTTACGGAATGGGTGTGAGGACGTTTCATCACCGCTCTTCTTCATGAAGGACAACCTTTTGAAGAAGCCCAGCACACCGCCGGAATTTCCTTTGCCGAAGCTTTGCGTGATGCGATCCAGAATGACAGCCAGAATGACCACGGCAAGACCACCTTCAAAACCCTTGCCAACATCAAGGCGCTGAATGCCGGTCAGAACCGTATTGCCAAGACCGCCAGCACCGATCATCGACGCAATAACAACCATCGAAAGTGACAGCATGATTGTCTGGTTCATACCGGCCATAATCGATGGCATGGCGTTTGGAAGCTGAACCTTGAAGAGCAACTGCCGCGATGTGCAGCCAAATGCGAGACCCGCTTCGACAAACTCTGCGTCAACCTGACGGATACCGAGATTGGTCAGGCGCACCACCGGCGGCATTGCAAAGATGACCGTCGCAATTGTACCGGGCACCGCACCGAGCCCGAAAAACATAGCAGCCGGAATAAGATAGACGAATGCAGGCATCGTCTGCATGAGGTCGAGAACCGGACGAATGACAGACACAACCGTGTCATTACGTGCCATTGCAATACCAAGCGGGATACCGATGACCACTGCAATAATCGTGGAAGCCAGCACAAGCGACAGGCTTTCCATTGTACCGCTCCACAGCCCCATGTGGATTATGAGTGCGAGTGCAAGCACTGTGAAAATTGCAAATTTCCAGCCAACGCGCCATAGCGCCAGCAGAGCGAGAATTGCAATGCCCGCATAGGGCGGAATTGCCAGAAGCGCGTTTTGAATACCATCGGTTACAAAACCGATTGTGGCTGCGATCATATCAAGCGCAGGCGTAAAATGATCGAGGATATAATTGACGATCGTATCCGCCCATCCGCCGATACTGAAATTCAAATCCATGGTTTACCGTCCATTTCAGATCGAGTTACCTATGGCCGGGCGAATGCCCAAAAACCTAAGAAATTGTAGCAACACAGTTCAGTCCGCGCGGTCCCCTGCGCGGCCCAGACTCTCAAGCAATGCCGATTTACTGATAGCACCGAGATAGCGGTTATGCCGGTCGGTGACTGGCACTGGCCACGGGCTTTCAGCAACGCGCATCAGAAGTCCTGAAAGTGGCGCATCCGCTTGTATTGCTGCTGCAGCGTCTGGATGTTCCCCATCCGCCTTGATGCCACCATTCAGAAGCGCATCGCGTGTGACGACGCCGCGATAGACGCGGTCTGCATCAAGAAGCACGCCGTAAGACTTGCCACTTGCATCAAGCTTTTCCAGTGCCTGAGACAATTGTGCTGGGTCAAAGACGATCAATTCGTCATCACGCGCAACATCTGCCGCTTTGAACACCCGCGAAACATCGACATTGCGGAAGAACGAGCGCACATAATCATTGGCAGGGGCTGAGACGATTTCGTTTGGCGTTCCGACCTGAACGACCTTGCCGTGCTGCATGATGCAGATACGATCGCCAATGCGCATGGCTTCATCAATATCGTGACTTACGAAAATGATCGTGCGGCTGTTTTCAGCCTGAAGACGTTTCAACTCGTCCTGCATTTCCGTGCGGATCAACGGATCAAGTGCTGAAAAAGCTTCATCCATTAACAAAATTGTGGGCTCACTCGCCAAAGCTCTCGCAAGACCAACGCGCTGCTTCATGCCGCCCGAAAGCTGATCAGGCATGGAATTGGCATAGGGTTCAAGCCCCACGGCTGAAAGCGCTTTCAGAGCTTTTTCGTGACGTTCTGCCTCGCCCATGCCAGCCACTTCAAGGCCGAAACAGGCATTATTGAGCACCGTACGATTGGGAAGCAGAGCGAAAGACTGAAACACCATGCTCATGTCGCGGCGACGAAGATCAATGAGCTCGCGTTTGGACATTTTGACAATGTCACGGCCATCAACTTCGATGGAGCCCTCGGTGGGTTCTATAAGACGGTTGAGCAGGCGCAACAATGTCGATTTACCTGAACCTGAAAGGCCCATGATAACGAATACTTCGCCCTCTTTAATCTCAAAACTCGCGTTGTCTACACCGATTGTAGCACCATGATCGCTATGAATCTGGGCTTTAGATTTACCCGCACGCAGTTCCTGCATTGCAAGTTTCGGATCGTCGCCGAAGACTTTAAACACGCCACTCAAGCTTATCTTTGTCTTAGCAGGCGACTTCATACTATTGTCCTCGTATAAAATACCATGCATTATGTTTAACCCCGCTGTGCTGGCGAGTTTAATCTCCTTATTAACATCATTATTTGTTCACTCATGCGCGAATTTGACATGCGCAACTTGCGGGAAGCGAACGACCCACAAGGAATGATTAGCGATTGGTGTAATCTATTTATATAGGCCATTTCCAGACATGTCCACCCACAGTCACGGATTCATCTTGGCGCGACCCGTCCCTTGTTTGTTTTTGATGGGTGGCGCGACGAAATATGCGAGCGAACTGACTTACCCGGTTGCCGGAAACAATCAGTCTGCCACACAATCATAGTAATCCTGTGAAAGGGTTGCACACGAGCGAACTGCGACAAATATGCAATTGGCTGCGACATGGGGCATTTTAGTATTCGTAGAATATAATTCCACTTAATTGCAGTAGATTTGTATGATTGTACTTTCACCTTTTCCGACATCATCTGCCGGAAAAAAGGGCGCAAATCAATCGATCTGCACCCAAAAATTCGCCACACCGACGGCGGATAAAATTATCGATTAACCATGTATCCAATGAAGCCAGTTATGCGCCAGCGCTCATCGTCACGACGGCAAAAATAAAGTGTCTGCCAATTGAGTACATCATGGTTTCCATCGACTTTTTCGATTGTGCCATCGAATTTTTTTCGTGCAACCGCAACATCACCGCTGATGTCGATTACATTGAGTCGCGTTGCTCGAAATAAGGCTTCCGTAAGGGATTCGACATAATCGGTTGCAGCGCTTTGAGCGGCTTGACGCAGCCATTCATCGCGATAATCGCTCAAAGTCGGAAAAGCCGCGTCCCATTTGTCAGGATCAACCGCACCTTTGGCATGAATACCCAAGAACCGAACCGCGTCAAAATCATCAGCGACAAGTTCCCAGGTCTGGGAGACAAAAGCTTCAATATCGCGGCTTACCAGCATTTCCCAAATTGGCTCGCGGTCTTTGTCGCCGACAAATGGATTGACTATGGTCATCACTTCAGTTTCCCGCGTGCTGCAACCGGCAAAATGTCGATGACATCATCGCCTGAGATGAAATGCACTTCGTCGAAGAGATTGGAAACAACGCAAACATGATCGGGAATAACGCGCACCTTGTTACCGATTTTTAAACCGGCCAAGTCACCTTTGAGCGTGCCATGCTCTTCGCTAAGACCAGTCACACGCGCATCGGATCGCCCTAATAGTTCGCCAAAATCAGGAAGCCCCAAAGTATCGCTTGAAAGTGTTTTTGAACCCGCGTCAATGATCGCTCGTTCCGGCGTCGGGTGGCTAACAATTGTTGAAAGCACGCTCAATGCACAATCGTCCAGTGTTGCAGCACCCTTTGCGACCTGAAAACGATCAAAATAAATATAGGTGCCGGGACGATATTCGGTGATCACGCTTTTCGTCGGCGTTTGCCACATATCCGGCGTGCCGCCGCTCGAAATGGTCTCGCATTGAAGCCGATTTGCAGCCAGAATATCCCGCGCGTCTAAAAGCCATTGCTCGGTTTCATCAGCCTTTCCGGTTGCCGGATAGGTCATCAATCCACCAAACTTGAGGCCCTTGCTCGCGTTGATCTGGCGCGCCAGTTCCAGCGCTTCCTGAGCCGTCTGCACACCGCAGCGCCCCATGCCAGTGTCGCACTCAACCAGAACTTTGAGCGGACGCCCGGCATTAGTAAAACGCTGGGCCAACCCCTCAAGGCTTGTAAAATTATCGACTGTTACGGAAATCGTGATGCGCTGATGCAGTGCATAAAGCCGGTCAAGCTTGTCCTTGCCTAAAATATTATAGGGCAGGAAAATATCAACAATCCCGGCATCGGCCATTACTTCGGCCTCGCCAAGCTTCTGACAGGTAATGCCCACAGCACCTGCCTCAATCTGGCGGCGTGCGAAAAATGGCAATTTATGTGTTTTGATATGCGGCCGCAGCTTCAGGCCGATTGCGTCGGCATGCGCCTGTGCCTTGATAATATTTGCCTGCACGCGATTTACATCAATCAGGATAGCAGGTGTATCGATTTCGCCAATTGTTTTAGGCCTTGTCATTCATTCAGTCTCCCAGCGGCAAACTCGGATCATCAACTTTCAACATATTCAGGCTTTGCTTGATGCGTCTTAACCGTTCAAGCACGTCCGCCCCACGTGTCTCGGCAGTGGCCGTCGCAATCATGTCCACAATTGCCATCAAAGCAAAGCGCGAAGATGTCGGCTTATAAAGATTACCATCTTCGTTGACGAGAAACGGAATGACCGTGTTAACGGTTCCAGCAAGATCTGAACCGGGTGCGGTAATCGCCACAGTTTCCGCACCATACTGTCTTGCGACCTCTGCCGCTTCGATCACCGAACGTGCATAGCCAGAAACAGAAAAAGCAATCACCATTGTGTTTGGTTTGGCGATGGCTGCATACATGCGTTGCAACTGTCCATCAATCTGCGCCACAACAGGAATTCCAAGCCGAAAAAGTCGGTTCTGCATTTCCGTCGCCATCATTGAAGAAATGCCACCCGAACCGATACACAAAACCGAACCCGACGCATCTATTTGCTCGGCAACAGTCATGATGACCGACATGTCGAGATTATCGCTGGCGCGCTGAATAGCAGAAATAGCACCATCAGTAATCGCAAGTGCAATACGCGCCTCGCGCACATCGCGCGACGGAGCTTCCGCCGTCAGATATTGCCCGCCAATCGCCAGTGCCTGTGCGAGAAAAAACTTGAAATCACGAACGCCATCACAACCCAGCGCTCTGCAAAATCGCGTGACTGTCGGCTCGCTCACACCCGCGCGCTGAGCAATTTCCGAAATCGCAGCCTTGGAGATAGTGTCCGGCTCGGCAAGCACCAGAGCGGCCATTCTCCTTTCAGACTTTGAGCCATCCTGCGCCACCGCGTGAAGCTGTGAGAGGATGTCGGCGATTTTGCTCATGCGTGTTCAAAGCGGCAAACCGCTTTCCTTATCAAAGAGATGAATCTGTTCCGGTCTTGCCGTTACAGGGACTCGCTCACCCGGCGCAAGGTGAATGCGCTCGCGAAACACAGCCCGCACAGCTTCACCGGCAATTCTACCATAAACATGCGTTTCCGGCCCTGTCGGCTCGACAACTTCAATGGCCAAAGACAGGCCTTTGCCATCGGGTGCGACGAGAAAATTTTCGGGCCGGATGCCCATCTCTGCAGCACTGCCGGGCTTTGCATGTCCGGGGACCGCGATCCCCTCGCCTTCGCTGGTGCGAAAGAAACCATCCTGCGTGATGGAACCCGATATAAAGCTCATGGATGGCGAACCGATAAAGCCTGCTACAAACTTGTTTGCGGGATGATCGTAGAGTTCAAGCGGTGCGCCGATCTGTTGAATCTTGCCTTTATTCATCACCACGATCCGATCAGCCATTGTCATGGCCTCGATCTGGTCGTGCGTTACATAAATCACCGTTGATTTAAGGCGCTGATGTAAGGCTTTGATTTCTGTGCGCATTTGTACGCGCAATTGCGCATCGAGATTGGACAGCGGCTCATCGAACAAAAACACCGATGGTTCACGTACGATAGCCCGTCCCATAGCGACGCGCTGACGCTGCCCGCCGGAAAGCTGGCGTGGGTAGCGGTCGAGATAAGAATGAAGATTAAGAATGCCTGCAGCCTTATCGACCTTGGCTGCGGTTGTGGCTTTATCCTCGCCGCGAATGCGCGGACCAAAGCCGATATTCTCCCGCGCCGTCATATGCGGGAACAGCGCGTAGGACTGAAAAACCATCGCAATATTTCGCTTTTGCGGCGGCTGATCATTGGCGCGCTCACCACCAATAATAAGATCCCCGCCAGAGATCGGCTCCAGACCCGCAACCATACGCAAAAGCGTGGATTTTCCGCATCCTGACGGTCCGACAAGAACAAGAAACTCGCCATCCTCAATATCAAGATCAATCCGGTCGAGAACATCCATCTGGCCGAAATTTTTTGTGATCCCACGCAAGGAAACGTTCTTCATCACTCAACTCCCACCTAAAATATCATCAATAAAAGGTCTGCATCCGGCCATCAGCCCGGCATCGACTGGCAGAACCGTGCCCGTTATTCCAGAAGCGCGATTTGAGGCCAAAAACGCCACCGCCTCGGCTACTTCCTCCACATTGACGATGCGTCCCAAGGGGTAAAGTCGTCGCAATTTATCTAAAACTGTGGGGTCTTTCGCAATGCGATGATCCCATGCAGCGGTTCGGATTGAGCCGGGACAAACGGCATTGGCGCGAAGGCCTTTGGGGCCATATTCAACGGCAAGCGCGCGCACAAATGCATTGATCCCGGCTTTCGCTGCGGCATAGGCCGGATTTCCAAAGTGCATAAGCGAATTGATTGACGAAATGAACACGAAAGCACCACTCCCGCGTTCAGCCATGGCGCGCGCAAGTTCTGTCGAAAACACTGCCACACTGGTCAGGTTGAGGTCGATTTCCGTGGTAATGTTACCTTGATCAAGGGCTTCAAATGTGTCTGCGCGCGTCCATCCTGCATTGTTGATGACAATGTCGGGCACACCGTTTGTCTCGATAATTTGCTGTGCAGCCTTTTCCAGCGTTTCAGTTGCGCCTAAATCAAAGGCATGACGTGCAGCAAATAAATCTCCGCGCATCGCCTCAAGTGTGAGATCGCAACCGATAATGCGCGCACCCAGCGCCGCAAACAAATGAACGAGTGCTATCCCCACGCCGCCGCCAGCGCCGGTTATCAGAACAGATTTTCCGGCAAACGCGCCTGAATCTTCCACTTCATTCCCCTTTTATGCAGCGCTTTTTGCGCCTTGAGAGCGTTTCCGATTTGGTTAAATCAAGAGAAACGCTCTAAATATTTGTTTTTTATCGCATTATCCGACGAAAAACCGCTTCGCACTTTTACTGGAAATGCTTTTATTTGGGATCAGACTAAAATTCAAAATGTAAGTTTGCAACAAAACTTTTTACTTGAAAGCGGCTGAATTGCCGATAATGTAAGAAAATAACAAAAAACAGCATGCATTGCACCAAGCGAAGCACAAAAAAGGGAACGGAAACATGACGATAGCAAAATGGAAGACCGGCCTCCTGGCTGGATTTAGCATTCTGGCATTGAGTTCTTTCGCACAGGCTGGCGAAGTGCGCATGACGGTCGCGGAATACAGCTCCAAGACCGGCCCATATTTTGAAGAAGTCAAAAAGGCGTTCGAAGCGGAAAATCCTGGTATCACGTTGAATTTTGAAGTCGTGCCATGGGATGTTCTGCTGCAAAAGCTGACAACTGATATTTCCGCAGGCACCAACGCCGATTTGTCGATCATCGGCACGCGCTGGCTGATCGATTTTGTCCAGCAGGGAATTGCAGAGCCGCTTGATGGCTATATGGATGACGCTTTCAAGGGCCGTTTTATCGAAACATTCCTGTCGCCTTCCGTTCTTGAAGGCAAGACATATGGCCTGCCAATCGCAGCCTCGGCGCGCGCCATGTATTACAACAAGGATCTGCTTGAAAAAGCAGGCGTCGCCAATCCTCCCGCAACTTGGGACGAAGTGAAAGCGGCGGCTGAAAAGATCAAGGCGCTGGGTGGAGAGACTTACGGTTTTGGCCTGCAAGGCAAGGAAATCGAGACCGACGTCTATTATTACTATGCAATGTGGTCACAAGGTGCTGAAATCCTCAACAAGGACGGCACTTCTGGCCTGAGTTCGCCAGGCGCGCTTGAGGCCGCAAAACTCTATAAGTCGATGATCGACGATGGTTTGACCCAGCCGGGCGTCACGTCCTATGCGCGTGAAGACGTGCAGAACCTGTTCAAGCAGGGCAAGGTCGGAATGATGATCACCGCGCCGTTCCTGTCGAACCAGATCAAGGAAGAAGCGCCGAATCTCAAATATGGTGTTGCGGCAATTCCCGCTGGCCCGACCGGTGCGCGTGGCACTTATGGCGTGACGGACTCTGTCATCATGTTCCAGAATTCCAAGAACAAGGAGGAAGCATGGAAGGTGCTCGACTTCTTGTTCCAAACCGACTGGCGCGCCAAGTTCACGCAAGGCGAAGGCTTCCTCCCAGTGAACAAGGAAGAAGCAAAGATGGATTATTACGTCAATAATGCCGATCTTGCAGCCTTCACCGCACTATTGCCCGATGCGCGTTTTGCACCGGTCATTCCCGGTTGGGAAGAGATTGCCGACATTACATCCAATGCGATGCAGAGCATCTATCTTGGCAATGGAGAGCCCGATGCAGTGCTTAAGGAAGCTGCTTCCAAGGCAGACGCAATCCTGAAGAAATAAGCTCCCGTCATCCCGGCAGTATTGAAAAATACTGCCGGGTTTGTCTTTTCCAACTGACATGGGGGTTATGGCTGATGCAAAATCGCACACTGCCCTATTTCCTTATCCTGCCAAGCCTGCTTCTGGCTGCGGTGGTGATTTTCTGGCCGGTCGTCAATCTCATCGAAATTGCGACCCATGATGTAAACCGCTTTGGGCAATTGCGCGATTTTAACGGCGGTGCCAATTTTTCCGCGCTCTTCGCCTCGTCAGATTTCATCAATGCCATATGGCGAACGGGCTTCTGGACAATCGCGGTTGTCGGTGGCGCTTTATTGGTTTCAATTCCCGTTGCGATCATTCTTAATATGGATTTTTACGGACGTTCCGTGGCGCGTGTTATCGTCATGCTGCCCTGGGCCGTGTCACTCACCATGACAGCCATCGTCTGGCGCTGGGCGCTGAATGGCGAAAGCGGTATGCTGAATTCGGCGCTGCGTAATCTGGGACTGATTGATAGCAATATTCAATGGTTGGCGAGTGCGGCAACCGCTTTTCCCATGCAGATACTGGTCGGCATTCTGGTGACGGTGCCATTCACGACTACGATTTTTCTCGGAGGCTTGTCATCGATTCCCGACGATCTCTATGAAGCCTCATCGCTTGAAGGTGCAAGCCTCTGGCAACAGTTTCGCGAGATCACTTTCCCGCTGCTCAAACCCTTTATCAATATCGCGATTGTGCTCAATACGATTTACGTATTCAACTCGTTCCCGATCATCTGGGTGATGACGCAAGGCGGACCTGCAAATTCAACAGATATTCTTGTAACACATCTTTATAAGCTCGCCTTCCGCCTTGGAAAACTCGGCGAAGCATCTGCCGTTTCGCTTATCATGCTGGGTATCCTGCTGGTATTCACCGCGATCTATATTCGCCTCGCCATGCGGAGGGAAGCAGCATGAACAAGCCAAAACTCAAACGCACAATCATCGCCTGGGCAACGCTGACGCCGCTCATTATTCTCACACTATTTCCTTTTGCGGTGATGTTTCTGACCGCCGTCAAACCAGCGCAGGAAGTGCTCTCACCTACATGGTGGCCAAGCACGTTCCGCTGGGAGAACTTTTCCGAGATGTGGGTGCGCACAGGCTTTAGCACAGCGCTGCTGAACTCGCTTTACGTCTCCGTAATTGCCTCTGTTGGCGCAATTGTTTTCTCAATTCCCGCCGCCTATGCCATGTCGCGCTTTCGCTTTGCGGGTGATGGCGCGTTCAGACAATTCCTGCTGATTTCGCAAATGATTTCGCCCATCGTTCTGGTGTTGGGCTTGTTTCGTCTTTTGGCAGCCTATGGGCTGATTGAAAGTGTTACGGCGGTGGGTGCAGTCTATATGGCGTTCAATGTCGCCTTTACTGTGTGGATGCTGCAAAGCTATTTCGACACCATTCCGCGCGACCTTGAAGAAGCATCGTGGATGGAAGGCGCTGGCCGAACCAAAACGCTGATCAAGGTTTTCCTGCCGCTTTGCCTGCCGGCCATTGCGGTCACGACAATTTTCACCTTCATCAATGCATGGAACGAGTTTGTTGTGGCGCTTACCATGCTGCGCAGTCAGGCAAGTTACACACTGCCTATTCAGGTATTCTCACTGGTGGCTGGCCGCTACACCGTCGAATGGCATTATGTGATGGCGGCAACGCTCGTCGCAACCCTGCCCGTAGCGATCATGTTTGTGTGGTTGCAGCGTTATCTCATTAAGGGACTTGCGCTTGGTGCCGTGAAATAACAAAGGGCGCGGAAATTTCCGCGCCCTTCTTGATTTTCTTATCAATCAATGTGCCAGAAACGTTGAGATAAACGGCACGTAAGTGACAAGCGCCAGCAGAATGAAGAGCGCCAGATACATGCTGAATGCCTGGCGGGTGAAATCTGCAACGCGCACTTTTGCAATATTACAGACCATAAGCATCACTGTACCAACCGGCGGCGTCAGCGTCCCAATTGAAAGATTGACGATAACCACGATACCGAAATGCACCGGATCAATACCCAAAGCCTTCACTGTCGGCATCAGAAGCGGCACCAGAACGATCATAAGTGCCGTGCCTTCAATCAATGCGCCAAGCAGAAGCAGGATCACATTGACTGCCAGCAAAAACGCATAAGGATTGCTGGTGAAAGACGAAATCAGATGCATCAGTGCCTGACCGGCCTGCTCAAGCGAAAACACCCATGCGAGCGCAGACGATGCCATGATCACAAGCATGACGGAGGCTGTCGACTTTGCGGTCTCGATAAGCGAATCCACGACATGTGACACACGCATTTCGCGATAGATCACAAAGCCGATAATAAGCACCAGCGTAACAGCAACAGCACCGGCTTCCGTCGGCGTGAAGATATTCATACGGATACCGCCGATGATCGCGAACAGCAGCAGCACAGCAGGCCATGCAGAAGCAAGCGTCGATGCAACTTCGGCACCGCTCATGCGCTTTTCACGGCTTGGCTTATAACCACGTTTTACCGAAGTGATGTAGGCTGCAATCATCAGAATAACGGCACCGAGAATTCCCGGAACAACACCTGCCATAAACATCTTGCCGATGGATACGTCAGCGATCAAACCATAGATGATGAGAGCAATACCCGGAGGAATGATTGGCGTAATCAGCGAACCGGCAGCCGTCACTGCGCAGGAAAATGCCTTATCATAGCCACGCTTGACCATTTCTGGCACCATCATGCGCGTCAGCATGGCGCTATCGGCGAGGTTTGAGGCACTCACGCCACCCATCAGGGTCGAAACCATGATGTTAGTCAGCGCCATGCCGCCACGCATACGGCCAACCAGAATGTCAGCAACTTTGATCAAACGCTCTGCAATACCCGTATGCGACATGACCGTTCCAAGCATAATGAAGAACGGGATAGCAAGAAGCGATGTGTTCTGTGCAGGGCTGATAAAACGCTGCACAGCAATAGCAATCGGCATCTGGTTGAAGAAGATGAAATAGGTAAAGACAGCAATCAGAATGGCCACATAAAGGCGCATGTTAAGCGCAATCAGTGCCAGCATGATAAGAACGATGGTCGTCAGGCTCATGCCTTGCCTCCCGCAAATACGGCGCGCAAGGACTTGAAAGCACCTGCAAACATATAAATAGAGATAATCACGAAGCCGACGGGGACTGCGATGTCTATCCAGAAATAGGAGACGCGGAGCACGTCAGTGACTTTGAACTGCGCTGCAACTGACAGTTTGTAACCGGCATAGGATACATAAAGCAGAAACAGTCCCGAGAAAATTGAGATGATCGCATTAATGACATCACGAATCTTCTCAGAGAAAAGGTCCACAAGCATCGGAATAGCGAGATGCTGGTTGCTGCGTTCTGCCGCGACACTACCAAGCATGATTATCCAGATCATCAAAAGCCCGGCCATTTCCTCAGTCCACTGCAATGGCTGATGCATCCAGTAGCGCATGACAACAGCAACATTGAACATAGCCAGCAAAACGAAAAGCGGCAAAGCTGCCGACCACTCGACCAGTTTTTCAAAATATTTCATCGGATTAATTTCCATAACCGTGCCATGCCGCAGTGAAAACCGCGACATGGCAATATCCGAATAGAGAGGTTTAGTTCTTCAGTTCAGCCTGGATCTTTTCATAAAGACCAGGCGACCATTCCGGGAACTGCGTGTAGACTTTTTCAGCCAAAGCTTTGAAAGGAGCACGGTCAACTTCGATGACTTCAACGCCAGCTTCCTTCATTTTTTCGATCATTTCATTATCTTTTTCGATCGTCAGCTTTTGGCTGTAGAGACCCGCATCATAAGCTGATTCATGAATCATCTTGAGCTGCTCTTCAGGCAGTGTCGAGAAGAACGCTTCGCCGCCAACAATCAGTGCTACATTGGTCAGATAACCAACCTTGCTCAGATATTTGGCTTCTTCCTGAAATTTCTGGCCGTAAAGCACCGAAATCGGGTTTTCAACGCCATCGATCACGCCCTGCGCCAGAGCCGGGAATGTTTCACCTAGTGGCATTGGAGTTGGGGTCGCGCCCATCGCTTCAAAGGTCTTGATCTGCATGACATTGTTAGGCACGCGGATTTTCATACCCTTGAGGTCTTCAGGTGTGCGGATCGGTTTTTTGGAAATGATCTGACGAATACCGTAGAGGTAGTTCGGCATCACAATGTGAATGCCTTTTTTCTTCAGCTCGTCACTCTTTCCCTGGAACCAATCGCCGTCATAAACTTTGAAAAGCTGTGCCGGATCATCCGTCAGGAACGGGCCATAAAGCACGCCAAGGTCCGGGTCATATTCTGCCAGAAAGCCAACGTCGGAAATCGTGACGACATTGAGGCCCATCATCGCCTGCTCTGTCACATCCTTCTTGGAGCCGAGCTGCGAACTTGGATAAAGCTCAAGCGTGATTTCGCCATTGCTGCGCTTGGCAAGATCGTCTTTCCAGTAATGCATCACCTCATCAAAAGGCTCGCCGGGGTTGTTTTCATAGGCAACTTTGATCGACACATTGGCAGCATAGGCTACCACGCTTCCTGCCAGCAACATGCTTGCTGCGATCATTCCGGTAACGAGTTTTTTCATGGTATTCCTCCCGTTTAGGGTCTTCAAACAAATGGCCACGAGGCCGGTTTCCTCCACTAGCGCTCAATGCCGTCCTTCCCGACACAGAGCATTTGCTTCGATTCAGTTGCGTTCAATGATGATTTTCAGAACGTTGCGGTCACCGTCCCAAAAGGGCAGCGCCTGTTCTGCTTCGTCGAAAGGAAATATCTTTGAGATTAGCTGATCTGCATTGCTTCCCAGCTTCTCCAAATGTGTGATCACAGCCTCAAAATCGGTCAGCGTCGCATTGCGCGAACCCATGATGTCGAGTTCTTTGAGGTTGAAGAATTGTGTCTGGTAAGTCACCGGCGACTTGGAATAGCCGACATAAACGACACGCCCCGCAAAGCCTGCGAGGTCAACCGCTTGCGTGAAAGTGATCGGCAGACCAACCGCTTCAAAGGCGACATCCACGCCGTCATCACTGGTAAGCTCTTGCACCTTTGCGACAACATCTTCGCCGCCCGGCAGTGTATGTGTTGCGCCAAACTTCAGCGCCAGTTCACGCTTTTCAGCACTCGGATCAATAGCAATAACCCTGGCACCGCGCGCAACTGCGCCGATCAATACACCCATGCCGATCATGCCACAGCCAAGCACCGCAACCGTATCACCGGCCAGAACGCGGCCACGTTCGACCGCATGGAAACCAACTGAAAGCGGCTCGACCAGTGCGAGATGACGCGGAGCAAGCGTATCGTTCAGGATGAGCTTTTCCGCGGGCAGAACAATCTGTTCCGCCAGTCCGCCATTCTGCTGCACGCCAAGCGTTTTGTTGTAGCGGCAGGCGTTCAAGCGGCCTTTGCGGCATGACGAACACTGACCGCAGTTGGTGTAAGGAAGCACGATGACGCGCTTGCCCTTAGCATAAGCGGCACTGACGCCCTCACCGGCTTCGATGATCTCACCACCAATTTCATGACCCGGAATTCGCGGCAGTTCCACCAGAGGATTTAACCCCTTGAACGTATTGAGATCGCTGCCGCAAAGCCCCACATGTTTTATGCTCACCCGGACATGTCCGGGCAAGAGCGGTGCTTCGGGAATTTCAGCAAAACGAGTTACGTTTTCGCTCTCAATACGCAGAGCTTTGACCATCGAAATATTCCTGTAGTTGTTCATTGAATGGGCAGATCAGGTGACGGCGCCGACCTGCCACGGTACGAATTCGTTATCGCCATAGTCGTAGATTTCGCTCAGCGTCTGCTCACCGGAAGCGACTGCGATAATATGCTCGAAAATGCGCGTGCCGGACTCTTCAATGGTCTCATCACCGGTGACGATGCCGCCGCAATTGAAGTCCATGTCTTCCTTCATGTGCTCGTACATTTCGGAATTGGTCGCGATCTTGATGCAGGGCGCTGGCTTAAAGCCCGAAACCGAGCCACGGCCCGTAGTGAAGCAGATCACGTTACAACCGCCCGCCACCTGTCCTGTTACAGCAACCGGGTCATAGCCCGGCGTATCCATGAAGG
Source organism: Brucella thiophenivorans (assembly GCF_002252445.1). Lineage (GTDB taxonomy): Bacteria > Pseudomonadota > Alphaproteobacteria > Rhizobiales > Rhizobiaceae > Brucella > Brucella thiophenivorans. The sequence continues at coordinate 312,107 of NZ_NNRJ01000051.1, forward strand.
TGAAACCCTGTTCGGTTACGGTTTCAGCAAATTCATAGACAGCCTTGAGCGGCATCGAGCCACCCTTGGCAACAGCACCCAGCGACTTTTCTAGGATGGTGGTGAGGCCACCGAGCTTGTTGCCGTGTGATGGGTTGTTGTTGAGTTCATCGCCGTTGCGGGCTGTATAATCGCGCCACCAGTCGATGCGCTGGAGCAGCTTTTCCGCAACCGCAGGCGTAACAGCGCGGCGTGTCAGAAGATGTTCAGCGCCATAGATTTCAGGTGTTTCTGCCAGAACAGTTGTGCCGCCATTGCGCACAATAAGATCAGACGCATAACCCAAAGCCGGATTGGCAGAGATGCCAGAATAACCGTCAGAACCGCCACATTCGAGCGCAACTTTCAGCTTCGACAAAGGCTGCGACGTACGCTTGGCGGAGTTCACCAGCGGCAGCATTTCCTTTATCTCGGCAATCGCATGATCGATTGTCTTGCGAGTGCCACCATGCTGTTGGATCGTCATGGTGCGAAGACGTGCGCCCTCTTCCATACGATAATGTTCCATAATCGGCGCGATCTGGTTGGTTTCGCAACCAAGACCAATAAGCAATATGCCACCGAAATTCGGATGCTTGGCATAGCCCTGAATGGTACGGGTCAGCAGCCGATAACCTTCCGATTTGGTGTTGAGTGCGCAGCCGCTGCCATGCGTCAGTGCCACCACACCATCAACGTTATCAAAGCCATCAAGACCACCCATGCGATTGAAATAATCGGCAATGTAGCGAGATACGGTCGCAGAGCAGTTTACCGATGAAATGACACCGATATAGTTGCGCGTACCGACACCGCCAAAGCCCCGATCATAGCCCATGAACTGACGGCGCTCAGCTTCCGGCAGCATACCGCGTTCTTCAATATCGACCGAAAATTGATGTTCATGCTCGGATGGCAGCATTGCGAGATTGTGAAGGTGCACATGTTCACCTACCGCAATATCCTGAATGGCAACACCAATCACCTGCCCATATTTGTGCACTTCCTTGCCCGCTGAAATGTTGTGCAAAGCCACCTTGTGGCCACGCCCGATCAAATCACGCGCGACGATATCGCCAAGTCCAATCGGATTGCCCGCACGGACCGAAATACGCGCAACCGCAACATCATCTGACGGATGCAAAAGGATTACCGGCGTCACAGCCGAGACAGCCTTGTCGTTCATAATTCTGACCTCACTCCCAAAACCACTACAGCAAATGTCCGAGCCTAATCCCGAGGCTCATTCTCCATCCATCGCTGCTTTGATGTATCCAGATGCGTGCGCATCGCTGTCTGCGCCAGAAGCGGATCCCGCGCTTCCAGTGCAGCATAAATCTTCTCATGTTCTGTCAGGGCATGCGCCCAAGTTTCAGCATTTTCGTATCTCGTGCGCATTTGGGCCGTGAGCGGACTATGTCGCTCGTCAAACAAGTCACGAATAATACGCACCACAACCGAGTTGCCCGACTGTTCGGCGATAATCAGATGAAACTGACGATCAAGCTCGATTGGCTTGCGTTCGGCCTCAATCTGCAATCGCATCGCGTCAAGATTGCCGCGCAGCCGCGTTAAGGCTTCCGTTGTAATCAGACTGCAGGCCATGATGACAGCACTGCCTTCAACAAGCGAACGGGCCTGCATGATTTCCAGCGGGCTTTCACCAATCGATCCGCCGTTCGCGGGAATACGGGTTTGCTCGGCAGCAACATAAATGCCGGAACCCATACGAATTTCGACATTGCCTGCGATTTCAAGCGCGATCAGCGCTTCGCGCAATGACGGGCGCGACACACCAAGCTGATGCGCAAGTTCGCGCTCAGCGGGAAGCCTGCTTCCCGCCGGAAAATGCCCTTCGCGGACCAAGGTCCTGACCCGGTCGGCAATTTGTTGATAAAGCCTCCGCGGTTCCACGGAGCCAATATGTTCGCTCATGCTCTCTCCCAAATTGGCCTTACCATATTTTGAAGATACAGAAAGCGCAATACATTCTAACTAACTGAAAATACTAGTTATTGTATTTTGTGTCTGTTTTGTCGCACCACGATCTAAATTGAATTCAAAGAGTGGCTTGACCAATTTTGAGGGTTGCAATAGCTATTTCACAATTATCCAAGGGAGGAAAAATGACCAATCAACCATCGATTCTGCAATTTGGCACCAGCCGATTTTTGCTTGGACATGTCGATTTTTTCATCTCGGAAGCACTGGCCAAGGGCGAAGCAATTGGTACGATTGCAATCGTTCAAACAACATCTAACCCTGAAAGCGCACGCCGTATTAGCGCACTGAACAGTAGCGAAGGTTATCCAATTATCATTCGCGGCTTACGCAACGGCAAACCTGTTGACGAAAAGCATTTGGTGAAAAGTGTAACGGCAGCCTATTCCGCCGTTACCGATTGGCCAGCCATCCGCGCGCTTGCAACGCAAGTTCAGGTAATCCTGTCCAATACCGGCGATAAAGGCTTTGAGCTTGATGCAAATGACGACGTGTCATTGCTGACAGATACCGACCGCTTGCCGAAAAGTTTTCCAGCAAAGCTGCTTGTGCTGTTGAATCAGCGCTGGAAGGTTAATCCCGATGCGCCACTGTCGATCTTCCCGTGCGAACTAATCTCGCGCAATGGCGACAGACTGCGTTCCATTGTGCTCGATCTCGCAGAAAGCTGGAGCCTGCCGAAGGCGTTCACACAATGGATTGAAAGCAATTGTGTTTTCGCCAACAGCCTCGTTGACCGCATCGTATCAGAACCAATCGATCCGGTGGGCGCAATTGCAGAGCCTTATGCAATATGGGCGATTGAGCAAGCAGACGGGCTGACTCTACCCTGCACGCACCCCGACATCGTGGTCACGGACAATCTTGCCCTTTATGAGCGGTTAAAGCTTTATTTGCTCAATCTCGGCCATACGTTCATTGCAGAGCAATGGCTGAACGGTAATCGTCCGAAAGACGAAATCGTTTTGGAAGCCATGCAGGAAGAAACAAACCGCAATGAGCTTGAAACGCTGTGGCGAGAAGAGGTTCTTCCAGTCTTTGCAGCAGATGGCATTGGCGATGAGGCCGAAAACTATTTGATCTCTGTACGCGAACGCTTCCTCAATCCATATCTCAAGCACCGGATCGCGGACATCGCTTCCAATCACGCAGAAAAGAAGCAGCGTCGCTTTGCACCCATCATTGCTCGCGCTACAGAACTTGGCCTCAATCTGGAGCAGCGTCGCTTGAAGGCCGCCGTCGGTTAACACAACTACAATTGCTTAAAAAATAGCGGCGGCCTCCAGAAAATGCAGGTCGCCGCACAATAAATATAAAATAATAAATTATAAAAATAGTTCGTCACATGCTTGTCCGTAGTTCTGCCCCCGCAGAGACAAGCACGCCAATTATTTATACTTCATTCAAAGTAAACTATCGTTGAGTTAGAAACTGAACGATAGCACTTACATTCAAAGCTCAAAATAACTGATACAGTCAAAATATGATTACACCAGTCATTTCCAGCAATACTCAATCACGATAGAGAGAGCATTTAACTGAACGTAACGTAGGTTCATATAAACAAACCGTCAACGGAATGGAAACAGATTGTCAACAACAACACTCACATTGCCGTGATAAACTAATACAAAGATCGCATGTTAATATGCACTTACTGATATATCTTATCTTTATATTAGATTTTTATTTTATATTACCCCTATTTATTTGTATCTAACGCTGCAAATATTTCCTCAAAACGCGGTTTGGCGCGTGAGGGGAAATCGACCTCGCGATACGCATGCGGGAGTTCTGCTTCTCCGACTTTGATGAGCATCACCATGCCCATACCATAATGCGGCGAGCACTTGATTCCATAGTATCCCGCCTGATCAAATGCCACTTCGATTTCTTCGTTGATTTTGCCTTTAAATCCCGGATTTCCATCCGGCACCATGCCATCAATGGTCGCTGCGTTGTGGCTTTTATGGGTCGCGATGAACTTCACCTTGTCACCTGGAGCGAGTTTCAAGAAGTCAGGTTCAAACACCATCGATCCTTTCTCGCCTCGGTTCAGCATCTTGACCTCAAAGGTTTCGGCCAGCCCTGGAAATACAGAAACAGCCATCAAAGCTGCAGCGAGGAAAAGTCGTTTGCTCATTTTCATGCCAATCATAATTATGCAGAATGTTTGAGTTTCAAAGCGCCACGATGCGGTGCGCGATAACGGATATGACAGCCTTGAACGCCATGATACTCGACATCGACTTCGACCCCGAAAACCTTGGCGATACATTCGGCCCGCAACACGTCGCGCGGCGTACCAAGCTCCACAAGCTTGCCCTTGTCCATGACGGCGATCCGGTCACAAAACATCGCCGCATGATTGAGATCATGCAGCGCCGCTATCACAGTCAGTTTCTGACGGCTGACAAGATCGAGAAGACCGATCTGGTGACCAATATCGAGATGATTGGTGGGTTCGTCCAGAAGCAGAATCTGCGGCTCCTGCGCCAAAGCGCGTGCGATATGGACACGCTGACGTTCGCCGCCTGATAGCGTGTGCCAGCAACGCTCTGCCAGATGCAGCATGTCGACATTGCTTAAAGCCCGTTCGACAATCGCATCATCCTGTTCCGACCATGGTGAAAGCGCTCCAAGATAGGGCGTGCGCCCCAGTTCTACGGCCTGTCGCACGGTAATACGATCTGTGGTGCCTGCCTGCTGCTCGACCAAAGCCAGAATACGCGCAATTTCGCGGCGCTTAAGCTTATGAATGGGTGTTTCGCCAAGCTTCACCTCGCCGGAACGGCTGCGCCGCACGCCGGACAATAGTGATAAAAGGCTTGTTTTACCGGAACCATTCGGCCCAATTATTCCGAGAAATTCCCCTTCCTTCACCGCAAGCGAAACATCGCGGAGGATTTCGATATTACCCACCGACCAGCCAATATTGTGTGTTGAAAGCATCATGACCGCGCCCTCCTTTGTCCAAGCAGGAATGCAAAGGCCGGTGCACCGAACAAGGCTGTAATGACGCCAATCGGCAAAACCTGTCCCGGAATGATGATGCGCGATATAATATCTGCAATGATCATGAAAATTGCTCCAATAAGTGCTGCCGCAGGCAACAACCTCCCATGACGAACGCCAACAACCATTCGCGCCGCGTGGGGAATGACCAAACCGATAAAGCCGATGGAACCGACGATGGACACCATCACCGCCGTCATCATGGCGCTGACACCAATCAAAATTGCATAGACTCGCCGCACGGGAATGCCGAGCGATGCGGCGGATTCCGTACCGAAGGTGAAGGCATCAAGTGCACGCGCATGCCAAAGGCAGATTGCAAGCCCGACCACACATGCAGGCAGCGCAAGCGCCACATCAGGCCAGCGCACCCCGGAAAGATTACCTAAGAGCCAGAACATGATGTCGCGCGCCTGCTCGGCATTTGCGGCCTTGGTCACTATGAATGAGGTCAGCGCGTTGAAAAGCTGCGAACCCGCAATACCTGCAAGAATGATAGCGCTGTTGTCCCGACCTGCCCTGAACGCCAGTAGCGAAACAAGCACGAAGGCAACAATCGCGCCGATAAAGGCCCCAACCGACAGCGAAAGCATGCCAGCGCCGATACCCAAAATTGCGACAGCAACGGCACCGGTCGATGCACCTGCAGAGATGCCGAGAATATAGGGATCGGCCAACGAATTGCGCAGAAGCGATTGCAGGACCACGCCCGACATGGCGAGTGCTGCGCCACAGCAAGCTGCGACGACAGCGCGGCTCAACCGATAGCTCCACACGATGCCTTCATCGATTGGCTGCAGCGTATAACCGGCATTCCAGACGCGGTTGGCGATAGTTTTTGCCACAACATCCAGCGGGATTGCCGTTTCGCCAATGGCAGCGCCCAGCCACAGGGCAAAGAGTAACAAAACAAGCGCCAGAGCTGCGAACAGCACCCTGCCGCTCGCCCCTTTCGAGGTTAATAATCGGCCAGTGGCTGCGCGCATCGTCACTTGTTCAGGCCCGAGGCTGCAATGGCATCCGCCAGTGTTTCAATGCCTTCGATGGTGCGGATGGTCGGGTTCATGGCCTGTGCATCCATATCGAAGACATGACCTTCCTTGACGGCAGGCATAAGGCTGGCAACCGGATCGCTCTTCAGAAACTCGCGCTTGACCGCAACATCATCCGCCGGAAAACGACGACGCTCCATGGTGCCTGCGATGATTATGGTTGGATTGGCTTTAGCGATGGTTTCCCAGCCAACAGTCGGCCATTCTTCTTCGCTATCGATAATGTTGTTGATGCCGAGCGTTTTCAGAATATAGGCCGGAGCGCCATTCTTGCCTGCAACATAGGGATCAATGTCAAGTTCAGCACTGGAGAACCAGACCACGGCAGAAAGCTTGCCATCAGCAGAACCAATCTTCTTACGCGCCGCATCTTCACGAGCTTTGAGATCGGCAACAACCTGTGTACCACGATCCTGCACGTTGAAAATCTGTGAAAGTTCTTCGATTTCCTGATAGATCAGGTTTATCGTGAAAACACCGTGACGCACGCCGTCACCACCGCCGGAATTATCCTTGCCGACGCAATCGGCAGGAGAAGTATAAACCGGAATTCCCAGTTCTTCGAACTGTTCAGGCTTTGCAACAATGCCTTCCGGACCAACATGCCACTGGAATTGTGCTGCAACCATATCCGGCTTTTCTGCAAGCACACTTTCAAAGCTTGGATCATTATCCGCAAGGCGTTTAACCTTGGCATTTGCTTCTTCATAGCCCTTGAGAACCGGCCCAATCCAAACGGCTGTACCGACCATTTTGTCGCCAAGGCCAAGCAGATACATGATTTCCGCGCTGCTTTGACCAACGGCAACGGCGCGTTGAGGCGCGTGCTTGAAGGTCACGTCGCGACCGCAATTTTTGAACGTCAGCGGATAAGTGGTATCTGCAGCAAAAGCATTGCCTGCAAAGCTTGTTACGAACAAGGTGGCTGCACCGATGAGTGCGCCAAAAGGCACATGGCCTAAAAGTTTCATTTGAATCCCCGAAACAATGTGAGAAATGGCCGCGTCAAACGGCGGAAGCGATCCGGCGCTTGAAGTCAACGGACATATCCGGGGATATGAATGACAATAGAAAATAGCGTCTTGCGACGCGAAAAGCTGTCATAACCAACTCCTGCTCCGGGCATCCCCGCCCGTGACAATGGACTACGTTAGACGGCAGGTCTCCTGGCTCACGAATATTCGCTATTCATCTGCCTTCCCGAACCGTTTTAGAGCTCAGTGGCATGACGCTTGATAGGCGTCACGAGGATGAACGGCAATCCGCTTACAGTTGCGGGGGCAGCCACGGTCTCGGTCCCTTTTGGGTCGTCCTCACCGTGTTCCCTATTAATCCCCTTCGCTATCGGTCGGGGAACCGTCGTAACTCTATTACGTCCCGGCATGGTCGCCGTCAAGCTATGCCGGTAGCTTTCTAAATAGAAAGTAGTGTTTGGTCGCGCTGGCATATTGTAAATCTGTGCTGTACTCTTCACATTGTAAGTTCCCGCTGGGAGGCGGCGGACTTTTCGAGGAGGGCTGGCTACAGCATTGTGCTTTGTGCGTCCTGAAAGACGCACGGCGCTGTAAAGACAGCAGCAAAATGCACGCAAAGTGCATTCAGGGAGGATTTATGCGTAATTGGATTCTGGCCATTACGTCGGTCGCAGCACTTGCAATTGTAAGTGCCGCATCGGCTGAAGATTATAAGGTTCTGGCACCGGCAGCACCGGGCGGCGGCTGGGATCAGACCGCGCGCACCATGCAGAACGTGCTTCAGGACGAAAAGATTTCCGATAGTGTTCAGGTCATTAATGTTCCGGGTGCAGGCGGCACTATCGGACTTGCGCAGTTCGTCAATCAGAATAAAGGCGATCCCGGTCAGCTGATTGTGGGTGGCTATGTCATGGTCGGTGCTATCCTGACCAACAATTCGCCCGTAAACCTCGACGCAATTACACCGATTGCCCGTCTCACCGGCGAATATGAAGCCATTGTCGTTCCAGCATCCTCCGACATCCAGAATCTTGGCGATCTAGTCACCAAACTGAAAGCCGATCCCGGCTCGGTTTCATGGGGTGGTGGCTCGGCTGGCGGCACAGACCACATCACAGCAGGGCTTTTTGCAAAAGCTGTCGGTGTCGATCCCACCAAGATCAACTATATCGCCTTTTCCGGTGGTGGTGAAGCACTGGCTGCAATCCTTGGCAATCAGGTGACGGTCGGCATTTCCGGCTATGGCGAATTCGATCCACAAATCAAAGCCGGCACTTTGCGCATCATCGGCATTTCGAGTGATGAGCGCATTGAAGGCATCGATGCACCAACCTTCAAGGAAGGCGGCGTCGACGTTTCGATCCAGAACTGGCGAATGGTGGGTGCTGCACCAGACATCACTGCCGAACAGGAAGCCGCCATCAATGCTGATATTGAAAAAATGGTGAAATCAGAATCCTGGCAGAAGTCCCTCAAAGATAAGGGCTGGGCAGACACGTATCTTGCAGGTGACGCTTTCAAAGATCAGCTCAAGAAAGATGTCGAATCCACGCAAACCATTCTCAAGGATATTGGTCTCGTCCAATGACAGGATCAGAACAGCAGGGAGAGCGCCGTTCCATTGGAACGGCGCCAGACTACGCAGCTCTTGTGATTGCCTTCATTCTGGGCGCGGTTGCTATCGCCATCGCCTGGTCCACCGCCTATGGCGGCAACGTTCTTTCCTACCAGCCAGTTGGGCCAAAAACCGTCCCCTATATTGTTGCAGCCGGACTGTTTATTTTGTCAATATGGACGGTCATCAGCGCGTTCAAAGGTGATTTTCCAGAGCGTGAGCATCAAGAAATAGCGCCTATGGCGTGGATTGTCGGCGGTCTGGTCATTCAAATGCTGACTATGAAGACGCTCGGGTTCTCTATTGCTACGGGCATGCTCTTTGCGGCAACTGCGCGCGGATTTGGCTATCGCAAATTCTGGATCAGCATCCCTGTCGGCATCATCTTTGCAATCTTCATCTGGTTCATGTTTGCACGTGGTCTGCAACTTTCACTGCCGTCGGGCTGGCTTGAGCAGTTTATTTAAAGCATTTGAGCCGAAAGTGCGAAGCTGTTTTGCGTAGGACAATGCGTTAGGGACAATAAGAAAAGCGAGAGAACAATGGATACTTTAACGCTTCTCGCCAACGGTCTGCTGGTGGCGCTTGAGCCCGTAAACCTTATTTATGCGCTGATTGGCGTCACACTTGGTACCGCTGTCGGCGTTCTTCCGGGGATTGGCCCGGCACTGACTGTGGCGCTGTTGCTGCCGGTCACCTACAAGCTTGATCCCGCAGGATCGCTCATCATGTTTGCCGGCATTTATTATGGCGGCATGTATGGCGGTTCGACCACCTCTATCCTTCTCAACACCCCCGGGGAAAGTGCCTCCATCGTCACGGCATTGGAGGGCAATAAAATGGCCCGAGCAGGGCGCGGCGGGCCGGCGCTCGCAACCGCCGCCATAGGCTCATTCATAGCAGGTTTGATCGCTACACTTGCTCTGGCTTTAATTGCGCCATATGTGGTGAAATTTGCCCTATCCTTTGGACCGTCCGAATATTTCGCGCTGATGCTCCTCGCTTTCATGACCGTTTCGGCGGCATTTGGCGATTCCACGTTGCGCGGACTTACCTCACTGTTCATAGGCCTTACGCTTGGGCTTATCGGTATTGATCAACTGACTGGACAAGCACGTCTGGTCATGAACACGCCCAATCTGCTTGATGGCATCAATGTCACCACACTCGCGGTGGCCCTATTTGCTATCGGTGAAACGCTCGCGGTGGTCTCCAAAAAGCTTAGCCCCGATGATGAAGTCATCGCGGTTAAAGGCTCGGTCTGGATGACTAAAAACGACTGGAAACGTTCATGGATGCCATGGCTGCGCGGAACAGCAATCGGCTTTCCAATTGGTGCAATGCCTGCGGGCGGCGCTGACGTCTCAAGCTTTTTATCTTACTCGGCAGAACGCCAGTTTTCCAAACATCCCGAAGAATTTGGCAAAGGTGCAATCGAAGGTGTGGCCGGACCGGAAGCTGCCAATAATGCATCGGCGGCCGGAACGCTTGTGCCCCTGCTAACGCTTGGTCTGCCCACAACTGCAACAGCAGCCATCATGCTTGCAGGTTTCCAACAATTTGGTTTGCAACCGGGACCGCTGCTTTTCGTGACGAATGCTTCATTGGTTTGGGGGCTTATAGCCAGCCTTCTGGTCGCAAATCTCATGCTGCTGGTTCTGAATCTACCGCTGATTGGTTTGTGGGTGAAAATGCTCACCATCCCGCGCCATTGGCTTTATGCGGGCATTCTGGTGTTCGCAACGCTTGGCACAATCGGCGCTAATGCATCGACATCAATGCTATTTGGCCTGCCAGTCTCATTCGAACTGGGATTGCTTTTGGCTTTCGGATTGCTCGGTTACGTTCTGCGCCGCTTTTCCTATCCGATTGCGCCGGTCGTCGTTGGGCTGATCCTCGGACCAATGGCCGAAAAAAGCTTGCGGCAAGCGCTTCAGATCAGTCAGGGAAACCCTATGACTCTGGTCAGTTCGTGGGTATCGATCACGCTGATCACGCTGGCAATTGCAGCCGTTGTCGTTCCCATGATCATGCGCCAACGTGGCAAAGGCGATTTGCTCAAACAAATGGGCACGGACGAAGACTAGAGCACTTCTTACGATTCTGTTTAGACAAAAACTTTTCTAAAAATCGAAGGCCCGCTTGAAGCGGGCCTTTCACTTAGTCCTGGATTTTGCGGAACTGAGCGACATCAATGCCCAGCGTCTCAAGGTCTTGTGCCATCGGCTGATGACCGACACGCATAGCAGCAGACGCACGAACGGCACTGCCGAATTGTGCAAACGTGCGACCGAAACGATGACTTAAACGGGCAAACATTTTTATCTCCATCACGGACACATTGTTGAATTGGTCCGTATCCTGAAGATGGTACTGCACGACCCTTATTTGAAGATCAGACTTTGCATGTCAGCCATGCGTTGTATGCATGTAGGGATAATTATCCATTGATCGGGATCAATGAGGCTTCATATCTAAGCTGCGAAACTGCCTTGATAAGGAAGGAGAAAACTATGTCAAACACGCCGCATACATTGGGTGAGGAGTTTCCGGGGCAGCTCATAACCATTCATGCGTTGAAGGCAGCAGATCCGCGCTTTGCACGCATTCTTGAAGAATATGACTCGGTCAACGACCGTATTCATCGCGCAGAAACCAGAATCGCGCCTGTCAGTCATGAAGAAGAAACAAATCTTCGCAAACACCGCCTGACTTTAAAGAACACAATAGAACAGGCGCTGACGAACAATTTAAAACCATGAATTCAGCATTTGTTTTTCTCTTATCCGATGCAACTTTGCGCTTCAGCAGATAGTCAATTCTGCGGGTCACGCACAGAATGATCGAGCAATGGGAAAATCGTTACTCGGCGGAAGCGGGAGGTACGGTTTCTGTTGTTGCCGGCGGCACAGAACCCTCACTGTTTGAAGGCACTTCGGGAGCAATCATGCTTCCGAAAATTTCAACCAGAATCCAAACTACAACAGCTGCCGCAAGACTAACCAGTAGGATGATAAGAACCGGCTTACCCTCTCGGCCTTGCCGTGCTTCATCCGGGCCTAATTGTTTCATTGATCAAACCTCCTATTACATAGAAATCATGCAATAGGCCAATGTTTGGTAGCTATAATGGTTCCAATTGAAGCCAGCGACATGTCGTGGACTGCCTTAGATCGCCAGCCCGGATCCGGAGTTTTTCTTTTTCTGCCAAGCCCGTGAACCTTTTCCCGATCACGTAGTTATCAGGCGAAGAGGATAAATGATGGGTATGTTCATCACTACGATATCGACGGCATGGCTTGTTTTGATCGCATACACCGCTTGGGCAGAGCGCAACGAATAACTGCCACCCTCTTTACTGATTATTGCAGTTCAAAGACGTGCCTATGGTATGCGGCGGCTCCATCCCATTGATTATTCTTTTTCACTGAAGTGTTTAGAATTTAGCAGTGGTTTATCAGCTCATCAGGGAGTCCGGAATCAGTACATTTTGATGTACTGATCGGCTTTGCATATGCCCATGGCATTAAGTCATCGATGTTTTTTGCCGGATGACCGTTTGTAATGCTGATAAAGAGATAGCGCAGATAGGCATGGGGCTCCACGCCATTCATTTGGCATGTACCGATGAGACTTGCAAAACGAGCCCAGTTACGGCCTCCCTCGTCATGCCCGGCAAATAGTGCATTGCGGCGGTTCATTGCCGGACTGCGGATGGCGTTTTCGACAAGATTGGAATCCATATCGATATGACCGTCGTCAAGGAACAGCCGGAGGCCGTCTTGGCGTCGGAGCATATAGGCAAGAGCCTTACCCAAATCGGATTTGCGCGAGATGCGTTTTGCCAGCGCTTGGAGCCAGGCGGAGAACTCATCCACCAATAGCCGAGACACATCCTGTCGCATTGCACAGCGATGCCCGGGTTTACTGCCACGGATGGCTTCCTTAAACTTGCAAAGAGCGGCGATGCGTAACAGTGCATCATTCACGATGGGCGACCCCTTCGTCGGCTTTGCCGCGATCAGTTTTCTACGTCCATGTGCCCAGCAAAATGCCAGTCGTAACGGATCGCCACCTGTTCGTTTTGGTATGGCAAGGTGCGAGTAACCGCCATAGGCGTCGACCTGAATGGTGCCGTTGAAGCCGTCGAGGATTTCTGCCGCATATTCGCCGCTACGCCCCGGCCGATAATGGAACACCACGCCCGGCGGCGCGGAACCATTCCAGCCAAGCTCATCACGCAGTACTGCCCACAGATAACCCATTTTCGTCTTGCCGCGTCCAGTGTCGAGTACAGGCGCGGTAGTCTCATCGACATAAAGCCGCGAATCATCTTTCATCAGCATCATCGCCATGTGATCCACGACCGGCGCGATCAACGCGCCTGTGCGCCCCATCTAGTCGGCCGGAACAGAGCGATCAATGCGCACTCCATGCCGGGCCATGACCACTGCCTGTCTGTTCAGCGGCATGTGTTCGGAATGCTTGGAGACGGCGATCTGCGCCAATAGCGCTTCGGTAGGCCAGCTGCCTTCCAGCAGATACGCTGGCGCTTTGGCTTGAACTACTCGCGTGCACCCCTTGGGACAGGCATATTTCGGGCAGACCGTGACGATCACCTGATAGTTTGCCGGAATATAGTCAAGCCGCTCTGTCATGTCCGCACCAATCCGAACCATGTCACCGCAGCCACAAGGGCAGACGATGCTTAAAGGCTCAATTACGTGCTCAACACGTGGCAGGTTCGCAGGCAACACACGGGCTTTTGTTCCTTGCGTGCAGCGGCAGCTTTGTCGCATTGAGAGTGCTGGCCGCGATCCGCGCCTGTGTCTCGGCAATCGCCGTTTCAAGATCTTCTAGCGCCAGTTCCATCTGCGCTGGATCGAGCTTTTCCGATTTAGGCCCGAACTTCGTACGCCGATACTCCTGAACATGACCTAACAGCGTCTCGATCAGTTCCTTCAGTTCAGTGATGAACACGTCCTTTTCTGCCACCGCCGCCTGCTCATGTAAACGCACAGCCCGTTCAACTGACAGCTCAAACTGGATGTCTGAAAAAGCCTTCACCACCTCTTGCGGAAGGACTGAAATCTGAATGATATCAATGGGTTGCGACATGTGCGTTCATTGCATGTCACAGCATAAAAACCAAATAGAACAACGGCAAAGTAAGGAAAAATCATCCCGCAATAGCGGGACGCGTCACGCGCTACGCCATCACTCGACGCCAATCGGGACCTTCACGCGCCTCTTTCGCCAATCCGAAAGATGGTGCGTAGCAAGATCATATCGCCGCGCAACATCAACAAGCCGAGCGCCAGGCTGAAAGCTCTCTGCAACAATACAGGCCTTAAGGCCTGGGCCAGCGACGATTCCCCTGCCGGGGCCCCGTGATGTCATAATGCCCGACAAATCCATCGCCATCCGTCATGCTAAAATCTCTAGGTTTTGCTTAAGTCCTTCTGACAGAAATATCAAACTTCAAGTATAGCCGAAATCAATGGTGCAGAGACGGCGCATACCAAGAAGCATACCAGATCGAAAATCTAAATATTTCTTCGATTACAGTGTTTTTCATGCTCACTTCCTAATAGGTCTACCTTATTAAGAACGTGAACACGTAAAGCCGCAACTCCCACTAATTGCCAACCATTAGACGCCTAGTAGAAATATACGCCTAATGCTTGGTATGCGATTTATCGCAAGTTCCAGATTTGTCAAAGCGGGTCGGTCGCTACGCCGGCTAAGTTTGACGGGCCTCGAACCCGCATCAACCACATCCCAGCACGCCGCTAAGCCGCCTGTCCAGAACCGAACGAATACCGTGCCTCGACCTTAGATCGTCATCCTGCGCTTCTGCTTTCAGCGCCGCCGTTTTGATCATGTGCAAGGCTTGGCTATCCGCTATTGCCGCATGGTTTTCGAGATACGGTATCCGCATCTGAACCAACGCCTGTGCGCCTCGCATTCCGTAGAGGCGTTGCCTCAATTTCAGTTCGCTACTTCTTTGACTTTTGTATCTTATAGGTAGACTTGAAAATGGGTATCACCGGCGGTCCGTCATCATTCTTACCTGAACAATTAAGCCGATAAACCTGCGGCGAGATCGAAGTTGGAGCCCATTTCCTAGGTAGGTCATCATCCGGCGGCGCACGGTACAAACTTTTGGCAGATTGGTTACTTAGCTCAATGCTTTTCAACGGAACCATCTTGCAATTGATACCAACGAACCCTGACTGATCGGCAGAGTGCGCAACCATACAAGAAGACAGAACAGCCCACGATGACAATATCAGCGTTACAGGTCGCATCATAATCCCCTTTTATCAAAGGGTAAAACTAAGCATTTCTCCAATTTGCGAAATTGCAATAAACTGGGTACAAAAAATAATGAAAGCCTATAACACCAATAAAAAGCGGCTTCAAAGCCGCTTTTTATGTGGCGAAAATCACCCCCATAACTACTTAATCACTCTTTCGGCTTACCGGGTCAGGCCCTCCAAGACGTTATTTTCGTGATGGAATATCCCCAATACAAAGCCCAAACATCAAGACAATCCTTGAGGCTGTCGGCTGCGTATAATCGCTTGCGATGAGATGTGGCTACGTCACTGATACCAAGGCCCTGACTTGCAACCATGCTCACCAACTCATAGCCCACAATGCCGAGCAAATCCCGGCATAGCTTAAGCTGCTGACCTGCTTCAATCTGGCTTTCGCTAATGTTATGCGGGTGCCGCCGCCGTCTACAGGCTCCCGGCCATAATCGAATGAACCTGCGCCCGATCCTCCCAACCGTTCGTAATAATGGCAAAACCGTTTCGCCGCTTGAAGTAGAGAGGCGTTCAAATAGCCGCGTGCGGCGATCGTGATAATTGCACTTTCTTTCGCGTTGTGAGGCAGCTTCATAAATATCACGCTTCGCACGGGCAGCGGCAAAATCATCGGTCTTGAGTGAGATTCGGATGTGTTCGCCGCAAGCACCAAAAGCAGCAACTTGACGAGGCATACGACGCTTAAAAATAGTTGCAGTTACGTTGCTGGAGGTGACTGTCAGGACGTTTATCGCGCGTTTACGTGACATTCAAGTCGCTCCGTGTATGCGTATGTGGCGCAAATGTGGGGCGGAATGTGGCTCAAAAACCGAGCGTAGCACAAATGCACTTTCTTGCATTCGCGTTTTATATAATAAAACACATACTTAGGAGATTTTAGATGGTACGGACGGGTGGATTCGAACCACCGACCTCAGGAGCCACAATCCTGCGCTCTAACCAACTGAGCTACGACCGCGTACCTAAATCTCAACGAACTCACTTAAGTTGTCCGTCGACAGGGGGTCACATACGGAGAATCGAACCACATTGCAAGTGATTACAATGATCTTTTTTAAGAAATCCACGCTTGTTCGAAAAAGTGCCTTAACCGTTAAAATTGATCAGGTTTAGGTTACCATGTTTTAGCCATAGCTGTGAACAAAGTATTCAAAATGCGCTGACAGATAAAATTACCATGCCCGCATTAACTAATGGAACAGAAAATAAGGTCCATATCGAATGGGAATATAGACCCGAACCCGCAAGAAGCTTATTAACAGATAATTAAAGAGCACTTTGGGTGGTCGGAAGAACAGGTAAAGGACCGGTATGTCAGGATCATACCCCTTCATCAATATAGCAGCGCTGGATCAAATCCGCGAAGGCTTTGCAAAGGGCGATGCGCAGCTCGTGCTGACGCACGACCTCTCAACTGTTATATGGATTAATGGCCCCGGCGCGAAACTGTTCGGTTTTGACCATATAGAAGATATTATTGGCCGCGAGCTTGATTTACCAGTGGCAACCCGCCGCCAGATCGCGAGTTCAAGCAGCGATACAGATTGCGCGCCACGTATAGTTTCGGTACGGTTGAGTTCGGGTGTGCGTTCGGAACTCACCCGTCTTCAAGTGTCGCAACTCAACATGCCAGATGGTGTCAAAGCTACATTGCTTGCCGTCGAGAACCAAAATGCTCTGCCTGAAACCGTTATTTCCGGCCTTGGCGACGATGCAACGCATCTAGCGCTTATCAATGCTGAGGCGAAAGTGATTGCCGCCAGCCCGCGCTATTTGGCACTGGATATTTCTGTGTCGACGCTTGAAGACCTGATTATCGAAGCAGGCGACGCAAGCGACCGCATCGTGAAGCGCCGTATCCGTGCAGGCAAGAACTCTGTTCCCGGAGCGATTGCACGGCTTTCGGATCACCCGGCCCTGCACCTGATTTGCATTGTCGGAGAGTCCGCA
Organism: Brucella thiophenivorans; assembly: GCF_002252445.1. GTDB lineage: Bacteria > Pseudomonadota > Alphaproteobacteria > Rhizobiales > Rhizobiaceae > Brucella > Brucella thiophenivorans. Next base: position 329,067 of record NZ_NNRJ01000051.1, read on the forward strand.
GCCGATGAACCGAAAGCGCAGGTAGAACCAGCGATAGAGGCGATTGTTGAAACAAAAGTGGAACCCAAAAGCTTCACTTTCGACGCAAAAGGCGCACCTTCCCGCTTCATCTGGAAGACCGATGCAACGGGTGCATTTTCCGAAGTCTCACCCGAACTCGGCGTCATCATCGGCCCAAATGCGGCTGATGTCATTGGCAGAAACTTTGTAGAAGTTGCCAAGGTTTTTGGTTTCGATACCGATGGCAGCATCGCGTCGCTTTTAAAAAAGCACGACACATGGTCCGGCAAAAAACTGCTTTGGCCAGTTGAAGGTACCAATCTGCGTGTGCCGGTTGAGCTTGCGGCCCTCCCCGTTTATTCGCGGGACCGCGAATTCATAGGCTTCCGTGGCTTTGGCCTTGTGCGTCCCGAAGATGCCGAAGAAGACCCCGAGACAATCGGCCTGGTACTTGCGGGCGGCGTTCCTCAGAAGCGCGAATCAGCCCAGACGATTCAAGATATGCTGAGCGCGGATGATGAAGACGACATATTGGCGCTTTCAGAAGAAGTTGCCAATGATGATCATGTGGGAGCCGGGCATCAAAGTTCTGTGTCGCCAATGCTGCCTTTTGAGCTGACGCCCAATCCGGGTCGTCGCGAGTCAGACAAGGTTATAGAACTTCTCAATGCTGCCGCGCGCGAAAAAGTGGAAGCTGATCACGCTAAGCACGGCAAGGGAAAAGAACAGCGCCCTGAAGGTGGACTCACTGCAACCGAGCGCAATGCGTTTCGCGAGATTGCAGATCGTCTGCGCAAACAGGGACTGGCTAATACCCGCGAAGACAGTGAACGCCCAGCGGCAGAGCGCGCAGCTTTTGTCTCTATTGTGTCTGAAAAGCTTCCATCGACGGATGAGAAGCAACAGACGATAAAGGCCGAACCAAAGCATTCGGCGAACGAAACGGCACTTCTCGCCAACCTGCCTATCCCTGTGATCATCCATTCCGGCGATGAAATTCATTATGTCAATCAGGCACTTCTTGATTTAACGGGCTATGCAACTCTTCAAGAGATTAGTCATGCCGGTGGCGTCCAATCTTTGTTCAACAGCGACAATGAAGACGCCAGTAACTCTCAAGGGATGGTTCTGCGGCGCGCTGATGGCAGCGAAGAGCCTGTAGAAGCGCATCTCAACGCCATTGGCTGGCGTGACGGTCGCGCACTCATGCTAAGCCTCATGCCAGTGGTCCCAGCTCAAGTCGAAGTGCCTGTAGCAGCAGAAGCGCAAAGCGCAGATCTCACTGAAAAGCAGGCGCTTGAGGCCAATGTTGAAGAACTGAAAATCATTCTCGACACAGCAACCGACGGCGTTGTGCTGATTGAACCGGAAGGTCGCATTCGTTCAATGAACCATTCGGCGGCAGCCCTTTTCGGCTATGACCGCGAAGATACTGAGGGCAAATTCTTCTCGATGCTGTTCGCTATCGAAAGTCAGCGTGCAGCGATGGATTATCTGCATGGACTTTCTGACAATGGTGTTCTTAGTGTTCTTAATGATGGTCGCGAAGTCATCGGACGTGAAGCGCAGGGCGGATTCATTCCGCTGTTTATGACTATGGGTAAACTGCCACATACCAGCGGTTACTGTGCGGTTCTCCGTGACATTACGCAGTGGAAACGTGCCGAAGAAGAGCTCACAAAAGCTCGCAAGGAAGCCGAGCTTGCGTCAAATCAGAAATCCGAGTTTCTGGCGCGCATAAGCCATGAAATTCGTACGCCGCTCAATGCTATCATCGGCTTCTCCGAACTGATGGCCGACGAAAAATTTGGTCCCATTGGCAGTGATCGTTATCGCGATTATCTGCGCGACATCAATCGTTCAGGCAACCATGTGCTGGCGCTAGTGAATGATCTCCTCGACATATCCAAGATCGAGGCCGGTGGACTGGATATGCAGTTTGAAGCGGTTTCGCTCAATGATGCAATCGGTGAAGCCATCGCGTTGATGCAGCCGCAGGCCAATCGTGAGCGTGTCATTATCCGTTCGAGTTTTCAATCAAACCTGCCGGATATTGTGGCGGATGCACGCTCGATTAAACAGGTAGCACTTAATCTGCTTTCAAATGCCGTACGTTTTACATCAAATGGTGGTCAGGTTATCGTTTCTACAAATTACGAACTGAACGGCGATGTGGTCATGCGCGTGCGCGATACGGGCGTCGGTATGACGAAGGCGGAAGTTCAACAGGCACTTAAGCCTTTTCGTCAGATTAATGCCACACAGCGCAGGCAATCGGAAAGCGCGAAAGACTGGCGCAACGAAGGCACAGGCTTGGGACTGCCACTGACCAAAGCAATGGTTGAAGCCAATCGTGCGCAGTTTGCCATCGATTCAACACCGGGTCAGGGTACGGTTGTCGAAATCATTTTCCCTCCCACACGCGTTCTTGCTGACTAAAACAATGAACTCATTCCAAAAATAATTACCGATTTTTTGGAATGATGCTCTAACCATATATCAGAATCAGCATAGACGGCTTTGCTTTCCCCCTGTGCTGGGATAGATTACGAAATATGTCTCACTGATAGGATGGTTGATGCGCTGGCCCAGATTTACGCGCCTTATTATTGCGCTCATCATTCTAGGCGCCGCAGCGTTGGCAACGCTGCTGGCTATCATTCCTTTTATCGTTTCGACAGATGCAATCCGTATTCGTGTTGCACAGGAAATCAGTGCCTGGACCGGCTATAGTGTTGAGCTTCGTGAAGCACCGCGTCTGCGCGTATTTCCAGTTTTGCGTGCTTCACTTGATGGCGTAACACTGAGCAAATTGTCGGATCAGGGTGCAAAGCCCTTTATGACCGCCAACCGAATTGAGGTTGAATTATCGCCCCTTGACGCTTTGATGGGGCGTTTGTCGTTCTCCGAAACACAGATCGTCAGACCGAATTTCAACCTAGGCGGCACCGTCAACAATTTCTCTGGTCTGCTTGATGCCATAGCCAGTTCAAATGGTCGTCTCGGCACCGCCATCCGCGCCCAACGGGCCTTGCAGCAAAATGGTGCCGACGACACAACACGTGCTGCGCAACAAGCCTCGCAGCCTTTTGGACGCGTTGTCATTCGCGACGGCATAATTGCGTTCAATGATCCTGATTCTCAGGAAGAACCAAAGGAAGATCAACAGATTACCAAAGTGAATGCTACGCTGGAATGGCCGCGAACGTCGAGCGCGGCCACACTACGCGGAAGCGCACAATGGCGTGGCGAGGCAACCCAGTTCAATCTAACCGCAGCGCAAGCCTTACCGCTTCTTGCGGGAGGAAACTCGGATTTAAATGCAAGCTTCACATCGAATCCAGTCAACATCATCTTCGACGGTAAAGCCAATATTTCCAACAATCGCTTTTTCGAAGGTTCATTGAGTGCGAAGACCCCCAATCTGAGCAAAAGCGTTCGATGGCTTGGTCTTCCACCCATTGCGGGAAGCACTGAAATCGGTGCGTTTTCGCTTGATTCAACGATCACCTCAACACCACAGCGCTTGAAATTCGACAATGTGGAGATGACAACGGATGAAAGTCCGGCCAAGGGTGTTATCGAAATTGGTTTTGAGCAAGATACGCCAGCCGTCACCGGCACACTTGCCTTCGACAAGCTGGACCTGCGCCGACTGTTCTCGATCTTTGTACCGCTGCCAGTTAGTCAAGCGCGATCGCCAAGTGAGCGCGATCCGAGCGAACAGGACAATATCAACACCAGCTTCATCGACCGGGCGGAACTTGATCTTCGCCTTTCCGCGCAAACTGCCACTGCTGGTCCTGTTGCCATGACAGGCGTTGCCGCCGCTGTGCAGATCAGGGGCGGACGTGCAATGTTTGACATTGGTGACGCAAAGGCTTTCAACGGCATTCTTCAGGCCAACCTTCAGCTCGTGCGCGATCTAAAAACTGCCACTGGCGAACTTCGCTTCAATGCATCCGACATTGACAGTTCCCAGCTTTTTGCAGCACTCGGCTTTGACAAACCATTCATCAATGGCAAGGGAAATGTTTCATTGTTTATGAAGGGACCGGCCAATCGCTGGTCCGGCTTACTCACAAATGCTCAGGGTAACGTCTCCGTAGAACTGAACAATGGCCAGATGCAGGGCTTTTCCGTACAGGACTTTCTAACGAAGGCACAAAGCCAGGGATTCTTTGCGCTTGAACGGCAGGAAAACGTCTCGCTTGCCTTTAACCGTCTCGACCTTAAGGCCAATCTTTCAGATGGCGTAGCAACTCTGGAAAATGCACGCCTCGCCACCAATGACGGAACACTTAGTCTGGCCGGCATCGTACCTTTTGTGGATCGCAGTCTGGCACTGAGCGGTGAAGTCATCTTCCCCGATAGCCAGCCGCCACAGCAACAAAATACGGATGGACAGCAAGCCGAAACCACACCCTCCAAACCGCCACTGCATTTCTTTGTCGGCGGCTCATGGGATCGGCCATTTATCTCCCCATCATCAACGAGAAGTACACCGGGGCAGTAAGCCCCGTCCCGGTCTTCTTTATCCCAATCGGAATGCAGCCTGTTCATCGCGACGGCGCTGAACTTCACGGCGTTTATTGACCACTGACGCGATGATCACTCCTGTCGTTACCAGCGCGATCAGGATCGTGCAGACCGCATTGATTTCCGGTGTCACACCAAGACGCACTTGAGAATAAATCTTCATAGGCAGCGTGGTTGCACCCGGACCAGACGTGAAGCTTGCGATCACCAGATCATCAAGTGAAAGCGTGAAGGCCAGCATCCAGCCGGAAACAACAGCAGGCAGGATCACCGGCAGAGTGATTTTCATGAAGGTCGTGACCGGCGGCGCGCCAAGATCCTGCGCCGCCTCTTCCAGCGAATGGTCGAAGCTCACCAGACGCGATTGCACGACCACGGCCACAAAACACATGGAAAATGTGATGTGTGCCAGTGTTACAGTCCAGAAACCACGATCAAAATTCATCGCTACAAACAAAAGCAGCAGCGAAAGACCGGTGATCACATCAGGCATAACCAGCGGTGCATAGACCATGCCGGAAAACAGGATACGCCCGCGAAAACGCGTGTAACGCGTCAATGCAAGCGCTGCCAAAGTTCCAAGCATGGTGGCAATTGTCGCCGACAAAAGCCCGACACGAATTGTCACCCATGCTGCATCCATCAGCCCCTGATTACGAAAAAGCTCGCCATACCATTTGGTCGAGAATCCCGACCAGACCGTCACGAGACGCGATTCATTGAACGAATAGATCACCAGCAGCACAATCGGCAGATACAGAAAGGCAAAGCCAAGCGCTACTGAAGCAATATTGAAGCGGGACCAATTGTTGTTCATGGTCTATTTCCCCTTTTCCTGCTGACGCGCCTGCACTTGCTGGAAGATCACAATCGGTATGATCAGCAGTAACAACAGGACGACTGCGACAGCCGACGATACCGGCCAGTCACGGTTGGAGAAGAATTCACTCCAGATCGTCTTACCAATCATCAATGTTTGCGATCCGCCCAGCAGATCAGGGATAACGAATTCGCCAACGGCCGGGATAAACACGAGGAAACAACCGGCAAGAACACCTGCAAGCGACAGCGGAAATGTAATTTTCCAGAACGCAGCAATCGCCGTGCAACCAAGATCTTGTGCCGCTTCAATCAGCGAATAATCCATCTTTTCCAATGACGAATAAATCGGCAGGATCATGAACGGCAGATAGGAATAGACGATGCCGATATAGACTGCCGTATCCGTATTAAGGATCGTCAGCGGCGTATCGATAATATTGAGCCACATCAGAAACTGATTCAGCAGGCCCTCTGGCTTCAGAATACCAATCCAAGCATAAACGCGGATCAGAAAAGACGTCCAGAATGGCAGGATCACCAGCATCAATAGTGTCGCGCGAAGGCTCTTCGGCGCACGCGCGATGCCATAGGCCATCGGATAACCGACAAGCAGCGCAAGCGCTGTAGAGATCGCAGCGATACGAACGCTCGACAAGTAGGCTTTGTAATAAAGTGGATCATCCACCAACCACAGATAATTATCGAAAGAGAGTTGCTTCACCTTCTCCCAGGCAGCAGCAAAGCCCTGTGTCAGATCAAAAGCCGGTTGGTAAGGCGGAATGGCCATCGTCACTTCAGAAAGCGAAATCTTGAAGACGATAAAAAACGGGATCAGGAAGAATAGCAGCAGCCAGAAATATGGCACTGCAATCACAAGACGACTTGTTATGGAGGCGATCAGCTTTTGCATACGATTGCCCCCCTCAAGCCGTTAACACCAGACCGGCATCGGTATCGAATGAAACCCAGACCCGATCATCATAACCGAGCGGGTTTTCAGTCTTGCGCACCGCATTAAGACTTGCAGCCTTGATTGTGCGTCCGTTCTCAAGACGGACATGGAACACGGTCATATCGCCGAAATAGGCTATATCCCACAATTCACCTTCAACCGCATTGACCGATGCATCTTCCGGCTTATCGCGGCTTATGCGCGTCTTTTCGGGCCGCACGGCATACCAGACCTTCTGGCCGGGACTAAGCTGTTCACGGGTTTCGGTGTTGATATGAAAGCCAAACTTCTCAGTGGCAATTTCCGCTTCACCATTGGTGGATTTAACAACCTCGCCTTCGATGATATTCACATTGCCGATGAAGTCGGCCACAAATTTGGAACGCGGAGCTTCGTAAACTTCCGCAGGCGTTGCCACCTGCATGATGCGACCCTTGTCCATCACGGCGATACGGTCGGACATGGTCATGGCTTCTTCCTGATCGTGGGTAACGACCATAAAAGTCATGCCAAGCTTGACCTGCAAATCCATCAACTCGAACTGCGTTTCCTCGCGCAGCTTCTTGTCGAGCGCGCCAAGTGGCTCATCGAGCAACAGGACTTTCGGGCGTTTGGCGACCGAACGCGCAAGCGCCACACGCTGGCGTTGACCACCGGAAAGTTGGTGCGGCTTGCGCTTGCCATATTGTTCGAGCTTCACAAGCTTCAACATTTCAGCCACGCGCGCGTCGATTTCCGATTTCGCCATGCCGTCCTGCTTGAGCCCGAATGCGATATTGTTTTCAACCGTCATATGCGGAAACAGCGCATAGGACTGAAACATCATGTTCACCGGGCGCTTGTAGGGTGGAATGCCGCGCATATCCTGCCCGTCCAGCGTGATGCGACCGGAAGTCGGCTCTTCAAAGCCTGCAAGCATGCGCATCAATGTCGTCTTGCCGCAACCCGAAGCTCCAAGCAGCGCAAAGAATTCGCGATTGAAGACATTAAGTGAAAGACTATCGACGGCAGTAAAGTCACCAAATACCTTGGTCACATTGTCAAAGGAAATATAAGGCTTCGCTGCCGGATCATTCCAGGGTGCGAATTTGCGGCGAAAGCTGCCAAAAGATTCCATTCCGTTCCCCATCGCCTTATCAAGAATTACAATTCACCAGCTGCAGCCTGTCATTACAAGACGTAGAGCGGCCCACCTGTATGAACAGTGAGCCGCTCTTTAATTCCAACGTACGAACCCGCACCGGCTGATTTTTCTAGCCGTCATATTATCCGATTGTTACTGGCCTGTGACGATCTTGGTCCAGGCGCGGGTAACAACACGCTGCGTCTTTGTATCATATGGTGTCGGCACGAAGAGCTTCTTAAGCACGTCTTCGCTTGGATAGATTTCAGGATCATCCAGAATTGCCTTGTCGAGGAATTCCTGCGATGCCTTGTTGCCATTGGCATAGAACACGTAATTCGATGCTTTGGCAGCAACTTCCGGACGCATGATATAATTCATGAATTCAAGCGCTTCCGGTACATTCTTGGCATCAGCCGGAATTGCCATCTGGTCAAACCACATCAGAGCGCCTTCCTTCGGGATCGAATAACCGATCTCTACGCCCTGATTGGCCTTTTCCGCACGGTCACGCGCCTGGAAAATATCGCCCGAATAACCAATGGCCATGCAGATGTCGCCGTTCGCCAGCGCATTGATATACTCAGACGAATGGAACTTGCGGATATTCGGACGGACTTTTAGATAAAGTTCCTGCGCTTTTTCCAGATCGTCCGGCGATGGCGAATTCGGATCTAGGCCAAGATAATTCAAGGCTGGACGCAGCATTTCGCTGGCCGAATCCAATAGATAAATGCCGCAGCCTTTAAGCTTTGCCGACTTTTCCGGATCGAAAAGCACATCCCATGAGTCGATCGTATCGGTGCCGAGCGCTTCCTTGATCTTGGCCTTATTATAACCAATGCCAGTGGTGCCCCACATGTAATTAATGGAATATTCATTGCCCGGATCGTAGGTCGCAGCGCGGGTCGAAATTTCATCCCACATATTCTTGAGGTTCGGGAGCTTGTCCTTATCAAGTTTCAAAAATACGCCTGCCGGGATCTGACGGCCAAGGAATTCACCCGATGGCACTACGAGATCGTAGCCACTACCGCCAGCAAGAAGCTTGGTTTCGAGAATCTCGTTCGAATCATAAACGTCATATACGACCTTGATTCCGGTTTCCTTAGTGAAGTCTTTGAGGATCGAATCGTCAATGTAATCCGACCAGTTATAGATATTGACAACCCGTTCCTGCGCACTTGCGGGAAATGCGGCGGCTACGAGGCCAGAGACCATAGTTGTCGCCAGAAGAAAGGATTTCATCCTCATCGCGTGCTCCATTCTGCACCATAATTTGCGGTACAGCTCAAGGGTGGGTAAACTGTTTCAGTTGCTACCTTTTTAGATTGTACAGCATTCGTCAACCGGCTGATGACAACACGAACATAAAAATTCGTTTTTAGTTTATACACCTCACGGAGAGCCGATCAGGTTTTGACACTGATGCGTCGAAAATGGTGTGGTTCGAGAACCGGAGCGGAGCGTACTTAAAGGTACGAGAGCACCGGAAGTCGAAAACCACGCCGTTTGCAGACCATCAGGACCGAAATATCGCGGCTCTACTGGAAGTCGAAAGCTGATAGCCCCGCCACCATTTCATCAAGGCCCAAGGGTCGTGTGAGCGGCGGCTCGGCACGCGTAATACAGCCCTGCCGCTCGCAAAGGCGACAAGCCGGTCCAATTTCTTTGCTGGGCGCATAGCGTGCGCCATAAATCGTGCCCTCACCCGCCTCCAAAGAGCATCCAAGCAAGAGTGCTGTGCGACTGGGACGTTCATTGAATGCGCCCTGAGGCCCCTCAAGCGTTCTTGCTATGGTGAGGAAAGCTGAACCATCGGGTAGTTCTGCTCCTTCAACCAGCACTTGCCCTGCCTGCGCGAAAGCCGCATAGACTGGCAGCTTGGGGCATTGCCCACCAAAGCGCACCGGAAACCCTTCGGCACCCGCCATACGCAATCGATTGCCAGCATGGTCAATTTCCATCAAGAAAAACGGCAATCCACTTGAGCCCTGTCGCTGCAAAGTCGTCAGCCGGTTTGCGGCCTGCTGAAACGACACGCCAAAGCGCGAGCGCAACACATCGACATCGTATCGCGCACGCACGGCTGCATCACGAAACTGCCTATAGGGCATCATCAAAGCCTGCGCCGCATAACGTGCCAGTTCAAAACGCGCTATGCGCTTTGCTTCACTGGACGAGAGTTTCAAGCCTTCGGTTTCAGCGCCAATCATCACCTGCATGCGAATGAGTGCTGCTTCCATTGCAATTTCCTGCAACTGGTCGAATGGCGACAGCCGTTCTGAAATAAACAACCGCTGCGAATGCCGGTCATAACGCCTGCGCCAGTTGGGCATGGTCGCTACCGGCAAGGTGCGCACCGTAATGCCATGCTCACGCCGCAGCCATTCTTTCAATGCGCTCGACAAATCACCGTCGGGTTTCAGCAAAGCATAAAAACTTTCAGCTTCTTCTTCGATGCGCGGATAATGATTGGGTCGTCGCGCCATCACATCGCGTACTTCATCGAGCGGCAAGCGCGTTGCAGAAAGCTGCGCATCGCTGCCTTCATGCGAAAGCAATTGCGACAAGTCTGATAAGCGTTGCTGCTGCTCACGATAGGCGCGGTAAAGCTTGACGATACCGGCGGCAGCATTGGGCGCTGCCTCGCCAATTTCCACCAGTTCCTGATCACCCGGCAATTCGCCGGTCAAAAGCGGATCGGAAAACACTTCCTTAAGCCCCGCAACCGTCGTTCCGCTTTCTGCTTGAAGACTATCAAGATCAAGCTTGTAAACCCCTGCGAGCTTCAACAAAAGCTGCACCGTCAGCGGTCGCTGATTGCGCTCAATGAGGTTGAGATAAGACGGTGAAATCCCAAGCGCTTCGGCCATCGACGTCTGCGTCAGACCGCGCTCATTACGGATGCGCCTTATACGGGGACCAGCAAAAATCTTGCGTTCGCTCATTGGTTCTCCCAACCCGAAAAGGCGAAATTTACAACTCGTGACAAAATAGCTGCAAAATATATCTTTGACAAGATTTACAAATTTACACGTCGTCGCTGTCAATATTCAGACAGCATTACCTTAATTATTTAGCCTAATTATTGGTTTTTCTGGCTGTTTAAAAATCAGTTCTGTAAATCTTGTTACAGAAAGAGCGCCAACAAATAGCTCTTCTGGAACCAGTTAAAACTGTGAGGAGACACCGAAATGACAGATTTTTACAGCCTTATCCCTTCGGCACCAAAGGGTCGTTTTGACGGCATTCAGCGTGCGCATACAGCCGAAGACGCGAAGAGGCTGCGCGGTTCGGTGGAGATCAAATATTCGCTGGCCGAGATGGGCGCAAATCGTCTCTGGAAGCTGATCCACGAGGAAGATTTCGTCAATGCGCTCGGCGCACTTTCCGGTAATCAGGCCATGCAGATGGTTCGCGCTGGTCTGAAGGCGATCTACCTTTCTGGCTGGCAGGTTGCAGCCGATGCCAACACCGCATCAAGCATGTATCCCGACCAGTCGCTTTATCCGGCCAATGCAGCCCCAGAACTCGCCAAGCGCATCAACAAGACGTTGCAGCGTGCCGACCAGATCGAAACAGCAGAAGGTAAAGGCCTGTCGGTCGACACATGGTTTGCGCCAATTGTTGCTGACGCGGAAGCAGGCTTCGGCGGACCGCTCAATGCATTCGAAATCATGAAGGCTTTCATCGAGGCAGGTGCTGCCGGTGTGCATTATGAAGATCAGTTGGCTTCTGAGAAGAAGTGCGGACATCTCGGCGGCAAGGTTCTCATACCAACGGCTGCGCATATTCGCAACCTCAATGCAGCGCGTCTGGCTGCCGACATCATGGGAACGTCCACACTAGTCATCGCCCGCACGGATGCGGAGGCTGCCAAACTTCTGACATCGGACATCGACGAGCGCGATCAGCCCTTCGTTGATTATGATGCTGGCCGCACAGCGGAAGGCTTCTATCAAGTGAAGAACGGCATCGAGCCATGCATTGCCCGTGCAATTGCCTATGCGCCCTATTGCGATCTGATCTGGATGGAAACATCCAAGCCCGATCTCGAACAGGCTAAGCGCTTTGCTGAAGCCGTGCATAAGGCGCATCCGGGCAAGAAGCTCGCTTATAACTGCTCGCCCTCGTTCAACTGGAAGAAGAACCTCGACGACGCAACGATAGCGAAGTTCCAGCGCGAGCTGGGCGCCATGGGCTACAAATTCCAGTTCATCACGCTGGCTGGTTTCCATCAGCTTAACTTCGGCATGTTCGAACTGGCACGCGGCTATAAGGACCGCCAGATGGCAGCTTATTCCGAGCTGCAAGAGGCAGAATTCGCAGCCGAAGCTAATGGTTACACGGCGACAAAGCACCAACGCGAAGTCGGCACCGGTTATTTCGATGCCGTATCGCTCGCAATCACCGGCGGCCAGTCTTCGACCACCGCCATGAAGGAATCCACTGAAACCGCACAGTTCCGCCCGGCTGCGGAGTGACAATTAATTCTTGAGAGGAGAATAAAAATGGCTTCGATTGCACGCGTTAAGGAAAGAGCTGAAGAGCAATCAACCTCAATGAGCACCGATCAGCAAAGCGCGATCCGTATGCTCGCCAATGATCTGCACCGCCTCAACCAGTCGGTCATGAAGGCAGTCGAGGCCGGGGTTTCTGTTGAGCTGGTTCGCTCTGCCCGGCATCATGGCGGCGAAGGCAATTGGGGCGATCTCTTGATTCCCGTCATCGTTACCCGAAACCCGTCATCGTTACCCGAAACCCGTGATGCGTCAAAAAGAACAGATTAGACCTTGATATACCAGTTTATTCATGTTGGACTGGCCTCACTGACCTCCCCGGCTGGCTTCGCCAGTCGGGTTCTTTTTGGTCAGCATCCTATTTCAACAAGCTGCCAAGTTCGGCCCATGTTTCGTTTTTGGTCGGCACACCCATTCCGCCTTTCTGTCGTTCGGCATTGCGATTAAGCCGTGCGAAGACAACCCGCTTGCCATCTTTTTCCGCCCAACCAACATACCAACCAAACTGGCGGCTGCGGTCTATTTTACCCTTTGAATTGCGCTCCACACTGGAGCCGGTCTTTCCATGCACGGCCCAGCCATTTTCAAGCTTCTGAATCGGAAGAACAGACATGGTCTTTTCGGTGGTTTGCGCTGAAACCGGCAATTGTCTTCCAAGCAATTTGCGCAGGAAAATCACTTGCTCTTCCGGCGAAATTTCAAGCGACGAACTGATCCATGAATGAGTCAGTCCATTGTGTTTGCCCTTATCCCCCGAAAGATCACGGTTGCCGTAGTCAAAATCATCTGTGAATTTCTGAAACTCGTTCATTCCGAGCTTTTTTGTTAATTCGCGAGAAAACCAGACGACAGATTTATCTTCCCACCGCGCGGCATCGGTATCGTGACGCCAGAATTCGAGTTCGGCTTTATATTCACTTTTATACGGCCAGACGGGATCATGAGCACTTTTCAATATGCCACTTTCAAAACCCATTACCGCCAATGGCAGTTTGAAAGTCGATGCCGGGCTGACACGAACAGCACAACCCTCGCCTTCTTTCGTCAACACTTTGCCGCTGTCAACCTTCACCACCAGCATGCAGGCAAGTGTTTTGTCAAAAGCCTGCGCCTGCACGCTCATCAGCGGCAGAACACCAAGCGAAGCAGCAATCAGACCCGTAACACCGGCATTCAGTTTCGCCATCGAAAAACTCCTCGTGATTGTTGCTCGCAAAATGTTTTGCCAATCATGGCAAAACGATAGCGGAAACGCTCTCATCCCCTGAATTTACTTGCGCTTTTCCGAAAAGCTTCATTTGTCAACGCGGCTTGGCTTGGCTATCATGCCAACATACGAAATCATTTTTTGGTGTTGGATGTCTGCTGATACGACTGAAAAAAAGGCAACGCGAGCGCCGCGTCGCCGTACGCCACCCCATGTAAAGTCGCTTCGCGGCGTGAAGAATTGGAAACAGGCTACTGAATGGCTTGCCTGGCGTGATATTGAAGACATCGAATGCATCACCCCCGATCAAGCAGGTGTGGCGCGCGGCAAAATGATGCCGTCAAAGAAGTTTACGTCAAACACATCGCTGGCTTTGCCGTCGGCAGTGTTCATGACGACGATCACCGGCGATTACCCTGAGGATGGCCATGGCTTCCAATATCCGGAAGATGATGGCGATCTGAAACTCCTGCCCGATCTTTCAACGCTTTGCACCGTGCCGTGGGAATCTGACGCCACAGCACAGGTAATTTGCGATTTGGTCTATCAGGATGGACGTGCGGTCGAGTTTACGCCGCGTAATGTGCTGCGGTCAGTTGTTGCGGCCTATAGCAAACGTGGCCTCAAACCAGTCGTGGCTCCCGAGATAGAATTCTATCTCGTGCGGAAAAACCCGGACCCGGATTACCCGTTGACACCGCCGGTTGGACGTTCGGGCCGCGCTATTGGCGGCGGACAGGGCTATTCTATTGCCGGAGTGAACGAATTCGACGAACTGATCGACGATATTTATCACTTCTCTGAAGGTCAGGGACTTGAGATCGATACGCTGATTCACGAAGAAGGCGCTGGTCAGCTTGAAATCAACCTGCGTCATGGCGATCCGGTTGAGCTGGCCGATCAGGTCTTCATGTTCAAGCGTACGATCCGCGAAGCAGCACTCAAGCACGATATGTATGCGACCTTCATGGCCAAGCCCATTCAGGGCCAGCCGGGTTCTGCGATGCATATCCATCAGTCAATCATCGATAAGAAAACTGGCAAGAATATTTTCTCCAACGAAGACGGCGCGGAAAGCGAAGCCTTCCGCCACTTTATCGGCGGCATGCAGCGCCATGTTCCCAATGCATTGGTGATGTTTGCGCCTTATGTGAATTCTTATCGCCGCCTGACACCTGATGCTTCGGCACCGGTTAACGTCAAATGGGGCTATGACAACCGCACCACGGCCTTTCGTGTTCCGCGTTCTGATCCGGCTGGGCGGCGCGTCGAAAACCGTATCCCTTCGTCGGATGCCAATCCATATCTGGCGCTTGCAGCATCACTTGCTTGTGGACTAATTGGCCTTGTGAATAAGATCGAACCGGAACAGCCTGCGTCGACCAGCGTCAACACCAAAGAAATCGAGCTGCCGCGCGGATTGGTCGAGGCTGTGCAACTTTTTGAAAATGATCAGGAATTGCGCAATCTTTTCGGCAGCTCTTTCGTCACCACCTATGCGGCGATCAAGCGTGCCGAATTTGAAACCTTCATGGAAGTCATCAGCCCGTGGGAACGCGAGTTCCTTCTGCTCAACGTCTGACCGGTTCTATATGCCATACCAAAGCCCGATCTCGCCCGGATTTTCGTGGTACGAAGCGAGCGTACCAGAGCGGCCGCAATACTCCGAGCTTGACGGTGTCCGTCAGGCGGATGTTGTAGTTATTGGCGGCGGCTATACGGGACTGTCGGCAGCCTATCATCTGGCAAAGCAGGGGGCTGACGTCGTTTTGATTGAGGCGGCTCGCTTTGGCGATGGGGCATCGGGGCGCAATGGTGGGCAATTTGGAACAGGCCAGCGCACTTGGGCCGAAGACCTCGAAAAACAATATGGCTTTGAGCGTGCGAAAGCCCTGTTTGATGTTGCGGAAGAAGCCAAAGCCTATCTGCTTGGTTTTGCAGCCGAGCATAATATCGACATGGAATATATGCCCGGCCAGATTTCCGCCGCGCACAAGCCGCGCTATTTAAAACACTATCAGGACCATGCGGAAGTCATGGCGACGCGCTTCAACTATCCGCATATCCGCTATGTTGAACGCGAAGAAATGGCGGCGCTTTTGGGTTCAAACCGCTATCACGGCGGTGCCTATGATGCGGGAACCGGTCATATTCATGCGCTCAAACTGTTAATTGGGCTGGCGAAAGCAGCACAGGCGGCTGGAGCGCATATTTATGAAAACACCAAAGCCACGAAGATCAGCGCAGCCAGCGGTCGCGTTAGCGTGGAAACGCCACGCGGCACGATCGTGGCCAATAATGCATTCATCGCAGTCAATGCGCATGGTGGCGATCTGGAATCAACCAGTGCCAGTCATGTCATGCCCATCCGTTCGTTCATCGGAGCAACAGCGCCGTTGGGTGACGATAGCCCGATTATTCCCGGCGGAGAGTCCGTCGATGACTCACGCTTCGTAGTGCGCTATTTTCGCAAATCGAAAGATGGACGTCTGCTTTTTGGCGGTCGTGAAGCCTACACCGCCGATAATCCACGCGACATCAGCGAACATATTCGCCGGCAGATCGCAGAAATTTATCCGGCATTGGACAAGGTCGAAATTACTCAAGCATGGGGCGGATCAGTCGGCATTACCATGCCGCGCCAGCCTTTCGTGCGCGAAGTGATGCCCGGTGTTATTTCGGCTGGCGGCTATTCGGGCCATGGCGTTATGCTCGCCAATTATATGGGCCGACTTTATGCAGAAGCGATCAGCGGTAAGCGCGAGAAGCTCAAGCTCTTTGAAGAGTTGCGCATTCCCGTCTTCCCCGGTGGCCGCACATTGCGCGCACCATTGTTGTTTGTTGCACTTTCCTGGTACGCGCTGATGGATCGGATTTAAACCACACCCTCCCCGGCTCTTGCAGAGAGACGTTGATAGGTCTCTTCCACTACATCGCGCATTGGCACAATTCCGCTCAAGCACAGCAATGCATGCATGTGTTCCCGCGCACCTTCATAGCCAAGAATAGGTGCAAAAGGCTGCATGACGGCGCGTCTCTCGCTTCCATAAAGCGCCTGATACTCCGCAAAATTCGTAAAGCTCTTGTAGCTCTCGCCACGCATCAGATAAGTCTCAACCGCAGCACCTTCGGCCATAACAACAGCATGGCTATCAAGTACGATATTGTAATAGTCGATTGAGTGTTGTGCGAGCGTGCGCGTGATTGACCGGCCATTGACCAGGTCTTTTGCTCTGATTAATACGCCATCAATGAAAAGAGCGTGGTTCGGCGAAACACAAAGATCGCGGTAAGGCGTCTTGCCATCAATCGCATGACGCGCGATGCGGATCGGCATAATATTTTCATTCCACTCCGCACCAGTTTTTCGGTGGCTTTGCCAGCCGACCCATTTAACGGGCATAAAAGAACCATCGACTGTCTTAACACGATCTCCGACCCCAAGATTTTCGACCGCAACAGGCCCTTTTACGGTCTCTATGAGTGTGCCTTTCAATAGGCAGTTGGAGCCTGAACCGCCGCCATTTTCCCACCATTTCGTGCCGAGCGCACGCGCCGGCAGTGACGATATAGACGCCGCCAACGCGCCTAAAACGGCAGCTTTGGCGATCACGCCTGTGGCAGCCCCCAGAAAATGCCGCCTCGCTCGGCTACTCGGCGAATGCCGACCTTTATCTGCTGACATGTGTCCCTCCGCTCTTCAGCGCTACGGCATCGGGCCAAAAATCAGCATGGATTTTTTTTGCAAAGCACGATGCACAAATTCCAGACCATGAAGCGCCATTCCGTGTTGCGCGGATATGCGGTGCTTCGCTTGCTTCGCCCCAAAAGTACTGATCTGATATTACTCTATCATCCCCTTGAAAATATTACGGCAATCCGATCTATAGCCTCCGCGAATAGACGTAGGACATACTACAGACGGCGTAGATTTGAGGACATTTTCAGTGCCTAAAAGAACACGTCCGCGTTAACCGAGGTTAAGCGAGACGTCTTGGAAACTCGTAGCAAACGCAAGAATCATCTTATAGTTTGACCCACAATTCAGCGCAGAGATTTTCCGATGAGCAAAGATACTCTTTTCCTCCTCAAGCCGGGCTTTGAAGACCCCGTCTATCCGGGCAAAAAATTCTATTGCTGGCACTGCGCGCTGATTGAAGGGGTGCTCGCTTCATTTCCCGAACTTGGACAAAAAATCGAGATCAACCGCATTGAATGGCCGCGTCCTAGACTGGATGTGATCGTGCTTGTGGGTGAAGAAAATCAGTCTTTACCTCTGCTAATCCTGGCGAATGGTAATCGTTCAATTCATCAAACGGGCGAATTTCAAGGCCGCGCTTTTATCTCCGAGAAGGACGCTATCCTTGCAGCACTTTCCGAGCGGCATGGGTTTCCACACCCTCATCCCTAAAAGGGAAGAATATGTCCCACGAATTCGTGATAAATATTCAAGTGCCTTACTCTTCCATTTTTCCTGATAAGCCCCATTTTAACATGCCAGCCGACTCGACAATTTTCTATGAGACCGCGAAGTTCGCTTCCAAATAGCAAACGGCAGTAAAAAGATTACAGATTGGGTGACACAGATACAGATGCGCCCATTTCCAACCACAATAAGGAGCAACCTCATGGTCGTTAAAGCCTATGGTGCTTATGCCGGTGATAAGCCACTTGAACCAATCGCCATCACCCGTCGTGAACCAGCTGCAGACGATGTGCAAATCGCAATCGCTTATTGCGGCGTTTGCCATTCCGATCTGCATCAGGTGCGCTCGGAATGGGGTGGAACAGTCTATCCTTGCGTTCCTGGCCACGAAATTGTTGGTCACGTAACGGCGGTTGGCGCGAACGTTAGCAAATTTAAGGTTGGCGATACGGTCGGTGTTGGCTGCATGGTCGACAGCTGCCAGCATTGTTATGCCTGCGATGACGGGCTGGAACAATATTGCGAACACGGCTTCACGGGCACCTATAATTCGCCAACACCAGACGCACCGGGCCACACGCTCGGCGGCTATTCGCAGCAGATCGTCGTGAAGGACAAGTTTGTTCTCACGATCAACCACCCGAAGGAACAGCTTGCAGCTGTTGCCCCCCTGCTCTGCGCAGGCATCACCACATGGTCGCCACTGCGTCACTGGCGCGTTGGTCCGGGCATGAAGGTGGGTATCGTCGGTATCGGTGGCCTTGGACATATGGGCATCAAGCTTGCTCATGCCCTTGGCGCTCATACAGTCGCTTTCACCACATCCGAAAGCAAGCGTGTAGACGCAAAGGCACTTGGTGCGGATGAAGTGATCGTATCGCGCAACGAAGAAGAAATGAAGGCACATGCCAACAGCTTCGACTTTATCCTCAACACCGTTGCAGCCAGCCACAATCTCGATGCGTTCACACAGCTTCTCAAGCGTGATGGTACGTTGACACTGGTCGGTGTTCCTGAACATGCGCATCCATCACCAAGCGTTGCTACGCTGATCTTCAAGCGTCGCTCGATTGCCGGTTCGCTTATCGGTGGCATTGCTGAAACGCAGGAAATGCTCGATTTCTGCGCTGAAAAAGGTATCGTTTCTGAAATCGAAATGATTGCTATTCAGGACATCGAAAATGCATATGAACGTATGCAGAAAAGCGATGTGAAGTACCGCTTCGTGATCGACAGCGCGACGCTCGCAGCATGATGAACTGAAAGCGGCCCGGTCATTCCGGGCCGTTTTCTTAGTCTAGACAGGAATCTCCGACACCTGTTTCACAGTCTGGCTCGGAACGTCTGTCTTGAGGCTTTGTACGCCTTTGATGCGGCTTAGATGCTCGGACTGGAACCGGCGATAATCTTCAATATCAGCCGCCACAACGCGGATCATCGCATCAAAATCCCCCAGCATAAAATAGCATTCAACCACCTGTGGCAGTTTCAAAATCGCCTTGGCGAAGGTCTGAAGCGTTTCTTCGTCCTGCTGGTCGAGACGAATACGCACAAAGAAGGTTAGCCCTTTACCGATTTTGGCCGGATTAAGCACCGCAACATAGCGGTCAATCACACCCGCCTCTTCCAGAAGCCGAACGCGGCGCAAACACGGCGACGGCGACAGCCCTACCTCGCGCGCCAGATCATTGTTCGCAATTCTACCATTGCGCTGAAGCACGCGAAGAATCCGTCTATCAATGTCATCCAGCTTCATTGGCTCTCAATTCCATTTCTGCAAATATGATTGGCATTCTGTGCCAAATATTGATGCATGAGAGCGATCTTTGCAACCCGATTGCGCGGAACATTGGCTACATTGCCCATCGATCAAGCAGATCACGCAATGCATGAGGGGCAGCCTTAAGGCCCGCCAACGGACATATTATGGATATCTCGCAAGACTACGCACCGCAGAAAAGCAAAACTGCACGCAATTCGGAATTTCGCCGGGGTGCCGTTGCGGGCTTTCCAGTTCTGCTCGGCATTATCCCCTATGCGGTGGTTCTGGGTGCGCTTGCAACGCAAAAAGGGCTGAGCATTGTTGAAGTCCCATTGATGACGGGCCTCAACTTTGCGGGCGGCTCTGAATTTGCAGCCATCCAGCTCTGGACGTCTCCGCCGCATATTCTGCTAATTGCCGCGATAACATTCCTGGTTAACAGTCGCCATCTGCTGATGGGCGCAGCACTTGCTCCCTTCATCCGCCATCTGCCGAAGCGCAAGGCTTTTGCGACACTGTTTCTCATGTGTGATGAAAGCTGGGCTATCGGCATTGCGGACGCCAGACGCCGCAAAGCCAAAGGCATCAATCCTGCTCTCAGCCTGAAATTCTACGCCGGTGTCGCGATCCCGTTTTACATCGCATGGGTGTTCTTCACCACCCTTGGCGCAGCGTTTGGTCCAATGATGGGCGATTTGCGTCCCTATGGATTTGACATGGCCTTCCCGGCTGTCTTCCTCGTGCTGCTTGCAGGCATGTGGAAAGGCGTGGCCGCTGCACGCCCATGGCTCGTCAGCCTTGTTGTCGCGGCCGTGACTTACCTCACCATTCCCGGCGCGTGGTATGTCGCAGCAGGTGCGATTTCCGGCTTGGTTGCAGCTTATGTTCTTGCAGGTGACGACAATGATTGATCCATTAGCAGTTGCTGCCATCGTTCTGATGGCAGGCGTCACCTATCTCACGCGCATCGGCGGTTATATTCTTCTGCGCAATCGCACGCTCAGCAAGCGCGCAACAGCCGTTATGGAAGCAGCGCCCGGCTGTGTACTAATTTCGGTTATTGCGCCTGATTTCGTATCCGACAAACCGGCTGATCTCGCAGCGCTTGCGATCACCATTCTTGCTGCAACGCGTTTTTCGATGCTGCCAACCGTCATCATCGGCATCTGCTCGGCGGGCTTCTTCCGTTATCTCATGGGCTAATTCTTCTTCGATAATTCGCCCAAAATCCATTCGCGAAAAGCGCGGATTTTGGGCATATTCTTTCGTGCTTTTGGATAAACCAGCCAATAAGCCTGTCCATCATCGCAAAGAAGATCAAAAGGCTGGATCAATTGGCCCGATGCAAGTTCCGCTTCGTGAAAAGCAGGCGTCAGGATACCCACTCCCTGTCCTGCCGCCGCTGCACGCCCTTCAAGATGCTGCGCACCATAACGGCTAAACGCATTGCCTTGTATTTTTGGATCTTCAATTCCAGCTGCTTCATACCAGATTTTCCACCATGGGTCGGTGGGATCAACGGCGCGAAGACGCAACAAATCTGCAGGTTTTTTAATACCCCCAACCGACTCTATAAGCTTAGGACTAAGCATTGGTGAGAACTGCGCTTTGATGAGCTCATGCGCGTCGAGTTCAGGCCAGTCGCCTTTGCCACTGCGAATGGCCATGTCGATATTCGAGGTCGAAAAATCGATCATATCGTTGGACGTATCAAGCCTGACAGCCAGTGACGGATGCTGCATCTGGAATGATCCCAGCCGCTGCACCAGCCAGTTGGCTGCAAACGTCACCACAGCGCTGATCGTCAACACGCCCTGCGTATCTTCACGCGCCGATGCAAATGCCGTGCGCATTGTTTCAAACGCTTCGTTGATCGCAGGTGCCAAGCGCTTACCCAGTTCGGTCAACTCCACCTGTCGTGGTTTGCGCAGAAAAAGCGGCGCGCCAACGCGCTCTTCCAACAATTTGATCTGATAGCTGACCGCAGCTTGCGTCATTCCAAGCTCTTCCGCTGCACGCGTAAAGCTCGCATGACGGGAAGCGGATTCAAAAACGCGAATGGCTGATAGCGGCGGCAAGGTTTGCGACATGATGCATAAGTTCTCCTTATGTATCATAATCGACGTTCAATTGGAAAACAACGCGATATTCCGTCATAAGCATAGGCAGAATTTAATCGACAGCCGAACTTCCCGCTCGGCTTTAAACGTAGAAAAATCGAGACCGACCATGCGTGATGTTGAGATCAACTCATCAGCGATTGCTTCCGCTTGCCCTGAAAAAATAGCGCCTTTTAGTTTGCGTGCGTGGATTGCACGCTTGTTTCAGCGCAAGCCAAGCCCTTACATCATCAGCGAACATTCGCCGGAATATTTGCTGCGCGATGTTGGCATTAAAGAGGGACGACCATCCCGCTTTGACCGTGACAGACATAAGCTGCCTGAATGGTGAAGTTAACCACTAACTACAGCAAAGCCACGTGCTTTCAAACCCCGCCGGTCCTCGCGCAGATTATCGATCAGGCGTGACCGGCTTCCTCCCAGATGCGATGTCATCAAATCTATCGCTTTTGACGCATCGCCCTCTCTTACCGCATCAAGGATTGCGTGATGCTGTTGCCATGCACGAGCAAGCACGTCGTCGTCTCGCACTTCAAGCCAGCGCGCCCGCGAAAGCCGCTGCATAGCATCACGTACGCCACGGCTTAGAAACTCATTGCCCGAAAGTCGGGCAAGCTCGATGTGAAAATCCATCCCCACACGATGCCACTCCTCGCGTGTACTCGTCGCATCACAACTGTTGAGCATTTCAGCGATTGTTTCAACGCCACTGCGATCTTCCAGCGCG
Source organism: Brucella thiophenivorans (assembly GCF_002252445.1). Classification (GTDB taxonomy): domain Bacteria; phylum Pseudomonadota; class Alphaproteobacteria; order Rhizobiales; family Rhizobiaceae; genus Brucella; species Brucella thiophenivorans. The sequence continues at coordinate 351,268 of NZ_NNRJ01000051.1, forward strand.
CACGTGACATTAAGAGCGGCAATCTCCAGCGCCTCGCGATAAACGCCGATCTGTTCAATCTCCGCCAAATTGATCGGTGAAACGGTCCAGCCACGCCCTTCGCGTCCGACCAACCCTTCGGCCTCAAGACGTAAAAGTGCCGCACGAATCGGCGTGCGCGACGCATTGAATTGCGCTTCAATCGCACGTTCGGTCAATCGCTCGCCCGGCCCCAACTCAAGCCCAAGGATCATATCGCGAAGCTGCTCTTCGACTTGACGCATCTGTGACATTGTACCCTCAATATTCTAGTGCTGCCAATTGACAAGCCGTCAGGACAGGCGCATCTGTGTATTCAGTTTTGGTATCCCAAAATGGAATACATTACAATCATACACGAACTATACGGAACACAGCATGAGTACCCAGCACGCCACAAGCGGCGGCAAGGCCACAGTCAATGAGGATGCGCAGAATGCGACCGCCGCAGACGAAACCCACGAACGCTACTGGAAGCAGAACCTTCTCATCTGCCTGATCGGTTCGTTCACCACGCTTGTTGCCATGTCGCTGCTTCTGCCGTTCCTCCCGCTTTATGTGGCGCAACTCGGTGTGGCCGATGAAGCCGCAATCGTTCAATGGTCAGGCATCGCCTATGGCGCGACCTTTCTCGCTGCCGCTATCGTGGCTCCGTTCTGGGGCAAGCTCGGAGATCTTTATGGCCGCAAGCTGATGCTAATCCGCGCAAGCCTTGGCATGGCTATCGCCATGTCATTGATGGGGATGGTTACGGACATCTGGCAGCTGGTCGCTCTGCGCTTGTTCGTCGGTGTTGCAGGCGGATACTCGTCCGGTTCGATGATCCTTGTTGCCACGCAAACTCCAAAGAATAAAACCGGATGGGCGCTGGGAGCACTTTCCGCGGGCATTATGGGCGGAAATCTTGCCGGTCCACTGCTGGGTGGCGCGCTTCCACCGCTGATCGGTATCCGAGCGACCTTCTGGCTCGCTGGCAGCGTAATTTTCCTCACTTTTCTTGCAACAACATTTCTGATCCGCGAAGATCGCAAGCCTCCAAAGCGAAGCAAGGAGCAAAGTAAGGAATCTATCTGGGCAGCGATCCCGGATCGGAAGCCGGTCATAGCCATGCTGGCGACCGGCATATTGCTAATGTTTGCCAATATGTCGATTGAACCGATCATTACTGTCTACGTCATGCAACTGATAGACGACCAAGCCAAAGTAACGCTCATTTCTGGCGTGGTGATGGCAGCGGCCGCTCTTGGAAGCATCCTGTCAGCATCACGACTCGGTCGACTTGCAGATCGCATCGGCCACACACGTGTTATCATCGGCGCATTGGCGATTGCAGCGCTTTTGCTGATCCCGCAAGCTTTTGTTACTCAAGCATGGCAGTTGATCGGTCTACGCTTTCTGATGGGACTGGCTCTGGGTGGCTTGTTGCCCTGTATCAGTAGCGTCATCCGGCATAATGTACCGGACCGCGTTGCGGGCAGCGTGTTAGGGCTCTCAGTTTCGGCGCAGTATGTCGGTCAGGTCGCAGGCCCCGTCACCGGCGGTTTTGTCGGCGGACATTTTGGCATGCCCGCCGTGTTCATCGGCACTTGCTTATTCATGGCCGGTGGCGCGTTTTATAACTGGATCACTCTAAAACGCGCCATCTGAAACACGTCAGATTGAGTAACCGCCATCGACATTGAGCGCCGTGCCGGTAACCATTGAAGATGCATCGGAAGCCAGAAACAGTGCGGCTTCCGCAACATCGTCCGGCTTGGAAAAACGGCCAAGTGGTATTGTGGCTTTCAGACTGTCGCGCGCCTGCGGTGTATCTTCTTCCAGAAACAGCCCCAAAGCTTCGCTGTCGCTTTCAGCCGGGCAAATGCAATTGACGCGGATATTTTTATCGGCAAGTTCCAGCGCCATGGCTTTGGTGGCGCTTACCACCCAGCCCTTGGAAGCCGTGTACCAGCTCAAGCCCTTGCGCGGGCGATTTGCAGTCGCCGAAGCGGTATTGATAATCACACCACTCCCTTGATGCTCCATTATCGGCACAACAAGCAGCGTAGAATAGTAAATCGCCTTCATGTTGACGGCATTGATGAGATCGAAATTATGCTCATCGACTTCGTTCAACGGCATGTTACGATGCGTGAAACCGGCATTATTGACCATGACGTCGATGCGGCCAAACTTGTCGAATGCTGCTCGCGCCAACCGCTCCATGTCATCCTTGCGCGAAACATCTGCCTGCACTGACAATGCATGTTCGCCAATATCGGCAAGCTCATCTTCAAGGCGCTTCACATTCACATCAGCCAGCACGACCTTTGCGCCTTCGGCTGCAAAGCGGCGCGCTATGGCAGAACCGAAGCCCGATCCCGCACCCGTGATAATCGCAACCTTATCCTGCAGCCTCTTCATGTCATTCTCCTTTTGCGGATTTGAGATAAATCCGCCATCAAATCACTTCAAACTCAACCCGACGCATATAGGTAGTATCGTGCTATTTTGAACACTTCATATATGCATATGCGGTTAATCGGGATGCAATGACAGCCGTAATTGGTAACATTCACGAGAATATACCATTGGAGAGTTGAATTTAAATCGATTAGATTATAGACAAAGGGTACACGAAAATCGCATTCTGCTATTAAGAGCGCATCCTGAAAAGTGTGAAAAGGTTTTCGGATAAGATGCGCGTAGAAACAAATAGTTAGAGCGCAGATCTGATTCTATCAGATCGAAACGCGCTCTAAGAATCTGATTTGCGTCAGAAGTGGAAGAGAACAGTATATGACCAGCCAGATAATACCGGTAGAGCCCTTCGATTGCATCGTTTTTGGTGGTTCCGGCGATCTTGCCGAACGCAAACTGATTCCTGCGCTGTACCAGCGTCAGCGTGCGGGTCAGCTCAGTGAGCCTACGCGCATCATCGGTGCCTCGCGCAGTGCCATGACCGATGAGGAATATCGCAAGTTTGCCCGCGATGCGATAAACGAACACGTAAAGCCTGCGGAAATTGACACCAACGAAGTCGAGACGTTCATTGCCCGCCTGACCTATGTCGCGGTCGATGCAAAATCAGAAGACGGCTGGGCTGCTCTGAAAGATGCCATTGGCAAAAAGCCTGAGAAGATCAGGGCTTTTTATCTCGCAGTCAGCCCAACACTGTTTGGTGACATCGCCAACCGTCTCAAGTCGCATGGCCTCATCACCCGCGACACGCGCATCATTGTTGAAAAGCCAATTGGCCGTGATCTTGAATCCGCCAATGCACTCAACGACACGATTGGCAGCGTTTTCCGCGAAGATCAGATTTTCCGTATCGACCATTATCTCGGCAAGGAAACTGTTCAGAACCTGATGGCGCTACGCTTTGCCAATGCACTTTATGAGCCACTGTGGAATTCCGCACATATCGACCATGTACAGATCACTGTTGCTGAAGAAGTCGGTCTTGAAGGCCGTGCAGGCTATTACAACACTGCTGGTGCGCTCCGCGATATGGTGCAGAACCATATTCTCCAGCTTCTCTGCCTCGTCGCCATGGAACCACCATCGTCGCTAGAAGCTGATGCCGTGCATGACGAAAAGGTTAAGGTGTTGCGTTCGTTGAAGCCAATCACCACTGCCAACGTCGAAGACGTCACAGTGCGTGGACAATATCGAGCCGGCGCATCCGCAGGCGGTCCGGTAAAGGGCTATCTTGACGATCTTGGCAGCGACACCAGCAACACTGAAACCTTCGTGGCGCTGAAAGCCGAAATTGACAATTGGCGCTGGGCTGGCGTTCCGTTCTACCTGCGCACAGGCAAGCGTCTTGCCACCCGCGTGTCGGAAATCGTCGTCACTTTCAAGCCGATACCGCATTCTATCTTCGGTGAGAATGCCGGTAAGGTCGTGGCAAACCAGCTCGTTATTCGCTTGCAGCCTGATGAAGGTGTGAAGCAGTGGCTGATGATCAAAGATCCGGGGCCGGGCGGTATGCGCCTGCGTCACGTTCCGCTGGACATGAGCTTTGCAGAATCGTTCAGTGAACGGAATCCCGATGCTTATGAGCGCCTAATCATGGACGTTGTTCGTGGCAATCAGACATTGTTCATGCGTCGTGATGAAGTGGAAGCGGCATGGCGCTGGGTTGATCCAATCCTCAATGGTTGGGAAGTGAACAACCAGCAGGTTCAGGGCTACACGTCCGGCACGTGGGGGCCATCTTCTTCCATCGCTCTGATTGAGCGTGATGGCCGGACCTGGCACGAAAGCTAAGAATACAAACACCGGAGACGTTGACAGACATTTCCGGATAAGTCTTTGTGCCAAAAAAAGAGCGAGCATTACATCTGATTTGGGGTGTTCGCTCTGGACTGTCCTGACTTGAAAGGTATGGCATGAGCATCGAACGGCACGATTTTAACAGCGGAACGGAACTGGCACAGTCGCTTTCTGAAGCGATTGCAAACAAGCTGGCTGCCGCAATCGCTGAGCGGGGGCATGCGACCATCGCTGTTTCCGGCGGCACAACGCCGCTCAAGCTGTTCGACATTCTATCTCGCAAGATGATCGACTGGACGCTCGTTACAATTACGCTCGTCGACGAACGTTTTGTGGCCCCGACCAATGAACGCTCAAATGAGAAGCTTGTTCGCGATCATCTGTTGCGCGATCATGCAGGTGTAGCAAAATTCGTCGGCCTTTATAATCCGGCTGCGACGGCAGAAACCGCAGCGCTTGCCGCCGCCAACCGCATTGATGCGCTGCATCGTCCTTTCGATGTTGTGGTGCTTGGCATGGGCAATGATGGCCATACGGCATCGTTTTTCCCCAATGCTGATAGGCTTGATCAGGCAATCGATGCCAAGACCAAGGCCGTTGTTCTGCCAATCCATGCAGAAGGTGCAGGCGAAAAGCGTCTGACGCTGACTTTGCCACTATTGGTGGAAGCCGACATGCTGGTTCTGCATATTGAAGGCGCTGCTAAGCAGGCAACTCTTGAGAAGGCACTCTCCAGCGACGACGAGAATGAAATGCCGGTTCGCGCCGTGTTCCGTCACGCGCGTAAGCCCATACAACTCTACTGGACGAGCTAACAGTCTCAATTAGGACGCAGTTTGCGTTTGGGACTGTCGGCGTTAAACTGAGCCACAGGCAAGCCTGAAATTATTTCACAGGTGATACCCATGACGACGCAAACTGCGCATACCCGCATCAAGGCCATCACGGAGCGTATCGTTGAACGCTCGAAACCCACCCGCGAAGCCTATCTCGGACGTGTGCGAGAGGCTGCTTCCCGCAAGCCTCACCGCTCAGTCCTTGGTTGCGCTAATCTCGCCCACGGGTTCGCAGCCTGTGGCTCAAATGACAAGGCGGCTCTCACCGCCGATGTCGTGCCAAATCTCGGCATTATCACCGCTTATAATGACATGCTTTCGGCACACCAGCCGTTTGAAACCTATCCCGAACTGATCCGACAAGCTGCGCGCGAAGCAGGCGGCGTAGCACAGGTTGCAGGCGGCGTGCCTGCAATGTGCGATGGGGTCACGCAAGGCTTCGCTGGCATGGAGCTCTCGTTGTTCTCACGCGAAGTCATTGCCATGGCTGCGGCTGTCGGCCTATCGCATGATATGTTTGATGCTGCCGTCTATCTTGGTGTCTGCGACAAGATCGTGCCGGGGCTTATCATCGGTGCTCTGACATTTGGCCATTTGCCAGCCGTTTTCATCCCGGCTGGCCCAATGACAAGCGGCCTGCCTAATGATCAGAAAGCCAAGACCCGTCAGCTTTATGCCGAAGGCAAAGTCGGGCGTGCAGAACTGCTTGAGTCGGAGTCAAAGTCCTATCACGGCCCCGGCACCTGCACCTTCTATGGCACGGCCAATTCCAACCAAATGCTGATGGAAATTATGGGGCTGCATCTGCCCGGCTCGTCCTTTGTCAATCCCGGCACGCCTTTGCGCGATGCCCTCACCCGTGAAGCCGCCAAGCGCGCACTGGCAATTACGGCTTGCGGCAACGAATATACGGCGGTCGGCGAAATGCTTAACGAGCGGTCTTTCGTCAATGGCATTATAGGGCTGAACGCAACCGGCGGTTCAACCAACCACACCATTCATCTGATCGCCATGGCAGCCGCCGCGGGCATAAAGCTGACATGGAAAGATATTTCTGAAATATCTGATATTGTTCCACTTTTGGCGCGAGTTTATCCAAATGGTCTGGCCGATGTGAACCATTTTCACGCAGCAGGTGGCATGGGCTTTTTGATCCGCGAATTACTCGATGGCGGCATTCTGCATGAAGATGTCCGCACCGTCTGGGGTGAAGGTCTGCGACCTTATGCGATTGAACCGAAGCTTGGGCCCAATGGCACGGTTGTTCGCGAACCCGTTCCCGAAAAGAGCGGCGACGACAAGGTGCTGGCCAAGGTCAATTCACCGTTCCAGTCGACAGGTGGCCTAAAGGTTCTCACCGGCAATATTGGCAATGCAATTATCAAAGTTTCGGCCGTAAAGTCTGAGCGCCATGTCATTGAAGCGCCGGCGAAAGTCTTCAACGACCAGGTCGAATTGCAGGCGGCATTCAAGGCTGGCGACTTGACCGGCGATTTCATTGCCGTCGTCCGCTATCAGGGTCCAAAAGCCAATGGCATGCCGGAACTCCACAAGCTGATGACCGTGCTCGGCATTTTGCAGGATCGCGGTCAGCGCGTGGCCCTTGTCACCGATGGCCGACTTTCGGGTGCGTCAGGCAAGGTACCGTCAGCCATTCACGTAACGCCGGAAGCACTGGATGGTGGTGCCATCGGAAAAATCCACAATGGCGATATTGTTCGGCTTGATGCAGTTAACGGCACGCTCGAAGTTCTGATCAATGATGCGCTTCTTGATGAGCGCATCGCACATCGTCCCGATCTTTCAGGCAATGAGCATGGAATGGGGCGCGAGCTCTTCAGCGCTTTCCGTCAGATCGCTGGTCGTGCAGATGAAGGCGCTTCAGTTTTTTAGAATCTAAAAAGTATGTCTTCCAAAACGGGGACCCGATTTTGGGAGACATGATCAAAGCAAAAGAGGCCGCATGGATCATGCGGCCTTTTCTTTATGTTTAAAATATTGGCTTTTCAAAGCCTGCACTGCGGCAGGCGGCCGTCAGCGTATTGGCCATCAGCATAGCGATGGTCATCGGACCAACACCACCCGGAACCGGAGTAATGGCACCGGCCACTTTTTCCGCATCTGAAAAGTCGACATCACCGACCAGACGCGTCTTGCCTTCGCCCTTTTCAGGTGCCGGAATGCGATTGATGCCAACATCAATTACCGTCGCACCGGGCTTCACCCAATCACTCTTGACCATCTGCGGACGTCCAACAGCAGCAACCAGAATATCGGCAGTGCGCGCAATCGCTGGCAAATCCTTGGTGCGGCTATGCGCAACGGTGACCGTCGCATTCGCTGCCAACAGCAAGTTGAACATCGGCTTACCGACGATGTTGGAACGACCAATGACGACAGCGTTCAATCCCGACAGATTTCGTCCATGAACGCGCTCGATCATGATCATCGCACCAGCAGGTGTACAAGGCACAAACGCCGTATCGACCTCACCCGTACCGAGCTTTCCAACATTGATGAAATGAAAGCCATCGACGTCCTTTTCGGGTGTGATTGTCTGGATCACACGGCCTGCATCGATATGCTTGGGCAGCGGGAGCTGCACCAGAATTCCGTGAATGGCAGGATCACTGTTGAGGCTGTCGATGAGATCAAGAAGCTCTGCTTCCGAAGCATCTTCGGGCAAATCATGCTGAACCGAAACAAAACCGCATTCCTTGGCTTTTTTGCTTTTCGAGGCCACATAGACCTGACTTGCCGGGTCTTCGCCGACGATCACCACCGCAATACCCGGAACCACGCCAGTGGCTGCCACGAGCTTTTCGGTTTCACGCTTCACCGTGGAAACCACATCCCCGGCGAGCTTCTTGCCATCGATCAATTGGGCCATATCGAATGCTCCGTTTTAAGCCAGCGATGCCTTGGGATACATCGCCTCTGTAAAGAAGATATGCCAATAAGCGTCATCAATGGATAAGACAATCTCTGAAAGATCAACTTTCAGGATAAAGTTGCAAAATGCCGGAGCGTGAAAGCTATTTCATAGATAAGCGCTATGGTTATGAAGGTCGCATGATAACGCCGATTATCGGTGAACATGGCCACAATGCTTGCAGCAATCAATGCGCCGATACGAACGGGATATTCAAAGCCATAGAGATTGAAATGGTCTATCCCCTTGAGAAGCGTATCCACAATATCAGCGACGTAAAGCAGAGCCAGAAGGCCGAAAAACCACTTTCGACGCGAAATAAAGTAATCGCGATAACCAGTATACTCCCCCATATTGTCTGGAAACAGCAATGTGCATAGCAGGAAGTAAAGCCCCGCATAAAAGATGACAAAGAAGTAAATTTCGAAAGTCCAGAGGTGGATATTTCGCAAACTGAATTCAAACCACCAGAAATGGATGACTGAGAGAAGGAGAAACGCGACCCATGCAATATGAACAGGATATATGTTCTGTTTGCCCGGATGCTGGATAAAGCGGGCAACACCTGTCAGAAGGCGCGACACACTCAAGCCCAAAATAATGCCAATAATAATGCGGACATGCACGAAAGCGTCTGCAGGTGGTACACCTGTTGTTAATGCCGGATCCATTGTTTCCCCCTCAATGGCAGAGCGGTTCCTGTTTAAGAAGAGCACATTCGCTCATAAAAATGAGTAATCAATAAATCACACCAAATTATAAAATGACGGTTCATTTCAACGATAGAGTTTTTGTGACTTAGCCTTGCGGATGGTGGCAGGTGAAGGCTATACCCGACACCACATGATTTTCAGATAGGCGGAACACTCTTATGCAAGATACAGTCATTCTCGTGGGTTGCGGCAATATGGGCTTCGCTATGCTCAAAGGCTGGCTCGACAGCGGCATTTTGCAATCAGAGAATGTTCACGTCGTTGAACCATCTGAGTCTCTTCAGGCTCGCGCAGCGCTTGCGGGTGTAAATGCCTGCTCAAGTGCGGAATCCCTGTCCGATGACCTCAATCCGCGAATGGTGCTTATCGCCGTAAAGCCGCAGGTCATGGGCGATGTACTGCCAGCCTATAAGCGCTTTGCACCCAATGCCACTTTCGTCAGTGTCGCTGCGGGCATCCCGGTCTCGTTTTTCGAAAAGCATCTTGGCAGCGATGCACGGATCATGCGCTGTATGCCAAACACACCAGCCGCAATCGGCAAGGGTATGCTCGTCACCTATAAGAATGGCAATGTACGCGAAGAAGATGCGGCTTTTGTAAAGAGCCTGCTCAAGACTTCCGGCAAAGTGGCAAGCATTACCGACGAAGCGCAGATGGATGCTGTGACTGCAGTTTCAGGCTCCGGTCCGGCCTATGTGTTCCACTTCATCGAAGCCTTGACTGACGCAGGTGTTACGGCTGGACTGCCACGCGAAACCGCAGCACTTCTTGCCATGCAGACCGTGATGGGTGCAGGCGCGTTGGCTGCTTCAAGCACCGACAGCCCAACAAAGCTTCGCGAACAGGTCACAAGCCCAAATGGCACCACTGCCGCAGCGCTCGACGTGCTTATGGGCGAGAACAGCCTCAAGAATCTCGTGACAGAGGCCGTTGAAGCTGCTCGCAATCGTTCGATTGAACTCGGCAAGGCTTAAGTGAGAATTCTTGGTACCGCCTCGATCAGCGCTTTCGTAACAGGCGCGTGCGGAGCCGCAATCAGCTCTCGTGTCGGGCGACATTCAACAATGCGCCCGCCCTCCATCACTGCAATACGATCAGACATCTGGGCGGCGACTGCCAGATCATGCGTGATAAACAAATATGCCGTACCTTCGGCCTTTTGTATTTCCTGCAACAATTTTAGAATTGCGCCACGCACCGTCACATCAAGCGCCGACACAGCTTCATCCAAAACTATGAGCGATGGAGACGTTGCCAGTGCCCGCGCAATCGCCACACGTTGGCGTTGACCGCCAGAAATCTCATGAACACCGCGCTGTGCCAATTTCGGATCAAGTCCAACCTTTTGCAATAGTTCTGCAATATCGCGCTTCACGCGATGAACCCGCAACGGTTCGCGCAAAAGATCACATACGCTTGCACGCGGATTGAAAGCGGATAGCGGGTCCTGAAACACCATCTGCATGCGGGCGCGATGCTTTCGCAATGCGGTGCCTTTTAGTGCAAGCCAATCTTCATTCTCAAACAGAACGGTGCCGGTATCAAGCGAATGCAATCGCAAAAGACAACGGGCTAGCGTGGACTTTCCGCTACCAGAAGGCCCGACCAAAGCAAGCGTTTCGCCGGCCGTGATGTCAATGCTCACCCGTTCCAGCACCAGACTATTGCCATTACGCGCACTCAATTCACTTGCCTGCAACAATGCCTCAACCATGATCAGGCTCCATCACCGGCAGCGCAGCGATCAGGGCCTTGGTGTATTCGCTCTGCGGGTTGGCGATGATTGCCTGCGCTGCTCCACTCTCAATGATCCGTCCATAATGAAATACGGCAATCCGATCAGCAAGACTAGATGCCAGTGCAATGTCGTGGGTGATGAAAATCAAGGTCATGCCATCGGCGCGCACCAGTTCACGCAGAAGCGTCACGATTTCCTTTTGCACGATTGTATCAAGCGCGCTGGTCGGCTCATCAGCGATCAGCAAATAAGGACCTGCCGCAATGGCAAGCGCTATCGCGATGCGCTGTTTTTGCCCGCCAGAGAACTGATGCGAATAACGTGAAAAACTGACTTCGGGTACAGGAACATGAACGCGTTGCAACAGCTTGATTGCTTTGTCTTTTGCCGCTTTGTAATCAAGCTTTTCATGTGCTCTAATTGTTTCAATCAATTGCCCGCCGACCCCCATCAAAGGATCAAAACTTGACACTGGATCCTGAAAAACAAATCCAATATCGCGCCCTGGCTTTGGTTGCCCTTGCGCCCAATTGATATTGCCAGACACCCTCGCATTGGGTGGCAGAAGATCGGCCAAGGTCAAGGCGAGCGTGCTTTTACCGGATCCACTTTCGCCGATAATAGCGATAATTTCGCCAGCCTTTATGTTGAGATCGATATTTTGCAGCGCCATCTCACGGCCATAGTGAACGCTCAGATTTTCGAGACGCATAAGCAATTTCAAGATCGCACCTCACGTCGCGCCGTGGCGTTCGTAATGCCCTCACCTGCAAGATAGACACCCACAACAGTCAATGCCAATGCTAGTCCCGGCAGAATGGAAAGCCATGGTGCAGAACGCAGCACCGTGCGCCCTTCGGCAATCATGCCGCCCCATGTGATGCGGTTCGGGTCGCCAAGTCCCAAAAATGAAAGAGCTGCTTCAATCAGGATCGCCGAAGCCACAATCACCGGGACCAGCGCCAAAACAGGCGGCAAGGCATTCGGCAATATCTGGCGAAAGGCGATCTCCAGCGGATGCATGCCAATGACCCGCGCCGATGCCACATAATCGCGCTCGCGGATCGACAACACCTGCCCGCGCGTGAGGCGTGCGGCTTGCGTCCAGCTCGAAAGTGCGATTGCTAAAATAAGAACCGGCAGCGATGGCCCGGCAATACTAACCAGCGCAAGCGCCAGCAGAAAGCCTGGCACAGTCTGAAAAGCCTCTGTTATCCGCATAAGCACTTCATCGATCAAACCGCCTGCAAAGCCTGCAAAAGTTCCAACCACCGTGCCAATGAGGATCGATGCGACCGCTGCAGCTAACCCAACAAGCAGCGATGTGCGGCTTGCATGAAAAAGCTCGGCCAGTACATCGCGCCCCAGCCGGTCGGTTCCTAGTGGAAAGGCGGCATTGTCAAACGGCGCAAGCAAAGGCGTTGCAACAATGCGCAACGGATCGCCGGGAAAAAACACTGGCGCGAAAAGTGCTGCTGTAATCAGCACCAACAGGATAATTGCGCCTGATATGCCCTCGCCAGTTGCAAAATAATGCCTGATTCCGATCATGTTCCCGCCCTTCCCACCGATATGCGTGGATCGAGCCAAAGATAAAGAAAGTCGACTATCAGATTAACCGCTATGACCATGAGAGCACTTGTCAGGATGACACCAAGCAGCAGCGGCGTGTCGCGGCTTGCAACCGCCTCTTGTGCCAGTCGTCCAAGTCCCGGCACCGCAAAAACGCTTTCGATCACCACACTGCCGCCCAGCATGGAAGCCGCCTGCAATCCCAGCATGGTAACGAGCGGCAAAAGCGCATTGCGCGCGACATGGCGCAGCACAATGCGCGGACGTGATATGCCACGCGCTTTCAGTGCGCGGACAAAATCCATGCGCCAGATGTCGGCCATCGAAGCGCGCATGACGCGCAGATAAAGGGCCAGATAAATCAGCGCCAGCGAGACAACCGGCAATACGAGATGACGTGCTATATCGGCTGCGCGTACAAAACCCTCTTTGCCGGAAGCGATGGTTTCAATTCCACTCGAAGGCAGCCAGCGCAGCTTTATTGAAAACAGGATGACCAGCACCAGCGCCAGCCAGAAACCGGGAATGGCATAAAGTATAAGCGAGGCGACCGACAGAAAACGGTCACGAAAACTGCCCGGCCGAGCCCCTGCGACAATTCCCAGAATAGAGCCAACCGCAAACGAGAGCGCTGTCGCAGCGCCCATCAGCAAAAGCGTGTTTGGCAAGCGTTCAAGAATGATATTAAGAATAGGCCGGTTAAAACTTACCGACCACCCAAGATTGCCTTGAATAAGGGCTAAAAGATAAGCGCTCAGTCTGTGCCAGACCGATTGATCAAGCCCCCAGCGTGCACGCATTTCAGCAATAGCTGTCGCATCTCCGCCAAAACTCACCGCATAGGCATCCACGGCATCACCGGGTGCCAGTTCCAGCATCAGAAAACAGCCAATAATCACAATCAGCAGCACGATAATGCTGCCGATCAACCGTTTTCTAATAAGCGCCAGAAGCTGCGTCACTGTTTGATCCAGCTATCCACCCAGTTGGAGACTGCCCAGCGCGGGTTGTTGGAAACATTCTGCACTCGATCATTCGCAACAGTGATGAAGCCCCATTCAGCGACATTAATGAGTGGTAGATCGGCTTCCACCAGCTTCTGAAGCTGATGATAAAGCGCTGTACGCTCCGTCTCATCGATCTCATGTACCGCTTTGGTAATCACAGCATCAAGCTCCGCATTGGCATAGCCGCCCTGATTGGAGAAAGGCACGCCGGAAGGAATGCCACTTTCAACCAAAATTGTTGTCGAAATGGCCGGATCACCACGATAAACGGTTGGCGCAATCGCAAGATCAAAATCGTGATCCGTATAAACTGCCTTCTGATGCGCGGCAGAATCATTATTCACGATGCGCGCATCAATACCGATTGCGGCCAACGCCTGACGCAGATAATCACCGAACTGTTTGGTTTCGTTGAAATAGGGTGCGGGCAGCAGTTTCAATGCAAAGCGCGTACCGTCGCTGCCGCGCTTATAATCCGCCTCATCCAGAAGCGCATTTGCCTTTTCCACGTCAAATGAATACGCGTCCACATTGCCGGTATAGAACTGGTTGTCATAGCGTGGGACAGGTCCGGTCGACGGCTTGGCATAACCAAGGAAGATCGTCTTCACAACGAAATCGCGGTCAATCGCATGCGCTATCGCTTGACGAACCTTAAGGTCGTTCAGTTCCTTGCGGCGGTGATTGATCTCCACGACAAGCTGATAGGTCAGCGCCTCATAGCCCTTGGAAATCACACTCAGGCCCGGAACTTTCGAGACACGGTCAAGATCGGCCAGCGGCACCGCCGAAAACGCCGCCAGATCAATTTCCTCAGCTTCCAGTGCGCCTGCCGCCGCAGCCCGATCCGGCAATACGCGATAAATGATCTCATCAAGATAGGGTTCGCCCTCACCCCAATAATCTTCGTTTTTCGTAAGCCGATAATATTCGCCGGTCTTGTGTTCAGCATATTTAAAAGGGCCGGTTCCGATGAGCTTTTCATTGGCAGGATTGGCAGCAATATCCGTTCCGTCGAACACATGTTTCGGAACAACGGCGGTCAGTGTAGGCAGCGCATTGCGAATAAGCTGGAACGGCGTCGGCTCGATGAAATGGAAAACTGCCGTGTGATCATCAGGCGTTTCAACACGTTCAAGCGCCTTGAACACCACGCGGCCAAGATTTTGCAAAGGCTTCCAGACCTGCATTGCTGAAAACGCCACATCTGACGAGGTAAAAGGCGTGCCATCATGCCATTTGACACCTTCACGCAAGCGAAACGTAGCAGTCAGCCCATCATCCGAACCCTCCCAGCTTGTCGCAAGGCGCGGCTCAAGCCCGTTTTCACCATCGAAAGAGGCTTCGGCCAGAGGTTCGATGACTTTACTTGCAACGAAAAACACGCCGTTGGATGCAACAATCGCAGGATTCAGATTTCGCGGCTCTGAATCGGCTGCAACGACAAGCCGTCCGCCTTTTTGCGGCGTATCGGCTGCCACTGCCCATCCCGGCAAAAGCGGCAAAGCCGCAAGCGACGTCGAACCGATAAGAAATGCCCTACGCGATGCAACAAACCGAGCCATATCCCTGCCTCCAAAACTCAATTCCCAACTCAGTGTTTACACTGGCGTAAATAGGATTGCAGGGCAAATCCTGTCGCAGTGGCAATAAATATCGAAAACTGTTTCTCTTTTGGAGAGAATACTAATCTGCTGGCAATTCTCTGCGAGACCAGTCTTTTTTCGGAATCGTATCTCCAATCGCATATTGGAACGACGAGACCGCCATATCTTTCGGATTAATCGTGCAATTAAAATCCAGATTGTACCAATTGTTACGGCTTCGAAAGGCACCGCCAGACATCTTCAAATTCGACTCTGTCAACGCTCCACCCGTACGCGCCATCATATCGGGAACAATATCAGGCCGGTGATGGCGGATTTGTTCCAATGCCTCTATCCCGCAAATCTGAATCACCCGATCTGTCGGAGAGAGCTTGCCCAAAGCCTGTTTGACGCGTGGGTTTGAAAGTGCATCTTTTGAGTATATTTTCTTAGCCTTGATCATCGGTGCCCCCTGCTTTGTCAAGCTGGCGACGCTGGAATACGATTTTTCAGCGCTGAGAATGGGCTGGCTAGCCGACGCCTTATCTTCGAGAGACCGAGATGCCCCCTCAATCGGTTGAAGCGTATCGGACCCTTCCTTTTCAGAGGCCCTGTTTGGCTCTATCTTGGTGTCTTCTTTCTCATCGTTTGAAGCCGCTTCGAACGCCTTATGGTCCGATGCAGCCTTGTCATTATCGTCAGATTTTTTATCTGGCGCGGTTGGCGGCGGGGGAACCAATTCGACTTTCACATCCTGGGGCTGAACGGAGTGGGTTGATACTGGAAACGTGATCAATAGCAGGGCAAGAACTGCACCATGCAGGCCGATCGAGACCAAACCACCCAATATAGTATCTTTGTCCACCACCGACGATCAGTCCCTTCGTTTCGGCCTGACATAACCAAACATATCGCGCAACAGCACGGATACGGACAATAAAATCTAATGTTTGAGAGCAGAACTGATTTTTCTCATCTGGCTTTATAAAAGAAATTATCTTCTTGCCAAGAACCCCTCGTTGCGTAGATCATGGTTAATTATGTGTTGTATCATTTCGTGAGGCCAGGATTACGCAACACATATGGAGAGCCGTTAGCTCTCTTCATATGCTATAACGCGCATTTGCGGAGTTCTGTATCGAAGTTTCCGTAAATGTTCTCAAGCAGAACCACTATTGGAAGAGAGGAAACAGAAATGTCTAGTTTGCTGCCCCCACTTCATGACGGTCACGCACCGATCTATCTGCATCACTCGTTTCAGGATGCAGTGGATGCCTATGAGGACTGGAATCTGGAAACAGCGGAGCCAGTCATAGCCATCAACGGTAAAGTCACGCGTATCAGCGTAGTTTTCCGGCGCTTGTGGAGCTGCACCGACAAAGTCCCTCGTCACACGCTCGAAGCGTTGCGAGACATCGTTCCGTCCAATGTCATTCACACAGGACGCTGGAAAGAGAATGCAACTTTCGCCGACGCCGCTCATCTGATGCGGTCAGCACTTGAATGGCGTAAAGCACGGCGGCTTCCCGCCATCTGCTAATTTCACACAATCAAAACTGCGGGCGGGATCAACCCCGCCCGTTTTCAATTCAATTAAAATTATAGCTTGCGGAAGCGCACCCGTGCGCTGCGTTCGATTGCTGCAACGGTCAGTTCATCCAGCGTCCAGCGATCACGCAACATCTGTAGAAACTCAAGCTCTTCCTGCTCTACATGGAGGTCAGCTGCTGCAACCTCAACAGCCAGCGCATAAGCTGTTTCATAAAGCTTCTCTGGCATTGCATCATGCGCCAGATCGAGAATACGTTCCAGGCCATCCTCATACGAAAGCATTTCCAAGCAATCGCTGGCCAGTTTCGGTAGCCTTGTAGCATCAAAGCCTTGGAAAACAGGTAGACGCGAAACCACATTGCTGATGGATGCCAGTTCCGCATCGGTCATGGTCGTATCTGCAGCGGAGGTCGTCACCATGATATAGACGAGCGCGTCTTGCGGCGAAATCTTTTGCATAAAATGCTCCTGCATGGGCCAAACAGAATCGAAATCTTAGCCAATTTGCGCAAAAATTACGGAGCCAGTAAGATTTGCGCAAGGAAATTCGACCGTAATTACCGTAGCAAAGATTGACGTGTCGGCTCCGCCGCGCCATAGAGCAATGACAATTAAGCCTAAACTTTGCACCTATTACAGCCCTTCACAGGACATCAGGAAAAAATCATGATTTCGCACCGCCTTCCCGAAATTACGCTGACCCCGGAACTGACCGCGGCGGCTGCGGAAGCGAAATCGTGGCCCTTTGAAGAGGCAAAGAAAATCCTTAAGCGCTATGCCAAGACTGGTATGCCTGAAACCGTAATTTTCGAAACTGGTTATGGACCATCAGGTTTGCCACATATCGGCACGTTCGGCGAGGTGGCACGTACTTCAATGGTGCGTCATGCCTTCCGCATTCTGACAGAAGACAAGGTCAAGACGCGCCTTATTTGCTTCTCCGATGATCTCGATGGAATGCGTAAAATCCCCGACAATGTGCCGGACAAGACTGCACTTGAGCCTTATCTGCAACTGCCGCTATCTGCCGTACCAAATCCGTTCGGCGGTGAGTATAAGAGCTTTGCCGAGCATAACAATGCCATGCTCTGCCGCTTCCTCGACACCTTCGGCTTCGATTACGAATTTGCGAGTGCAACCGATTATTACAAGTCCGGCAAGTTTGATGCGGTGCTGCTCAAAGCCGTCGAACGTTATGACGACATCATGAAGGTGATGCTACCGACCCTTGGTGAGGACCGTCAGGCCACCTATAGCCCATTCCTGCCGATCTCGCCAAAATCCGGCCGCGTGCTTTACGTGCCGATGAAAACTGTGGACGCCAAGGCTGGAACCATCACGTTTGACGATGAAGATGGCGTTGAGACAACCTTGCCTGTCACCGGCGGCAATGTGAAGCTGCAATGGAAGCCGGATTTCGGCATGCGCTGGGCGGCCATTGGTGTCGATTTCGAAATGTTCGGCAAGGATCACCAAACCAATGCCGGCATTTACGACCGTATCTGCGAAATTCTTGGTGGTCGCGCGCCGGAGCATTTCGTCTACGAACTGTTCCTCGACGAGATCGGACAGAAGATTTCGAAGTCGAAAGGCAATGGTATCGCCATTGACGAATGGCTAGCCTATGCGCCAACAGAAAGTCTTGCACTCTATAATTTCCAGAAGCCAAAGACCGCAAAGAAGCTCTATTTCGACGTGATTCCGAAGGCCGTGGATGAATATTTCACCTATCTTTCGGCCTATGAGCGTCAGGAATGGAAAGATCGTCTCAGTAATCCGGTCTGGCACATTCATTATGGCAACCCACCCAAAGTGAACCTGCCGGTGACCTTCGCGCTGATGCTCAATCTGGTGAGCGCATCCAATGCTGAAAACCCGAGCGTTCTCTGGGGCTTCATCTCGCGCCACGTACCGGGCGTAACACCCGAAAACAACCCGGAACTTGATGCGCTTGTTGGCTATGCAATCCGCTACTTCAATGATTTCGTGAAGCCGACAAAGCAGTTCCGTGCGCCTGATGATGTTGAGCTTGCAGCCCTTGAAGGGCTGGATGCGAAGCTTGCCACTCTGCCAGCCGACAGTGATGGCAACCATATTCAGAATTCCATTTTGGATGTTGCGCGCGCAATTGAGCGCTATCAGGACCACAACAAGAAAAGCCCGGAAGGCGGCCCCGGCGTATCAGTTTCCTTCTTCCAGATGCTTTATGAAGTGCTGATTGGTCAGGAACGCGGTCCGCGCTTTGGCTCCTTCGTTGCCCTTTACGGCATCGATGATACCCGCGCACTGATCAAAAAGGCGCTGGCAGGAAACCTGTCATAGAGCGGCTCCCGCTCTATTTATTTTTTACGCATTCTCCTACGCAAAAACGCTTAAGCTACTGATATTTTTGTAAAAAGCCACGCCCGAAATTTCGGGCGTGGCTTTTTTATTTTAGTTTTGCGGCGCAGGCGGGAAATCACCATCAAGCGGCTGCGGTGCTACAGGTTGTTGAGGCGCTTCCGGCGTTATGATCAGAGGCACGCTCGGTTCATTATCCAGTTCCGGCAAAGCGGTTTCCGGCTTATCACCATAAAGGCCGAGCTTTGCAGTTTCCGCCTTCTCACCAGCTTCCTGATAGGCACTCCCGGCTATAGCCCTGGCCCAACCGTTAGTAACAAGCCACAAAGCGGGGTCGTCATTGCCAACACTACATTGCGTTGCGATAGCTGCACCGCTATCATTTTGCGGCAAGCGGCACAGGATAGCACGCGAGCGCAACCATTGGCGAAACGCCGTGCGCGCCTGCATACCGCATGGCCAGCTTTCACCATTTACAGCCTCGCATGTCTGCTCAATCGGTACGGCTTCAATGCCTTGCAAATCGACAATGCGCCCCTGACTTTCAAGCTTACCAGCCGCAATCGCAACAGGACGTTGCAGAAGTTGCATTGGTTCAGTCTCATCCACTGGCACAGCCGGTGCCGGTGGCTCAGGTGGCGTCGGCGTTGAAGCAAGGCCAAGATCGCTTAGAGGTGGACGGGCTGGCTCGCGTTCCAGCCCTGCCTGACCACCGTCACCAGCTTGTGCATTTGGTTCGGTAACTTGCGTCGTGGAGCTATCTTTAGCCGGTTCGTTGTAATCGAATTGCTCGACCACAATTCCGTTGCCACTATTCGACTGAGGCTGCCCCTGTTCTTCTCCGCCTTCAACAACAGTTACAGGACGATCAAGCGCGCCATAAAATGGTGACACAAAAGCGGTCACCAGAATGGCTCCGGTCAGCCCGGCAAATACGCCAAAAACGATGCGGGCGTGGCTCTTTCTCTCTGGTTTTGTCATTACTGGCTTGCCCACAAGATACGGGCAATCCATTCGACATCCTTAGTTTCAAAGGCACGGTTTGGAAATTCGGGATTGAACGAATGCAATTCAATTGTGCGTGGTGTCTGGCGATGCAGGATTTTAGCCATAACCTCTCCGTCTTTGGTACGAACAACCACACGATCACCACGGCGA
This sequence comes from Brucella thiophenivorans, assembly GCF_002252445.1. Lineage (GTDB taxonomy): Bacteria > Pseudomonadota > Alphaproteobacteria > Rhizobiales > Rhizobiaceae > Brucella > Brucella thiophenivorans. The sequence continues at coordinate 370,976 of NZ_NNRJ01000051.1, forward strand.
ACCGCCGCATTGGGGGCAACGACCAGCGTATCGCCATCGCGATAAAGCGGCAACATCGAGTCGCCGGAAACTTCCAGCGCATAGACATTATCACTGGGTGCAGCAGGAAATTCAACCACGTCCCAGCCCTGACCAGCAGGAAAGCCCGCATCATCAAAATAACCACCAGCGCCTGCTTCTGCCATACCGAGCAGCGGAATCGAACTCGGTTCCTGAAGATAATCGCCATAATGAGGTGTCGAAACTTCGCCGCGGATCAACCGGGTGAATTCGTCAAATGTCGCGCCTGTCGCCTCCATGACCTTGGCCAGAGATTCTGTCGAAGGCCAGCGTGCGCGGCCATCCGCAGCATATCGCTTGGACTTGTTGAAGGTCGTCGGATCAAGTCCCGCGCGGCGCGCAAGACCAGACGCACTCAAGGAACTGCGTTCTGCTAAGGCATCTATCGCAGCCCATACGCTATCATGAGAAAACATTTAAACGACCCGCCAAAGAGGATTATAAACCTAATACCCCACCCTATATTGCGTTAAACCTAACCGATTTCCTGATTTTACGCAAGATGTGCTCTTTTACAGGGAAAATTTTCTTAATCAAAAACAAAAGCACGCGGCATGAATATGCCGCGTGCTTTTTCACGGTCCAAATTGACTGATTAAGCAGCCTTCTTTGCTTCACCCTTATAGGGATTAAAGCGCTGATAGAAGCTCTCGCCGCTCTCAGCCATATCGAGAAGCAATTTCGGCGCCTTGAACTGCTGTCCGTATTTGCGTTGCAATTCCTTCGCAAGCTTAACGAATTTCTTTGCACCCATACCATCAATATAAGACAGCGTGCCGCCAGTATAAGGCGCGAAGCCAAAGGCCAAAATGGACCCGACATCGGCTTCACGCGGATCGGTGACGATGCCCTCTTCCATCACGCGTGCAGCCTCCAGAGCAATAGTGACTAGAAAGCGCTCTTTCAGCTCGTTCACATCGATCTTGTCCGGGTCCTGCTGCGGATAGAGGTCTTTCAGACCTGGCCACAGATGCTTCTTAGCAGGCTTAGCTGGATATTCGTAGAAGCCCTTGCCGTTCTTGCGACCCTTGCGGTCAAACTCATTGACGAGCTTATCCACCAGTTCCACATGGCGCGGGTCGACAGCCTTTTCGCCAAGATCGGCAAGCGTTGCCTTGAGAATCTTCTGTGACAGATCAATCGCTGTTTCATCGTTCAGCGCGAGCGGACCAACCGGCATGCCAGCCATACGGGCAGCATTTTCGATCATCGCAGCCGGAACACCTTCAACGAGCATGTTGTAGGCTTCCGACATATAACGCAACACGCAGCGATTGACGTAGAAACCGCGTGTATCGTTGACGACAATCGGCGTCTTCTTGATCGCACGAACATAGTCAAGGGCTACGGCAAGCGCCTTGTCAGATGTCTTCTTGCCGAGGATGACTTCAACCAGCAGCATCTTATCGACTGGCGAGAAGAAGTGAATACCAATGAAGTTCTTCGGACGTTTGGAGACTTTAGCCAGACCGCTGATCGGAAGCGTCGAGGTGTTGGAAGCAAAAATTGCCGTCGCTTTCAGAACTTCTTCCGCCTTCTCGGTCGCAACCCGCTTGACTTCGCGATCCTCAAAAACAGCTTCGATCACAAGGTCCGCACCTTCCAGCAGGGAATAATCAGGCGTTGCTGTAATCAGCGACAAAAGCTTTTCCTTATCCGCTTCTGTTGCACGACCTTTTTGCATTTCCTTTGTAACCAGCTCAGCAGTGTGAGCTTTGCCCTTATCGGCAGACTCTTGATCACGGTCTATCAGTACAACCGGAATGCCAGCCTTGGCGGTTACATAGGCAATGCCTGCGCCCATGAAGCCAGCACCGATAACGCCGATCTTCTTAAATTTATTAGGCTTTTCATCAACGGGACGGCGCGCGCCCTTGTTCAGTTCCTGCAACGACACAAAGAGCGAACGGATCATCATGCCCGCTTCGGTCGTTTGCAAAATTTCGGTGAAGTAGCGCTGCTCGATCTTAAGACCCGTATCGAAAGGAACCAGAAGGCCTTCATAAACCGATCTCAGAATAGCGAGTGCCGCCGGATAATTACCGGATGTTTCGCGGCGCAGAATAGCGGTCGCCGCAGGCCAAAGGTTTGCACCAGCAGCGGAATAGATCGCTCCGCCCGGCAGCTTGAAGCCCTTCTCATCCCACGGCTGAACAGGCTTCAGACCACTCTTGATAAGCTTCTTAGCTGTTTCAACGAGCTTCTTGGCAGGTGCAACCTCGGTGACAAGACCCATCGCCTTGGCGCGCTGCGCCGTCAGGCTTGAGCCTGTGGTCATCATTTGCAAAGCGTCCTGCTGATTGGCAAGGCGTGGAACGCGCTGCGTGCCGCCAGCACCCGGAAACAGACCAACTTTCACTTCTGGCAGGCCCATCTTCACGCCCGGCGCATCAGATGCAACGCGGGCATGGCAAGCAAGTGACATTTCGAATGCGCCGCCCATGCAGGTGCCATTGATGGCCGAAACCCATGGCTTGCCCGAGGTTTCCAGCTTGCGGAACAGTCCGCCCATACGACCGACATTGTCGAACAACGACTGCACAGCAGCTTGGCTGTCCTTTACTTTTTGCTTCTGGAATTCCTTGAACATGCCTTCCAGCATGGTAAGATCGGCACCGCCGGAGAAAGTGTCTTTACCAGACGTAATGACCACGCCTTTGACCTTCTCGTCAGCGGTTGTTGCGTCGATGATGGCGTTCAACTCCTGCATCGCTTCGACGGTGAAAACATTCATCGACTTTTCAGGCATATCCCATGTAACGAGAGCAATGCCATCGGCGTCGGTTTCAACTTTGAAATTTACATAAGTCATTGTTTAAGCCTCCCGTTACACGCGCTCAATGATCGTGGCCGTACCCATACCGGCACCGATGCACAATGTGACCAGTGCCACATTGAGGTCGCGGCGCTCCAACTCATCCAGCACAGTGCCAAGGATCATCGCACCCGTTGCACCCAGCGGATGGCCAAGCGCAATCGCGCCCCCATTGACGTTGATTTTGTCGTGCCCAATGTCAAAGGCCTGCATATAGCGCAGAACCACGGCGGCAAAAGCTTCGTTCAGCTCAAACAGATCAATGTCCGAGATTTTCATCTTGGCTTGCTTGAGAAGCTTTTCCGTCACATCAACAGGACCAGTCAGCATCAGCGCCGGTTCAGAACCAATATTGGCAAAGGCACGGATACGTGCACGCGGCTTCATATCGAAGGTCTTGCCTGCCTTTTTTGAGCCAACGAGAACGCCTGCCGCGCCATCAACGATGCCAGACGAATTACCGGCATGGTGAACGTGATTGATGGTTTCGACTTCCGGATGCGCCTGAATGCCAACAGCATTGAAGCCGCCCATTTCGCCCGGCATCACAAAGGATGGGTTGAGCTGGCCAAGCGCCTGCATATCAGTGCCGGGGCGCATATGCTCGTCATGGTCAAGAATGGTGAGGCCGTTCTGATCCTTGATCGGAATGACCGAATTCTTGAAATAGCCCTTTTCCCACGACTTGGCGGCGCGCTTCTGGCTTTCTACTGCATAAGCATCGACGTCATCGCGCGAGAAACCATATTTCGTGGCGATCAGATCAGCAGAAACACCCTGCGGCATGAAACGACCCGGAAACCCGACTGAGGGGTCCATATACCAGGCACCGCCCGACATACCCATGCCAACGCGGGACATGCTTTCAACACCACCGGCAATCACCAGATCATCGGCACCAAAGGCAATCTTGGCCGCAGCCAGATTGATGGCGTCGAGACCCGACGCACAAAAGCGCGAAATCTGAATGCCGGGAGCCTTGAAATCATAACCTGCTTCAAATGCCGACGAACGCGGGATAACCGCACCTGCTTCACCTACAGGATCGACGCAGCCGAAAATAATGTCATCAACCTTAGCAGTGTCGATACCGTTACGGTCGCGCAAGGATTCAAGAACCTTCGCGCCCAGACGAACGGCAGGCACTTCGTGCAGGCTGCCATCCTTCTTACCACGTCCGCGCGGTGTGCGAACATGATCGTAAATATAAGCCTCGGCCATTTTTGCTCCTTCCCGCTGAACCCGAAAGTCCAGCCTGATCTCTAATTCAAAATGCGTCTGCGTTTAGCGCCATCATGCTATCTGCACCCGACTGGATACGCGCGAGATGAGCCACGCTTTCCGGCATGATCCGCTCGAAATAGTAGCGAGCCGTGACAAGCTTGGCTTCAAGATAGGCCTTATTGCCTTCACCCGCTGCCAGCTTTTCTTCCGCGACCTTCGCCATGCGCGCCCACATATAACCCAGTGCTACCAGACCAAACAAATGCATGTAGTCGTTTGATGCGGCACCGGCATTGTCTGGCTTTGCCATAGCGTTCTGCATCAGCCACATGGTTGCGGCTTGAAGATCGTTGACGCCCTTTTTCAAGTGTTTGGTGAAGAATGAGAGCTTTTCATCTTCGCGATTAGTTTCGCAAAACTCTCCCACTTCCTTGAAGAAAGCAGTGATCGCACGGCCACCATTCAGCGCTAGCTTACGGCCAACCAGATCAAGCGCCTGAATGCCGTTGGCACCTTCATAGATCATGGCAATACGCGCATCGCGCACATATTGGCTCATGCCATGTTCTTCGATATAGCCGTGACCACCGAACACCTGCTGAGCCATGACAGCGTGCTCAAAACCCTTATCGGTCAGAACACCCTTCAGCACAGGCGTCAAAAGGCCAACGAGATCATCAGCTACCTGACGTTTCGCCTCATCGCCTGCACGATGGGCAATATCGGAGTTTAATGCAGTCCAAAGGATTAGCGCACGACCAGCTTCGTTATATGCGCGGATATTCATGAGATTGCGGCGAATATCTGGATGCACGATGATCGGATCAGCTTTTTTGTCAGGTGCCGCGGCACCTGAAAGCGCACGACCCTGAATACGCTCACGCGCATAGATCGCGGCGTTCTGATAAGCAGTTTCCGCAATCGAAAGCCCCTGCAAAGCCACACCAAGACGCGCTTCATTCATCATGGTGAACATGGCGCGCAGACCCTTGTGTGCTTCACCAATCAGGAAGCCCGTCGCATCGTCATAATTCATGACACAGGTAGAATTGCCATGGATGCCCATCTTTTCTTCGATGGAACCACAAGAAACGCCATTGCGATCACCTAGATTGCCGTCGGCATCCAGAATGAACTTTGGCACGATGAATAGCGAAATGCCCTTAACACCCTCCGGCGCGCCATCAATTCGGGCCAGTACAAGGTGAATGATATTTTCCGACATGTCGTGTTCGCCAGCCGAGATGAAAATCTTCTGGCCGGAAATCTTGTAGGAACCGTCATCCTGCGGGGTTGCGGTTGAACGCAGTAAACCCAAATCCGTGCCGCAATGCGGCTCAGTCAGGTTCATCGTGCCGGTCCATGTGCCTTCCACCATCTTTGGCAGATAGGTGTCTTTCTGCTCATCAGTGCCGTGCGTGAGGATCGCGGCAATCGCGCCCTGCGTCAGGCCCGGATACATTGTAAGCGCCATATTGGCAGACGACATATATTCGCCAACTGCGGTATGCAGCAGATAAGGAAGCCCCTGCCCGCCATATTGTTCCGGCACCGCAAGACCAAGCCAGCCACCTTCGCGATACTGGTCATAGGCCGCTTTAAAACCCTTCGGCGTCTTTACAGAACCATCAGATGCGCGAACGCAACCTTCCTGATCGCCAGAATGATTAACCGGAAACAGCGTGCCTTCGGCGAGCTTCGCGCCTTCGGACAGGATCGCCTCGACGACATCGGGTGATGCATCGGCAAAACCCGGCAGATTGTTATAACGCTGATAATTCAGAACGTCATTGAGAACGAAATTTGTATCCTCAACTGGCGCGCGATAGCTCGGCATCGAAATCCTCCAAATCAACAACCCGCTCGACCCAGCACTTAGCAGAGTGAGCGCCCATCTGCGTTTCCGCCATGATTGTCACATGAAGTGTTCAAATGCGTGACACCATGCCGTTTGGGATAAAAATGGGCTTCAAAACCTATAAAACCAGCCATTTTTACCACTTTTTGTCCTCCCGCTTCATCTTTTTCTAAGGCGAAAGTCCAAACCCAAGGCAAAACTAGCGCACTTTGACGTTTCCGTAAACGTCAAAATTTAGATATTTTTGTTGAGAATTATTGTGTGTAAATTGTAAAAGTCGCCTTGGTTTGTCCTCCTGCCGCTTGGTATGGTCATTTCGCTGCGTTTGATTTGTCTTCTTTGGAAATGAAACGTCAATTCAGGGTAATTGCACGAGCATCGTAATAGCGCGAGTGATTGCACAGGCTTCAGGAATTGAAACGCATCAACATAAGAATCATCAATTTGAATAAAGTTACCCGGTACCTATCTAGGTTTGGCTGAAATAGGCTGGAAAGCTTGTAAATGATTTGTCTGATAGACGGTGAGCTCCACCATTGTTAACTTTAAGCAAACGGGGGGTGATTCTCATGTCGTCTGCACCTAAGGCGTGTCTTCGCATGCGAGCTAAATGGCTCGGCCCTGTCGGTAGTTTAGATGCTGACCTAAGTAAGTATGCTCAAAACCTAATTTATGCCCGAAACGGTACGGGGAAATCATTTCTTACTCGTGCACTCAGGTACCTTGACCTCCACGGGGATGGCGAAGATATCCAAGACGCGTTGATTAATCTACTCGCCGAAGAATCCACGGACGGGGATGGGTTTTTCGAGCTCTCGCAGGGTGGCGTCAATATCGGCAAACTTACATTGAGCTCAACCCTGTCACGGGTCACTCCGGACAAAAGCGACCGTGTTTTCCATGTCTTCTCCGATGATTTCGTTCACTCTGAACTTCGACTATCAAACTTCGTTGTCAACGGTAATATCGAGAGCAAAATAGCCCTCGATCAGTCGATAATTAATACCAAAGATGCAGAGGAGGCGCTGGCGCGGGCGGACTCCAATTTGAAAAAAGAAATAACGCACTTAGAACAGCAAACACTCCAGCTCAAGGACCAGCAACTTGTTTCGAAGGCTGGCATAAATAAGCGACTCCGAGAATATGGCGACATAGAGTTACTCAACCTCTTAAAGACGCACTTAAGTTTGCCAGAGCAGTCTGCACGATCTTTCGGAGACGTTCTAAACGATCTTGATAGGCTCCGAAGCCTGCCTACCGAACCCGATTATCCAGACAATATCGGCAAACCCTCCTTCGACCTCGCCTTACTAGATGTGGCATGCGAAAATATCGCGAAAATAACCTCTCCCTCGACGGTTGCAGAACAAATCAAGTCCAAGATCGCAGCGAAGCCTGATTTCATCGAAACTGGGGTCGAAATAGTTGAGAACGATGCGCAAGACTGCTGCCCTTTCTGTGAACAATCCATACTCCAATCGCCCGCCAAAGATCTTATAGCTTCGTACATAGCTTTCTTTTCAGATGCTGAAGGTGGACATAAGGCAGCGCTTCGTAAAGATTGGAAGTGGATTAAGGGCATTCAAGATTCCCTTTCTCAATGTGAAAGGTCCATCGACAGAAACCTAGTCAAATACGACCGGTTGAAGAAATTGGTTCCATCACAAGCAAACGTTTCAGTGCCCAATTTTTCAACCCAAATTGAGGCCATAAAGAAATATCTAAGCGAGTTGGCTGAAGCTATTGAGCAAAAGGGGAGGAAACCAAGCAGCGACGTCGTCCTTCCGAAAAGTGATCCGCTTTCCTTATTTCAGACGCTTTATTTAATGATCGAAGAAATGAACACATCGTTCTCCGCACTAGCGGCAGCGATTAAAGCTTCTGACACAGAGCGACGAAATCTTCATCGCGAAGCCTGCTCTGTTTTCGTTGTCGATTTTGTGCGATCAAATTGGACTTCTTTCGAAGCAATTCGAGTAGGAGAGCGTGAAGTGCGAGTAGCCTCAGAAGATCTCGCGTCGCTTAAAAAGTCTCAACTTTCGGACAGCGCTCGCGACCGGGTAGCCGCAACCTTTGAAGCCCTCGTTACTAGTTTCTTTGGTCACAAATATACTTTCGACAAAGCTTCTTTCACCCTTCGGCGAGAGAATCGCGAGATGGCGCGAGGTCCAAGCAGAACTCTGAGTGACGGCGAAAAGACTGTAATCGCATTCTGCTATTTTATCGCATGTGTTCATAAGAAGGTAAAAGCGACCTCGGACTACGCGAAAATTTTTCTCGTATTCGATGATCCGATTACTTCGATGTCTTATGATTACGTGTTTGCAATCGCACAAACCCTAAAGCACTTGAGCATTTCGGCCATGGGCGAAGTATCGGTCAATCCCTCAGATATAAACAAAGGGTACATTAGACCCGATTTACTGGTCTTCACCCATAGCAGCTATTTCTACAATATCAGCGTCACAAACCGAGTCGTAAAAGACGAAGCCGCCTTCTTCCTATCTAAGACAGGGACTTCGCACCAGTTATCCCGGTTGAAGAAGTACATCGCACCTTTCGAAGAACATCTGCGGGAGATAGTCAACGTGCATCACGGGGCAGATGCTTCTCATACGACAGGACATGCCATACGCTGCGTTTTGGAAGCCGTTGGCCGCTTCTGCCACCCTGATAAGTGTGAAAGTCTGTCTAACTACATCACCTATCTCGCGGGAGAAGAAGGCTTTGAGATCAAGAGTGTACTTATAAATAATATGTCTCATGGAACTTACTATGACGAGACGCCTAGTCCAGATGAGCTGCGCGATGCGTGTAATGAAACAGTTAAAATCGTCGAGAAATATGCCAAAGGTCAGCTTGAAATGTTACGTGCAATTAATGTTGCAAACTAAAGCCAAACATCCCGAACACACAATACCAATTTTATAATTTTTCTTTATCAGAAGAAGAGCGGCCGCCAGATATCCTATTACGCCGAATAAAGACTACTATACGAGGTAATTTAGCCAAATACAATTAAGACAGTTCATATTTTTGCGACCTGCATAGATATAAAATTGGCATGTAATTCAGATGCCATTATTCATGTTTGTACCAACAGGAGAATGTTGTGAATAGCCAAGAAACTCTAATCGCCTTTTTAAACAAGAAAGCTTCCGAGGAATGGGAACTTAGACAACAGCCTTATCTTCTTAGCCTTGTGCCCCATGAATTCAATAGCGATAAAAGCATCTACCAAGAGATTCTTGCAGGGGAACGCCTAAAATCTTTTGTGAAGCGAACAGCTCATGAGGCAGAATATAAACTCGTTGAGCATCCAAGCCAAAAAGCAAAGGTAGGTATAATCCCAACCGCGACTGAATTTAAGTGGGCGGACAGTTTATCTGCCCATAATGAATCAGACATCAAAATCACTAAAAAATTGAAAAAAATTGAGGCTCACCCCTCAAAATTAATTCTATTTCTTCAATCCATTGCTGATCTAAAAGATGAAGAGCTGGACAGGATGGGCGTTCCTCTAAAGGTTATACTTAGGCTGGCTGAAATGCGATGAAAATATCTCTTTTTTTTCTGACGAAAAGCCGCAGGTTGAGAGATTTCCTTTCTCTTAAGAAGGGAGCAATTATACCTAAGGATGCTCTGAATAGAGGGTGTTATAGAGATGTTAGCCCGGTTATTTCCCATTTTGAAATATTGCTTGATGAGCAAACAACTTCGACAGATGTTGAAGGGTTTATTCTGAATAAGGCTATCGGAAGTGACGCTGTAATTGTTTTCGTCGATAAAACGTCAACTCATTTACTTTCCAACGTGAGGAACTCAATTTTAATCGTTGAATTAGGTGAATTCCCTCATAATACGAATTATCAAAATCTAATACATCCCCAAATCGCTTTAGCACTTCGGACGATTAGTCATATTATTGTGAAGTTTAGTTCGTTCGACAACTATAAATTGTTGGCACTGCCTTTGCGTAATTTCTCCGGACAGGATTTATCAGAACTAGCGCGACTACATCGTGATAATTGGTACGCCTCGAACTATAGTGAACTTATCGAAGCACAACTGGTCAGCCTACGAAAAAGAGTACGCCCTAGGCGTCGCTCCGATATGAAAAACGTTTATGCAGTAGATGATAACAAGCGTTTTTTTAGCTATGGATACGAGCAACATTCGCGCCAAGCGACTGGTCGACCCCATCTACCATCATGTGAGTTATCTGCAAACTTCAGATTTGGAGCAAAAATAGAATCAACTAAACATTATAACGTTTCAGAAACTGAAGGGGACGAAACCACAATAAAAGGTACATTTATCGATTGCCATGGCGATTCTCACGATAAGAAAAAGAAAACGCACTTAAATATGTTCTCTAGCGATTTCTTCTAATAAAAAGGGAGGCGTTTTTTCCAACACCTCCCTCACCTTCATTCAAAAATAGCTTGTCTATCGTGGTATCCAATCCGCTGTGCCAGTTAACCGGATTACCTCTCAGAAACGAAATGTTCTGGCGTTCTCCCGCATCCCATCCACATTCAGCAACGGAATACCCAAACAGGTTGAGTTAAATCCCACTGCACGAATGGCACGTAGACATGCTCAATATATGTAGAATGCGTCGCTGAAAGTCAAGTGAGATCACGAAGACGGACACATAGCCTTTCATCCCAATGCCACTTTATATAATTAGAAACGAAGTTGTCTCATCGTTGCTCTGTCGTTAAAAACTCTAAATCCAGCTAGACTCCTGCTCATGATTGTTCCATTTATTGCTGATAATTGGGTGGGTTAAATCATGGATCAGCAGCGTTCGGAATCGGCTAATTTGGCCGAAAATTCCGCTTTTTCAGGTAGTTTATCGATCGAAGACAAGATTGAACGAGCTCGAACAGAGCTTTTAGATCTTTCAGCTCGAAATCGCTTGTTGAACGTGCCGCGTTTTTCCAAGAGCGCAAAGACGGTCGATATCGTCGATGAAAAAGCGGCAGAAGTATTTCGTATTCTCGTAACTGACGGCAAGGCAATGACCTTCCTTGCAGGCGCGAAAGGACGCGAGAAGACCGGAGAGGATGCTGATGGCGAAGAGCTTATAGAGCTTGCACTGCCGGATGACGACGAGCGCGATGAACAAGGCAAGCTTGTTCGGCATAGTGATACCAAGCTACAGACCAAGATGACGCCGAATGCTTTGCAGAAACGTCTGCTGGACCTTTATTTCGACGCGCGCACACTCGAAGAAGAGCAAGGCGTCAATATTCTGTTTCTTGGTCTCGGAACGCTCAAATGGATCGACCCCAACAATAAAGAGAACATACGATATGCTCCTTTGATATTGGTGCCGGTCATATTGGAACGCGGAACCGCCGGTGAACGCTTTAAGCTCCGGGCACGGCAAGACGATTTCTCGTCCAATCTGTCCTTGGAAGCGTTACTTGACCGTGTCCACGCGATCAAAATGCCCGAGTTCGAGGCAACAGACGATTTTTCGTTCGAAGATTACGCGCAGAGAATTGCCTCGTGTATCGCGGTTAAGCCGGGTTGGTCAGTACAGCCTGACGACATCGTTCTTGGCTTCTTTTCATTCGCCAAGTTCCTGATGTACCGTGATCTCGATCCTGCTCTTTGGCCAGATCACGCCAAGTTTACAGATACGCCTCTCATTAGATCTCTCGTCTCTGATGGATTTGAACGCGATGACGACCTGATTTCTGACGAGGCTAATATTGATGCCGTCATCCAGCCATCTGAGATGACCCATATCGTCGATGCCGATAGCTCGCAGTCAGCGGCAATTCATGAGGTTAAACGAGGTAAGAACCTTGTGATTCAAGGGCCTCCCGGAACAGGGAAGTCGCAGACGATTGCCAATATTATTGCTTCGGCAGTAGCTGATGGGAAAACCGTACTGTTCGTAGCGGAGAAGATGGCGGCGCTGGAGGTGGTGAAACGCCGCTTGGACGCCGCTGGTGTCGGCGAAGCCTGCCTTGAGTTGCACAGCAATAAGGCGAACAAGAAAGCCGTTCTGCACGATCTTCAAAAAACTTGGGATCTAGGTTCGCCACGAGGAAATTTCGATGGCGCGATAGATAATGTCCTGCTCGATCTTCGTGACAAGCTCAACGATCATCCCAAGAGGCTACACCACCTGTATGAGCCATATCGACTTTCAGCATATACGGTCATAGGCCACCTGTCTCGGCTTCGTCGGGAAGGCATGGCACCGTCAGATATCGAGCTTCATAATGCGGTGGAGTGGACACCTGGTCATCGTGACGAAGTCTCAAAGTTGCTTATGGAGCTCGCCGAACGCATTCGCGACATTGGACTGCCTTCTCAACATCCTTGGCGTGGGGTTGGGATAACGGGTATCTCACCTCTCGATCTTGAACGACTAGCCGTACGCATCCAGAACTCAAGCACAGCATTCTCGGAACTGCTCGAAAGGATGCAAAAAACGACGACGGCGCTTCAGCATGCGGATGTCGTCGATCTTCAAGATTATCAGAACTGCAAGAAGCTTGCAGACCGACTCGCTAGCTGTCCCGATACTATTACGAATGAAGCCCTTTCAAATGATGCATGGGCGAATTCAATCACCGACATCGCTTCCTTGGTTCAAGATGGTAAGAAGTTAGCGAATGTTGCTGAAAGAATTAATGAAATCTTAAAATCGGAAGCTTGGGAATATGAGCCTGCTGGACTCGTTTCGCAGTTCTCGCGAGTGCCTGCAAATTTCTCCGATGCAGCTTTTACGACCGTTGAACAATTAAGAACCCTTCTGCCGCGATTGCTGACAGCGGTGCGATCATTGCAAGCATTGCTCGGGATAGACGGCATAGGTTCATTGGCTTCGATTGAGCGGATGGTCGTAATCGGTCAACGTGTGGCGAATGCCCCGGATGCAAGCCCAGACGCTTTTGTTGCAGCTATTTGGGAACGAGGACTCGATCAGGCAAGTGATCTTGCTGAAGCCGTAGCCACACTACAGAACGCTCGATCAGAACTCACAGGGAAGGTTACTGATCACGCTTGGGAAGTCGATCTCGTTGCGGCGAGAACCGCTTTGGCGGTTCACGGAAAGCGAACGCTCAAATTCTTGAGCGGGGATTGGCGTTCTGCCCGATCATTGCTCAAAACGGTATTGGTTGGTGAGCCTTCCGTCGACGAAGCGTTGCGTATTCTCGACGTGCTTCAGAAGGGCAAGCAGGCCAGATCGACTATACGAGACGGAGATGCTCTTGGCCGATCCGCCTTTGGAGCGGACTGGCGAGGCGAGAAGACAGACCCGAAGCCGCTTGAAGATCTGGTACTTTGGATGCGTAGCCTGCGCGGTGTCAGCACTGAGGCGAGGCAGATCGCAAGCCGTCTTTCGAACAAAGCCGCAGTTGGTACTAGTGCCGAACAAGTACAAGGCATCTTGGAAGAAGCCCGCAGACTGACTCATACTATGTGGCTGGAACTGTCTGATAAAACGCAGATTCTTTTCCCTGGCGCTACCGGAGCAGAAGACGCACATTTATCGCAAGTCCTTAGATTGGTGGATGAGCTCGGCCAAGCCGAGCAGGAAGCCAAGACGCTCCTTAAGCGCGATCTGGCAACAGCAGGCGAACGTTCGAAAATTTTCCAAGTGTTAGGCCTCGCCCTTGATCTAAAAGCAAAGGTAGACGGTCAGGGAACGCTTTTAGCTTCAGCATTTGGTCAACGTTGGGAGGGCATTGGATCCGATTGGGATGCACTCTCTCTACTGGTCGATTGGGTTCAGCAAAATGCAGACATACGTCCTTTAGCTGCGACCATAGCTGATCGGGGAGACCTGGCCAGAAAAACGGGAGCGACGCTTGACGATGCCGGTACCTGGGTCGGCGAATTCTCAGCGATCCTTGATTACCTACAGACCGATCCGGAAACACTTTTTGGAGCCAACAGGGTTGAGGAAGTTCCCTGCTCCGAATTGCAGGAGCGGTTGCAAGTTTGGTTGACCTCACAGGAACAGCTGTCCAAATGGACCGCCTACCGTAATCGCGCCAATGCCGCAAATGATGCAGGCGCAGAACTAATTGTTGAACGTATGGAAGACGGTCGTGTCTCTCCAGACGGCGTAATGTCATATTTTGAGATGGCATTTTACGAAGCCATCCTACGTGATCAACATAGACACGATCCGGAGCTAGCTCGTTTCGACGGCGAAGTTCATGGAAGGCTGGTAAATGAATTCGCGCGCCTTGACATGGACAGGATGGGACTGTCGCGACTGGAAGTCGTTCGTTCACACCATAAACGTATTCCGGGCAAGAGCGGTGTTGGCCCCGTAGGTGTCCTCAGATCTGAAATGGCGCGTCGCCGTGGTCACATGCCTATTCGTCAGTTGATGACCAGGGCGGCTCCAGCAATTCAAGCGCTGAAGCCTGTTATTATGATGAGCCCACTGTCCATTGCACAGTTTCTGCCGCCTGCACAACTTACCTTCGATTTGCTCGTTATGGACGAAGCCAGTCAGATACAACCTGTTGACGCTATTGGCGCTGTTGCCAGAGCGCGGCAGGTTGTTGTCGTGGGCGACGAAAGACAGTTGCCGCCAACGCGCTTCTTCTCGAAGATGACTTCAAGCGGCTCCGAGGACGACGACGAACTTGAAGGCGCACAGGTTTCAGATATCGAGAGCATTCTAGGTCTGTTTTCTGCACGTGGCCTGCCCGAGAAAATGTTGAGATGGCATTATCGTAGCCGTCACCAGTCACTCATTGCTGTTTCAAATAGCGAGTTTTACGAGAATAAGCTGTTTATCGTTCCTAGTCCGTATACGCTCGAAGCCGGAATGGGGCTCCGATTCCATCAAGTTCCAGGCGGAACCTTTGAAGAAGGCGTAAACAAAACCGAAGCCAAGGCCGTGGCCAAAGCTATCATCAAACATGCTCTTGAGAACCCTAACCTGTCATTGGGTGTTGCTACTTTTTCGATCAAGCAACGTAGGGAAATACAGGACCAGCTTGAAATCCTGCGTAGGCTTAACCCTGAAACCGAAGCCTTCTTTCATTCCCATCCAACAGAACCGTTCTTCATCAAGAACCTTGAAAACCTTCAGGGTGATGAACGTGACGTCATCTTCATTTCAGTGGCCTACGCCCGCAATGCCCAAGGGTACATGGGGATGAGATTCGGCCCACTTGGTGCAGAGGGTGGTGAACGACGTTTGAATGTTTTGATTAGTCGCGCCAAGCAACGCTGTGAAGTCTACGCGTCCATAACCGATGAGGACATCGATTTGGAGCGCGCACGAGGCAAAGGCGTAGCTGCGTTCAAGCTCTTCCTTCATTTTGCAAGAACCGGACGGCTATCGCTTTCCAAGCGTACTGAACGCGAGATGGACAGCGTCTTTGAAGAACAGGTCGCTGCGGCATTGACCGAGCGCGGCTATCAGGTCCATCCGCAGGTGGGTATTGCGGGGTTCTTTATTGATCTTGCTGTCGCCGGTGACGACGTTCCTGGACGGTATTTGCTCGGTATTGAATGCGACGGTGCGGCATATCATGACTCTCGTTCAGCTCGCGACCGTGATCGTTTGCGACAAGCTGTTCTCGAAGCGCATGGCTGGAATATTCATCGCATATGGAGCACCGATTGGTTTCAGCGCCCAAATGCTGAGCTCGAAAAGCTAATCGCCGCGATAGAACGTGCGAAGGCCAATACACTTGAACTCGAAGGTGACACAGAGAAGAAGCGCAAAGCAGTCAATGTGGAGATCATCACCATTGATCGTGAGGATGTGACTGAAATCGGGCTATTGCCGAAGGATGTGATCGAAAACGCAACTCCCCTTTATAAGGAAGCGTCAATCACGCCAGCGATCCTTGTTGAACTTCATGAAACGCCTATCGGCATTCTGGTTGAACACATTAAGGAAATTGTGGAGGTCGAAGGCCCTCTTCATCAGGATGAACTCGTCACTCGACTTAGAAGCGCGTGGGGATTACAAAGAGCAGGCCAGCGCATCAACAGCCACGTAATCGTGGCAATCTTGGCGGCGGCCCGAAACAAGCACATCAACATTGAAGGCCAATTCTTGCTATGGCCAAATGGTGAAATCAAGCTTCGTGATCGAAGTGAAGTTACCTCGCTCAGTTTGCGCCGCCTTGATATGCTTCCTCCAATGGAGATCGATCAGGGACTTCGACAATTGGTCGAGGCGAGCTTCGGTGCAACGCCAGATGAAGCAATCAATGCGATTTCCAGAGCGCTTGGGTTCAAATCCACAAGTGGGCAACTGAGGGAACATATCCAAGCGAGAATAGGCTATCTGAAGAAGGCCGATATACTTGATGAAAGAGATGGGCTTCTTATACTGAATAGGGATCAAACGGAAAACTGTTGATCCCCCCTTTAGTATTAGATCAAGCTTTGGACGGGTTTTCTTGACTATGCACAATTACTGGGGGAGCATGATATTCGACAAGTCTGTTATTTCGATCAACGCAACGGAGTAGGTCATGAGCGATGATGATCATCACGAACATTTAGATCGATGGAAGCATGACGGGGTTCGCGTTGTAAAAGGTGACCAGCTTGACGCTCACACAGCGCAAACGCCAGGAATGTTTCGTCAGGCAGCCATCAATCATGCGCGGGTTGGCGCACAGAAAATCTGGGCTGGGACAGTGGCCATCGAACCCAACGCCAAGACGGGCGTCCATCACCATGGCGCGCTGGAGAGCGTCATTTTCGTTCTGCGCGGTAAAGCTCGTATGCGATGGGGAGATCATCTCGAATATGTTGCCGAAGCCGGACCAGGCGACTTCATATTCGTGCCGCCATACGTTCCACATCAAGAGATCAACGCTGATCCGGATAATGTGTTGGAATGCGTACTGGTGAGGTCGGACAACGAAGCTATTGTCGTAAATATTACGGACGTCGATCCAATCGAAAACCCAGAAGAAGTGTATTGGGTAGATCCGCTACATCGTCACCCCGATAATGATATTTAAAATACGGTCTCTATCAATTAGACGCAGCTAGGTATTTATACTCGACGAATTTTTTCTTGAAAATTCAATAGTGAAGCGCGATTTCTAAACCTTTAATCGCCTTCTTCCAAAGGTCCGCCTTTCGATAAAAACTCGGCGGGGCTTTCGGATTTTTCACAGCCCAGAAATTTCAGTTCGAATTGTTTTTTACCAACATGGAATATCTCAGAACCGTTTATTTCGGCAAGTTGAAGTAGGTCGTTCAAGTTCTGAGTAGTCTCAACTTGAAGACGCTTATCTTTCGTCATCAATTTATCTCCAAACAAAGATAGCAGTCCGATTTTTCGCGAACTGTTATTGCGTTTTATAATTAATGTATTCGAAATCACTTCGAGATATTTATAAGCTCTGGTGATCCCGTGTGAATCCTGAGCAAATGATGTCCCAGTCTCCACGTATTCTGTTAGATACCTGCGTGATATCTCAGTTCACGTACAAGAATCCGTCGCCACAGCTTATCACTTGGATTAAAAAAATTCCGGAAGATTCTTTAGCAATTTCAGTTGCTACTGTTTTTGAGATACAAAAAGGTATTGAAAAGCTTAGATCGGCTAATTCACCCCGAGTTCAGGCATTTGAGGTTTGGCTTGATGAGCTTTTAGCCACCAGCATAATATGTTTGCAGCAGGATATCGAAACAGCACGACTTCATGCCAAGATGGTCGCAGTCCCTGCCCTCAAAAGCTTATGGGTTCCTGACCCAACTGCAAAGACACCCAAGTATGGTCAGGATCTGCTCATTGCAGCGACAAGCATACGTTATGAAATCCCAATAGCAACGATCAATATCCGAGACTTCATGGCGATCCACGAGCATTTTCGGCTGCCAGGTTTATTAGATCCCAGCACCTCTTTGTGGCATGTAACTCCAAAACTTTACGAAGTTACTTCGCCGAAGAACAGCTAGAAATAACCAACCGGGTTTAGGTGACGCGACCTATCTCTGGTTGAAGCCAGGCGATAAATTAATGCTGATAACAGTTCACCATCAATTTTTGATTGGTTAAATAAACCGAATTCACGCCACATCTCCGTGGGCGACCCTTAGTGCGCTTTGGCGGTTCTTTTCTTTTTCGCAACTGGGGGAACGATAGTTTTCTCGTACTCCATGCGGGCATTTCTTAAGCGAAGTGTTTTTGCATGTATAGCGTCCGTCTCAATCTGTTAAATGGAACGAACAGTACGATCTATTCTTGACGCAGTCGATTCTTTACCGGACGTGACAGGCTTAAAGAGTGTCTCTTTTGTTATAGCTATTTGTGAATTTATCGACATCAAGGAATCCTTTTCAAATTAAAAAGGCCAGGCGTTACCTGACCTCATAAAGTAAACTTCTTTCAACAGTGCCAGTACATCCGTGGTCAAAGGAAAGAAGAAAACCTATCTAAGCAGCCTGAAGATTGCAGGCGGACATTTTGCCCGACTTCATGTCGCGCTCCATATCGTAACCAATCTTCTGGCCTTCGACGATGTCGCGCATTCCGGCGCGCTCGACGGCAGAGATATGAACGAAGGCATCCGCGCCGCCGTTGTCAGGCTGAATGAAGCCGAACCCTTTTGTGGAATTGAACCATTTAACTGTGCCGGTGGTCATAATAAACCCTTTCATAGCAACAAAGAAAAACGACACGCGATAGCGTGACGCAAAGTGATAACGATTTTTAAAAGGGGGTTCGTTCAGGGCACGGTGCTAAATGTGCAATAAGAAAAACTCAACAAGAAAATATCGATACGCATTATCTACTGAATATTTCAATATTTGTCAAACTATATTTAAACAAGATCTCCATGGCGTAATATTTTTGGATTTACCTCGAGATACCATATCGACAATATTCTTAGAAAAATTAAATGAGGCAAGCCTATTACTGAATACTAAGCCCACCAAAATAACTTGGACGATTATGGCGTGCCATACGCAGCAGTAGAGTGGGGCAACGGCGCAGTTTCAACACGATAGTCACGCATAACGCCCGACATAAAATTTTGCAAAACTACTTGTGACTGGTGAAAGAGAGGCCCTGATAGCGGCTTCATTCTTGGCGTCACATACCCAGCCTTAGACATCATCTGTTTCAGGATGCGATTGCTGATATGAAAGTCGACGAGACGGATATTGGAAGGCATACAGCCCTCCTTTCAAATTGTGGGTACGGACAATTAAGCCCCGCCAGCGACCCCAGATAAATTCAGCTGGCTATTTAGTTTCAGCTTTCGTGGCTCAAATAGCAAGGAAACAATTGAGGTCGGTTTAAGGCAAATATTTAGTCTGCAATTCAATCTTTAATTATATAAGATAGTATCGCGAATGCCTAATTATCACAGTTAATCTATTCGACATTGAGTTATGGAGTTGCAACATTACATTTTACTGAGATACCTTTTTCAAAATAAATTAAAATACAGCTCATCTAATTATCGTTTATGTGAATTTTCTTCCGCGCCATTTCAACATGACGAGGACGAAAAAAGCTATTTTCTCGATTTCGACGCTTGGCCATTGAATTAGCAGACATTTTACAAAGCCGTTTAATAGCTATTCTAAATCGCTTTTCTTAGCACTCTCCGCGACATCTAGCTGGTCAAGGAGGCCAGAAAACCTCTCGTCGCCCTCAGTGACTGTCCTGTCGTTTAGTTCTGCGATGGCATCTCCAATTGCTTGACTTGCATCACTTACGGAAGACATGCGTCTCGTAGTCGCGCGACGCGCTGCTTTAGCAAGGCTATTATTGAACGGTAATTGCATTAGTTCTAAAGCCTTCAAATGTACTGTGAAGGCTGAACACTCTCACACCGTCATGGTTCCCAATTATTAAACTGAAATCACCTTAATGGCCCGGTCTTGTGATTTACATTCGCAGCAATTCCATAGTCGTCAGACTTTTTAATATTTGTCGGAGAACGAACCATTTGTATGGCTAACTCCACCAAATGATCTAAATCGCGCAAACCACTATCGTAAAGCCTTATTACATTTACAGTTAATTCATCTTTATTATAGTGCACTTTTGCATTCTGCAGCAAAGATTTGGCTCGTTCTACAGAACCGCGCAACAAATCAATTTCATCCGGCGAGTATACATGACTCGCTTTGTCGAAAAATGACATACTCCCCTCCATTTGAATTCCCGCATAAAGGCACTACACTGGGAACTCGTTCAATATATGAATTATGGCGCAGTTAAATTACTAGATCAAGAATGTTGTTGCTTCGCAAAGGCCCCAGAAGCAAGGACTTCAACGGTGCTGGACACTATTGAAGCAGGGTTCAACAACTACCTATTGTACTGTCACGCTTTCTGCGAATTACAATGCGTAATAAGCAAATAGCTATTTCAGTCGAATCCTCTAACTTTTCGCTAATTCTAATTTTTCAATCATAGATTTAAAGCCACACGTGAGCGATAAGCAACTGAAACGTTTTAGCTGATCGATGCTAAACTAGCAATTTCTCAAGAAAGCCCCCACCCATAAGGATCCCATATCAAACCATGTTGTTGGCGGTAATTTTATATGAGGACTGTCGCGACTGTGAATATACTTCGGACGCCACGCTGTAGATTAATTTCCGTGACCTATCGAAAGCAGATAAAAATGATGCTTCGGAATTTCCTACAGGCCCTGAAGTTTCTAGTGCACCCTTATCTATCACAAATGGAACAGAGATCATTCCGTCATAACCTACGAAGCGCAAGCCGTTTTGGATATCGATGAAACTCCTGCTGATATTTGGGAATGAAAGTGTCATCTGTTTTCCTTTTTCGTCGCTCCGCCTTCGTCGTCCCACTGGTCTACGGCAGAAGACAATGATATTTGGCGCGCAATAAATTGTTTTAAAGCAAACTTCAAACGGCCTTCATCGCATGTGCCGTCTCTAAAACACTGCACCAGATAACGTGACGCCTTTCCGTTAAGATCAAGTGGATCATTAACCCTCTGGGCATTTCTAATTAGTCTAGATAACATATTGATGCTGCTGGCATCTAAGCGGGTGGAAGACAATGCGTCCTCCTTTGTTGCGGGCTAGGGGTTCACCCCTCTGACGACAGCGCCCGTTTCAATTGCTGCCGAGGAATTCACCATGAACCCTATCGTGTTTAATAGCAAATTAGCCACGGCTTTCCTGTTTTCGGATAGCTACTCAACTAATTGCTCCTCCGCTGTGTCTTTTTGCCGATAAAGCTAGGCTACAAGTCAATACAATCCTTACACAAACTCCATTTCGCAGAATGGAGACAGTTGAATTAAAGCGGCCGAAGACTGGCTACGGGATGGGTCCGGTCCGAGAAATTATTTATCGAAGGGTAACTGCAGGATAACCTCATTATAATTGGCGCTAAATTAATCGAAGCTCTTGGTTTGTTCATACATAAGAAGTTGCTTTTTATATTAACAGCAAGCACACTCAATATGGTCAAGCTCAAACATCTTAGCCGAAAAATTGAAGAGCTATATACTTCCATTCATTGCATGTAGCTCTCGACTGAATTTCATACCTAGGAACATACTAAAGTAGTCACAGTAAAATTTATGTAAGGATATCAGGATGCTTCGGGTTTTCGCTGCCGGATTTTTCTCGATAGTCTGTACTATCGTCCAACCGATATCTTCAGAAGCGCAGCCAGTCGCGCCGCATGATATCCAAGCCGTTGCCAAGGAAGCCTATGTTTATGGCGTTCCAATGGTAAGCAGCTACGGCACCATGTTCGAATTCTCTATTAATAAGGATAGTCCCGAATACAAGGGACCATTTAACTCAGTTTTGAACGTAGCGCGTGTATTTACACCTGACGACAAAGGCTTCGTGACACCAAACTCAGACACGCCGTATACATTTATGGGTCTAGATCTGCGGGCAGAACCGATTGTGATCAGCATACCTCCTGTTGAGGAGAGCCGATACTTCGTTTTCCAGATGATGGATCTTTACACGTTCAATTTTGACTATATTGGTAGGCGAACCACGGGGAATGGAGGCGGCACTTATCTTGTGGCTGGCCCGAATTGGCAAGGGCAGACCCCCGATGGTATAACTAAAACACTTCGTTCGGAAACCGAGCTGGTCAACGTGATCGGTCGCACACAGCTTTTCAACCCAGCTGATCTAGATAAAGTCAAAGAGATACAAGCGGGCTACAAGTTACAGCCACTTTCGGCATTTCTCGGCCAAGAAACACCCCCTGCTTCGCCGGAAACTAACTGGATAAAGCCCCTCAGCCCCACTGATCAACGAAAATCACTCGAATTCTTCAATGTGCTCAATTTTGCGCTGCAGTTCGCTCCGACGCATCCTTCTGAAGTAGAGTTACGGGAACGGTTTGCAACGATTGGTATCATACCCGGTAAATCAATCGATATCTCCACGCTTTCAGAAGAAACCAAAACCGCCCTTCAAGCGGGCATGATTGATGGACAAAAGGAAATTGATGCACGTCGCAGCAGTCTTGGCGGCAACATTGATCAGCTCTTCGGAACTCGTGAATTTCTTAAGAATGATTATGTAGCGCGCGCCGTCGGTACACAGGTTGGTATTGGTGCCAATTCACGCGAGGAGGCTCTGTACCCCATATATGAAAAGGATGGGAATGGGGACGCGCTCGACGGTTCTAAGGCAGCTTATACATTGCATTTTTCGGGAAATAATTTTCCACCCGTAAATGCCTTCTGGTCGCTCACAATGTATGATCTACCAAGTCAACTGCTGGTGGCAAATCCACTTAACCGTTACCTGATCAATTCCCCGATGATGCCCGACTTGAAGCTGGACCCAGATGGAGGTTTGACCATCTACATTCAGAATGAATCGCCAGGAGCAGACAAAGAGCCTAATTGGCTCCCTGCTCCAAAAGGGCCTTTTATGCTGACGATGCGTTACTATCTGCCAAAGCCCGAGCTCCTATCGGGTGAGTGGAGCTCTCCAAAAGTGAAAAAAGCCAATTAACGGCGATCTAATTGTTGTTTTTCACATCGTCTTCGCAGTTCTAGCACGCGCGCCCCATCATTAGTTATTTGACAGCAATGGGTGCCTTAAGGAGTAAGTTCATGTCCTTCTTCAACAGAATGGCTTTTGCGACCACTTTATCAACACTTGTCTCATTCACAACATTTGTAAATGCTCAAAACGTTACTCCTGAGGACGCGCAAGCAATTGCAAAAGAAGCATATATTTATGCTATTGCGCCAATTGCCAATTATCAGACTTGGCGTAAACAGGCTGTAGATTCAAAAGCTCCAGAGTATGTGGGCGGATTTAATGTTTTCCGACACTACGCTCAAACATTTACACCTGAAAATAAGGACGTCGTAACGCCCAATAACGACACTCCCTACTCCTGGGCGTGGCTTGACCTTCGTACGGAACCTATGGTTCTCAGCGTCCCCGCCGTGCCCAAGGATCGCTATTACGTAATGCAACTTATTGATCTTTTCACTTATAACTTCGGCTACGTAGGTGTGCGTGCAACCGGATTTGATGCGGGAAATTATCTTATTGCAGGCCCTAACTGGCAGGGAGAAGTGCCGGATGCGATCACGAAAACATTCAAGGCCGAAACGGACATCATTGGCATCTTAGGACGTACGTCTCTTGATGGACAAGAAGATGTCGATAACGTGAAAGCATTGCAGGCTCAGTATAAGCTGCAGCCGCTTAGTTCATTCACCAAAACCAAGACACCTGCAGCAGCTCCTCCAGTAGAGTTCCCACCTTACAATGAGGCGAAAGCTACCAGCCATGATTTTATCGGCTACCTCAATTTCCTTTTACAGTTCGCCCAGCCAACTACCCCCGCAGAAAAAGAACTCATGGAGCGGTTTGCCAAGATTGGTATTGGTGCGAACAAATCGTGGAATGCGGATGCTCTAGACCCAGCCCTCTTGGCGGCAATCGATAAGGGCGTGGCTGAAGCTCAGGCTGAGATGAAGGCAACAGTCGCTAAGACGCACAGCTCAAACGGATTGTTTGGAACTCGTGAGTTTATAAATGGTGATTACGTGTTGCGAGCAACAGCCGCAACCATGGGCCTCTACGGCAATTCGCTCGAGGAAGCTTGGTATGGTGGCTTTGTCGGAGATGGCACGAAACCATCGATGCTTCATTTCCCGGCAGGAAAATTGCCTCCGGCGGACTTTTTCTGGTCACTGACACTCTATACTTTGCCAGATCGCTTTCTCTATTCGAACAGCATTGATCGCTACTCTATTGGTGACCGTACTAAGGGACTTGTTTATGATGACGATAAATCGCTGACAATCTATCTCAGTCATGAATCACCGGGTAAGGACAAGGAAGCCAACTGGTTGCCGACGCCTGCTGCGCCTTATAGCCTGGTCGCTCGCATCTATGGCCCAAAACCAGAAGCGATCAATGGAACCTGGAAGTTACCGACCCTTCAGCCCATAGACTAATGGGGTCAGTCCACTACGCCGTATAATTCCATCCGTAAGGGTCAATGTAGGGTATGCCCAACCTGCATTGACCATTTACTCACACTAATTGTACAGAATACAAGCATAGTCGGAGGAGAAAATTTGAGGCTTTATATATCAAATATCTCATTGACTTAGGAGGTTTCGAACAACAGGGCTGTGAGATTCATTCCTAACTGCTAACTTGACGCTTGCTCAGCAGAATAAAATTCACTCAATATTCGCGATATCGCCATCTTGAAATTGGGCTATTGCAGCTTTTGTATAGAAATCAATTTATTATTCTGATCGAATATTAAGAGATATTGGGCAAAGCGAGATCCGTCATCGCAAGTCACCTTAACCGGGTTCTCATTATTCTTCTTCAAGTGCAATGCAGGTCGAATATCGCTAATCACATCACACCAAAACCCTTCGCTTCTGATATGACGCGCAACCTGCCGCTCCAACACGTCAGCGATAGATGATGACAATCCCGACAAAATGATAACAACGCCAATCAATATTCTAATCATCAGCTGACCTTTCACTTTCTCTAAAAACCTAGTTCGCGCTTTATACAACTCGAAATATTGTGAGGTCCGCTTGGATGAATAAATTTTTTCATACTGTGTTTCAATGCTGAGAGACTGCTAAGGGTATAGCGACGGTCAAAAATACGGAATTTCCCTCGGCTCGATTTTCAGCTGCAAATTCATGAAAATATTTAAGACGCGTTGAGACAGGCATTGGTCCCAACTCGAAGTTGTAGCCCACCGTCGCACCAACTGCAGCTACGCGTCCTTTGTACTCACCAAGACGAGCTCCTGCGCCGCTATCGCCAGTAATCTGGTCATAGTAATAACCAATAACGCCTGCCGAGAACTGCTTAGAGAAATTCTGAGAAACAGCCCATTCCACATGGAACTCTGTCCCGGTTTTATAGTCAGTTGCCGGGTTTTCCCCATTAAACGTAAAACCCGAAGCAACCGAAACGTCAAGGCCTGTGGTAGGATCAAGCCATGTCACAGCAGCATTCAGATCCGTAGCCCAGCGGTTAAAGGATATATTGGAAAGGGATCCGTCTTTATAATCACCAATCGGAACATTGACCATAATACCGGTTTGCCAGTACCAATTACCAGAGTTCCAACCGATCATACCTGATATAACTGGATCTCCAAAGCTGAATCTGTCCTCTTGACGTGATCGCGAAATCGCTGTGCCCGTTACCGGATTGACCACATCTAATCCTGCCTCCATATCTTTTTGCCCAAACGGCAAAGATAAAGAGAATGCCAGTGACCCGCCTGCTATGTCTGTTGGGGTTACCCAGATCGCAGTCGGCACATTAATGACAGCTGTCGCGTCTATATCTGCCACGATACGACCGCCTAACGGGATACCCCGTGATCCGCCCATTCCGCCGGAGTAAATATAGAGGTCATTCTGCAGGTACAAGCCAGGAAGTGGGGGCAAAATGGCCGCTGCCGGACCTTTGCTACCAAGCATGTAGAAACCAGAGCCGCCTTCGGCTGCTTCAGTAATACTAATTGCTCCAAGTGGGACCGTGACAGCAAAGCTGAGGCCTAAAATCCCTAGTTGTCTCACGTTCACTGTATTTTCCCCAATTCCTGATAATTCACAAATGTTCGACTAATTATGCTTTTCGATGTCAGGAAGCTCCCAGCTTTGATCGAAATAGGTTTCTGTAGGTCCGTAAAACCTAAATAATGCAAACCATGCTTTTCCAGGAATGGTCGGAATCCAGTTCTTCTCATGTCCCGCAGGCTTTTCCGGTCCCATGAAAAGATCGACCGAACCATCTACATTCTTTTTGAGATCGGCACGTGACGAACGATCAACTATTCCTTCTGGCGTGTTGTCGAAAAATGCGCGCGTTTCCGTATCATAAACTGTAAGCGACCAAAATAATTTAGCCGGGGCATTCGCCGGAACGTGAAGGCGATAGCTCTTGCCCCCATCAAGCCATGCACCGTCTTTGTCATGGGCGGTACCGATATAAGCCTGGCCTACGCCTGGAGTTTTTGTTACCATTCCCCGGCTCGTCGTCACAGCCTGATAAAAATAACCTGTTCGCTGATCCAGTGGCGCGTAAGTGCCCACGTCTTGGCCAGGATCAAATGTGAATAGGTATTCCCAGCGCGCGTCTGGACGATACCGGGCATTAGGATCACGGTTGTCGAACGCAAGCGACTGCGCCATTTTTTCACCAAGAACGGCCGCTTCCTCAAGCAACTTTCTTTGGCTTTCATTGGGCTTGAATGGTTTTCCCTTTTCAATGCCAAGTGGCTTTAGCATGGCCATATAAAAGCGATCACGCTCCATGACTGGCTCGCGCTGTAATATGTCGTTCAACCGTTCCCAAAAGGCAATGCCGTTCGGGGGAACCTGGCTCCATTCACGACCCTCAGGCTGAATGAAGCGGGTTTCTCCGGGTTTATCGCGATCAGCGTATGGATAGATCCTAACCTTCGAGATTAATTCTTTGCCCTTGGCAGGATCGGGATCCAAAACGCGGAAAGCAAAGAAGATATTTACAGTTGGCGATTGGATTACGGTATAGCCTTCGGCATCAGGTGATGTTTGATTGGGTCCAACAATCAGATATTTGCCACCCTTACCTTTGTCAGGACCCGTTTCCCCCATGTCTTCGATTGGGCGCTGCCAGAAATCCCCCACACCACCAGCCGATGCTCCGGGTGGATAATCGATTATAAGTGGTCCTGTTTTTGAAAGGTCGGGCATACCTACAATGTAAGGTGTCGTGGCATTTGCGGTCAGAATACCGAGCTTGTCCTTGACGCTTTCATAAATAACCATATCTGTGTCGGCAGCACCGAAAACGTTACGCTGCGCATCCTGCCAGCCTGCAAATCCTACAATCGGCAAAGCCCAGAGATAAGACTGAACCGCTCTTTGGAAGTCCATTTCATTATAGAGCTTCTCAACTGCTGCCTGATTTGCAGGCAGACCGAAGTGTGTCGGGATTTCGCCGATGCGCGTTTGGACCGACTCGGCGTGAACGGCCGAAGTAATACTCAAGCCAGCCATCAAAACGGCGATGCTTATTGGCTTATTGAAAGCGAATGTCATTGTTTGTTCCCTTATCGCACTAGCATCATATAACTCTTGCAGATGCGTATTATTCTAGTCGCCTCTCGCAAGGAGTCAGCCTCATCATTTGGTTGGCAATTAATCTTAAACTCCGGAAGTCTAACGTCGCCGCATCCCTAATCCGCCATGACGCCCGCCAGAACGAGAGAATCCACCACCCCTGAACTCTGGATGAAACTCCATGCGATGACCAAGCGACTGTCGATTACCAAACTCACGTCCCGCCCGATCAATCGAAAGATGATCAGGCGCGACCAATCTTTGTCGCGAGCCTAACTGTTTGACTGGCTGTCCCTGGGCATGGCGTTCCCGGAGCGAACTCGCGGCGTCTGGGTGTTTGGTCGCAAAATGTTGACCGCGTTGTTTCAAATCATCCGCAGAAGGTTTTTGTACTGGGGACCAGCCATCATCGGAATGCTTTTGCCATTGTCCTGCCTGGCGACGATATACATTCCCGTCACGACCAGCATAGACATCTCCACCCGTTCCACTGCCTGCGACAAAACCGTGATTGCCGCCGGACGTCCGCCAGCGAACACCTTCTTCTCCACCTGGAGCTTCACCGCCATGGGCACGAACCCAATCTGATCCATGACGAACGCTTGCCGTACCCCACGAACCATAAATATTGTGTCCGCCATGCGCGAAGGCAGCAGTTTCGGTTCGTGGATTGTAAGCTGCTACGAATCCTCTATCACCTAAAGGACCAGCCATGCCGCCGCCGCGTACATAGTTTCCGGTGATTGGGTTGTAAGCGGCTCCACCCGCAATCCCGCGATAAGGTCCATAGGCATAACCATAGCGACCGAATGTGCCGCGAGCCGGATTATAGAAAGCACCCACACCATAGCTCATTGGACGTGGATAATAAGGCCAGAACCCACCCGCCCATCCGTAATCCCAATACGCTGGATAATACCAGCCAGTGCCGTAAACAATGGCATCCCATGCAAGATAAGCACCAAGATAACCCATTGTATAGCCAAACCAGACCGCATCATCCTCAGTCTGATAGATCCGGACATAAGTCACATTATAAACGGGCGACGTGGGAGGGATTTTATAGATATCCTCGGGAATGGATCGAGCTACAGCAAAAGGACCTTGGGGAGTGTCACCGACGAACCATATGCCCTGTTTAAGGACGTAGTATTTGTCACCAACCTTGATTACCTGATCATTGGTATTGACCGCAAATTCAAGGGAAGTACCTTTGATTGGCTCAAACTTCGGATCGCCACTGTATGTGACGTCGACCTTTACTGAACCATCGGTTGCTACACGAGCGGTCTCCGGGATGCTCGCGCGAAGCCGCGCTTCGGCGCTTTCAGAAGTCCCAGGAACCGAAGCACGGACGGTGTAATAAGGTGCATCATCGGGAATATTGCGGAAATCCTCCGGTAGATCAGGAGTTGCGAACGTCCAAGGTGCTTCCAGTGCGGCTGCCGAAAACCACCTTCCTGAAAGAAGCACATACCACTTCTTGTCTGCCTTGCTGAAGAAGACATCGTTCTCACTATTGGAAACCCATTCCAATTGAGTGCCAGAGACCGCTTCAAGCGTGGGTTTGCCTTTGAACTGGATCAATTCGGCTGGCTTGTCGGAATAAACTACGCTTGGTTTATTGCCATCCTCAAACGCAACAGGCGGAATCGCGGTGCGCGCGTCTTTCCAGTTTTCTTCGTCCGGAAGTTTGGAAATGAGTTCCGGTAGGCTCGTTACAGGTTCCCATGTGGCTGTAAGATCTTGAGAGGTAAGCCAAGACTTACCGTCGCGCAGATAGAGCGACTTGTCTGCATCAATCTGGAACAGGTCCCAGTTGGTGTTGACGACAAAGGAAAGTCCATCCACGCCCTTTACCGGAGCATAAACTGCCTTACCGTCAGTCTGAACCAATATGGCGGGACTTTCGGAAACCTGAATGATTGGTGGCTCTGTATTCAGCCCCTTGACATCCTCTGTCCTTCGATAATCGGCAAGGCTCGCCGTCAGACCCTCTACGGGCAGGGTTACAGTGCCGACCGGAATGAGTTTGCCTATGTCCAGCGACAAATCGGCGAGCTTCTTTCGATCAAGGGCCGAGAAATTAAGCTCTGTCACCCTGATATCACTCAGCTCTATCTGTCCATTGGCTCCGTCATTCGTCGTTTTTCCAACAATGCTGACTATGCCAAAGACCGGTTTGGCCTGTTTGTCTACCTTGATTTCGGTTGCAATTTGCGCGGAAAGCTCAGCATATTCTTTCCACTCGGTGATCTGAGGTTGATAAAGGACAATTTCAGAGCCCTTGTCCGTAGAGAACGAGCGAGGCCACCCCGGCCGTTCAGTATCAGCTTCCTTAACATACTGTCCGCTGACGAAACCGTTCTTGCCTTGATAGGTCACTGAACACCAGGAGCCACCTTCATTACATGCGCCGAGCTGCACTTCAGCTCTCTCAGGGATTGATCCGGCAGTGTTGTACCCCGTTCCCGGCCCCACACGAAGGTTTACTTTGGCTGTAGTAACACCAGGCGCTGCATGCGCAGTAGATACGGCCAAAGAGGCTACTGAGATATATAGGGCCAATTTGCGCATGTGAGGCTCCTTCGCCACTCTATAAACGCCATTGTTTCACAATCTGTTGTTGCCAGACGTCAACGCTGTCTTTGATTTGCATGCTGTATGAGAATTTTCCTGCCGCTTAACCCAGCGGCAGGGTAAGTATTTATCCTTTAACCACTTCAATTTAACCCGGTCGCCAGCTCTTATCGAAGAATGTTTGCAGCGGGCTGTAAAGTCGCAGCATCAACCACCAGCTTCTTTTCGGATCAGTTTCAACCAGATTCTTTCCTTAGCGCCATCTGGCTTTTGCGCCGCAAAATGGATTGTTGTGGATCCATATGAGTTTGCCTCGGCTGCCTCAAATTTCTAGGACCAAACAGTCAATCTATTTGCCAACAGCAAACTGAAAATTAACTCCGGCGAATATCTGCCATTCGGGTTGCCCGGTACCATGACTAAACACGGTATACTGCGGCTCAACAAAAGCATTCATTGTAACTTTGTCGTTGAGCGGAATAACCTTACCAACACCGAATCCGACGGGGATCGAATAATCTCCATCTTCCAGATCGAAGTTCCAGGTCGCTGACGAACGTAGATAAAACCCATCTTTCAAATTGATATTCAGTATTGGTTGTACCGTCGCTAATGAGACTTCGTCGCGATCACCATCACCAGCAAAAGACGCCTGATAAGTAGCAAGACCGCCAACCAACCCCCACGATTGGGGCGCTATCGCCACACCTGCCAGACCCGCCTGCCATTTTCCCGCGCCTAGAACATCATCAGATGCAGTGGGGAGAACCAATAATGGTCCAGCGCCGAACGACACTTCTTTCCCTGGAAACATGAACAAGTCCATAAGCGTAAGATCGCCAAGACCAGTGGTTTCACCATCAGGGAATGTAGGGGCAGTAGCAATAGGCAGAGTGAAACGAAAAAGCTGCGGAGCACCAAACAGATTCGATGGTATTAACCCACGTAAAAGAAACTGATTTGCATATTTGTCGGGTACATCAGTCAACTCCGGAACATAGTAATTATGAAAGTTGACGGTGATTTTGGGAGTAAGCGGATTGTTCGCCTCATTCACAGCGTCGTGCTCTTGTGCCGCTACTGAGAAAATAGGAACAGTCGACGCTGCGATAAACGCTAGACAAATTTTTAAGTGCTGCATGTAAAGAATCCCCTCTTAATGCAGTGCCCTTAAAGTCTTTACAAAATATGTGATCAGATACGCCTGTTTAGCAAGATAAAAGTGATGACCCGTGTACGCGACGATCGAGGCAGCCATTACTTCCCGTAAAAATATTGAATTTACTATCGAGCGAACTCAAACGCGGTTTAAAGACATAGATGTTCAGAAAAATGGACTGATGATCCGCTCTCCGAGCAGTTTGAAGCACAGATTATGAATCTTTCATTCTCCGTGCAAATAGCCTCTGAAGATAAGCCCTTGGCAAGTATGGGGAGCGAGGCGGGAGGCCGCATCCATTACAAGCAATATGACTACAATTTGATTATTATCAGAATGAATTGGAATTTTTAATGTCAGGAAAGCAATATTTAATCGAGTGTTACTAAATTTAGGCAAACTCCATCAATAAATAAGGCATCAGAATTTCATGGGCGGATGAATCAGCCCAGTCCTTCGACAGGTGGAAAAAGAGCGAGCAAGTATTTTAAACGACCCCATGAGCGGTACGTATGGCGTCCGATCAAAAAAAACT
The DNA here is from genome assembly GCF_002252445.1 of Brucella thiophenivorans. GTDB lineage: Bacteria > Pseudomonadota > Alphaproteobacteria > Rhizobiales > Rhizobiaceae > Brucella > Brucella thiophenivorans. The sequence continues at coordinate 402,776 of NZ_NNRJ01000051.1, forward strand.
AAACAGACCTTCACTAAAATCGCTTGACGTGACCCATTTGTTCTGCTTATGTTCTAGATATGAGAAACGAACGCACCCATCCCAATTGCGCATTTGTTGCCTTTAGGCAGCCCTTAGCGCTTGTGCGTCGAATAGGTAGCTTCTGAGTTAAATGTGAACCCTCCCCGTTCATAGACGGTTTGCCGTCCTCAGGAGCAATCTCATGTTCCGATCTAATAATGACATTCTTTCCGAAGCTAAACTTCGTGCAGCTAGCAATTCATTTGCACCGTCAGTTGTATTGAAGTGTAAAGGCCTCGCGCTTTTTCGTTCACAAAGGGCTAGGAATCTGGCCTGCTATTTTGATCTCAGCCCTGATGTGGTCATTTGGACTTGCATGCCAGTTTTGCTTGGCTCAACTCAAGCTTTTCACATTCCAGATTTTGCCGTTCAGCGAGTGGATGGCGATTACTTGGTTGATATTCAAAACACGCCCGATTGGGCTCTAAAGTCCGCTGAAGCAGAGGGTTGGGTTTATGACGAGCGCACTTACAGAATGATCGAGCAATCAATCATCTCTAATGCCGTCGATCTTCTACCTTTTGCCTCATCTACAGTGTCTCTTGGAGATCGTCTTCGATTACTTTCTGTTCTAGACGATGATGGCCCTCTGCCTCTCAAACATTGCTGCGAATTAGTGCGCAATACCAACGAGCCGATGAGCGCGTTAGCCGCGCTGTATTTTTCCGGGGAGATTTCATTCGATCTTACAGAGAGAATAAGCCCTGAGACAAGGGTTTCGCGAACCTGAGCTTACGAAACATTTTGAATCATTCAAATCGACGTTTTCACGTACGATAACGAGGAAACTTATCTATGAATAACTTGAATTATCTCAATGAAATGATCGAACTTCTTCAAAACTTACTCGAAGACTTGAAAAGCCTGCGGGATGGCAATGAGCTGAATAGCGAGGTTCTCAGCAAGAGCCCCGTGCTCAACGGATGGAGCCAGACAACGCGATCGACGGCTTGTCTGGAAGGGGTGGTTCAGGAGCACCCTCGCCTAGGCAAAAGCAAAGTCATTCTTACCAGCGATCTATATTACCTAGATCCTGAAATGCGCTTTGCTCGCACATTGTCGAGATATTACCGCCTAGGGAAACCAGCCAAGTTCAAAGGCCTACGTTAAAATTTGAGGAGGTCAATTTTATGAAATCTTTCCGAATACCCGTCCGTCTCTGCCGCTTTTCACTCCTCAGTGCAATTAACTCTAGCGAGCAAACAGAATGCGATATTTCCAACAAACGTCTGAAAGCTTGGCACTGCGACTAGCCGTTGCGCATCTAACACGACAATTGCGTAAACAAGGTTTGCATGATTTTTTAGCAGGCCGCGTGTTTAATCTGATTGTGACAGCGGAAAACGCTGATGACCTGGAACTATATGAAAAAGCCATTGGGCGACTAAGCTATCTGTGTTCGGCTAAGCCCTCACAACGTAGCATCATCCAAAGAAGCGGAAAGACAAAGCAGTCCGAAGATTTAGATGACCAACACCTTATCTACAAACAAACGCTTCATTTCTCACACAGTGCCAACGCATTGTCGAAACAGGTGATCATGGAAGCCGATCACATCATCGATATGAAACTTGACGGCACCCTTTGTGAAGCCATCGCCAGGGAAACTTTAAAATCTCCTCCGCGTTTCTCGACGCTTCCCAAACCTTCACCATTTCCACTGCGCGTTTTGGCATCCATGATCGTTCAGTCCTGGAATGATCAAGATGTTCAGCACAAGCTTGATAAGATCATGCGTGGCGCAATTCATAAAGCTAAAAACATGAAAAGCGATCTCAATCTTTATACCATTCCTGGTTATGGGCAGGCAGCTGAATGGGGAAAAACGCTCGCAGAAGATTTGGCAACTTACATCAAAGGAGATCTTGGCTGGGAGGACATTGATCGCGGCGTACTGCTGTGCGGCCCCCCAGGGGTTGGCAAAACACTGTTTGCTCGTGCGCTTGCAGGAACCTGCAATGTGCCATTATTCGCTCACTCGTTGACCGAATGGCAAGCTCAAGGCAGTTTGGATGACCTACTCAAAGCAATGCTCAACGCGTTTGATAAAGCTAAAAGCGAGGCTCCTTGCATCTTGTTTGTTGATGAATTGGATAGCTTCGGAGATCGATCACAGCTTTCGGGACCAAATGCGAACTACTCACGACAGGTAATCAATGCATTTCTTCAATGCTTAGACGGGCTGGACGGAAGAGAAGGAGTTATTGTCGTCGCAGCGACCAACAATTTCGACAAGATTGATCCAGCCATCCTACGTTCAGGCAGAATTGAGCGGCATATTAACATCAGCCTGCCAAATGCCAGTGGTAGGGAAAAAATTCTAAGGTATCATCTGCGAGATGATCTAAAGGACTGTGATATTTCCGACATTGCCACTGGGCTTGATGGACTATCAGGTGCAGACATCGCTCGTTTCATCAGAGAAGCCCGCAGCCGAGCAAGATCACGAAAAGAGCCTCTGGTTATTTCAGACCTTTCAATCGCTATTCCCAAGCCTCGCCCTGTCCGTATTGATGATATTCGCAGAACAGCAATCCACGAAGCTGGCCACGCGATTGTTGCCGACGAATTATACGACATTACAGGCATCAAAGCCGTCGCGGTTCAGATTAAGCGAAATGTTCAGGATGGCGATAGCAACCTCGGAGGCACAAAGATGCATATTCGAGCAGACAGGGTTCTGACGACAAAAGCTGAATATTTAGCTCGGATTTGCACGCTACTGGCTGGTCTTGCCGCCGAGAAAGCGATGTTAGGAGCCGCATCAGACGGCGGTGGAGGCGGCAAACATTCTGATCTAGCCGAGGCAACAAAAATTGCAATTCGTATCGAAGCCTCATTCGGCTTGGGTAACGGTCTGGCATTCTTAGCTACCACGAATTTTTGCGACGAAACCCTGTTGCGTCAAAATTCCCACCTCGAACAGCGTGTGAATGAAATTCTTCAAACCCAGTTTGACAGAGCGGTCGGCATAATCGAGAAAAAAGCGAAAGCCCTTTCCTCAATTGCCGCGAAGCTTGAACGTTATTCGGCACTCAACGAAAGGCAGTTGAAAAGAATCTTTCAGAAGAAGGTAGCCTAGATACTGCATGCGTATCGATCTTTAAACGGGCCACAAGTTGGCCCGTTCTGTATTTCACGAAGACAACCTGATATTGGTTCGGTATGCTTTTTGTTACGGCGTTTGCAGGATCGAAGGAATTGCACTTCCGTCCCACTTAAATGTTATATGATCTCCCTGACGCACATTCTGTATGACGGAAGGTCGGAAAACCGCAATACACTCACCACCGGGACGTCTCACGGATGGATAAATCAAGCCGTTACCACCGCTCGCGAATATCGATTTAGCCAATGTCTGCCCCACTGGGTAAGCAATCGCAGTGTCAGGCTGAAGGCTTTCGTGATCTGGCATACTGCGGAGGTCATGAAAGTTCGACGTGAAACCCGCTAATAATTCTCGATAGTGGCCAATGTCATCAAAGCACCCTGCCGCTGCTAATGCGCGTGTACGGTGGAAGATAATCTCTGCTTGCGATGTTAGTTTTGCGTCGATGCCGAATGCGCAATACCACGCCCCCCTATCTTGATTGTTGAATCTGTTTCCAGATGGCCGGGCGTGACAGAAGGCGGCGTTTATCAACGTGTATCCATATCCAAATGATGCGTTCAGAATTTCACTTGGATCGACTTCTGCAGGCAACGCAACTGTGCTCATGCGTGCCGAAGTTGCTCCTTCAAGCTTGGTCAGTATCTCGATTTCTTCATCGTCATCCGCCAGAGGTGCGACGGCTTCTTCTTTTATATAAGCTGTTGATATTAGACGAATTGTTGCTGGATCTGTAAAGTCAGTATTAGGGATCATAAACCACCACGAAGTCCGTCAATGTATCGCCGTGTTTGGATCATTGCAGGAATTCCCCCTTCAATCATAAATTGGGTGGGCATTTTTCCACCAAAGATGGAATCTGTATTTGGTCGTTTTGGCCATCCATAGGTTAGAGGGCCGTTGAAGAACAACCGCAACCCCTTAAAAATCCCAACAATGAGGCTGGCTCTAGTCTTCTTGTCTTGATCTAGCTTGCCTCTGAAGATTCCAGACTTCATACGATTCCATGTCGCGATAGGCACGCCGAAAAGGTCCGCCGCCTCTTGGTTTGTTAACTCCCAATGGGAAAAAGTACGTACTATGGCTTTGACGATGACGGCATCCTCATCTTTGCCTGACTTCAGTGTGTTATCCGAATGTGCTGCAGATACGTAGGTCACACTTGTTTCTCCTGATGTACTTATTTGTATCATATGATACACTAATGCAAATTAATTTCAAGTCCGCATTATGGGACAAGATTGTTGGACGCGTTGATCTGGATCAGATTCACCCTTTCTCAGGTCGCTCGCTAGTTGTTATGAAATTAGAGATTGTGAAGACCTAGGCTAAAAAAAAACGAGCCGAGCGGTCTATGACCACGAATGGCAACCTCTGGACCAGGCGAAGTGACAACCCATCCCAATGTTGCCGCGAGTTAGAACGACGCTCGTGGCTTGGCAGAGTTGGTGCGCATCGGTTGGTACAAGGAGGTAAAGGTCAAGAGTACCGAAAGTCAGCAAGTTCGATCTCTGCTCGTCACGCGCTCTCGTCTTGTCGAGATCAGGCGCGATCTGGAAAATCAGATTCGATCAATGTTCGGAATTCAGTTCACCAAACGGACCCGAGACATCTACGATTTTGACCACATCTTCAATTGGGTCTGCGACGAAAACGGCATCGAGCATCGGTTGACCAAGGTGAAACATCCCTGGACGAATGGGTCAAGTTGAGCGGATGAACAGAACCATCAAAGAGGCTACCGTAAAGCGCTTCCATTACGATGACCACGCCCAATTGCGAACGCACCTCAACGATTTTGTCACCGCTTACAATTTCGGTCGCCGCCTAAAGACACTCACAGGCCTTACTCCATACGAATTCATCTGCAAATGCTGGACAAAAGAACCCGAACGTTTCAGGTTAAATCCGATCCATCAAATCGGGACTGAACACCTAGCATCTCTCTTGGGGATCAAAATAGCTATTCATTTTACCGTTACGTACTTTTCCAAAACAGGAGGAGCGTGCATATCATGCATAATAATATGCCTTTCTGATGATCTTCGAAGAAGGCACGCTGCGAGGAAAAGAAAGAGTAGCGATAAAATGAATAGCGATTTTGGACGCTCAGGAAGCCCCTCCCTTGTTATGTTTATTGCTGCAATTTCCATTGCGGTAGCGGGAACAATTGAAACCGCCATGGGAGAGGACAGATTGGCTGGCTTTCCTTCTCTCGTATTAGGGGGGCAAACAACGACAGCCCAAAACCAACAGTTTCAGTCGCCTTTTGACAACCTCATAGACGCAGGCTCATTCAAAATTGTGCTCGAAAAAACTGCTATGGCCGATATTCGCGATACTTTTGGAGGATCGCTGCAATCTCATACTCTGCCCGATGCCTCGGCCAGTTGGCTTTGTTATGAGTTGATTGACAACAATCTGAAGAGAAGAATCTGGTTCATTGCCGAAGGTGTCAATCCGAGCGGCGGTTGCCCGACGCCTGTGAACTTTGTTTCTACCGAATTGGTTGATGATCATATTAAGGGGTGTGACGCGCCCAATATTGATTTGGCGGCCATCGTACTTCCCGTTCCCGCGTTAAAAGATGACAGCCAAATGCTCGGTGAGCGCTTTGGTGCCGTTCCTGAAAACGGAATGGTTCGTTACTCTAATGAAAGAAGAAACGAAAACGACGAGACTATAGTTCAGTCGCTCGTATATCGTTTGCAGGGTGGAAAAATTAACGCGATAGCATTTTCTCAGGCAACATCCCAACGCTAGATTGTATCGATATAATATTTAATCATGTTATTTACGCGTTAAAGTATCAGAACGTCTTATTCATTCAATCACCTTTTAATTTTGATTAGAATTTAATCTGGCAGCGTAATTATATAAACTAATTTTTCTTTCTACTAGATCGTATATCCGACCTTCAACCGATGCGTCTATTGTAGATGACTGAATGATACTGGGGCAATGGAGCAAAATGGGAACAGAAAAAGAGAGTGTCCCAATCATGTCGTCAAAAGCAAAGCGGGGACTCTGGAAACTCATGATGAGATTGCCTGCACTGCGTGGCGAAATTCAAATACTTGCTAACCAGCATGAAACGCTGCACGACCTTTGTGAAGCCTACGAGGAAGCCACCGAAATGCTTATTTCGATCAGATTGAGCCAAAAAATTGATCAAAATCTACTCAACGAATATGTAAACACCTGCAATGAAATTGAAAATGATATCGTAAATTACTGTACAACTCTGAAAGATTGACAAAATCACAATTAGGGACGTCCCCATGGAATTACAGGTTATTTATTGGTGATAGCCTTAAAGTAGAATTCGCAATAGTAGTATTGACTCATTTAAGTAACTCGTTATTCTCGGAATCCTGGTAAGTTCTTATGTTTTTGCTGGGGATGAGCTATGAAAGCTGATCTTGCCGAGGGATCTGACGCGCCCATTAGTGACGCTGTCGCACAATCGACATTAGATGATTTGTTGGCCGACACGCGTTTTCGCGTGACGGAACGCGGGAAGTCGATAATAAAATACATCGCTTCTCATTATTTCTCTGGAAGCCTCGACGGGATCAAGGGCTATAATATAGCTATTGATGTTTTGGGGCGTCCCGCCAGTTTCGATCCATCCAATGATCCAATAGTTCGAATAGAGCTCAGCCGCTTGCGTACGGCGCTATTTCAGTACTACGAGGCCTATGGCCATGAACTGCATATGGCGGTCGATATCCCCAGAGGCAAATATACGATAACCTTCACCAACCGAGAGAAGCATTTAGAACGGACAGGAATTAATTCTGACGCGGAGGTTCAGGGTTTGCCAACACACTCCGTCCAAACAGAGCATTATAGATTAAAATTCAATTCCAATCTCATATTGTCGCTCGCGGCGGTACTTGCCTTAGTGTTGGTTGTGATTAATCTACGGAGCACTCCTTTAGGCACAACAAAGCCGCTGATCAACATCAACATGCATGCCAACGACCAAAACCTGCGTGATGAGGCAAACCAGATCCGAGACGCGTTAATAACGGCGTTGACCCAGTATAATACGTTAACAATCCAGTCCTCGAATTTTGAGAACGATAATACCAGAGCGCTCAATTACGAGATAGAAATGAAGTATTATCAGGACGATGGGAAGAAGAGTGTTTGGTGGGCGGTACGGGACGTGGACTTGTCCGAAATTCTACAATCGGGAATAGATTCAGTGCCAGAGCAAAGCCAGTCTGCATCAAGCATTCGTGAGGCAATTGTCCCAGTTTTGGCCGCACATTTCGCCACTTCACGCAGCGCAATCAATTTGTCAGAACTCAAAAAATCCGATCCTCATGATGTTGGCAATGCTTGTTTACTGCGTGCCGAACAGATACCCCGAACCATAATTCCTTCAAGCATGCGCGACGTCCTTAATTGCCTGGAGCGTACGTTGCAAAGCAATCCCGATGACAGCGATGCAAACGCTGCACTCGCGCAGGCCCTTTTATTTTCCGCAGATGGCAAAATCGATACAGTTGCCATGGAACGCAGCCGGGAATTGGCTCGTCGTGCCGTCAGGATCTCCCCACAGTCTGATCGCGCACTTACAGCCATGATGCTCTCTCAGTTTTATTCAGGAAAAGTTGACGCTGCGATTGATATCGGGCGTAAGGCATTGTCGAATAATCCCAATAACCCCACGACCTTGGGATTGTTTGCGTGGATTTTGTTTACGACTGGCAACTGGGAAAAAGCGATCGAACTTACAAAATCAGCTGAGCGTGTAACGTCTGTGACACCGCCAAGCGTTCAACTGGTCCTCGCATTTGACGCCTACCGACAAGGTGACTGGTCACGGGTGGCAAGCCTCGCACAACAAACGAACGGCGAAGAAAAATTAATTACGGCGTTGCATATTGCTGCACTTGGACAATTGGGGTCGCCTGACGCCTTAATTCAATTGAACGACGTGCAATCTGACAATCCGGATTTTATTAGCCAAATCAATATGCTTTTAGCGTATGAGCGCATGGTCGTACCACTACGACAGCAGCTACTTCAAGGTTTGAACAAGGCCAGTGCGGATGGCTCAAGAATAGTCGTTAGTGGAGCAATATGAAGTTTGAGCCAATGAATTTACCGTTACGTACTTCGTAAAATCCCTGCTCTTGTTACAGTCAATTACGTCACTTTAGAACTATTGCGTAGCGACTGGCTTAAGGGGATATGCATGATTATGATGAGCAAACTCAGGTACGGCTCGCTAATCGCAATTTTAACAACAGCGCTTCCAGGTCAGCTTCACGCGGCTGAGGGTGGAGCTGGTTTTTATTTGCTGGGCTCGAAAGGGGCAGCGGCAGCTATCACTCCGCCGCCTGGATTGTACTTTCAGAACGATCTCTACTTCTATCGGGGCGACCTCGGCGGCAACAAACAGTTGCCAACAGGGGGACGCTTAGCCGTTGGCGTTGAAGGCAGTGCTGTCATCGAGATCCCAACCTTGATATGGATCGCCCCAGAAATGGTGTTGGGTGGAAATCTTGGTCTGAGTACAACTGTACCCATCGGATGGAAAAGAACAGAAGCTGACGCTACTCTTGCCAGACCATCAGGACGTAACATAACAGGTGCGGTCAGCGACACGGCCTTCACAATCGGCGATCCATTGGTGGGAGCCTTTGTTGGATGGCATGCAGGCAATTTCCATTATCAAGTTGGTACGCTTGTGAATATTCCAATCGGTGATTACCAGGATGGTGAGATCTCAAATATCTCTTTCAACCATTGGGGTGCGGATATCTTTGCCGCAGCAACATGGATGGACCCAACGATCGGCTGGGATATTTCTGGCGTGGTCGGAATGACATTCAATGCCGAAAATCCGGCAACAGACTACAAGACTGGAAATGAGCTCCATTTTGAATGGGCTGCCGTCAAACACTTCAACGAGAAAATTGATGCGGGTCTTGTCGGCTATTACTATCAGCAGGTTTCTGGTGATAGTGGCGAAGGTGCCAATCGTCCCTTCAAGGGACGAGTTGCTGCGATCGGCGCAACCATTGGGTATAATTTTATGCTAGCCGAAACACCCATGGCGGCGCGTGTAAAGTATTTCCATGAGTTTGCAGCGGAAAACCGCGCTGAGGGGGACGCTTTCTATTTAACGCTATCCATGCCGTTAAACTTCAAGAAGACAAACGCCGCCTCCGACTAGGAGGCGGAATGTTATTTTATTTTTCAAAGGCATATATTTTTTTCCAGTCATTCTTCATATCGATAACGAGCCAATTGCGATTGTTCGCCTCGTTTAGCGCTTTGTCCAATTTACCAAACTCCGACTGACGATCATACGCATATTCGCGCTCAGCATCGGTGTGATGCACGATAATTCCCAGTGAGGGCCGCTGTTTCCCCGAAGTAACCCAACGCAGCATCTCATAATCGCCATCAGAATTACCGGCGACGAAAATCGGTCGTTTTCCAATCAATCTATTAATGCCAACAGGCTTGCCTGCACCATCATCAATGAAGTCGATTTCAGGGAGACGCTTCAATACAGGCTCATCGCCATTCAGTGCATATTGTGTTTTGATGCTACTTCCGATGACTTGCTCCGGAGGAATGCCATATGCCTCTTGCGTCATTGGTCGCATAAACTCCACACCACCGCCCGAAACAATATAAGTTTTAAAGTCATTTGAGCGCAGATAATCGAGTAGCTCCCTCATCGGAAGAAACGTCATCTTATTGAAGGGCTGTTTTGTCTTGGGATGTTTTGCAGATGCGTACCAGTCTTTTACGATCTCGCCAAATTCATCTGTTGTCATGCCAGCATGCGTTGTCATACCCAGTTCCACAACGCCCTTTTCACCCGATTTGGCGATGCCCTTCAAGTCACCCGCAAGAATCGATTTGAATGGTTCTTTCTCATTCCATTCGGGATGTTGCGGCGCGAGAGCTTTAACCCGATCAAGCATAAAACCCAACTGAAAGTAAAAGGGCTGCTCAGTCCAGAGTGTGCCGTCATTATCGAAAACGGCGATGCGCTCTTCTGGTGGAACAAATTGAGACCCTGAAGGATCTACAACCTTCTCCACAAACGCAATGATTGCATCTTTGCTGGCTCCATCGTTCCACGATGGTAGATTGTCCGCCCAACTGGTGATTGGATGAATAAAAGTCACCAAAGCCAACATAAGGAAATAACGCTTCATCGTATCCTCCTTGAGTAAAGCGCATCCTAAAAACAGGTGAAGAGGTTTTCGGGAAACAGTCTATGAAAAGCGTTTAATACAGCGAAAACCAACATGGCTCGTTGATGTATCTTCGGGTTCTGCGTGTCTGGCTGCTGGTCTGTAGCGTCGGCAATAATTGGGCGCACATAGATGGGAGCCACCTTTAAGGACACGGCGTGGTACTAATATTTGGGGCTGCCTAGGATCATAACTATTGGACGGGTCAATTCGTCTCGGGTTCGTTGGAATACAGCAAGCTTTTGCCGCAGGCTCGTTGTGTCGCGTGGACCAAAAGTCAACTGTCCATTCCCACACATTTCCAATCATATCATACAGACCATACCCATTTGCCGGATATGACCCGACAGGTGACGTGCGCTCTTTTCCGTTGGGCTTTAAACTTTTTGTAGGGAATGCACCCTGCCAAGTATTGGCCATAGGTGCACCTTCAGGCATGAATTCAACGCCCCATGCATACTCGACGTTCTCCAAACCACCCTTTGCAGCAAATTCAAAATCGGCCTCGGTGGGGAGCTCTAACCCTGCCCAATCAGCATAAGCTTTCGCGTCTTTGTAAGCTACGTGGACGACAGGATGGTCCAGCTTTCCGCGAATATCGCTTAATCCGCCCAGCGGTCGTTTCCAGTAAGCGCCGAACTTAAACTTCCACCATTGTGCCAAATCGTTGTTTTCTATTTGTTTTGGCGGCGTAAAAACAAGCGATCCGGGCCTCAACATTTCTGGTATCGCGCCGGGATAATCCTCCGCTTTGGGTGCAATTTCGGCCATGGTAATATAACCGGTATCCTTCACGAACTGCGCAAATTGTCGGTTCGTAACAGGCGTGGTGCTCATCCAAAAGCCATCCACCGTAACAGGGTGTACAGGCGCTTCCTCTGGATAATGGTTGTCAGACCCCATCATGAATGTACCGCCCGAAATCCACGCCATGCCGTCAGGTGTAACAGACTTGAAATCCGTATTAATGGCAGACGTCATGGAAGCCTCCGAGCATCGTCAGATGAATATTGAAAAAAGCGAAGTCGCCTTCAAGTACGTTACTGTTAATGATCTGAAAAAGTCATTGATGACATTCCCTCAAACTCGTTGCACAAACAAAATCGGTCGCCTGATTTCAGGCTGAGTAGATTGGTTCCTTACAGGCTTCGCATGCGAGGCTGACAGGCGTTGTTCTCACGCCGCAGGTCCGCCTACCCTAGGATGTCATAACCCTATCACTCGTGAATATTTATGGAGCGTTCAGCAATCCGGACAACGGTATCGCGTTCGTCATAGCACGAACATTTCCGGTTGCCGTCGCGCTCCCTGTTACCCTGCTTGTTACTGTTGCGTACTTACTAATCCTTCTTTTCAGACTGACATTCTCAGCGTGAATTCCTATTGCCCTTTCAAGGCGACCTCAAAGGTCGCGCATCGAGGAGAGCGCCATGTTTATTGACAGCAGGAAAATCGGGAGGCGTTCATGAGCAGCCTTTCAAGGCGTATTTTGAGCGTGGGAGCTGCGCTAGCTGTAGCTTTAACGACAACATCACTCGTCCCAATTCGTGCACAGGCACAGACGGCCCCAGCTGCCGCCCCAGCGTCCGATAATTCGAACAGCTCAAAGCCTAATATTCTTGTTATCTTTGGTGACGATATCGGGCAAACCAACATTAGCGCCTATTCAATGGGCCTTGTTGGTTACAAAACACCGAATATTGACAGCATCGCCAAAGCCGGAATGATGTTTACGGACTACTATGCAGAGAACAGCTGCACTGCCGGTCGATCAACGTTCATCACCGGGCAGACTTGTTTGCGAACAGGACTTTGCAAAGTAGGCGCTCCGGGCGCTCCGGTTGGGCTTCAGCCCGGAGACATGACCATTGCACAGGCGCTAAAGCCACTCGGCTACGCGACTGGCCAGTTCGGCAAGAACCATCTTGGTGACCGCGACGAATACCTGCCAACAAATCATGGGTTCGATGAATTTTTTGGTAATCTTTACCATCTCAATGCAGAAGAAGAACCAGAGGCTCCTTATTGGCCCAAAGGCGACAAAGAATTCCTGAAAGCCTATAATCCGCGTGGTGTTATAAAGGCCTCTGCCGACGGCAAGATTGAGGACACCGGTCCGCTGAACAAAAAGCGGATGGAGACAATCGACGATGAAACGACGGCTGCGGCTATCGACTTCATGGGTCGCCAGGTTCAGCAAAAGAAGCCGTTCTTCACCTGGATGAACGCAACGCGAATGCATCTTTTCACTCATGTTCGCGAGTCAATGCGCGGTCAGAGCGGGATGCAAGGCAATGATTATGCGGATGGCATGATCGAGCATGACGGGCACGTTGGCAAGCTGCTGAAAGCTCTTGATGACCTCGGAATTACCGAGAATACAATTGTCGTCTACACCACCGATAACGGTCCGAACCAATTCTCCTGGCCTGACGCAGCAACCACTCCGTTTCGGAGCGAGAAAGATACCAATTGGGAAGGTGCGTTCCGCGTACCGGCCATGGTAAGATGGCCCGGCCATGTAGCGCCTGGACAGGTTGTCAACGGTGTGGTTTCCGGGCTGGACTGGTTTCCAACATTGCTGGCAGCAGCAGGAGATCCGGATGTAAAAGGCCGCCTCTTGAATGGCTGGCAACCGTCCGGCAGCAGCACAACCTTCAAAAACCACCTTGATGGCTATAACCAGCTCGACTATCTGACGGGAAAGTCGGACAAGAGCGCAAGAAACGATTTCTATTACTTTGACGATGACGGCGGTCTTGTCGCCACACGTTTTGACGACTGGAAAGTGGTGTTCAAGGAGCAGCCAGCAGCTGGAGGCTTTGCTGTGTGGCAAACCCCCTTCGTGACGTGGCGTATTCCAAAGTTGTTCAATCTTCGCATGGATCCCTACGAACGGGCTGATACAGTTTCCGATCAGTATAATGATTGGGTAGTCCGTAACGACTACCTTTTGGTCAAAGGCCAGCTGCAAGGGGCAGCCTTTCTGGAAACATTCGTTAAGTTCCCACCAAGCCAACGCGTAGCCAGCTTCAACATCGAAGGTGTGCGCGCTGAAGTGGACAAGGCGATCGACCAGTCTTTCAAAGACCGGGGCATTGAGAAATAGCTACTGCTAGGAGGCGTAGCATTTAGTGCGCCTCCCTCTCTTTTTACCCTCTCTTTTTAATTGAGGACATCATGGCGGTTCGCGACGACATCATTGCTCTTGGTCAGCGTATTGGAGAGTCGATCATCGGTCAGGATACGATGGTTGAACGGCTGCTGCTTGGCCTTCTCGCCAACGGGCATTTATTGGTGGAAGGGCTGCCGGGGCTTGCAAAGACCCGAGCAATCAAGAGTCTGGCTCGAAACCTTGATTCAGAGCTGTCGCGCGTTCAGTTCACTCCAGATCTGTTGCCCGCCGATATTACCGGTTCGGAAATCTATTTCAGTGAAGGTGGGAAAGGGCAGTTCAAGTTCGAACAAGGGCCGATCTTCGCCAATCTGATCCTCGCTGATGAAATAAACCGTGCCCCCGCCAAAGTGCAATCAGCACTGCTTGAGGCGATGGAAGAGCGCCAGGTCACCGTGGGAGGTAAGAGCTATCCCTTGCCCGAGCTCTTCATGGTGATGGCAACGCAGAACCCGATAGAGCAGGAAGGCACTTATCCCCTTCCCGAAGCACAGCTTGACCGGTTTCTGATGCATATCGAGGTCGGCTATCCCGACGCTAAATCCGAGGCTGCAATCATGCGGCTCAACCGCGACGAAGAAAATGCTGCCCATGATGCGCGTAAGCGCGCGAACCAACCGGTAAAACTCAAACCGCAAGCCATATTCGACGCGCGCAGGGAGATCGGTGTCGTGACGGTCTCTGATCCAGTAGAGTCCTATATCGTCTCACTCGTACTCGCCACGCGCTATCCTGAAAAATACGATACAGAGCTCGCAAAGCTACTGCAGGTGGGTGTCAGTCCACGCGGCGTCATTGGTCTCGACAAAGTCTCTCGCTCCTATGCATGGCTCAACGGGAGGGATTACGTAACCCCCGATGACGTGAAGGAGGTCGCAAACGATGTTCTGCGTCACCGGCTTATTCTCTCATATGAAGCCCATACGACCAATACCACACCCGACCAGGTGATAGATCGCATTGTCGACCTTGTAGCGATTGCTTGAGGGGAAGCCATGCCTGAAGCAAAGAGCAGAAGCGGGGTCTATGTTTCCACACAGGGGCTCGTCGCACTTGAGGGGCATGCTCGGGACCTGCGATTTGTTCAGAAAGCAAAAAGCCACCGACAACTCGAAGGCCGGATGCAGTCATCAATGCGTGGCCGCGGTCTGACATTTGAAGAACTCCGAAATTACCTGCCCGGCGACGACATCCGCTCCATTGACTGGCGCGTGACCGCACGTTCCAATAAGCCAGTTGTCCGCGTCTATAGTGAGGAGAAGGAGCGCCCTGCCCTCATCATTGTCGATCAACGCCTCAACATGTTTTTTGGCAGTCGATTGTCGATGAAATCAGTCACCGCCGCCGAGGCAGCCTTGCTTTGTGCGTGGCGCATTCTTGGATCTGGGGATCGGGTAGGAGGCTTTGTCTTTAACGATGTCCAGACCGATGACGTGAAGCCACAGAGAAGTCGTAACGCTGTCATCGCCTTTGCCGATAAAGTAGCCCGACAAAATGAGGCACTGAGCGCTGCCTCAACCACACCGACCAAAGCCAGCCAGCTCGACGAGGTGCTTCGTACGGTCTGTGATATCGCTCATCACGATCACCTCGTCATTGTCATATCCGACTTTGATGGTCACTCTGATCAAACACGAGACATGCTGCTGCAATTGTCGGCACGCAACGACGTCATCTGTCTGTTGGTGTATGATCCGTTTTTGTTGGAGCTTCCGAAGTCAGGAGAAATCATAGTCAGCGGCGGTGGCATGCAGGTGGAGCTTGCTTTGCGACAAAATACTCTGCGGCAATCAATCGGCAACTTTGCGCGTGAACGGGGTCGCGAACTCCGGGCCTGGCAGCGCGATCTTGGTCTCCCCATGCTTCCCGTATCTGCCGCTAACGAGACAGCCCCACAGCTTCGGCAACTGCTTGAGCAGTCAGCCTGGCGGCAAAGGAGGCGATAATGGAACCTCCCGCTCCCATTCTCGATCCGATGGCAGAAACTGCCTTACGTTCATTAAAAGATATCGTCGTACCACCACCGATATCGTGGATGCCGCAGACTTGGGGATGGGCGGTGCTGGGGCTCATACTTCTCGCAGGAATTTTGATTGTTCTCCTAAAAGCCGCGCAGCACTATCGTGCGAATGCCTATCGCCGCGAAGCTCTTTCAATACTCTCAGAGATCGGCAATAGGCTTGATGATCCGCGTACCCGAATGGCAGCGCTCGCAGAGATTAGCGCGCTTGTGAAACGCACGGCGATGGTTGCCTGGCCGCGACACGACGTAGCCGATCTCACAGGAAAGACATGGGCTGAATTTCTGGCAGCTCACTCGCCCACTAACAGCGGACATTTGCTTGAGAAACTTGTGAATGACATCGAATACCGCAATGAAGAATTTGTGAGCAGACTGCCATCGAAGCTGAACAGTGAGCTGATCAAAGCGACCCGGAACTGGATCGAGCAGCACAATGTATCAGCTTGATCTTCCTTGGCTTCTGGCTCTTTTGCCCCTACCCTTATTTATTTGGTGGCTTGTGCCTCCACATCATGAGACCTCCCCCTCGATACGCCTTCCCTTTTTCCAGCAGGTTGCACAGGCTGCGGGCGTTCATCCAACCGATGGATCGGTCATCGCTCGCCGTAGTTGGCCGCAACTGATCACAGAGAGTGTGGCTTGGTGCCTGATCGTTCTGGCCTTAGCACGACCGCAGTTTATTGAGCCACCTATCGTGAAGGTGGAGCCACAGCGTGATATCATGCTCGCGCTTGATCTCTCCCAATCGATGGATACCAAGGACTTCAAAGCTCCAGATGGATCCATTAATTCACGTCTGAATGCTGTTCGCACAGTTGTTGCCGATTTCGTTACCAAAAGACCCGTTGACCGGATTGGTCTGATCGCATTCGGCGACGCTCCCTATCCGCTCGTTCCTTTCACGATGGATCACGCAACCGTTCAGACTATGATCGGGGAAATCGTTCCCGGCATGGCAGGGCCTCGCACATCACTGGGCGACGCGATCGGCCTGGCAATTAAAATGTTCGACAGAACGACCGTCCCTCAAAAAGTGCTGATCGTATTGACCGATGGCAACGACACTGCCAGCAAGATGCCCCCGGCAAAAGCCGCAGACATTGCCAAGCGAAAAGGCATCATCGTGCACGCTGTGGGCATTGGAGACCCAAGCTCAACGGGCGAAGATAAGCTCGATGTTGATACATTGAGCGCTGTGGCTCAAAAGACGGGGGGACGTTATTTCTTTGGCCAAGACCAGGCTCAGCTCGCAGCAGCATATGCGGTCCTCGACCAGATAACCCCTGAAGAGCAGAAAAGCCAGTCTTGGCGACCACGCGCCGAACTGTTTCATTGGCCACTTGGCGCTTCAATCATTTTGCTAGGTATTTTCTATGGTATCGCAGGCCTCTCTGCACGTCAGAGGAGGCAAAGGCAATGATTGAAAGTTTTCACTTTTTACGCCCATGGTGGCTGATGGCGCTAGTCATTCCCATGGCTGTCATCTGGCTCTCATCGCGTGCGAAAGATATCCGCGCACGGTGGGAGAATATGATAGCGCCCCATCTGCTTGATAGCCTGCTCGTTCTCCCCACCCCCGGCACACGCGTCCGTCCATCGTGGGTCTTGGCCGTCATCCTTACTTTGGCAGTGTTTGCCACTGCTGGTCCCACTTGGCAACGAGAGGTTCCACCATTTGTTGAGGATGCGGCACCACTCGTCATTGCTGTGGATTTGTCTCAGACCATGAATGCCATTGACGTGACCCCATCAAGGCTTGAAAGGGCCAAGCTCAAAATCAAGGATATTGTGGCTCGCAGACAAGGTGGAAAGACAGCTATCATTGCCTATGCCGGAAGTGCCCACCAAGTGTTGCCGCTAACAGACGATGCGACATTGCTCGGAACCTATGCGGAAGCGCTTGCGACCCGAATAGTGCCTGTAGCGGGAAAAAACACGACCGCCGCTCTGAAGATGGCGGAGGGGGCGCTGGCGGATGCAGGTGCTGAAGGCACAGTTCTGTTTATAACGGATGGAGTGGAAGCGGCCGCATCCGATGCTTTCGCAAAGAAGGCCAGTTTCGGCATTCTGATACTGGGTATTGGAACATCCCAAGGTGGGCTGATCAAGATGGCTGATGGCGGTTTCCTCACGGACGAAGGTGGCGATCGAACTTCGGCAAAACTCGATGTTGAAGCGATAAAAAAACTTGGCACGAATGATAGCATCGGCGTGGCGACAAGCACGGACGACGATAGTGATGTGCGTTGGGTGCTTGAGCATGTCGCCACGCATTTTGCAGCGAAAAAGACCGGCGATGGCGATCAATGGAAAGACTCAGGTTGGTTACTTCTCTTTCCAACTGCGTTGCTTTTTGCCCTTACTTTCCGCAGAGGTTGGATGGTTCGAGTAGGCGTCTTTTTGCTGTCCGCCAGACTGTTTCTCGTTCCCTCAACCGCATCCGCCTCGGATCTGACTGATATGTGGCTCACGGAGGATCAGCAGGGACGGCTCGCTTATGAACGGGGAGATTTTTCTGATGCGTCCGCGCACTTCCGCGATCCGATGTGGCGTGGCACGGCGTTCTATCGCGCGAAAAAATATGCCGAAGCAATTGATGCCTTTGCGACCGTCGATACGCCCGAGAGTTGGTACAATCAAGGCAACGCTCTGATACATCTTGGCAAATACGATGAGGCTGTTGCTGCCTATAACAAAGCTTTGGAAACGCGCAAGGGCTGGACCTATGCGCAATCCAACCTCGCTACCGCAGAAAGACTGCTCGCCGCAAATAAGAAAGATGATGACGATCCGCCGCAAGAACCGAACGAGCGTCCTGATCAGGTTCAATTCGACGACAAAGGGAAGAAAGGCAAGGAAGGTCAGATCGATGTCGCGGAGCAGACATCAGAGATGTGGATGAATAATATTCAGGTCAGCCCTACGGACCTCATGGCGCGCAAATTCGCTATCGAGGCGGGAGGAAGCGAAAAATGAGATGGTTCATAATCACACTCTCAATGCTTATTTCCCAAATAGCTTTGGGAGCAGAGCCGTTCGCGCGCGCGACGGTTGAAACACAGGGCAATACCGTACCGGGCCAGCAGATCTATATTCTTGTGGAGGTATTCGCGCCCGATTTCTTCACATCACCGCCCCAGTTCCCACTGTTTGATTTGCCAGACGCTTTGGTGACAATCCCCGACGAACGTGCCCAAAACATGGTTCAGACGATTGATGGCGTAGAGTATGCAGGTATCCGGCGTAGTTACGCGATTGTTCCAGAAAAGCCGGGTACATATAATTTGCCACCGATATCGATAGCTCTCGGATATTCGGTCGATGGCAAGTCGATAAAGGGAGTAGCCATAACTGAGGGTGTAAGCTTTAACGTGAGTGAAGGTGCCAAAAATGCACAAGATATTGCCTTTGCCGCAAAAGGACTGACACTAACGCAATCGTTTGACCAGAACCCAGCTTCTTTGAAAACGGGCGATGCCTTTGTTCGAACTATCACAATATTTGCCGAGGACACGCAGGCTATGTTGATCCCCGCGCTGACAATAGGTGCCGCAGAGGGTCTCACTCAGTATCCTAAATCTCCAAAAATTTTGGACGATGTTCAGATCGAGCGAACTCATGGCAGCAGCCGGACGGAGACCATCGTCTACACTGCCGGGAAGGATGGAGCATTTGTCATACCAGCGATTTCATATGGCTGGTTCGATCTGGACACTGGTTCTGCGCAGACCGCCACGCTTCCAGCTATTAACGTCACGGTTGCTCCTACACAACCCGCCTCAGACCGTATCGCCCCTGAACTTCAAGAACCCGTGGCTGAAACGACTGCTTGGAAAAGAACATTAGCGCTCTCCGCTCTCAGTATTTGCCTGTTTGCATTGGGTGCATGGCTCTTCAAACGCAAAATTGTGCTGACATCCACACGCGTGCATAATTGGTTGGGACAATTCAAAACCACCCGGCACAGACCACTACATCGCTTGAGGTCGACCATTCTGAACGCAGACGATCAATCAATCTACGTGGCTCTTGAAGAATGGAGCAAAAATCTGGGTCATCGCTCACTCGCGGCATGGCTTGATGCCCAAAAATCACAGGCGTTAAGGATTGAAGTGAACGCGTTAGAAAGGCGGCTATTTCGAACAAAGGACATAGAGGTAAACAGAAAGTCTCTTGCCGCATTGGTCGGTGAGCAAGTCCACCAAACAAAGACATCGCGGCGATCAGCGTTGCCAGCACTCAATCCGTTATAAATATATGCGCCCTTCTAAATACATGTGGTTATAGAAAACTTCTTGATCATCCAAAAATTTGACCACTCGTTCCACCACATTGGTGACAGCGCTTGCGAAAAACCTGCTCGAACGGCTAAACCAAGTTGTGATTGACATAGCGTGCCTATCGGTCGTGTGCCTTGAATTGGATTGATAAAAATAAAAGATTCTTATTTTTTTGTTATACTAACCAATTTGTCATTTGCGTCGAAGACTAACAAATATTGTTCGAACCGAGCTCCGTCATCGCATGTCACAAGGACTGGATTATTATCCCCCTTCTTCAAATGAACTGCAGGCCGAATATCGCTAACAACTTTGCACCAAAAACCTTCAGCTCTTATCAGCCGCGAGACTGTTCGGGTAATCCCCCCGCCAAAGTTCAGTTTTCAATCATCGGCACAATCGGATAATAAGCGAAACGCAAACAAAATATGATTGTGTGGTCTGCCCCCATCGAGTGATCCGAGTTTAATGTTAGTGCATGCTGGGCCTAATCGCTAGAGCCGGAGTTGATGCAGGTCCGTTTTGAGGCGGCCAGACCGAGGCCTCTGGCGCCGGTGGCTTGTAGCCCAAGGATGAGTGCGGTCACACGGTGTTGTAGTGTTTCCGCCAGCTCTCGATGATGATCTTCGCCTCCTTGAGCGTGTAAAAGATTTCTCCGTTAAGCAGTTCATCCCTGAGCTTAGAGTTGAAGCTTTCGCAATACCCGTTTTCCCATGGGCTACCCGGCATGATGTAAGCCGTCTTTGCACCAACAAGCGCAATCCACTCCCTCAAAGCCTTGGCGATGAATTCCGGGCCATTGTCGGAACGAATATGCCCAGGAATGCCCCGCAAGATGAACAGGTCGGTCAGGACGTCGATGACATCAACAGCCTTTAACTTTCTCTCGACCCTGATAGCGATACATTCTCGCGTGAACTCGTCGATCACGTTTAGCAAGCGGATTTTCCTGCCATTGTGCGTCCTATCCTCAACAAAATCATAGGACCAGACATGGTTGGGGTATTCGGGTCGAAGCCGGGTACATGAACTGTCGTTCAGCCAAAGCCGACCGCGCTTAGGTTGCTTTTGCGGAACCTTCAGCCCCTCTCGTCGCCATATCCGCTCGACCCGTTTGACGTTCACGATCCAACCTGCTTGGTGCAGCATCGCGGTGATGCGACGATAGCCATATCGGCCATACTGGATAGCGAGCGCTGTGATGTCGTCAGTCAATGCCGCTTCATCATATGGGGTCTTTGCGATTTTTCGCTGTGTGGAGCGATGCTGGCCGAGAACTTGGCATGCCCGTCGTTCAGACACGCCCAACTCTGAAGTGACGTGTTCCACACAAGCACGGCGGCGAGCGGGGCTCAGAAGTTTCCCCGGGCGGCCTCCGCCAAAATCATTTTGTCCAGCGTCAGATCGGAAACTGCCCGCCGAAGACGGGCATTCTCCGTCTCAAGCTCCTTCAGGCGCTTCACCTGGTCGCCCTTCAGGCCACCGTATTCTGCGCGCCAGCGGTAATATGTAACTTCCGTTACGCCTATCGATCGGATCGCCCCTGCCATCGATTTTCCCTGAGCATTCAGCACGTCAACCTGACGAAGCTTCGTGACGATCTCTTCCGCCTTGTGTCTTTTCGCTGCCATTTCAATATCCTTCTTCGGCTCATAAGCCATACTTCAAAAAGGATCACTTTTCAGGGGGCAGACCAGCATTCGGTGCTGGTGCCGTCGTTGGTGGCGCTTTAAATAATCAGCGCCCGGCAGCCCGTGGCTATAGCAATCGACATTATCAGTGGTGTTCATCGCGCTACCGCACATATAGAGCATCAGATAATACGTATGTTCCGAGTGCAGGTCGTCGTGCGATCTGCAACTCCCCTTACAGCTAAAATTAGCCGTCAAAAGCCTCACGACTAAAAATCGTGAGGCTTTTTATTGTTCGTCGTGATGTGTGATGGACAGTCATACACAGCGCCCTATTCTCTTTCGTTCTGGAGGAGAGCATGTGCAATCTTTACAATATCACGACCACACATGAGGCAATGCGCCGTTTGTTTCCGAAATTTGGCGATGTCACGAACCGAGTTGATCCAAGATTGGACATTTACCCGGACTATCCTGCTCCAGTGCTGCGTAACTTGATAGATGGTGAGCATGAGCTTGCACATCTTCGCTGGGGAATGCCTACGCCGCCTATTTACGTTAAGGGCGAAGCAGACAGCGGCGTGACAAACATACGCAACCTCACCTCTCCTCATTGGCGGCGCTGGCAGGGCGTTGAAAGCCGCTGTGTTGTGCCTGCCACTTCATTCTCAGAATACGGGCAAGAACCCGACCCAAAGACGAAACGCAAACCGCTACATTGGTTCGCACTCAATAAGGGAAAGCCGCTCTTTGCCTTCGCTGGCATTTGGACAACATGGAAAGGTGTGCGGAAGAAGAAGGAAGGCCCGGTTGAGGTCGATATATTTGGCTTCCTGACCACCGAGCCCAACGCCGTGGTAAAACCAGTTCATCCGAAGGCTATGCCAGTAATCCTGCGCACGACAGAGGAAATCGATACCTGGTTACGTGCGCCGTGGGATGAAGCCAAGGAGATGCAGAGGCCGTTGCCGAATAATGACCTAATTGATCTGACGCCTATCATTCACAACGAGGAAGAACAGGCAAGTCTCTGGTGAACGCATCATCCGATTCAAAGAGAAAGCCATGAACATATCCCTTTATAGGGGAAAAACTTATTTGCATAAAAACAACTGCTTATTACAATAATTCTAAAAAAACGTAGGATTAATCCAATTAATCAAACTTGTTTTGTTGAAAGAGCAGTATGGTTGCGGGCTTTGTCTAATTTCACTAAAAAATATTGGTAATTATTTTAAGACATGGAGAGATATATGCACCGTCTAATCCTCGCAGCGGCAATAGCCGGGACCACAATGACTTCTGCGTTTGCACAACAGCCAACGCCGGAACAAATGGAAATGGCTTACAATGCAGCACGAAACCAACTCGGCGTGCTCGCATACTGTCAAGAGAAAGGCTTTATTGACGGGAGTGCATCTGAAATACAAACAAAGATGATGACTCTTATTCCAGCTCCCGCAGACGCTTCGAAGGGCGACGCAGCTGAGGCCATCGGTAGAGAGGGTAAAATTTCTGCTATGGGTATGGAACAAGAACTCCAGACAGCCGCAAAAGCACAGGGCATCGAAGAAGCGAAGCTCTGCGAAACGATGGCGAGCGCACTTAAACAAGCTGCGGCTAATATGCCGAATTAACGAGATAGCCCCGTGCACATATCGGCGACACGGGGCTTTTTCTTGCTCACAAGTTTTGCAGGGAATTCGCCAGCACACAATGGAACCTAACAAGCAATAGAATGTTTTCACAGCGCACACACCCTTAGGAGTAATGCAATGAAGAGTGTACTTATTGCTGCCGCTGCATTCGCTATGATTTCCGGTTCCGCTTTTGCTCAGGAGGCACCAAAGCCACCTGCCCCTCCAGAAGCCGCTGCTCCTGGTACTCCACCCCCACCCCCACCGCGCGGTGGTCCTCGCCCAGCCCCTGATAAATCTGCACACATTCGTGTTGAAGATAAAGGATACAAGGTCGATGTGAAATGCGCTGAAGACCAGTCAACTGTCGAGTGCGCAGAGATTGTTTATAAACTCCTCGACCGTGTCGGCCCGCCGAAGGAATAACTTATAGAGCACTTATTACCCCGCTTCGGCGGGGTTTTTATTTTGATATAAATCAACAGTTTAAATGAAATGTTCCTAAATTGGGCACTTAGCTGAGCTCAGCCTGAATGTTTTTAAACACGTCCAGTCTTAGAACGTTTGGCTTGCGAGGTTCGAAAGCGAGGAATGACGCTGGCGTTCTTTCCCACTAGCGAGGAGAGTTAGCCTATTCCGGGCTGATTGTGTCGCCGTGAGCCATGTTAAATTGATATCCACACCGACACGGTGATTATATTCAATTGATGATGCACCTGGTGGAATAATGACACTTCCGCTTAGATCATCAGTTCCTCTGCACTTACAAAAAAACAAATTAATCAAGGATCGTTTCAACCCTTAGTTAGTTGATAGCATGCAAACCTAATCAAGGAATTTCAATGTCCGATAATTATACGCCTTATGCGCTCGTAGCTGATGACGATGTGATCATTCGTATGGATGCAGTTGATATCCTTGAGACGGCTGGTTTTCGTGTAAAAGAAGCGAGCAATGTCGAAGAAGCGCTGGAACTCTTAGAAAGCGATGCAGACAGGTTTCAGTTACTATTTACTGACGTACAGATGCCGCCAAGTGAACTGACTGGTTTTGATCTTGCGCACAAGTGTTCGAAAAACTGGCCCCATATTAGCATACTCATCGCCTCGGGTATGATGCTCCCCGGTGAAAATGACCTGCCCGATGGCGCTGTATTTGTCAGAAAGCCGTTTAGCGCAAAGGTAGTTTATGATCACCTCCAAGTGATCCTACCAGATGGCAAGAAACCTGAACCACTCAAAACGATGGCATCCTAGCACGGCTTTTATTTTCGCTCGAGGCGTAGAGGAGGTATCTTCATGCTCATAGTTCAAAGTTACGATACCTCTTCACCGCTGTGGCCAGCAACCACTCTGGAAGATCTTGTCATCTAAATTTTTAACAAAAAGTACCCTAGCGTGAAAATTATCTACCAATTCTCAAATATTTACAGGAAAACGAGAAGGGAATAAAGATGGAAGATCTACTCATATCGATAGAGTAACCTTTTTTTCGTATATCTGTACTTAAGTTAAGCGTTTTCTCCACCTCAAAATTCTTATCTTTATGCGGCTGTGACCAATGTTTAACCTCTAGGAGTGCCCTTTTCTTCGCTGAAGCAATATCTGGCATAACCAGCAATATGTTTTTGTGTAGTTCACCGAACTCGGCAGGATCGTAGCCACCAAGATTGAGAAAAAATAACTTGTTTTCGCTCACACTCTTCGATCTGGGCAGTATTCTTATATCGTAACCATCGACTTGAGCTACTTCGCCCCAACAATCAAGATGAAGACTTTTGGGATCTCCCCACCACTGTTCACGCAAGTCATCGTAACAATCTTGAATAGTATTACCTATAGAAAAACGTACGTCATGCAGCTCAACGTTCGCACCGCCGTAGTTTCCACCAATTTGGAACATAAACAGTTTCATGGTCACCGATTACCTTCAGTAAAACTAGCTGGAAGGCATCGTACCCCATTCAGGCGCGCCGACAAGGTCGGTTCTGTACTGAATGATATCAAAGCCATTTGCTTCAAAGCGATGTGGAAAACGAAAATAATAATTTTACGCAGCAACTGATGCTCATCAATTCTCTTGCTAGCCAGACATGAAAGAGATGATGATGTTAAACAGTTTTGCGTTTCTCCACGCAGACGGACGATCTGCCGAAGAAATTCAGAAGTACGATTGGGCAAGTAGCGCTCTCGGAACGACTTCAGAGTGGCCTGCACCCCTTAAAACCGCGCTGCAGATGATGTTGGCTTCGCGGTTTCCTAAAGCTATAGTCTGGGGACCCCAACACATAACATTTTTCAACGATGCTTTCCGACCTATCCTTGGTGGCAAGGACAACTGCATGGGGAAATCATTCAAAGACATATGGGCAGAAGCTTGGGATGAGATATCGCCAATCGTCGACAAGGCATACTTGGGTGAGGCAACATTTATTGAAGATTTTCCTCTTGCCATTAACAGGCATGGGTATCTTGAGCAGTGCTATTTTACGTTCTGCTACAGCCCGATACGTTTAGAAAACGGTCAGATCGGTGGCATGATTGATACTGTGGTAGAGACGACGGGAAAAGTCGAATCGGAGCAACGCGCACTCATCTTTAATGCCGAACTTGCTCACAGGATAAAAAACACGTTCAGCATCGTTAGCTCGATTGCCAATCAAACTTTTGTCGACGCCAATTCCGATCAGCGCCACAAGTTTTCTGAGCGATTGAACGCTTTGAGCTACGCGCACGAGATATTGCGTTTACAGGATACACCGCAAAGCTATTTGTCCGATATAATTGAAAGCATCGGCTCCGCACTCGGAGTGAGTGATAATATGGACGTAAGCGGCCCCGACATTCATGTGGGCTCGAAAGGCGTCGCGTCGATTTCACTTTTGCTTCATGAACTGACTACAAACGCGATCAAATATGGATCACTTTCGAAACAAGGTGGACGTGTAGTTGTCGATCTGAGAATTTCAAATGAAAACGGCCCCAGTTTACTGACGCTAAATTGGAAAGAGATCGGCGGTCCCGAAGTCTCAGCGCCTAATCGCAAAGGTTTTGGAACAAAACTCATTCGAACGGGCCTTCTTGGAACTGGCGATGTCGATCTGCGCTTTGAGCGTTCTGGACTTGAGGCTGTAATGACAGCTCCCCTGCACCAACTCCGTGCCGACATAGGTAAAAAATATCAAAGTATATCGCCGAAAGCTGGGAACGATTGATGGTGATAAGCATTATCTGCCAGTGCACGGGGCGCTTGTTAAAAACGAATGGAATACCGGTTGGCCGAAGATGGTTGCGCCTATTTAATGGGTCAGATTTATAGTTTGCGTAATGCATTACGAACTATCAGCAATAAAATTGTTCCAGCTGAAAAAAGCGAAATAATCTCTATACTATTAAAAGAAACAAAAATTTATGAGGAACAACTTAAGGTTTCTAATGATGAGAAATTTAAAGATTTTGCAATGGGAGCCATAGATGAAAATAATCGCGCCTTGGAAACTACAATTTAAATAACTATAATGTAATATTTGAATAAGACGAAGGATTTACGTTTGAAAACGTAAATATATTTGATCTATAATTAATTATCTGTGAAAAGATAATGTATTAGAAAAATCGAAACGTGTCTTATATACAATAAAATGACAATATTATATTATCAAATTTTGAATTTTTCCAATGTTGATTTTCTTATTTCATTGAGAACACTTTGACTAAGCAGCAACATTCAGCAACTCTATGGAGTATAATATGGCTGAAGACACTAGCGCTGAGCAAACAGCGGAGACGCTGAAGGAAACCCTCCCCTCCAAATCCGCTGCAATACATGAATTGATACGCAGACACGGCGAAAAAGAACTTGGACGTGATGTTCTTGCTCTACTTTGGTCCGCTATTGCTGCGGGTATATCCATGAGCTTTTCTATGATGGCAAGAGGTATCCTCGAAGCAAACCTTCCAGCTTCTGAAATGTCATTTCTAATTAGCTCAGCAGGGTACACCGTAGGCTTTATAATCGTAATTATAGCCAACCAGCAGCTTTTCACAGAAAACACCATAACACCTGTGTTGCCATTTATGGATCAACCTAGCGCCTATAATTTATGGAGGGTAAGCAGGCTATGGGGAGTTGTACTCACTGGAAATCTGATTGGAGGAGGAATAGCAGCCGCAGCGTTCGCCATGCTACCCATTTTTTCAGATGACACGTTCCGCTCATTTGTAGCAATGGGTCATCATTTGATGGAAAACACTGCAGGAGAAATGTTTGGCAAGAGTATAATATCTGGCTGGCTGATCGCTACGCTTGTATGGATGTTGCACAGCACAAAAGCTTCACACTTCGCAATAATATTTCTCATCACCTACTTGATAGCCATCGGTGATTTTACACATATAATAGTCGGTTCCATTGAGGTGATATTTCTTTTGCTGATCGGCGAAGTTTCCTTCACAGACGCAGTCTTGCGTTTCGGCATTCCCACTCTGTTTGGCAATATATTTGGCGGGACGTTTATTTTTGCTCTCATTTCGCATGCACAAATCAAAGCTGATGAGTAGTGACGTTTGACGGTAGGGTTGCTGAAAACGCGAGCAGCATTAATTTAGTCAGCGACACTCATCGTTCAAATGGAAAAACCTAATATGCCGTTTCGATCAGGACTGTTTGTAGGAACATATAATCCGCAACAGTTGAGAGCTATGCAGGAAGCATATCGTGAAACTTGCCATCAACTCGGCCGCACAACTCAAAGTCCAAGCAAAGCTCAGGGATTAGCCAAACAAATATACCACGTCTACGACAGCGGTGTTACCGACCCTTTACAAATTGCTCGCATCATTTTGCACGCAGAAAGCATGGATTATGGGTAGCAATATTTAATAATTCTATTTCAATTTATTTGATTTTATTGCAAGATACTTAATAAGTATTTTTAGAATATAATAGATCAATTTTAAATTTACAATTAGAACTAGAACTAGAACTAGAATTAGAATTAGAATTAGAATTAGAATTAGAATTAGAATTAGAATTAGAATTAGAATTAGAATTAGAATTAGAATTAGAATTAGAATTAGAATTAGAATTAGAATTAGAATTAAATAAATATGCTAAAAAAATTCTCGCTAGTAAAATTCATTCAACGTGGGAACTTTGATTGGCATTTTAAATTACTATTGTGTTATCAAAAAGGAACCCAAAATGCCTTTTATTGAAGCTGCGGACGGAATTAGCTTACACGTTAAGGATATGGGGCACGGAACTCCGGTTGTGCTAATCCACGGTTGGCCCCTCACGGGTGATATGTTCGAATTCCAAACAATGGCCCTACTGGAAGCGGGATACCGTGTAATCACGTATGATCGTCGCGGTTTTGGTCAGTCTTCACACCCCGCCGATGGTTATAGTTATGATAACTTCGCGGATGATTTATCCAAGGTCATTGAGCATCTGGAATTGAAGGATGTCGTCTTAGTCGGCTTTTCCATGGGCGGAGGCGAAATTGCCAGATACCTATCTCGACACGGATCGAAACGTGTAGCTAAAGTCGTACTCGTCGCATCGGTTGTGCCTTACCTTCTTAAAGACGACAGCAATCCCGATGGCGTGAACAGCGAAGTCCTTGAAGACATGAAGGACCAGATTAAAAAAGATCGCTTTCACTTCCTGCAATCTTTTGCGAAGACGTTCTACGGTGTGGGATTTGTTACAAGCCCAGTTAGTCAAGGCATTCTCGACTGGAGCTTTGCGTTGGCCATCATGGCAAGCCCAAAAGCGACTTACGATTGCATAGACGCTTTCGGCAAGACCGACTTCCGAGGGGATCTCTCATCATTCACGGTACCAACACTGATCATCCATGGTACGAACGACAACACAGTTCCAATCGAACCATCAGCTAGAACTGCAGCTAAAAGTATACCTTCAGCTCGATTGATTGAATATGATGGCGAGCCACATGGCTTGTTCGCAACTGCCGCGGACAGGTTAAATACTGATCTTATTGCCTTCATTCGAGAGCCTCAACAAAACGACACTCTTTAAATATTTCTAAAGAAGAATTTTTCTACACCAATTTGTCCACTAGTGGACAAATTGGTGTAGAAATACTTTTATTTTTATTGTGAGTTCTATTTCAATAGAACGTGCGTTACTTTAGCTACAAAATGTCGATGCCTTAATACGAACTATGATGGACCAATATGAAGCGCCACGCTGCTGATAGAGAAACACGACGGATTGAGGCGCTCGAGAGCTACAATGTTCTCGATACACCCAGAGAAAAAGATTTTGACGACATCGCAGCATTGGCAGCACAAATCTGTCAAACACCAATTGGCGTTGTGAATCTTATTGCGAGAGATAGGCAATTCTTCAAAGCCGAAGTGGGCTTAGGAGTTCGCGAGACGCCCCTTGCAAGTTCATTTTGTGCGAAAGCGATACTCGAGCAAGATTTTCTGCTGGTTCCAGATGCAACCTTGGATCACAGATTTAATTGTAACCCTCTTGTAGTTGGCGAACCCTTCATCCGGTTTTATGCCGGGGCTCTTCTTAAGTCTGACAACGGCTATCCGATTGGAACGCTTTGCGTATTGGGCCACGAACCGAAGATGCTGACCAGTGAGCAACAATTTGCTCTAAATGTCTTAGCCAACCAAGCCATCGCGCAACTCGAACTGCGTAAACGCATTCAAGATCTTTCATATGACCTTTCTGTTGAGCGTCGTCTTTCCTCAAAAAGGAAGGCACGCGTCGCTAGTATCGACGCAAAGAACGAACAGTTGAAAGAAAACGAAGTTCGAAATGCAACAGCGCAGGCTGCAGGTGGGATTGGCATATTTGAGGTGGATACGCGAACAAATACCATCACCGTGTCGGACGAGTTTTGTCGAATTTTTGGCGTGGGCACCAATCAGACCTATGAAGCCACGTTCTTCGAGAATTTAGTATTAGACGAAGATCGCGATCAGGCATCAAGTGTTCAAAGTAGGAACGATGCAACAGCACATCTTGCTGTCGAATATCGTATTCGAAGGCCCTCAGATCAGAGAATTAGGTGGATAGCGCGCCGAGCTCAGTTTCTGCCAGATGATGAAGGCAAATCATCAAAAATGGTTGGCGTTGCAATCGACATAACTGATGCGAAGCGCAAGGATGCACGGGTTGCCGCATTGCTGGCGCTCGGAGATCGCCTGAGCGTTGCTGATACCATGCAAGATATCTGTCAGATTGCCTCCGAGGTTTTGCATGAGGGCTTGGGTGTTGACCGTTCTGGTTACGCAACAATCAGTCAGAGCGAGCAGAGCTTTAAAATCGAGTATGAACACTCCCTGCCGATGAAGAGGTCTCTTGCTGGAACTCATTCGACCGCCGATTTCGCAAGAACAATTGCTCGTCTTTCAGAAGGAAAATTAATCACCGTTTCCGACGTTAGTACTGATCCATTTCTGAACGGCGAATCTGCCAGCTACATTGATTCCGGCATACGGTCTTTCATCAAAGCGCCTTTACTAAAAAACGGCGCACTGGTTGGCGTTCTGTTTACACATGAGGAGAAGCCTCGTTTTTGGAGCAAAGCTGAGCTTGATTTTGTAGCTGGCGTTACTGACCGCACATATGCTGCAGTCGCAAAACTTAATGCGGAAGCTGAACAGCGCGTCCTAAATACTGAACTAAGCCATCGGCTTAAAAATACATTGTCTATCGTTCATGCATTGATTGGCCAAACACTTAGAAATGTTTCTGAGAGGGATGCAGTCAACGCACTAACCGGACGAATACAGGCATTGGGGAGCGCACACGAGCTGCTGTTGCAACAGTCATGGTCGTCAGCGCAGTTGCATCAAGTGATAGAACAAGCAATGAAACTTCACTCGGATGGCGACCGTATTTTTCTGCATGGTCCAACAACTGAACTTGGTCCCAAAGCGGGTCTTTCTATAGCACTGCTTTTGCATGAGCTGGGCACTAATGCGCTCAAATATGGAGCACTGTCGAATGAATCCGGACAGGTTCACATTTCATGGATGATCATCGATAAAGATAAAGAACAACCTGAGCTTCAACTTCGCTGGGAAGAAAAATTCGGCCCAATCGTCTCGGAGCCCCAAAGCAGGGGCTTTGGTTCTAGACTAATCAAGATGGGGTTGAATGGAACCGGTAACGTTGAACTACTCTATAAGCCGACGGGCTTGCTGGCGACTTTTTCCGCCCCGTTGGCCATGATTATGCGGCATGATGATTAAGACAATACAAATAGGACCGCTGAGCGAAAAGTCTGCACCGTTAAACTGCAAGTCAATTTCCTGCCTAACGAAAGTCTAATACTGCCAGACCTCGAAACGTTGGTATTCTATGAGCAAGCTCAGTGCCTTGGCTCGGTACCGGGAGCTCAGTAGGCGCAACTGCGCACTTCGCGAGCCATGAAATGATGGATGATTACACCTCAGATTTTCGGTGATGCCACTGAGTGCGAAAGGAATGAACTCTGTTTGGTGCCATCAATTGAGAAACTCAAAAAATCTATTCGCTTCAGGTGCCAATTTTTTTGCATATCCATCGAATACTTCAACCAAATGCTTTGATCATTCGCGGTATACTTCAGCAATCGAGGCCCTGCACGATTTCATCGTGCAGAGGAAACGACTGATTTGCTTGAGACCCCGTTTTATCCTCACCGAAGTCAACACTGTGTTTCAACTCCTGCAATACTTCACCGCAATCAAAATTTCTAATGACGGCGCATAGATTGATGAAATGCGATCCAATTCTCAGTTCCGTCCGGCTGGATATTGGGGGGGGGAGCATGTGAACAACCAGAACTGAGAACAAACGAGCTCGAGAGGGATTTCGCACATTCTGTTTGTCTTTAAAGCGGCATAAGTAGCTCGTCAGATAATTCCACCACGCAGTCCAAGCCTAAAAAACTACCTAAAAATATAATTTAAAATCAATAGAGCGGATGTATCGCACAATTTTCACGTGCACAACCTGGTTGATCTTTGGTAAAACGCAAAATAGCAGTTGACGGAATATTTCAATTTAACACATTTTGTTTCCATGTGGTCAGATAATGAAACAAACATAGATTACCTCAATTACACAGAACTCGCAGAATTAATCTGCGACATTGTAACCGACGATACGTTATTCCCTCTTTCTGTCGGCGTTTACGGTGGGTGGGGTGCGGGGAAATCCAGCGTATTAAGGCTCGTTGAAGAGACATTATCCACGCGGGATGACACTATCGTCGTCGAATTCGATGCCTGGCTTTACCAAGGTTATGACGAAGCGAAGTCAGCTTTGATGACAGTTATCGCATCCAAGTTACTGACGACCGCGCCTCAAAGCCTGAAAGACAAGGCTATCGGTCTAGTAAAGCGAACGAATAAACTGCGATTATTAGGACTGGGACTCGACGCCGGACTTATGGCCGCCGGAGTACCGAGCTTCGGTCTAGCGACAAAGGGGCTGGAATCATTGGGTAATGTATTCAATGGCGATGCCAACATAGAAGACAGTGCCAATATTAAGGCTGCGCTAACCGACGTTAAGCACAGAGCAGACGGACTGATAGCTGCAAAAGAAGTCAAATCTGCTCCGGAGGAAATAGCCGCTTTTAAAGAAGAATTTAGCGACCTTCTTCATTCGATGGAAAAGCGCTTAGTGGTCTTTGTTGACAATCTTGATCGCTGCCTACCCGAAAATGCGATCAAAAGCCTTGAAGCCATGAGGCTTTTCCTTTCAATGCACAATACAGCTTTCATCGTGGCTGCGGATGTGGATATCATCAGGCATGCGGTCTCCACTCACTTCAAGGGCGCATCGCCCAGACACGTCGTTGATTACCTGGACAAGTTGATACAATTCCCTGTAGCTGTGCCGAAGCTTGGAATGCGAGAAGTACTAGCATTTTTGTGTATGCTGATCGCGAGCCGCTCAGGTGCTGAAACTGCGGCCATCGAAGAACTTAGATGTTACCTTATTAAAAACATTCAGGATTCTTGGCAAGATACGCACAAAATCGAACAAAAAGACGTGTTGGCTATCTTGGGAGCAAACGACGCTGCTCTTTCTGCGCAAATTGACACTGCGTTCCGGATAGCACCAATTTTGGCACATTCAACTGCAGTGAGCGGAAACCCACGACTCATAAAACGAATGATGAATATCGTCAGGATGCGTCACGCGACAGCCAAGCGCCGTCAAATGGAACTTGATGAAGTAATTATTACGAAGCTAGCTCTATTTGAAAGATGCACCGACGAAGCGGCATTCAAAGAGTTGCTGACGATAATCAACGATGCTGGAAACGGTAAGCCCTCGCTGTTTGCAAAGGACAGCGATGAGCGAACTACGCTGCCAGAAGCAATAGAGAAATACAGGATATTCTTTGATGAATGGATCGACCTGAGCCCATCTTTGAATGGAATTGATCTCAGACCAGCCATTTACTTGGCAAGAGAGACACTCCCATTACAAATACAGTCCAAAGCGTTATCAGCAACTTCGGTCAATGTAGTCAAAGAACTGCTCAAAATACCTAGCTTGACGTCCAAAGCGGCACAGACGGAAATCGCAAAGATACCGTCCGAGGAAGTCTCGGAGGTTATGCAGGAACTCGTTGTTTCGTTGCGTCAGAACAGCGACTGGTCAAAAAAAAGAAACGATATAAACGGCTCAATTCTATTGGCGACCGCAAAGCCCGAGTGCGCTGCTGTTCTTCTGAGTTTCACAAGTCAAATAGCTAATCCAGCTCCATGGCTGGCACAAGTACTAAAGGGCATCAAAAGTTGAGGGGATCATGGGGACATCAGCATCATCGCGCGGCACAAATGGCGCACAACCACTAGTGCCATCGTGGGCAGACGATCAGCCCAACGTTAAACTTCCAATTCCAGAACATCAACGTTTTCGGGCATTTAGGACTACCTTTGGCAAGGCAGTAGCAAACGGTGGTGATAAAAGTGATATTAAGAAAGCGCTCGGCCACTATGCCCGGACCGCAACTGGCGGGAATTCTGTAGGTCCGCGACGTTTCGGGAATATTTATACAGCTGGCGGTAGCTTATACTCTGCATTGCAGAGCCTCGCTGGTAGCGGGTCTTTACCCGATTTTAGCTCGAATAACTTCGTTGGCAAACCGCTCGATCAGTTATCGCAGGCATTGGGCGAATTGCTTTCAGGTGACACGCCTGATGCTGACAGGATCAATGTTGCCGTACAGGAGGCTGTTGCCAATGTGTTGGATATTGAGAATGATTTCGATCCTGCTCAATTAACGGGTGATGCCATCAACGCCATCCTTTCGGAATTCCTGGCATTATCTGTTTTTCAATCAATAGTCGAAGAAGTCGGCGGTGCGTGGGATCGATCCGATGACGTAAAAAAAACGGCTGACTGCGAGAGTAATCTGCTCGATCTGATCAGGGCTATCGTGGATACAACGCTACATAATAAATTCAAGGCGGGTTCTCATCCCTACAGCCAGGACAGCATTAAAAAATTTATGCGCGAGACGGTAAAATCAGTCTGGACCGAGTGGGAGAGCTATCAATGACCGCGAACAGATTTAATTTTCACACTGATGACCTTCCAAACTCCGTACTCAGCAAAGATGGAACCTACGATATCCAACTTTTCGGAACGACGAAGATCGATGGCACTGCTCATATAGGAAATACTGTAGCAGATCAGGTTCAGCGGCTTAGTGCGAATACGTCAACCGTTGCCTTTGACCTTCTCGCTATAGCGCTTGCTGTAACCGCTGCAGATTCCTTCACGCCGAGAGAGATAAACGGGCAAAATGGCTGGGCGCGAACATTCGAATTGAATATTCCACTAGCGAAGCCTGTCGTCTGGCAACCTGTGCGGCCCAAGCTTGAAAAATTGCTGAATTTCCTTAGCGGAGATAACTGGTCCCTCACTCTTCGGGGCGGAGGAAGAAACTGCCCAGCTGCTGTTCAAACAAATAAGAAAAGAAAGGCGAATCTCGCAGGAGTAACTAGCGTTAGCTTATTCTCAGGCGGACTCGATAGCTGGATTGGTGTTAATGAGCTACTCCGCGACGGCGAAGTCCCTATTCTAATCAGTCATGCCTACACAGGAGACAAAGGCTACCAAAATCGGCTCTTTAAAACTTTCTCCAAGCGAGCCGAACGTTTTGCCGTTAATGCCAGCCCCATGAGGCGCTTTAAAGGCAATGATACTACGATGCGAACTCGAAGCTTTAACTTCGTCGCATTCGCAGCGGTCGCGGCAGAAGCCATTGCTCAACTCAATTCTGCTAATAACCGCGTACCAATTTATGTGCCAGAGAATGGATTTATTGCATTGAATGCACCGCTCACATCACGAAGAGTTGGTTCATTGAGCACACGAACAACGCATCCACATTACCTTCAGCAGATGCAGGATGTTTTCGACTTGGTCGATATTCGTGCTGAAATTCGCAATCCCTACAGGCATTCCACCAAAGGTCGAATGTTGAAGGATTACGGTTTAAATACTCAAGATGCGGCCACCGCGATGGGCACTGTGTCGTGCGGAAAATGGAAAAGAAAGAATAAGCAATGTGGCCACTGCGTCCCTTGTGTTATTCGACGTGCGGCATTCTTCGCCGCTGGTATTGATGATAAGACGGAATACAGCTACTCACTGCACCAAGTCATGAACAGTGATAACATTCATCTAAAAGACGACCTGATGTCGATGGCGTACGCCGTTCAGCAGAAATCGGATGCAGAGCTTAAAATTTTGGCGATGTCGAGCGGGCCACTGCCTTTGGATCTGGGAGAAAGAGACGGCTGGTTTGACGTACATAAAAAGGGATTATATGAGGTCGCAAACTATCTGCGGTCGGAAAAAATAATAAGTTGATTGATTTTCATTGCCACTTAGACCTTTTGAAAGAGCCTCATCGAGCAGCCAGTGCAATCGATGAGGCAGGTGTTTATATGCTGTCTGTAACAACGACACCTAAAGCATTCCTGAAGACAGCGGCCTTAGCGAAAGACTACAAAAGGATAAAGACGGCTCTCGGCTTACACCCCGAGCTCGCCCACCTTAGACAGACGGAACTCTCACTTTTTGATCGTCTTGTTTCCGAGACAAGGTACGTAGGTGAGATCGGATTAGATGGTAGCAGCGACTTCAAAATGCACTTTGACACCCAAATGCATGTATTCCGTCATATTTTGAACTCGTGCAAAAAAGCAGGCGGCCGAATTCTTTCAATACACAGTCGGAATGCTGCTAAACCCGTTCTAGACACGCTGGAAGATAACCCAGGTTTTGGCATTCCGGTCCTACACTGGTTTTCTGGTAGTCACGCTCAATTGCAACGGGCAATTGCGATGGACTGCTGGTTTTCTGTTGGTAGACCAATGTTACAGTCGAACAAAGGGAAGGAACTTGTTAGCCAAATGCCTGTGAATCGCGTGCTAACTGAGACGGATGCCCCATTCACTTCTCCTAAATCTAACCTTTATCCGATGGATCATATTCAAGCCACGGTTGCAGGGTTGTCCGCGCTGTGGACTATGCCTTTTGAACACGTAAACAGACAGCTTGCAAGCAACCTGCGATCTCTAGTGACAAAAAATTTTGGTAATTGATACATCAACCTCATCGCAGATACTACACGCATTTTTTACTTCTATGCCGACTAAAAAATAACTTTGAGACAAACCGTTATCTTCTTGCAATCAGCAAGTATTAAGAGCCAATAATCACGGCCACAAACCTCACGAGCTTGCAGCGTTCTACCAACTGAACACCTCTAACACCTGTGCGGCATTCGTTTCTGGGATTATGCAGTGAAATCTTTTCAGAGAAAGACGTTTTTTAGCATTGCGCCGGCGATCCATTGACCTGACTCTGAATTCATATTGATAACTTTCTGAGGTTTCTATGGATCGTGATGATCTCAACACTAAACTGAAATCTATGAACAACAGTCTTTTGAGACAGGCTTATCCAGAGTTAAAATTTCAAATCGAATTTTACGGACCTCTGGTATACAAAAGCTCAGACCTTACATTAATTAAAAGGTTCGAAACGATTTGCCAACGAGCAAAGAATGGGTTCGATTTCGAAGAAATACATGGCAGATGGTCACTGTTAAAATTAGATCATCCAGTGACCATCGAACTAAAAAAAATGGGCTTTTATAAGCGCTTAACGCAATAAATTTTCTTGCTCTGCCGCAATTTCAGCCTCATTGGCTGTGATAGCGTCCTCAACCGACATGGTATTCATTAAAATACGCGACAATCCTCGCCCTGCCAGAAGGATCCGGTGAAGTCGCCCACCTCGAAACACCCCCACTGCCACATATCCCGTGGGAAGTATGAGACCTGGTATCCATCCTAGGCATTCTTCCACATCTTCCTTTAATTCGAATTTTTCCTCAAATAGTAAGAATTCTCCTGTCAGTGGCAATTCCAACGTCAGATCGAGCTGCTCGTCCTTAAATACCTTAACCAGAATGATTTCATTAGTGGCGTCAGCTATTGTTTCGATTTCAACACGCATGAATTTTCTCCTCTGCGAACGCATTTATTCGGAAATCGATAACGATTGTTTTAAGTCGTGTATATGCGGGTACTTACTATTGGAAGAGCGACGTGGTATTTCAGTCGTAATGT
The DNA here is from genome assembly GCF_002252445.1 of Brucella thiophenivorans. Lineage (GTDB taxonomy): Bacteria > Pseudomonadota > Alphaproteobacteria > Rhizobiales > Rhizobiaceae > Brucella > Brucella thiophenivorans. Next base: position 440,574 of record NZ_NNRJ01000051.1, read on the forward strand.
GTTGGTGTGTGAAGAGAAATGAGTAACAAAGGTATTGCAATAAAATCTATAGTTAATTCGAATTTAGATATTGCATAAAAATTAAAATGCTGCCATATGCAGCCCCCTGAGCCAAACGCTCAAGCAACAGGATAATATCAACGTGATACGTAAACCGACCAACCAGTGGAGCACAAACAAAGCCTAGCGTGGCGTCGGTTTAGTACCCGATGCTCGAAAGCATCGGCTTATCCTTGTGTTCCCCAACCGTAAGAAATTTGGCCATCGTGGCCGATTAATCTTTCAGGGGACAGCCATGAATTTTTCTCGTCAAGTATCTCGAAACATCAGTCTTAAACGTGCTGGTCTAGGCTTCATCGCCGACGCTCAGGAAGCACGCATCGGCTCTGTGCTAGACACGGACAGTGACGGCAGGGTTATTGCTGCGAGGTGGGTTATATGAAGCTCCAGTATGTGATCTCAAATCGTCTGCTAATCCGTATTGGCAAGAACCCACGACTGGTAACGCCACTCGTCGGCCTGCTCTAAAAAACAACAAAACAGCTCGTGGCTTCACGTCTTTCAGAGGCATCGTAGTCTATCACGAGAGCGAATTGGAGCATCGTGTCTCCACTTTGCTTCAGGCGAGGACTGATTTAGTTGAACTGCACTCTCAGTACCCTGTGATGTCATACGTCGACGCAAACAACGTCGCGCGGACGCACACCTTTGACTATTTTGCCGTCTTAAACTCCGGAAGGCGTGTGGCAATCGCAGTCAAAGAGTTCAAGAAGAAACGAGAAATGTCGGTCTTACTGGACCAGATTAGGGAGTCCGGATTACTGGCCCGATGCGATAATGATGAGTTTAAGCCAAGTTTGGTTGACGACGTAATACTCATTACCGACGTTGATGCCAACATGGACGCGTACCTTAATGCGACTGACATTTTGAGGGCACGCGACTTCTATAACCAAGCGGATCACACCGAGTTACAGATCATGATCCGAGATTTTCCTGGACGGTTTCGATTTGGGGAATTGTTCCGAAATTACTCGAACCACGCTCGCCGGTGGACAGCCGCGTGGGCTCTCATTGAACATGGAAACATCAGGCCTGTTGAGCCTGGCAGGATCAGCGAGGTCACTTGGATGACAGTGGCTCGCTAGGTCTTCTGCACGCTGAAAACTTAGAGAGGAATTGTCATGTACGCCTTGAATTCACAGCCAGCTGTCTTCAAACGACCAATGGTCAAGTTGTGCTCGAAGGACCGCTTGCAGCTAAATGGTAGAGACTGGATTCCGGTCACTATGAATGCCGACGGCTGGCATCTGAGAAGCGAAGACGCAACTGGTCGGGAACTCTTCGTCAGTCACGAGGAGATCCACAATGATCTTTCAGCAAAGCGTGGTGCCGTAAAGTACGGTTATCATGAGATTGAGCAACAGAAGTTCCGAGCTGTCTTTGGTGACAAACAATTTTCAGACTTTTCAAACGACGCGCAGTTGCTTGCGCTTCTTCGTGAAAAACTCATCAAGAAATATGATGAAGCTTATCCAGAACAAAAGCGGAGACGTTGGAACCACGATGAACTTTCGAAGAAACTTAGGGGCTGGTACTTTGAGATTCAGGACGATCTTGCTCCAAAAGGAAAACGGGCGGATCAAGCAACGAGCGTAGCTTACTATTCCACGCCATCAGTTAAAACCTTTTGGCGCGACTACAATAAGTATTACGATGGTGGCTGCGACGTGCTGGCGCTTGTTCAACGCCATCATGGCCCAGGAGTACATCTTCGCTCAATCGATCCAGATTCCATGGCGTTTGCTCATAAGGAAGCTGAGCGATACATGGAGCGTACTCGACCGACCATATCCCATTTATACCGTCAGTATCTCGCAGCCCTTGCTGTGAGGAACGCGTCGGAAGAACGACCGTTGGTAAAAGTTTCGCGCTGGAAATTTTCAAAAATCATCGACAAATTTGACGAATTTGCGAAGGTTGCAGGTCGTCATGGCGAAGCCCAAGCTAGGAAGAAGTTTTCTTCAATTAAGCAATCATTTGATGTTCAAGCGCCTGGAGACCGCATTGAAATCGATTTCTGGAATGTCGATCTGGTATCGCTGCTGAGTCAGACGGGTATGTGGAAACTTTTGCCAGAAGCGTATCGCGCACAATTGGGCAGCATTCGTGTTTGGTTTGTGGCCGCAATTGATGTGGCTACCCGCTACGTCTTGGCACTTAAACCTAGCACATCGGCTAATTCAATGAATGCGATTGAAGCCATCAGGATGATAATGATGGACAAGACATTTATCTCGGATCAGCTCGGTTGTGCTACGCCATGGATCGGTCGTCTTCGCCCTCGATGCGTCTATAGTGATAACGGAAGTGAGTTCGTTAGTTCTCGTACTCAGGAAGTACTTCGTAATGCTAAGATTGCTTTTGTTCAACCACCAGCTGGCCGTCCGCAATCGCGTCCGTTCATTGAACGACTGTTCCGATCCATTGGACCAATGGTTGCGCAGGAGTTCGATGGCCGTACATTTGGTTCAATTGCTGAGAAGGGTGATTACAATCCTGAAGCCCATCTTAGTCTCCAAACCGACGAACTCATTAAACTTTTAACGATTGCTGTTTGTGACATCTATCACCGTGCGCCACACTCAGGACTTGGGGGGCGTTCTCCTCACGATGTTTGGGTTCAGAAAACCCAAACATATCCAATCAATTTCCCTCCGAACGATGAAGAGATGCTTCATATTTTCGGTGAGAAAATTGTTCGACGCATTTCGACCAACGGCGTCACTTTTATGGGAATCCCATATCGGAACGAAGAGCTGGCACGTCTTTACTCCAAAGAAGGCCAGGTGGAATTCGAAGTAAAATATGATCCCGCAGATCTCCGTGCAATTGCCGTTAGGAATCCGAAGAAAGGTTGGTTTCGCGTTGAGAACACGATCAAATTAGATGAGTGCGTGTCATTAGAAGAATGGATCTCAGCACGCCAGAAATTGCGGATCGCAAATGCCAAAGAGTCAGAGTCTGGTCTGGACGCCATGTATGTAGCACTGAGATTTATGCGTGAGTCAGGTGAAACGGCCAGACTGCGTGCAAGACTTAATCCACGAGCACTTGAACCTAAACAAATCGACACACTTGAGAGTGAACTGTGCGGTAGTTGGGTCGCGCAATTCAAAGAAAACACCAAAACGCTAGGCCATCCAGTCTCAGTGCCGAGCGACATTTTGGTGACCTCGGCAGCTGAATCGATTGCGGACTATCACTCTAATCCACGCAAATGGGAGGTCGGTGCAAAGGAAAGTCCAACGACGCGCATGGCCGAAGTGTGGTCTCGTAAGGACGATGGCGAATTCCATGCTGGAGCTAAAGTATCCAGCAAAGACTATTATGATGAATTTTAACTCGGGGAACAAAGCAAATGGCAGACGAAAAACTGAAGGAAATCAAAAAGCAGATCTATGGTACGTACCTCGAAAGCCCTCGTGACAAGAGATTACACGGGATGCTCCGCTCCTTGGTTGACAATGTCGATGATCATCTGAACGGAGGCGCAGGTTCAAGACAAACGGCGTTATTCGTAATCGGCAAATCAGGTAGTGGCAAAACCCATTCTTTGAAACACCATTGTGGTCGCATCGCGGAGTTTCAGCCGCGAGAAAATCAATATGGCGAGATCATTACTCCCCTTCTCAGAATTGAGGCTCCAAGCTCATCAACCATGAAGGGGTTCGCTATCACGCTTCTTTCAGCAATGGGACTACCTGCTAATCCCAAACAAACGGAAACGCAGCTGTTTTCGGCGGTGAAATCACAGCTCAAAGCGCGAGGAATTCTTTATCTGCATGTGGATGAGGCCCAACATCTCATTCGTCATGACAGTCAAAAGGCTATCACTGAAGTTCAGGACGGTCTGAAGAGTCTGATGCAGATCGCCGATTGGCCATTACATACAATTTTCTCTGGCGTTCCAGATTTAGCAAAGCTTTTGGCAAACGACCTTCAGCTCGCCAATCGCAGCAAGATTATCCGTTACATCGAACAGTCGGCCGATGATGACCGCGAATTTATCAATAAAGCTATGACGACAGTCGGGGAGGAAATTTGTGGTCTTAAAATTTCAGAGGAACTGCGCGAACCGGATTTTCTTGGGCGGCTCTGTCACTCATCACAGGGCGGCCTCGGCAAGATCCTTGAGACAATTCAAGCAGCCTGTATCCTAAGCGTGAAGAACGACAAGCCCATCCTAGAAACGCGCGCATTCGCATTCCTCTATCAGGAATCGAGCGGGTGTCTGCCAGAACACAATATTTTCTCAGCCAATCGCTGGTCTGACATTTCACCAGAACACGTTCTTGCCGATCTTCCGGCTGCCATCGAACCTAAGAAACGGGAAAGGATTAAAAAATGACACTGCCAGTAACCCTTTCCTTCCACGACGATGAGAGCCCTATCAGTCTAGTATCTCGTTTGGCGCGCGCGAACAGCTATGACACAATGCAATCATTGCTCGATTTCACACCAACAAACCGCGAAGCCATCATGCGTGGAGATCTCGATGCATTGCAGGAAATTTCCGAGCTTTCCGGAATTCCGGTTGCACGCTTAGCCTCTGCCAGTATTGTTAATCAAAAGCCTGGATCAAACTGGAAGCTTGGCTATGCCATCTTTAACAAGGAGATGCGCCCTGGGACCACTTTGCGATACTGTCCGCACTGTGTTCTCAATGATATGGCGACGGGCGTAGGGCGTCCAGTTTCGCGATCATATGCACGCTCTTGGTGGTCTTGCCGTGGCATCGAAGGTTGTCGGGAACATGGTTGCAGATTGATCGAAATTGCACTCGACACACTCCTAGAACGCGACGATTTCGCCACTTATGTGGCATCGAATATTGGTCAAATTCGCGCTGATGTAAAAGTTGGTGAACCGAGTTCTTCCCCTCTCCTCGACCAGTTCTTGTTGGATAGCATTTACAATCCTAATCGCGCTGTCGGTTTAATTTATTCCATTGATGCACATATCGTTTCAGAACTCTCAACTTATCTGGGAAAATTTATCCAAATCAATAAATTGACAGAGTGGCAGGACGAAGCCACCCATCCACGCGAGTGGGGTTTTGTTCTCCTAAGCAGAGGAAAGTCAGAACTTGAACGTGTTCTGACCGAAACCATCGATAAAACAAGGCCGATGGTGCGAAACATCGAAAAGTTCTTTGGTCCGCTTATCGATTGGCTTCGTCGTAATCGGTCAAAAGCTGCCTACCGCGATGTGGTTTCGCTTTTCCAAGCAATTGGTGAAAGGCGCATGCCATTTGGTCCGGGCATGACATTCATCAATCCAATCGAAGAACGTCACATGTATTGTGTTAACTCGGCCCACTTAGAGTTTAAAATTCACAAAAAGAGACTGAAATTTCTGCTGCTCTCAAATGGCCTAATCGACAGGCAACATCTCCACGATTCCTCTATTTATTTTGATGCAGCTAAAGCCCGACCAATCATTGAGAATGCACTTGAGAATGTGACATCAAATATTGCGGCAGAAATTCTCGGCGTGGAAGAAGGAAAATTTCGTGTTCTAGTTAAATCGGGGATTGTGGCGCTAGGTGAAGAACGCGAGCAGGAACGGGGATATCTCCGCGTCCAGCAACTTGATTTAGATGAATTTCAGGCGAGGTTGCTTCAAAATGCAACGTCAGTGGATCAAGAAGACGAAGAATGGATGCCGCTTATGGAGTTTGCCCAAACCAACCAAATGGCTCTCGAAAAAATTCTCCCGCTGATCATTGAAGGCGTCGTAAGCGTTCGTGTTCTCCCGGTACAAGCCGGACTATTGGCTAGATTACGTGTTAACAAATCCGAAGTTAGGAGAGTGCGCTTACAACGTAAGGCAAATTCAGAAGAAGATTTCGTAACATTTAATGAGGCGATTAAGCTACTGGGTAGCTCCGAAGTCACGCTGACGCAGCTTCTCAAAAAAGGTTTCGTGAAGGAGAAGAATTATAACAGGTCCGCCAGACAACCTCGTTTAATCATTCAGAGATCCATTCAGGAATTCAAAGAGAAGCATATTTCACTCTTGGATTTTTGTCAGCAAGTTGATCAAAACCGCGCTGGGATGAAAAAACGATTGGCGAACCTCGGCGTTATTCCTCTCTTCGATGATAATAAATTTGTGGCTAGTTATTACGAATTATCTGAACTGAAAAATCGAGGCGCTTTTAGTCTGACTGCACTTTAACAATAAAAAAATGAATGATCCAAAGCCCGTTTATCGGGCTTTTTTCATGCCCTTATCACAAAAAGGACAAATCAAATGCAGCGAAATGACCATACCTTTGTGAAGGCACGCTAAAAAAGCCAATAAAATCAACGATAATATAGTCGAAAAAGACAAACCTATGCGGAATCTACATAAATTGTAAAAGACGCATTGGTTTGTCCTCCTGCGCCTTGGTGTGGGCATTTCGTTGCGTTTGGTTTGTCTTCTTGGGAGAATCCGCCAATTTCAGCTGATTTGGAGAGAAGCCAAATAGCGTACCTAGTCCTGGTGCCTTGACCCGCGTGTTCGCTCGTTCTCCCGCCTGCGCAACAGAGTTCTCGCTCCAATCAAATTGAAAAGCTTCACCCGCGCGGAAAATCCGCGGAATGAAAGTTCCGCGCCCGCTTGTGTGCTGCTCATGTTGGCGATCTGCACGCAGCGTTGTTTACGCGAATTGCCTGCTTCGATTTTTAGCCATGATGCAAGCTTGTCTGCATACCGAGGCGACATTTTCTTTAAAATTATTGCGTGAAAGACCAGTTCACCATGCAAGCGCGAATCGATAGCTCATCCCGCGAAACATTCGGCGAATGATGTTAAAAACTCCCATGGGGATCTCTGCGTTGTCCTGTGCTGCGCAAAACAGTTGAGAGATTGTCACATGGCTCAATTCTCAATGAAAATCACCCGCAATTCCGGTTCATTTCGCGGTGAAAATCAACAATCTAATTTTGCGGCGAACGGAGTAGACAGAACTCCTCGCCCCGAAAGCGAAGGGCAACATAGCTACATTGGTTCATATGATCGATCAAACAGGCTTGCTCCGGAGTTGACATTTCTTCCATCGTGCAGCGCTCTTCCGCACATATCTGACTATAAACCTGACCCGTAGGAACATGTGCGACAAAAAGCGAAGTGTTCGGCCCCTGCGGATTGAGGGATTCATATGCAGCTATCAATCTCTCGAAAGTCGCGCGATCCTCCCCCACGGGGTCGAGGTTGATCCCCATCTCGCCAACCTCACTGACCATTTTCATGTAGCGCAGATGTTCTGTTTCCGAACAAACGAGTTGATTAGCCGTCGCGGGGATCGAATACGTCAAGATAAGCGCACTAAGTATAAACTTCATCTTCTGCATCATTTATATTTCCGCCCGTGCCAGAACGCCACAAAAAATCGTTTTATTCGTTTGTCTTGCCATCTTTCTTGACGCTCCATTCTCCAGTATCTGCGACATCTTCAGCCGTTTTAGCCGCCGCTTCAGGGAAAGTCACTCTTAACGATAAACGGCAGCGAGGGGCCAAAAGCGGAATGTCGGGTTTAGTTGAATAGCTCTGGACAGCGGTGTCAGGTGTTTGCTGGTTAGATCAAAATACCAATCAACAGCATGCTTTTCTCCAGATTTCGGCGAAAGCACCGGTCTGAGATTATGCGTTTTTTTGGCTTCGCGTTGGGAATGCTTGTGGCTTCAATCTAATTTGCTGAACGCGCTTACCTCAGGCCATGAATCACCACTTCACATTGAGACCTATATTGCCTTCCCAAATGCGATTGCGCTCACCTCCAAGGTTGGTGGTATAATCGGCTGTCGCATAGATGTTTATCTTCTCGGTCAAGTCGAGTGTCAAGCCACCACCAACTTCCAGTGAAGTACCTTTAAGGTTTGTTACAATCGCATCGCCACCAAATAAAACTGCCTGCTCTGACGAGAAGTTCTGCCAGAGGTTGGCTTTCAGATAAGGGCGCAGCTTGCCTATTGAGGTATCTTCGGTTCCCTGTAGCCGCATGCCAATGCGTCCAGTCCAGGCATTGTCTGAATCAAACGATACTGAGGAATATTGATCGGCCTTATCATCAAGTGAGAAGCTCTGCCAGATAAGCTGCGCCTGTGGTTCCAGCGTCCAGGTTTCGCTCAGTGCAATCGGATAGCCACCTTCCAGTGAAGCCGTTACGCTGTGGCCATCGACATCAATGCTCTGTCCTGCGTCAGAGCTCGCACCTCCACCATACCATGTGCCCATAAGAACAGCATCGAGATACCAGCCTTGCGGACCGATATGCGTCCAATAGCCACCAAAGCTCGTCCCGGTGACTTCCAAATCACCGACAGCCAGATTATTCCAGCCCAGAGCCTGACCTGTCAGATTCCCTGTCATACGGGCATATCCGAAGAACAGTCCAAAGCGATCAGAATGGCCACTATCCGTTTCACGACCCCAAAGGTCCTGACCAGCCTGAATTCCGAACAGCTTGCCGTCAATACCTGGTGTAACGGTGCCTCTCCACGTCACATCAATATCCTGCCCGATAAGCCGCGCCCAGGTGGAAGGCAGATAACCACCGCTCCTAAGCAGATCCTGCTCGCCACGGCGCTCATGAAATGTTCCAAGGGAAGTTAGCGCCAGATGATGTGCTACAGGCGGCAAGGCAGAATAGACTGGAACCTCTGTGCGATAGAGCGGGACAACATCACCCTCCACGCGGGTGGCACCCGGTGATGGGGGAACCGCACCTTCAAAGCCGACTTGTGGCGTTTCTGTTTGTCCTGTCGAAGTCCCAGGCGGGTTGGCAGCCTCAGCAGGCGGCGGGGCGGGTGGCGCTTCAGGTTGCTGCGAGTTTTCGGTGACCGGGTCGGAGGTATCCTCCGGATCAGGGTCATTTGGATCAACTGGCAAAATAGCTGGCGGTTGTTCCAATTCTGGTGGCGGTGCAGAAGTGTCGGGCGCTTCAGGCGTCAGGTTTTCCTCAGGGAGTGTAGGTGCTGGTTGAGTACCGCTTAGCAGCGCCGAACGCAGATACCAGTTTTCATTGCTATTTGCGGAAATGCCACCTTTAAAAAGGTAATATTCATAGGCTCCGGCAGCCACTCTTCCGTTAAGCGAGAACGCAGTGTTCGTCGTCGTCGCTCCATTAAGCGCCTGCACAACCATGATACCATCAGATGCAGTAAAGGCACCTGTGCCGCTTACATTGTTAACAACGATGACGGTGGAGCCGAAAGCGCTGCCTGTGTCTATAATCAGCTTATCAGATGGGGATGCATCGGCACCCAACACGGTATCGACAAACAACAGGCCGTTCTGACCGGTATAATTGCCCCTGATTGTGAATGTATCGCTGGTATTCTGCCCACCATTGGTCAGATCAATACGGCCAGCATTAAAAACCGTGGCAAGCTGGCTTGGCGAAAACGCATTAATTACGCTTTGTGCAGATCCACCATAAATGGTGCTTGCAGCATCGATATTGAGCGTGCCCGTTCCGGTGCCAACATCTCCTAAAGTCAGGCTGGTATCGAATGTAAGGCGCGTGTCATTGGTAAGATTGATCGTTTCCCAACTATCGAACCGGTCAACCTTTCCCGTTTTGACATTGTCAAATGTCAAAACATCGAAGCCTTCGCCGCCTGTCAGGCGTTTCGTCGCTCCCATATTGGCATCTGTCAGATTGGTAAGCACTGCCCTGTCATTGTCAGGGCCCATATCGATATTACCATAGACAATACCACCACTGTTCCAGTTGAACTGGTCTTCGCCAAAACTTAAAAGAATATCACCAGCCACCGTGCCACCAGTGATCGTCACGATATCGGTTCCACCGCTGACACTGATATTGCCACCTATCATGCCATTTGAAACAATGATTGTGTCATTGCCGAAACCTGCAACAAGATTACGATCAATAGTGCCGCCAGACATATTAAAGTAATTGTTGTCGAGTTTCATGTTGACGCGGCCGATGCGGCCGCCGGTCATCACTGCATAATCACCATCATCAAAAGCATCGACAATCCTGCCGCCAGACATAAAGAATGTGTCGAGCGCATCACCCTGATTAAGTGATCCTATCTCACCACCCGTCATAATAAAATCGTCGATGCCAGCACCTTGCTGAATATTCCCGGTAACCGTACCACCAGAAATCAAAAAGACATCTGCGCCATCGCCCTGTATGACATTGCCTGCTATCGCGCCTGAATGAACCTCAATACGATCCGTCCCCGCACCGAATGTCACATTACCGTTGACTGTTCCGCTGCCACCGGGAGGCAGAAGCAATGTATTATTGCCATTTGTGTCCGTCAGACCACCAATAGATATCCCGCTGTCGCATATATAGGTGTCATTTCCAATGGTGGGAGAGAATGAACAGGCTGCAACTGCTGTATCTGGCCGCAATATTGCAGCGCCCATCGAAATCAGCGCAGTACTGGAAAGAAAAAGTACAACAGACGATATACGCGAGCAAAGCTGCATGGAGGCCCCTCATTACATGCTGAAATCAATAGTGGAGTGATTTTCCTTTCAAGAGGAAAGGTTTGAAGAACAAATAATCAAGGATAGAGCCCTAGCTGTAAAACACCAAAAAGCTCTTGTTAAATGTTGCGCTGTGATAATTCACGGCTCTATCGAGATTAGCTTACCTCGTACGCGGAATAGCCTCAAGGGTTTCTTCGTTCTAATCCAGGCCGTGCGCCGTTTCAACATCCTAAGAAGCATGGGATCGCCATAAGTTAAAATGCCACAAAATGCGGGAACGAGTTCACATACCTCGGTTCAAAAGCGACCGCGTGTCGTCACGACCACCTGTAAGCAAATGATATTCGGTTTATGTCCGATTTCGACGCTGGGCGGAACAGGGCGTATGGGATGCTCTTTTGGAAACACTCATCGAATTGGGCTGTACTGATGACTGGCAACATATGATCGACAGCACGACTATTCGCGGACATTCTGAGGCGGCAGGCCCGAAAGGGGGACTTATAAGGAGGCTTTTGGTCGATCACGCGGCGGCTTTACGACAAAGGTCCACGCCCGAACAGACGGTCAGGGACGCCCTCTTGGCTTCATCCTCACAGGCGGAGAGGCTTCGGATTACAATGCTGTTGAAGACTTGATGGCCATTTCTGTAAAAAAGCCCAGACTGTTGCTCGCCGATGAAGGTTATGATGGCGATAACGTTCGGAACGCTCTTCTGTGCAGTGGGATCAAGCCCGTTATTTCGCCCAAAGCGAACCGGAAAAACCCTCCAGCTTGCGACTTCCAGGCCTACAAGGGTCGCAACAGGATCGAGCGTATGTTCAATAGATTAAAGCAATTTTGTCGCATTGCCACTCGGTATGACAAAACCAGAAAATCTTTCGAGGCATTCCTGGCCATCGCCGCCGTCAAAATATGGCTGCCAAACTTTGTCGACACAGCCTAGGGTTTCGAGAACCTAAGTTCACGATACATTTTGAATCTTTCAAATCGGCGTTTTTACGCACGATAACGAGGAGACTTATTCGTGAATAGCTTGAATTATCTCAATGAAATGATCGATCTTCTTTAGAACTTACTCGAATACTTGAAAAGCCTGCGGGACGGCAATGAGCCGAATAGCAAGATTTTCAACAATAGTCCCGTGCTCAACGACTGGAGTCACACAACGCGATCCACGGCTTGTCTGGAAGGGGTGGTTCAGGAGCACCGCATTCATTGCTTGCTGGTAGGCACTGCATGTGGTGGCGGCTGGCTTTGGCTCTACCGTCCGAACTATAGTGGCCGTTAACAACAACCTGCCGATCGCAGTGTAAAATTTCAACTATATTGAAATTATCTAGTAATATATCATAGATATAAAGATTATATTTCGAAAATTAAAAAATATGCGCTAACGATAGAGATGAATTTCCAATAAATTTAATCGAACATTTAATATTGTTTACCAAAATTACTTAATGAAAATTATTCCCATAAACCTGATAAGCTCTAAGATAAAAAGGCGAGCCCTGAGGCTCGCCTTAGAATATTAGAGGTATCGGCTTCTTTCGCGCTCAATTTCCTCTGGCGTATAAGGCTCTGCTTTGGGATCAAATCGTTGCCATCCTTCCTGTGTGTACACTTCGCGCCTTGCAGCAAGATCAACACGCGAAGTCCCGGCCAGAATGGCATCCGCTTCAGCAGCGCGTTCTTCGGGAACACGAGCGGTAACCAATGAGCCACCGCGACGGACGCTCTCTGCATACACGTGAGCATCTTCTTCGGAAACACCCGACTCGGTGAGTGCGCCAATCAGTCCACCGGCTACACCGCCAACCACTGCGCCACCTACAGCGCCAGCCAATGTAGCAGCCAGCCAACCTGCAGCAACAACAGGCCCTACACCCGGAATTGCCATAATCCCAAGGCCAGTTAACAAGCCACCAGCACCCCCGATGGCAGCACCCACTCCGGCGCCTACGCCAGCGCCCGTTCCGGCATTGCTTTCGTCTTCGCGATGATGAGAGACAATGGAAATATCATCAGATGGAAAGCCAGCTGCTTCCAGTCGATTCACGGCATCTTTCGCTGCGTCATAATTATCGAAAAGTCCGGTAACAGTTTTCATTTCGCGCTCCAATAAAAAATTGTTTGAAAGAATAATGCGTCTCTAAATTGAGATTACATCGCCTTGGTGGTTACATTGCCCTGATAATCGAGCTGCACCTGAACCTTGTCAGATCCCTTCATCGCGGACGCATTCCAGATGCCGTCTTCACCAAGCTTGAGGTCGGCAACGCCGCTAAAGCCTGCTTCTTCAATTCGAGATTTTGCCTGATCTTCGGTAAAGCTATTTTCACCTTTAACAGGTGCGTCAGGATTATTATTGCTCGGCGTGCTTACCGCTGGTGTTTCTGGAGATGTTGATCCAGTATCTGGCGCAGCAGTCTGAGCGAAGGCAACAGAAGGCGCAAGGAAACATGCGCTGATAAGCGCTATCGTACTGATTTTCATGACATTTCTCCGTTTTAGCGAACTTAACGTTCGGATATTAAAAGAACGCACGAATGTCGTATCAGTTCCAAATTCGAAGCATTTATATGAAGTATTTCTTATGAAGTTCACATCTCAAACAGGTTATGATTGATAACGGCTCTCATAAAAACGATCACGAAAACCGCCAACTCAAAATCAATAAATTCCGTGCATCACGGCGTCGTAATGATCTTCTATTGCCAACGTGCAACTACATGATTTTTTACGCAATGCAGCATCATCCTGAATGGTGACAACACCGCGACGAGTGGTAATTACACCTTCAGCCCGAAGCTGTCCGATCGTCCGTGTAACAAAGGTTCTGCCCACACCAAGCATTTGCGACAATTGGTCATGTGTAAGCTCGAAATGATCAGAATTGGTTCGCGCTGACGCAGCGAGCAACCATTTGGCCGTGCGCTGGGTAATGGTGTGCGTAGCATTACACGCGGCCGTCTGAAAGACCTGCGCCATCAGACAGTCCGAGTAACGCGCAAACCAATGACGCAACGCAATAGACTCCATTTTGATCTGCTCAAGCGCTGCCGTTTTAATTCTATAAAAGCGACCAGGGTTGCGTACAATTGCTGTCGCATAGGCTGGAAGACTACCATTCGAAACGATGCCACCAACAGCCCCTTCCCTACCTATTAAGGCAATTTCAACGGCACTGTTGTCGTCATCTACCCACCGTTGAAAACTTGCCATAGCGGGTCCGCAAGGAAACCACGTATGGATCACATCATCCCCAGCCTTGTGCAAAATGGTAAGGGCATCGAGATCAAATGAAATGGTATGTGGAACCAACTTCTTTCTGTCATCCTCAGTGAGCATCATCAGAAGCAGGTTATCTGAGAAATCTTGTATAGATTGAATACTCATTGAAAACGTTTCCTTTTTTCATTCAGGAATTGTCCAAAAGTGGACAGACGATTTATGTCCGCTATGTTACTTTTAGACATAGCGAATATAGCAGATTGGAATTCGGGTTTGCTGATCCCTGACACTTCATGTGACGCCGACCATTAAACTTATCGGTAATTTGCAAAGGGTTAATTATCACCCTTTCTGCGTTTGTCGTCATGACAAACACTCAACTGATCTGCCTTTGTGAGAAAGTACGCCATTTATAATGTCCATATCAGACCCGGTTAACCTGACAAATTGCGACCGCGAACCTATTCATATTCCAGGCTCAATACAGTCGCATGGTGCCATGCTTGTGATTGATCCAATTAGCCAACGGTTGCTTTATGCGTCTGCGAATGTTTCGTTACTAACGGGATACAAGGGCGATTTGATCCCTGGCACTGAAATTTCTTTGATAACCGGCGAAAAAAATGCGCATGATTTTCGCAATGCTGCCGCTAAAGCACGCGATCCTGGACTGTCGTCCATTCTAATCGGACTACGTTTTCCGGGCCGATCAACGCTGTTCGATGCTATCGTACATTCATACGAAGGCAAAACCTTTGTGGAATTCGAACCCAGTCCTGATCGTGGTCAGACTGCAAGACAATCGCTTGATCTTACCCGCTCCGTCATCCACAGACTTGGACGAGAAGAAAGTGTTGATCGCGCCGCGACAGCTGCGGCGCGTCTTATGCGTGCAATGCTCGGCTATGATCGGGTCATGGTTTATCGCTTTCTACATAACGGCGCTGGCCATGTTATCGCCGAGGCAAAATCATCAGCTTTAACGAGTTTCATGGGGCAACATTTCCCTGCGAGCGATATTCCTATTCAAGCACGCAGGCTTTACGTCAATAATACAATTCGAATGATTTCGGACACGACATCGAGCCCGATTGCACTGACCCCGCCCTTGGGGTTGGGCGAAAAGCCGGTTGATATGTCATTCGCGCAACTGCGAAGCGTTTCGCCGATTCATTGTCAGTATCTCAGCAATATGGGTGTAGCGGCTTCCCTTTCTATTTCCGTAATTGTCGATGGCGAACTTTGGGGTTTGATTGCATGTCATCACGACACGCCAAAAGTAACTCCTCTGCCACTTCGTATCGGCGCTGAATTATTTGGGCAGTATTTTTCACTGCATATTGCCGCTTGTGAACGCCGTGCAACGCTTCAAGCCGCAGCAGATGCCAGAACAAAACTGGACGCAATCGTATCGCGGCTGGGCGTGAATAGTTCCATGCGCGAAGATCTCATCGGACAATTGCCTGAATTTGCACAACTGGTTTCCAGCCATGGCGCAGCTATATGGATGAATGAGCGGTGGTTTCAAACCGGCGACACTTTGGATCAGGCATCAACACTGCGTCTTTTAAAGACAGCCAGACAGCAAGCAGCAGGCAACATATGGTCAACCTCTGAAATAAGAAATTTTCTTCCCGAACAGCCCAGCAATGTTGCCGGAATTCTGGCAATTCCCCTGTCGGTTACTTTTGGTGAATATCTCATTTTATATCGTAATGAAGAGGCACATCAGATCGAGTGGGCTGGCGAACCAACAAAGATCGTTGTGAACACACCATTCGGCGAACGCCTTACGCCGCGCGGCAGTTTCGAAACGTGGCGTGAAGAGGTAAAAGGCCTTTCGACTCCATGGACCACGATTGATCTCTCTGTCGGCCGTGCGATAGCAACTTATTTGCGTGACGTTATTCTTCGACAAAGTGAGATTTCAGAAAAAGAGCGCATCCGTACAGAACAACGCCGCCGTATTTTGAATGCGGAACTTAATCATCGTGTTAAGAATATTCTTTCGCTGGTAAAATCCATCGCCAAACAAACAGGCATGGGCGCTAAAAATGTCGAGGATTATGCCGTAACGCTGGAGGGACGTCTTCGCGCACTTGCGAGCGCACATGATCAGTCTCTTGACGCCACAAAGAGCGGTCTGGTTAAAACACTCATAGAGAGTGAAGCGAACCTATATCGCGACAATACCGGTTCAGACCGGGTTACACTGGAAGGTTCGCATCTCAGCCTCAATCAACGCGCCTATAGTGTTCTGTCGTTGGTCATGCATGAAATGATGACCAATGCAGCGAAATATGGCGCGCTTTCGACAAGCGAAGGTCGATTAAATATCAGCTGGGGACTGGAAGCGAATGGAGAATGCAAGATCAGCTGGAAAGAAAGTGGCGGTCCGATCGTCGTGCAGCCAACCAGCACCGGCTTTGGAACAAAGTTGATTAAGAGCTCTTTTGAATATGACCTTCGCGGTAAAGTGCATATCGAGCATCAATCCAATGGTTTATACGCAACATTTCAGATCCCGGCAGCATGTGTGAGTTCAGAGGAACTTATATCGATCGAAAACCACACGACATTTGCATCCATACCACCACAGTTAAATGGCACGTCCATTCTTGTCGTAGAAGATCAAAGCCTTATTGCAATGGATGTTGAAGACACGCTGCGTGGAATGGGCGCACAGGACATAAGGCTTGTAAGCGATGCAGAAGAGGCTATGACCGCTCTCACAACGTTTCATCCTCAAATCGCTATTCTGGATTTCAACCTTGGATCTGTAACATCTGAGACCGTGGCGGAGCATCTTTCAGAACGCGGAATTCCGTTCATATTCATGACGGGATACAGTGATCAGACTTCTATTCCGGAACGCTTTCGACATATCGGAGTTGTACGCAAACCAATCGATATTGCATCGCTCAGCGTAAAGCTGACATCAGCAATTAGATAATCAGAGCTTATCCTGAAAGGTGCAGAGCGGCTTTACAAGAAATACTCAAGATTCATGCAGGCCTGACTGGTAACCGCTTCAAAACCGGCGCAATATTTTCACAGATTTCTGGTTTAGCATCAGAGAGACATTCAACTGTCGCCTCAAGAAGATTTAGGGATACGAAATCAGCTTGAGTGCCGAGTTGAAGCTTTTGCCGATCCAAGGTTGTGCCGCTGATAGCTGGTTGCCATATCGCCAAACCAACCCTTGCCGCCGGGTTAAGGCGTTTCAAACGGCGTAGAGAAAACTTGGCATGACGGGCGGAATCCATATCCAGTACACACAGTATGATTGCCGTAGCTCCGGCAAGATCTGCCTTACGAAGTTGGCTAGGCTGTGATTGCTCATGGTCAACGATTTTTGTTGTAGCGCCTTGAACCCATAAGACTTGTGCCAGCATCGCAGCAGTGACATCGTCCAGAGGACCACGACCGCCCAAACAAATTATCGATTTATTCTCTCCCGAAGGCAGTTGCAGAGTTTCGCTTTCGTCGTCACCGGAGGTCGCTTCAATGGAGATGTTTTCTTCATTATCTTCTTCATCGGCAATCTGTTTAAGATTGGCCACCAGAAGACGAGCGCTTTGTGAAATTTGATTTATCTGTGTATCGCGGAGAACCCCACGTACGCGATCCTGCTCTGCAATGAGCAGCGCAGGAATAGCCACGCTTCCATAATATTCGACCAAAAACTGTTCCGATAATAATTCCAAAGCGTTGTCAGTCGCCTCGTGGGGATCCCCAGCCAGTAAGCGCTGATAAAGCCGCTCTTCCGGATTGAGCACGGGTTCAGAACCAAACAAAATCTCAAGAAAACGGAATTGTGGGACATAGCGACCCAGCACCACCAGACATACGGTGAGTGGCGTCGATAGGACCAGACCAATTGGCCCCCACAACCATGTCCAGAAAATTGCGGAAACGATGATAGCAAGTGGCGATAGACCCGTACGCGATCCATATAGCCAGGGCTCGATGATGTTGTTGCTGATAAGTTCAACAAGAATGAAAAGTGCAATTGTCCATAAAAGCAAGGTCCAGCCAGGCGCGATCGCGAAAGCCAGAAAGAGGGGCATTATCGATGCAATCACGGGGCCGATATAGGGCGCAAATCTCAATACAATGGCCAACATACCCCACAAAAGCGCATTGGGAATGCCAAGAACCCACAGGCCTATGCCAAGCGGCACACCGTAGGTGATATTGACCAGCAATTGCGTGAGGAGATAGCGGCCCACACGGCTTCCCGCTTCTTGTATTGCAGCAGTCGTCCGATGCAAATCACCATGACCGACCAATCGGATAAAACGATCGCGCAATTCTTCTCTTTCGAGAAGCATAAAAACCACGACAACAACGACAAGCCCCAAGGTGGCCAGTGGGCGGATCAATGGGCCAACGATCGTCTCTAGGGTTTCAATGGGATTACGTTGTGAAAATATTTCAACAAGCACAGGTTTGCGCTCGGGTTGTCCTGACGCGGTCGTATTGGTTGTCGTTTCCTGATCCTGACTGATTTCAGCGCCAACACGTTCAACCAAACTGTTTAAGCGATTAATAAGACTATTCTCGGCGCCAGCCTCCTTCAACGAGCGGACTTTTTCGATAATATTATATTGATATGTCGCTATATTCTGGCCGACCTCATTAACTTGAAAGGCTAGGATTGCGCTGAACAAAGCGATAATCAGAAAACCACCTGTCACGCTCACGATAATGGCAAACAAACGTGGGAGGCCAGTGCGCCTTAAAAAAGAAACGATCGGTGCCAACATGAATGTAAGAAGCACGGCGATCGCGAGCGGTAAAAATACGTCCTGAGCAAAATAAAGAATTGCAACAACCGCTGCTATGGCAGCAATTGCCGGCAAACGTGATTGCTCATGTACGGCAGTTAAAGAAGCGCTATCAGTTCCTGTTCCACGCTGCATGACAACTCTTCTTTTTCGGATTTTCAGTACATCAAATTATTTAGGTAGAGCTCGCGTAAAAAATAGCAAAGTAATTGAGAAATATATTCAGTTAGTCGCTCGATTGCAGGGTCAATGAGAAAGTTCGGTTATTTCGAATACTTCATATGCCGTAATCAACTAAACAAAAAAGCCCACCGCATTTATACAGTGGGCCTTTGCGACTTTCGTCAGTAATCAAGCTTTGTCGACGACTTTTTTAACAGCATCTTTTGCCTTGCCTTTGGCCTGCTGTGCGTCACCTTTGGCTTCTTGAGCCAATCCTTTAGCCTGCATTTCCTTATTATCAATCGCCTTGCCTATACCCTGCTTGGCCTTGCCAGCAAGTTCATTAGCCTTACCTGAAACCTTGTCTGAAGTGCTACCCATCTGATTGATCTCCATAAAAACTACTCTTGCTTGGTGTCTTACATAAAACGGAGAACGGGGATTTTGGTTCCCTGCAATTATTGATTTTCGTTATTTAGCAACCCCTATCTTTATCAGAGAGTTTAAAATGAACCGCAGCGTCGTTACTCAATAATTTGGAGTTTTATGCCCCCAATAAACATTGAGCAAACCATTTCATTTGCGCTGGAACTAACCCCAGTCTCAGGCCGTTATCAAAGTGGGAGGCTTTAAATTTTCAGGGAGAGAACAATGCCTACTTCTAAGCAGAGAACTTTGGACGATTTATTCTATGACACGCTCAAAGACATTTATTACGCAGAGAAAAAAATACTGAAAACATTGCCTAAAATGGCTCGCGCCGCCTCGTCACCAGAGCTGAAGACCGCGTTTGAAAAACATAAGGACCAAACCGAAGAACATGTTGGAAGGCTCCAGCAGGTTTTTGAGATTTTGGGAAAGCGCGCTCAAGGTAAAACCTGCGATGCGATTGAGGGAATTATTGCGGAAGGTGAAGAGATCATTGATGAGTTCAAGGGAACACAAGCTCTTGATGCTGGTCTAATATCCTCTGCGCAGGCAGTCGAACATTACGAAATTACACGTTATGGCACTCTTAAACGATGGGCTACTGAACTTGGCCATAAAGACATAGCGAAACTGCTTGACGCCACTCTTCAGGAAGAAGGTCAAACAGATAAGGATTTGACTAAACTTGCTGAAACAAAGATCAACTTAAAAGCTGCATAATCAGTTGGACCCCGCTTCGGCGGGGTTTTACATTTACAAAGTGTCGCCGAAACAGAGTATCCTTGTCTGACACCGCAATGAAAGTGAGTTATCTCTATGTTGGGACCCAGATCGAGCGAAAACTATCCCGGGAGGAAAGCCGATTGCGAGGAAGCCGTATCGCAAGGCATAGCCGACCTTATAAAACAAGCCACATTGGACGGGCGATCAGAGAAAGAAGCTCAAGCCGTTATACAGGGAACGAGCGTTCCCGGCGTTAGAGATCTTATAGAAGAAGCAACTTCTGCCGGATGGTCTGCAGAAGAGGCAGCTGATGCTATCAAAGCTGTTTCTGATAAAATGCAGCACGGCCCGACAAGCTTCATCCAAAACAAATGAACCGCCTCAGGGGCGGTTCATAATGGCTAAAAATTACTTAGCCCAGCGGCCATCATACTTAAACTCTGGGGCTTTTTCGATTTCTTCTTTGGTCGAATTCATAACGGCTGACCATTTCTTGTCGTCTTCAAAATATGTAATATCGACCGCATCCGGCGCAACAATTACGTATCGTTCACCAACACCAAGAAATCCGCCCACAGAAACGATATAACCGGCCAACTGGCCATTAGCGATGATCAAATCTTTGATTTCGCCGATCGAAGTATCGTCGCCGTTAACAATCTTCAAGCCAATCAGATTATAGCTGAGGACCGCTGTAGGCTCAGCTGTCACAAACACTTCTTTTTCAGCAACAGTGGCCGTTTGCGCACTGGCAAAAGAAGTGAGTGCAATGGTAGCGACAGCAGCAAGCAATAAACGACGCATTTATATTCTCCAAATTAGTTCAATGACATATCTGTCTTGAGAGAAATGCTTTCGCGCTTATTTTGTTCCAAATTTTCGGCTTCTGCAGAGGATATTTCAATCAGTTCGGCCAGTTCTTACTCGTCGAAACTTTTGATTCATAATGCCAAGGTTTTCACGAGAGGTTTCCAATCTAATACTCCAACCAATCCCCCCTCTAGGAAAACCAAACGTATAATCCGTCATTCTTACAAATTTATTCGTCTGGAATGACCTTAGCGTCGCGAGAGGTTTCGCTTACGATATGATCTTTACCGTTCGAGAATAATGCGAGTGTTAGCAAAGCAAATACCATTATAATGATCGCCACATCGAAGGCGTTAACCGCACAGGCGATGCCAATTGCCCCCGTTGACCACAAACTCGCAGCGGTCGCAGTGCCCTTCACCGATGAGCTTAAACGTAAAATAGCGCCGCCGCCGATGAAGCCCATGCCGGTAATAACGCCTTCAATAATGCGCGCCATTGCTTCAGGATTATCAGCGGTTAAGCCTTCCGTTGCTTGAACGAAGCCACAGCTCGCGACCGCCACAAGCGGAAATGTTCGCAGTCCGGCGCTTCGCTCTTCTCGCTCACGATGCCAGCCAATAGGCAAAGCCAGTATATACGCTGCTGCAAGCGTTATGACATGTGGCCAAACATTGAAATTGTCGGAACTAAGAACTTCATAAAGTGCTGATTGAAACTGTTCCATGAGGACCTGCTCGCAGTAGTCTTGAGTCCAAAACGAGCATGATTGAATAACGTTCCCAACCTAATGCCTGATTGCTCGCTAACTCCAGATCCGCAATTGGGAAAGGCTTCAGAAAATCATTGGACCAATTTTTGTCTACCCCCCGAAGAATGCACTTCTCGGTGTTGAAAATTGCGGGGCGGAAAGCCGCCCGTTCTTGGAAAAGACGAGATGACATTATTATCAACGCTCTAATCCCTTTCAGCGATGAAGCATGCCGTTAATATCAAATGCGATCTGGAGGGAGTAGTTGATACAGTTTGTATTTGCATCGACGTTTTGGGGTCGACGTAGGCGAATACATTTTCGGGATGCGGATTGTTGATGAGAATGCCAGCTTGGCTGCGTCACGCCTAGCTGAGTATCAAACTAGCGATTTAGCACTAGTTGGCGGAGGGGGTGGGATTCGAACCCACGGTACGGTCTCCCGCACGCCGGTTTTCAAGACCGGTGCCTTAAACCGCTCGGCCACCCCTCCGCGTCTGCCCATCTACACGAAGCAGATTTGGCAGATTTGAACGCCTCTTTATCGTCAACAATCAACAGCGTCAATCTGCCACTTGCTGTCATTCATAAGAAAATCACTCAATCACTTGCTCTTATTATTAATGAAGCCTAAACTTGAGTACATAAGTCATAAAGAAAAGGGAACGAATGAGCCTCGAATCGGTCAAAGCATTTTTCGCGGAAAAGGCACCGGAAATCGAAGTGATTGAATTGCCAACCAGTACCGCGACGGTTGCGCTGGCTGCCGAGGCCCATGGGGTGGAGCCTGGACAGATCGCAAAAACGCTTTCGTTTTCGGCCAAAGACCAGACCATTCTTATCGTTACACGTGGCGATGCACGTATCGATAATCGCAAATTCAAAGACCGTTTCGGAGCGAAGCCACGGATGCTGGATGCTGAAACCGTACTCATTGAAACCAGCCATCCGGTCGGTGGCGTCTGCCCTTTTGGATTGCCTCGGGATTTGCCGGTCTATTGCGACTTGTCGCTTAAGAGTTTTGATGAAATTGTACCCGCTGCCGGAGCGACAAACAGCGCCGTCAGGATAACCCCTCTCAAAATAGCTGAGCTTGTATCGGCAGAATGGGTCGATGTCTGCCAATGATGGAAACTCATCATCTGAAATGCCCGATCACGATCACGTAATGAATTGTTTTTTTGCCCTTTAAAGCTGATAAAACACTTCATATATTTTAAGAATAGTTCTAAAGTAGATTCGAGGCAAATGCATTCGCTTGGCACACATTCTCTAAAATCCGGAAATCCGGGTGGGAGTGCGGCCTAACCAAAAGCAGAGTTTTCCGATTGGAAGGTCGATCTGGAAGATTCGAGGATGTATTGAAAGGAATAGTCGATGCGTCTTACACGTCAGACAAATTATGCCGTTCGCATGCTTATGTATTGTGCCGCCAATGACGGCAAACTGAGCCGCGTTCCGGAAATCGCCCGTGCTTACGGCGTTTCGGAGTTGTTTCTGTTCAAGATTTTGCAGCCGCTCGTCGAACACAAGCTGGTTGAGACTGTTCGGGGCCGTAATGGTGGTGTGCGCCTTGGGCGCGCAGCGAAAGACATCTCACTGTTCGATGTCGTGCGCGTCACCGAAGAAAATTTCGCTATGGCGGAATGCTTTGAAAACGACGCCGCCGAATGCCCGCTCGTGGATAGCTGCGGCCTTAATTCGGCATTGCGCGAAGCACTTAACGCTTTCTTCGGCGTGCTCATGAAATACAGCATCGCCGATCTGGTGAAGTCTCGCCCAAATGTCCGCGTGCTGCTTGGTCTTGATGAAGACCTTGAAACCGCAGAACGTATCGCAAGCTGATTTAAGCAATTATCGAAACGAAAAGGCTGAAACCATTACGGTTTTCAGCCTTTTTGGTATGGTTTTTGTAGAGCGTGTCACGCTTAATCGTATCCACTGCGCTCGCTCTAATTCTTTGTTTTTACGCATGTCTTTGTCCCAAAACCGGTTCCCACTTTTGGGAAACATGCTCTAGATCGTGGCCGAATAGGCCGATTGAGGCAGCACAAACGGAACGCCCTGCACAGGCGGAACGCCGACGCGCAGTGAGCACTCATAAACCCGCTCTAATCGATCATCGGTTAAAGCATGTTGCGGTGTGCCGATCGTATCAAGCTTGCCCTTATGCATGACAGCAATGCTGTCGGCGAACATGGCGGTGAGATTGAGGTCATGAAGAATGGCAATCACGCCGCCGCCAGAAGCTGCAAAATCACGTGCAATCTCCATCACGGTAATCTGGTGTTTTATATCGAGGCTCGAAATCGGCTCATCCAGAAACAAATAACGCGACTTTCCATCAACAACCGGCTTCCAGACCTGACACAACACGCGCGCAAGCTGCACGCGCTGTTGTTCACCGCCGGAAAGCTCCTGATAAAGCCTGCCGCTAAAGCCTGAAAGATCGACTCTCTGTAAGGCGAGATCTGGCAGTTTTTCCTGCTCAGCACCCGTTAGGCCACTAAAACCACCTGTCAATCCAATATGCACGATTTCGCGCACAGTAAACGGAAACGACAATGCGCTTGCCTGCGGGAGCACAGCGCGACGTGCAGCCATGCGCCATGGTTTGATTTTTGCGAAGTCCTCACCGTCAAGAAAGGCAGAGCCCGTATAGGGAAGATCGCCAGAAAGTGCGCGCAGCAAGGTAGTTTTGCCGGAACCATTCGGGCCGACAATGGCGGTTACCGCACCCGGACGGGCAACAAAATCAATATTCTCGATGATTTTCTTATTGCCGATGGCAACGCTTAAGTTTTTTGTTTCAATCATATCTGAGCCTCACAGATCAAGAACGCCGCGCTGGCGCAGCAATATCCAGAGGAAGAATGGTGCACCGCAAACCGCTGTAATAATGCCAATCGGCAATTCAGCAGGGGCTACAATTGTACGGCTCACAGCATCGGCCAGCAGCAGCAGGATCGCGCCTAAAAGTGCAGATGCCGGCAATAGAAAGCGATGATCCGGCCCGATGCTCAAACGCAGCATATGCGGCACCACGATACCGACAAAACCAATGCCGCCCGATATAGCGACAGTTGCACCGGTTGCGGCTGCAACTGTGACAATCGCCACGTTCTTGATGCGCTGAACGGGAATGCCGAGATGACCAGCCGCCGCCTCGCCCAGTGCCAAAGCGTTGAGACCGCGCGCAAGAAACGGCGTTGCGACAAGCACAACAGCGATAGTTGGCCCGGCAGTGCCAATTTTACCCCAGGTTGCCCCGGCAAGCGAACCAAGCCCCCAGAATGTGAGATCGCGTAACTGCCGATCGTCGGAAATGTAAATCAGTGCGCCTGTGGCAGCTCCTGTGAGCGCCCCAAGTGCGATACCGGCAAGCAGCATAGTCGCGACAGAGGTGCGTCCTCGTCGGGTAGCTACCCGATAAAGAAGAAGCGTTGTGACAAGACCGCCCGCAAATGCAGCTATCGGCAGCGCATAAAGGCCAAGAAAGAGATAGAGCGGCGCAAGCGTGGTTCCACCAAGCACGATCATCGATACAGCTCCTAGGCTCGCACCGGCAGAAACACCGACAAGGCCCGGATCAGCAAGCGGATTGCGGAACAGGCCCTGCATCACAGCGCCCGAAACGGCAAGCCCTGCCCCCACCAACATTCCCATGATAATGCGCGGCAGACGTATTTCCATGATGATCAGATGATCGCGCCGAAATGCTTCAACGCTTTCGGTAGTTCCGAACACAAGTTCACGAAAAACCGCCGTCACGGAAGCATCGGACGCACCGGCTGTCAGACTGAAAACTGCAGTTAGACAGAGTGCGACTGAAAGAACAACAATCGCCAGACGGGCTCTTGTGGAACGATCTCCGGCATGACGATTTATGGTTTCACGCATGGCAAAGCTTGCCGGTCCTGCCGCGCGTTCTTGGCTAGTCATTGCGATATGTCCTTATTGCGACTTGCCATAAAGCTTTTCAGAAAGCTCACGGCTGGCAGCACCTGTACGCGGACCAAAGCCCAGCAAATAAAGCGAATCCATCTGAACAATATTGCCGCTGCGTCCAGCCGGAGAATTAGCCAGAGCCGGGTTCTTCAGGAGATCTTCCTTCTGAACACTGTCTTTGCCAATGCCCATAGTGAGGATCATGTCGGGTGCAGCCTTTTCGATGGCTTCATCGGTCAGCTGCTTATAGCCCTGATAGGCATCAATGGCGTTCTGGCCACCGGAAAGCGTAATGATGCCGTTTGCGCCTGTGCCAGTGCCCGAAGCAGTAATACGCCCATTCTGGGAAGAAATGATAAACAGCACGCGCTTTCGCGGGTTCTGATTGGACGCTAGTTTCTCAGCAGCATCCAGATCACGCGAGACGTTGTCTGCAAGCACTTTGGCCTTATCTTCAAGTCCAAGCGCTTTGCCAACAGCTTCAATCTTGGCGATTACGCCCTCGCCCGTATGCTCTTCTGGAATAAGCACAATCGGCACGGATGCCTTTTTCAACACTTCGAGCGTCTCCGGCGGTCCACTTCCTTCCGACAATAGAATACCGGATGGATTAACCGAAAGAACGCCCTCTGGTGACAGACGGCGCATATAGCCCACATCAATCAGTTCGCGCGCCTGTTCCGGATAGGTGCTGGTCTGATCACGTGCAACAAGCTTATCGCCTGCACCAAGCGCATAGACGATTTCGGTGATGGCACCACCAACGGAAACGAGCCGCGATGTGTCGGCGATTTTTTCAACCGTATCTGCATTGGCAACGCTACTGAACGCAATCGAAGCAGCCATGAAAGCAAACGACGCACAGCGCCGTATATTTGATGAAATGATTGACATGTTCTGTATCCTTCATGCGTATTCCGGAAATGGGAGCCATTTCCGGAATTCACATCAAAACAACAACTGAGGTAGCGCTTAAAACTAAGCGGCGCTCGACTGTGGCAGGCGCGGCAGATTTTCCGCAATCATGCGCCAGTCAGCAAGCTCGACCTCACCTTCATGGCGTTCGCCGAAGAACTGGATAATCAGTTCGCCATTAGCATCATAAGCTTCAAGCGATGTGACATGGCCGTCCTTGGTTGGCTTACGAACAACCCACGCATCCGAAATGTGATCAGCGCGAAGATGCAGATGGAATGTCGGATCAAGCACGTTGAGCCAAGGACCCATAGTCTTGATTTCTGCAATCGTGCCAGTGTGAATCTGGATACAACCGCGGCTACCGACAAAGCACATGATTGGAAGCTGTTGCTGAACCACATGGTTCATCATTGCTTCAACAGCCGACAGATCAACGCGCCAGGCAAAATCATGACCTGCAAGATGCACAGCCTGATGGCGGTCAACGCCGAAATCCTTCAGAAGACCGACAAATTGATGCACATCTGTCAGAGCACCCCAACGTTCACGGAATGCGTCGCTGTCGATTGTAGCAACGTCTGCTTTTTCTGCCTTTGCGGGAACAGGCTTCGTTTCAATCGAAGGTGCTTGGTCTTCCAGCAACAACTCGGATACGATCTGCTCGTAAGCTTCAAGATTTGAAGCCGGACGGAGGTGAATCTTGTGAACAGCTTCACCCGATGCATCAAAAAACTGAAGGCTACGGCGAACATGTTCGCCATCCAGCTTTGCAACGGCAAAACCGTGCACCCAATGCTTTGGGAAAATACGGAGGTCGATTTCCTTGCCGAGCGTCAGCGACGCATGCGGACCCCAAATCGTCTTTTCAAACGGGCCGATTTTTTCGTGCACAGCGCTCTCATTGCGCGTCAGCACCATGACTTCGCCAAGCGAAGGTGCATGTTTGAGCAAGGTCTCGACATCTGCGCGAATGCGGCGAGCTGAAATCGAAGTGTCTTCTTGGGCACCGGTGTAAGCCGCAATAAAATCGGCTTCTGATATCCCGAGGCTTTGCGCGAAATCGCGTTCACGCATTTTCGGGTTATCTGCCCGTGCCTTGAGAATTTGCTCTGGGGAGGGCTTGGTCTGGGTCGTCATCTTTTGTTTGCCTATTTGTTCAGGATGAGCTTGCCTTGACGGGTGATTTTCAAACGATAGAGAGAGCCGCCGTGCTCTATCGCCACTTCGCGAGAACCGTTGAAGAGTTCACGGCTGCCGTAAGTTTTAAGCTGCGGTTCATAAGACTGTTCAGAAGCACGCGATTGAGCTGATCCGGCCGCATCAACATGCGACTGAATTTCCGGCATACGGCTGGAGACGCGTTCACGCGGCAACCGCACCTGCATGTCGATATGGATTCGCCTGTTCATTTTACTGCCTCTGCGCCAGTTATGGCCATTTTATAAAACCGACTTAATGTCCGCAAATCATTAGTTGACATGTTGAGTCATGTTTAATAATCACTGCCTTACTGGATTAAACGAGTCAAGTTTAAATCTCATTTTTTCCAGAGCAAGCCCGAAGGTTCTCCTTCCAGCCAGCGCCGATGCTCCTCTTGGGATGGGGAGTTTATAACCTATTGAGAAACTTAACTTTCTCACTTCCGTAAGGATGTGGGGATTTTGCTTTGTCCTTCAGGAGAAACTAGGCAATGCGGGCTATTAACGGGGAACAGAAGCGGTCATTTCTAGCAAGCACAAGTCTTGCTGTCATTATCATGGCAATGGCTCAAAGTGCTTTCGCGCAGCAACAAACTGCAGCGACGGAAAATGATGGTGTTGCGCTCAAGCCCATTGTCATTAAAGGCTCACGCGTCACGAAGGGATCGGTTGCCGATACCCCACTGGCAAACACTGTAACTGCCGAAGAAATTCGCAGAAATAACATTACTTCTGTGCAGGATCTAACGAATACGCTCGAGCCCGGCCTCGCCGTTAATCCCACTACAGGCAGCGTGAACATTCGCGGTCTTCAGGATGATCGCGTCCTGACCACAATCGACGGCATTCCAATTCCATATCTCGATGCAGCCATCCGTACACAAGTAAGCGGTGGTGGCAGCAATGCCTACGACCTCTCTGCACTCTCAACATTTGATGTACTTTATGGCGCGGATGCTAGTCGTCTCGGTTCTGGTGCCTTGGGCGGAGCAATCGCGCTTAAAACCCTTGAGCCAGAAGATCTGCTCGCTCCCGGCAAGGCTTTCGGCGGCATTGCAAAACTCACTTATGATGGTTCGGATAAGTCTTTCATTGGCTCCGCTGCTGCTGCACAGAGAATCCAGAACACCTCTGTCCTGTTTCAGGGTTCATATAAGCGCGGCCACGAAATTCAGAACCCCGGCGACGTTGGTGGTTATGGCGTAAACCGCACCAAGGCTAACCCTGAAGATTATGATAACAGCAATCTGATGTTCAAGCTGCGTCAGGAGCTTGAAGGTGGTCACACCATCGGGATTACAGCTGAACGTAACCGCTTTGATTCCGATACGAATCTGAGTTCGGATGCTGGAACGACCTACGATAACAGAAACTATAATCAGAACCGCAAGAACGAACGTGATCGCGTTTCGCTCGACTACCGCTTTGAAAACCAGGACGACGGCCTCGTAAACAATGCGGCGGCGACCATTTATTGGCAGAAGATGAAGCGGGACTTCTCGACCGACACAATCCGTTTTGGTTCAGTAGCAGGCCCTTTCAGCCGCAAATACGTACTTGAAGACGAACGCTATGGTGCAAGCGGCTATGCCAATCTTGGTTTTGAAACAGGCGCGCTGTCTCATGCTTTGACTGTCGGTGGTGACTTCAGCATCGGGAAGAACACACAGTCTCTGACTGGTGACGACGCGTGTATCCGTGGCACGGCAACCCCTGCCGCTCAGCGAAGCACTTGCCCATTCCTGCATATCAACCAGCAGGATACACCTGATGTAGACTCGTACCGTTTAGGCCTATTTGCGGAAGACCGCATCGAAATTGGCGACACGCCTTTTGCCATCACACCCGGCTTGCGCTTTGACTGGTTCAAGTATGAGCCGGATTCAGCATCTGGCTATGCCAACAATTCCGACAACCGTATCTCTCCAAAGATCCGCTTCTCGTGGCAGGCAACACCTGATCTTGAGCTTTTTGCCCAGATTTCATCTACCTATAAGGCACCTGAAGTCGATCAGCTTTACGTAACTTATCTTTCCGCAGGTTACGGCACGATAGGTAATCCCGACCTTAAGCCTGAAACCGGCTATGGAATCGACGTCGGTGCCAAGTTCGGCGACAACGACTCGGGCGGTAAGATCACCGTCTTCGCAAATCGTTACAGCAACTTCATCGACACAATCACTACCCGCACAACAGCGTATCCATTTGGGCTTACCGAGTACCGCAACCTCGATAAAGCACGCATCGCCGGTATCGAAGTTAAAGCGCATCACAACTTTGCAAATGGTATCAATCTTCACGGCGCTCTTGCCTATTCAAAGGCAATGAACCTTGATGAAGATATTCCTTTGTCGTCAGCCGTTCCTTTCAAGGGCGTGTTCGGTGTTGGCTATAACACTGAGACCTGGGGCGTCGACACCAGCGTTGTTGCAGCGGCTTATCTGAACCAGACTGTCTCCACACAAGCAGGAACCATAACCCGTAGATTGCCTGGCTATGGCATCGTTAACCTGACTGGCTGGTGGGAACCAACCCAGCTCAATGGTACACGCTTGCAGGCAGGCGTCTATAATCTCTTCGACAAGACATATTATGACTCGATGTCGGTCAACGACATCGCCAATCCAACAGAATTTTATGCAGAAGCAGGACGTTACTTCAAAGTTTCTCTGACGCAGAAGTTCTAATTTTCAGGAGGCTCCCGCCTCCTGTTATGAGATCATCGCGTCTATGAAATCCACCCATCTCTGACCGCTGTAGTGGATTTCAATCCCGAGATGCGATGCGGCGAGTGCGGAACCTACCACCGCACTCGCCGGAAACTTATATGTAGCCAGTCCCTGTTAGAAAGGATCAGCAATGTTTATAGCAATGAACCGTTTCAAGGTTCTCATCGGCAACGAAGCCGAATTTGAAACCGTCTGGAAAAATCGCGATTCCCAGCTTGCCGAGCTTCCGGGCTTTGAGAGCTTCAATCTTCTGCGCGGCGCGACCAACGAAGAAGAAGGCTATACGCTTTATTCTTCTCACACAGTCTGGCGGACGCGTGAGGACTTCACCTTCTGGACCAAGTCCGAGCAGTTCCGCAATGCGCACCGCAATGCCGGTGACCGCAAGCCTCTTTATGCTGGACCACCGCAGTTTGAGGGATTCGAAGCTGTCGAAGGTATTTAACCCGTTTAGAGTGCCGATCTGATTAAACCAGATCGGCACTCCAGTTGGATCATGCTGTAATACCCTGTTTTCCACATCGTGCGGCGAAATGGCGCATAGATTTAAAAAGGCGCAAAACTTGTGCCGTTTCTACCCATGTAAAAGACCAATTAATGTTTAAAGATGGGTACTTAACTCATATTTAGAATAATTCTAAGTTATTGATTTTTAGAACATTTCCAAAACATAAAATTTGACACTAAGCCCCCAAAACCGGCATAACCTGACTTAAATGGGTGGGTTTTACAAGACCTGCTCAAGTCTACCTTTGATGTTCGGGCCTTTACCCCCTGCGATTGGAGGAACCTTTGTTCGGTTCAGAACGGCGACATGCCAATATTGAAGTAGAAACACCCGCTAATAGCGGTAGTTTCTGCGTAAATTCAAGCAACGGACAAAGCGCACTTTCCCGCATTGTGAGTTCTATACAATCACATCGCATTGCAGATGCTGGAGTTTACTTTTCATGCTAGTCTGCAGCTGCAACGTTATTACCGATAAAGATATTGAAGCTGTTGTGACGCAACTTCTCGATGAAGATTGCTGGCGTCTCATCGTCCCTGGAACTGTCTTTAATGCAATATCCAAGAGTGGTCGCTGCTGTGGCTGCTTCCCAAATGTCGTAGAAACGATCATAAGGGTGACTGAAGAATATCATCTTCGTCACAATCAAATGGACGAAAACGTGATCCAGTTCATGGATCGTGTGCGTTCTCTACGAGACAAATTCGGGAGTTCTTGGAATGAAAGGCGAACCAAAGGTCATCGAGCGGCTTAACGAGGCACTGTTTCTCGAACTTGGCGCTGTAAACCAGTACTGGTTGCACTATCGTCTGCTTAACGACTGGGGTTTCATGCGCCTTGCGAAGAAAGAGCGTGAAGAATCCATCGAAGAAATGCATCATGCGGACAAGATCATCGACCGCATCATTTTCCTTGAAGGTCACCCAAACCTTCAAACTCTTGCGCCTCTGCGCATTGGCCAGAACGTCAAGGAAGTTCTGGAAGCCGATCTTGCTGGTGAATATGATGCGCGTGCATCGTACAAAAAGTCCCGCGAAATCTGCGACGAACTGGGCGACTACGTTTCCAAGCAGCTTTTTGATCAGCTTCTCGCCGACGAAGAAGGTCACATCGACTTCCTCGAAACCCAGCTTGATCTGCTCGGTAAGATTGGTGAAGAACGCTATGGCCTGCTCAATGCAGCGCCAGCTGACGCAGCCGAATAATTAGTTTGAACAAATTGCTTTAAGCCGGGGCTTTGCTCCGGCTTTTTGTTATTCAGTGTTCTGCAAATTATTACACTTAAAAAAGCAATCAAATGAAAGCTGCAATGCCCGACAACGCCATATCCATTCGCAAAGCCATCAAACATGACCTTGTAGCAATTGTTGCCATGCTCGCAGATGATACGCTCGGGTCTACCCGCGAAGACAACAGCACGCCGCTAAACCGTTGTTACACCGATGCATTCAACGCCATAGAAGACGACAAAAACCAGTTGTTGGCGGTCGTGGAACAGGGCGGAGAAATCATTGGTTGCCTGCAACTCAGCTTCATTCCCGGCCTATCACGCAAAGGCATGTGGCGGGGCCAGATTGAAAGCGTTCGTATCGCGAGCAAAGCACGCAGTGGCAGCATCGGCAAACAGATGGCTGAATGGGCAATTCAAAAATGCTGCGAACGAGGCTGCGGCTTGGTGCAATTGACGACCGATAAGGCACGCGCTGATGCTCTGCGCTTTTATCAATCTCTCGACTTTGTTGACAGTCACGAAGGCATGAAGTTGACGCTTTAATAAAGGCAACTATTTCATTAGTGCAAAAAAAGGGCGCTTGAAGCGCCCTTTTTTATTTCATTATTGCGGCAGCTTATCGTCAACGCCTTCAACGTAGAAGTTCAGGCCAAGCAATGTCTTGTCGTCAGCCTGTTCGCCTTCCTTGAGCCAAACGGAGCCGTCCTGCTTCTTAATAGGACCGGTGAAAGGCTTGAATTCGCCTGACTTGATCTTGGCTTCGGTTTCTTCAGCCATTTTTTTCACGTCATCTGGCATGTTGGTGTAAGGCGCCATCTTAACGAGGCCTTCCTTCATGCCCCACCAGATGTTCTGGCTTTCCCACTTGCCATCGAGAGCAGCCTTGGCGCGGTCGATGTAATATGGACCCCAATCGTCTACGATAGCGGTCAACTGAGTTTCAGGACCAAACTTGATCATATCCGAAGCCTGGCCAAATGCCTTGATGCCACGCTCATGCGCAACCTGGATAGGTGCGGTGGAATCGGTGTGCTGGGTCAGAATATCAACGCCCTGATCAACCAGCGCCTTGGCAGCATCGGCTTCCTTGCCCGGATCGAACCACGAATTCACCCAGATAACCTTGACCTTGAATTCAGGATTGACCGACTGTGCGCCGAGGATGAAGGAATTGATGCCCTGCACCACTTCTGGCACTGGCACAGAGGCGATATAGCCTGCAACGCCCTTTTCCGACAATTTGGCTGCGATCTGGCCCTGAATATAGCGGCCTTCATAGAAGCGTGCATTGTACGCCGCAACATTGTCAGCGGTCTTGTAACCGGTGGCATGTTCAAACTTCACATCCGGGTATTTGGCTGCAACCTTTATGGTTGGGTCCATATAACCGAAAGAAGTCGTGAAGATCAGTTTGTTGCCGGCACGTGCCAGACGCTCAATCGAACGCTCGGCATCCGCACCTTCCGGTACGTTTTCGAGAAATGTCGTTTCGACCTTGTCGCCAAGAGCTTCGATCATTTCCTTACGCGCAACGTCGTGCTGATAAGTCCAGCCGAAGTCGCCCGGAGGTCCGATATAGATGAAGCCAACTTTCAGCTTGTCTTCTGCATGTGCCGCTCCGCCGAGCATAAAGCTGGCTGCGGTGGCAATCGCCAACAGCGTCTTTTTCATGTTCCCTGCACTCCTTGTTATCACCCTCAAAACAAAACGGCAGGCCGTGGGAGCCGGACCGCCGTTCAGAACTCGTATTTACCTGTCCGGCACAAATGGTTTGCCGAGCGACGCAGGCGTGTTCATCATCGTCAAACGCCTGTTGCGCGAGATGATAACCAGAACCACAATCGTCGCAATATAGGGCAAGGCCGACAGGAACTGCGACGGAAGACCGAAACCAAGCGCCTGCGCATGAAGCTGGCCAATGGTTACGGCACCAAATAGATATGCACCGATCAGCACGCGCCACGGACGCCATGAAGCAAACACGACGAGCGCAAGTGCAATCCAGCCGCGCCCTGCGGACATATTTTCAACCCACTGAGGCACATAGACCAGCGATAGCTGGGCACCGGCAAGACCGGCACAAGCGCCGCCAAACAACACCGCAAGATAGCGCGTGCGAACCACATGCACACCCAGCGCATGTGCGGAGCCGTGATTGTCACCGATAGCGCGCAATTGCAGCCCTGCCCGCGTGCGGAACAAAAACCAAGTGACGCCGATCACCAGCAGAATAGAGATGTAGAAGATCGGGTCCTGACCAAACAAAAAGCGCCCGAGATAAGGAATATCGGTCAGATAAGGAATAGTGATTGCATCAAGACGCACGCCCGGCATCCCGACAAAACGCTCACCAAGCATAGCCGAAGCGCCAATACCAAGAATAGTCAGTGCCAGCCCCGTTGCAACCTGATTGGTGACAAGCGTCAGGGTCAAAAAGGCAAAAATGCCGGAAAAAAGACTGCCGACAAAAATTGCGGCGATCATGCCAAGCCATGCAGAACCAGTAAACTGTGCCGCCGCGAAACCGGAGACGGCCCCAATCAGCATCATGCCTTCGACACCGAGATTGAGCACTCCAGATCGCTCGACAACCAGTTCACCAATGGCTGCGATCAACAAAGGCGTTGCGGCAGTTGCAATGGTGAGAAGGATAGCCTGTGTCAAATCCACTGATCAGACCTTTCCTGCTGTGCTGCCCGCCACAAAGCGGATGCGATAATGAATAAGCGTGTCGCAGGCCAGCACGAAGAACAGGATCATGCCCTGAAATACGCGAGCCGATTTCTCAGATATGCCGATGGTCACCTGTGCAGCCTCACCGCCCAGATAAGACAATGCCAGCACAAAACCGGCAGCAATCGCGCCAAGTGGATTTAGCCTGCCAAGGAAGGCAACAATGATTGCCGTGAAGCCATAACCGGGCGAAATGACCGGACGCAACTGACCAATTGCGCCAGAAGTCTCGGCAATGCCTGCAAGACCAGCAAGTGCGCCAGAAACTGCAAAGACGAAGAACACCAGCTTACCGGAGCTGAAACCTGCAAAGCGGCCTGCCCTTGGGCTTTGACCGATGACCTTCACCTCAAAGCCTTTGAGCGTTTTGGCAAGGATAAACCAGACGATGATTGCGGCAACAATTGCAAAGATAAAACCCCAATGCGCGCGCCCCGATGCGCTCCAGATTTCCGGCAGCACGGCACTTGGATTGAACTGGCGTGTTTCCGGGAAATTATAGCCTTCCGGGTTGCGCCATGGTCCGCGCACCAGCCAGTCGAGGAACAATTGCGCGACATAAACCAGCATCAGACTGGTCAGAATTTCATTGGTATTGAAGCGTACTTTCAGCAGCGCCGGAATGGAAGCATAGGCCGCGCCGCCAGCCATACCCATCAGCATCATCAACGGCAAAACGACCCAAAGCTGCAATTCGGGAAACATCACCGGTAGGATAGAGCCGGTAATCGCACCAATAATAAACTGGCCTTCGGCACCGATATTCCAGTTATTGGATAGAAAACAGACACAAAGACCAACCGCAATCAGAATAAGCGGCGTCGCCTTGACCAACAATTCATGCCACGACCATATGTCGAACAGCGGCTCGACAAAGAACACATAAAGTGCCTGAAACGGGTCTTTGCCCATAAGCGCGAAGGCCAGACCACCAAAAACCATGGTTAGCGCAAGTGCAAGCAACGGCGAAAAAGCGCTGAAAAGCTTTGAAGGCTGCGGACGTTTGACAAGTTCAATCCGCATCATGCTGCTCCCGCCTGATCCGTGCCGGAGATGCCGCCCATAAGCAGGCCAATTTTTTCAAGCGTGACGTCAGCAATTGGCATGGGATCGGAAAGCGCACCGTGGTTCATCACCGCAATACGGTCGCTGATTTCAAGCAGTTCATCGAGATCCTGACTGATGACAAGAACGGCAGAGCCGGAACGCGCCAGATCAAGCAAAGCCTGACGGATATGCGCTGCGGCACCCGCATCCACGCCCCATGTCGGCTGATTGACAATCATAACCGACGGCGAACGATCCAGTTCACGGCCAATGATGAATTTTTGGAGATTGCCGCCAGACAATGCAGAGGCCGGTGGGTTTTCAGCGCTCTTGCGCACATCCATCGTTTCGATGATGCGCCTTGCGGCAGAGCGTAATGCACCTTCGGCAATCAGCTTTAGCTTGCCACCGCGCAAAAATGCCTTCGCATCCGTCTTATAGCGCGACAAAAACAGGTTATCTGTCAGTGGCAGCGATGGTACGGCACCATGTCCCAGCCGTTCTTCCGGCACAAAAGCAGCCCCCATCAAGCGACGCTCGCTGATACCAAGCCTACCCGCATCCTTGCCGCGAATACGCACAGCCGAAGGCGATGACTGTAAAAACTCGCCGGAAACAGCTTCAAAAAACTCGCCCTGACCATTGCCCGCAACGCCTGCGACACCAACAACTTCACCGGCTTTGACCGAAAGCGAAATATTATCGAGAACGGTTGAAAACGGCCCACGCGGAGCCTGCGACAGCGCTTTAATCTCAAGAAGCGGTGTTGCTGCAGTTTCAACGGCGTCGATCGGGCTGCGCGCCACAACCTTGATGTCATTGCCAACCATCATACGCGCAAGCGATGCGGCTGTCTCTTCGCGCGGATCACAATGCGCGACCACCTTGCCATGACGCAGCACCGTAGCGCGGTCACAAAGCCGCTTCACTTCTTCAAGTCGATGGCTGATGTAAAGGATCGACTTGCCTTCCGCCTTCAAACGCTCCAGCGTTTCAAACATACGATCGGCTTCCTGCGGTGTGAGCACCGAGGTCGGTTCATCCAGAATAATCAGATCGGGTTCCTGCAAGAGACAACGCACAATCTCGATACGCTGACGCTCGCCCACGGAAAGATCACCCACATGTGCTTGCGGATCAATCGGCAGGCCATAGGCTTTGCCGACATCGCGCGCACGTTTGGCGACTTCGGAAAGCGACAGGGAACCATCAAGTGAAAGCGCAATATTCTCAGCGGCAGTCAAAGAGTCAAAAAGCGAAAAATGCTGGAAAACCATGCCAATGCCAAGCTGCCTTGCCATTGCGGGTTCAGTAATCGTAACGCGCTCACCCTTCCAGACGATTTCGCCTTCAAGTGGCTGTAGCGCACCAAACAGCATTTTTACAAAGGTCGATTTTCCCGCGCCATTCTCACCCAGAAGCGCGTGAATTTCCCCTTCCGCGATCACGAGATCGACCGCATCGCAGGCCCTAAGTTGACCAAATACTTTTGTGAGCCGGCGGACATCTAAGAGAGGCCGGTCGGATAAAGTCGCTGACATTGTCTTTTTGGGGTTCCCCGAGCTTATTTTTGAGTGACCTTATCCAGCCAAGCATCAATTGAAAAGCCAAAAAGAAATCGGCGGAGTACATATGCACACCCCCGATGGATTTATGCGCATCCCAATACTACGGGAGCAAGATGCTCGCACCCGTTGTCTTACGGGCTTCGAGGTCTTCATGCGCTTTACGCACATCTTTTAGCGCATAGGACTGATTGATTTCGATCTTTACAGCACCGCTTGCCACAACATCAAAAAGATCGTTTGCCGTCTTTTCAAGATCGGCACGCTTTGAAACATAGTTGAACAGGGTCGGACGGGTCGCAAAAAGCGAACCTTTCTGCGCCAGAAGTCCAAGATCAAAGGGCGGAATAACACCAGAAGACTGGCCGAAACAGGCAAACATGCCAAGCGGCTTCAACACATCGAGCGAGCCCATATAGGTATCGCGGCCAACCGAGTCATAGACAACGTCCACACCCTCGTCGCCGGTGAGTTCCCTAACCCGCTCGACGAAGTTTTCCGTGCGATAATTAATGACATGATCATAGCCATGGGATTTCGCGAGCGCGATCTTCTCGTCAGAACCTGCGGTTCCGATCACAGTTGCACCCAGATGCTTGGCCCATTGTCCAGCGATTAGCCCAACGCCGCCAGCCGCTGCATGAAACAGGATCGTGTGACCGGGTTTAACAACGAATGTCTGGCGCAGCAGATATTGCGCGGTCATGCCCTTGAGCATCATGGCAGCAGCAGATTTCAATTCGATCGAATCCGGCACTTTCAACAGGCGATCCGCGGGCAGGATGCGCTCATCTGCATAGGAACCCGGTGTCGCAGCATAGGCAACACGATCACCAACCTTGACGGTATTAACACCTGAACCCACCGCGACCACGATGCCCGCACCTTCATTGCCGGGTATAAACGGCATCTGCGCCGTTTTATAAAGCCAGGTACGGAAATAGACGTCAATGAAATTCAGGCCAATCGCTTCATGACGCACCTTCGCTTCGCCTGGCCCCGGTTCACCGATTTCGATCTGCTCGTAAGTAAGAACCTCAGGTCCACCAGTCTGGTGGACGCGAATTGCATTGATCATGATGCTTCTCCGGCTTCGGTTTTCTTTGCATTTGCGGCGCGTTCAGCTGCAATGACGGTGGCAGTCCGCCCCAGATTGGGAAAGAACTGCATGATGGCGCCAATGAAATAAATATAAAGCCCCGTCACCGTGATCCCGATACGCACCCAGAGCGGGGCATCGAGCATATAATAAAGCCCTGCAGCACCGAATGCGCACCACAGCAAAAACACTGTGAGGTTAAGCGGCCGCAGACGCACAACCCGTACAGGATGCAAGAAGCTGATCGGCAGGAACGAGAGAATTGCTGACAAAACGACTATGGCAAAAGCTTCCCATTCACCAGGTCGGACAATAAACAGCGTGAAAACCACCATATTCCAGACAACAGGGAAGCCTTTGAAGAAATTTTCCTTCGTCTTCATGCCCGTATCGGCATAATAAATGGCGCTGGTTATAACGATTATTGCACCCGATATGAAGGACAGGTTTGTCCCCATAAAGCCACTTTGGTATAGTGCGAAGGCCGGTATCAGCACATAGGTTACGTAGTCGATGATATTATCGAGTAGCTCACCTGACCAATTAGGAAGCACATATTTGACTTCTAACTTGCGCGCGATGGGGCCATCGATGCCATCGACGAACAGTGCGAGGCCCAACCACCACCACATCGCAGTATAACGACCATCACTTGCCGCAACAATCGACAAAAATGCCAGAAATGATCCAGAGGCCGTGAGCAGATGCACAGAAAATGCCTTGGCTTGTGGCGCCGTCACCTTCTTGGCTTTGAATTTTCCAGTCAGTTTGCTTTTCACGCCGTTCGCCACTTCTTTTGATCGCCACTCTCATGCGCCCAACACGGCATGAGGCGACAGATAAGCCGCCTGCGTAAAAGACCGCAAGGAGCCATACTTGTGTTATAAAAGCTTTCCCCGAATAAGCCTAAAAGCGCAAGTAAGTCATGAGACAAAACCGCCCTCATTCCACCAAAGATTGGGTTTTAGTCTTTGCGAGAATGGCCATGGGCAGGCATTTGCGGTTAAATGGCATAAGACACAATGCGATAAGAATCGCTTTGGGCCGGAGCTTCTGGCCGAGGATAGATCATTATGAATGACGTTGTTGCAGAAAAGCGTATTACCGAAATTACGATCAGCGGCGGTGGCCCTGCCGGTATGATGGCAGCTTTGGCGCTCAGCGCTAAAGGCTACCGCACTGTATTGCTCGGACCGGAAACCGACAAGAACGACCGCCGCACAACTGCCCTCATGATGCCTGCTATCCGCTTTCTGGAAAATTTAGGTGTGTGGTCTCGCATTGCCCCCGAAGCCGCGCCCCTTGCCTCCATGCGCATTGTCGATGCAACAAGCCGCCTGATCCGCAGCCCCGCCGTCACATTCCGCGCCGGCGAAATTGATGAGATTGCCTTTGGTTATAATATTCCCAATGCAGCGCTAAATCAAAGACTGGCAGAGGCAGTCGAAGCCAACTGCGCAATTGAGCGCATCACGCTTCCAGCCATCGAATATCGCAACAATGATGATCATGTAACAATCACGCTTGCAGGTGGCGAAACACTGCATACGCGTCTCGTTATTGCAGCCGACGGTCGCAATTCGGCTGCGCGCGAAGCAGCGGGCATTCGCACCCGCCGCTGGAGCTATCCACAAACGGCAGTGGTTCTTTCGTTTGCACACGACCTTGAGCACGGGAATAT
Source organism: Brucella thiophenivorans (assembly GCF_002252445.1). Lineage (GTDB taxonomy): Bacteria > Pseudomonadota > Alphaproteobacteria > Rhizobiales > Rhizobiaceae > Brucella > Brucella thiophenivorans. Next base: position 480,655 of record NZ_NNRJ01000051.1, read on the forward strand.
CTCGACTGAGTTTCATACCGAAGAAGGCCCGTTCACGCAGGTTCCGCTTAAAGGCAAGCGGTCCAGCCTTGTCTGGGTGGTCAATCCGGGTCGCGCAGAAACACTGCTGACGCTTGACGATGGAACACTCAGTCAGCGTATCGAAGACATGATGCAATCGATGCTCGGCAAGGTAACGCTGGATATTCGTCCGCAGGCATGGCCGCTATCGGGCATGGTGCCTCTTTCATTTGCATCCAAGCGCACCATTCTAATCGGCGAAGCAGCGCATGTGTTTCCGCCAATTGGCGCGCAGGGGCTCAATCTCGGAACGAGGGACGTCGAAACACTGATCAAAGCCATTGCAAACGATCCATCGGACCCGGGTTCAGATCCGGTGATCCGCGCTTATGATCGTGGTCGCCGCCCGGATATTTTGGCGCGTACCGGTTCTGTGGATGCACTCAACCGTTCGCTGCTTTCACCTATGCTGCCAGCACAGATCGCGCGTGGTGTTGGTTTGGAAATGCTGCGCAGCTTTGCACCTTTGCGGGCCTTTTTCATGCGCGAGGGTTTGCGTCCCGGCAGCGGTTTTTCGCAGTTTTTGCCGAAGCTTTCTAAGTCAGCCAAGCAATAGTCAAATTTAAAAATCGACCTGAAACCTCCCGCAGCTTTAATTCGGCGCGCGGTGAACTACATATGTCTTTATGAGCATGGCACAGATAAAACACGCGAAGTTTCAGATCGGACAGGTGGTCAAACATCGGCTGTTTCCGTTTCGGGGGATTATATTCGATGTCGATCCGGAATTCGCCAATACGGAAGAATGGTATCAATCCATTCCTGAAGAAACACGGCCGCGCCGGGATCAGCCATTTTATCATCTACTGGCTGAGAATTCAGAATCCGAATATGTAGCCTATGTCTCAGAGCAAAACCTTGTGCCTGATTTGAGCGATGAACCCCTTCGGCATCCACAGCTCAATGACATGTTTGATCGTCTGGGTAACGGGACTTATCGTGTAAAGTTACACGCGAACTGATGCTTATTGTATTTTCTTCATAAGTTAATGTAAAAAGGGCGCTTGAAGCGCCCTTTGTTTTAATTTCAACTATTAACTCAGCTTAGTTAGCTGCGCCCTTTGCCTTGGCCTGTTCAGCCTTCATTTTCTCTTCGAATTCCTTCTGGCGCTTTGCAACTGCGTCCTGAAGTTCTTTCTGGCGTTCTTCGAGTTCAGACTGCTTGAGGCCCGGACCTGTAAGCGCTGCCGAGAAACCGGTCAGTGCAACTGGGATTGGGTTCTGCTTGTTCTGGTAGTTAACCGAAGTCAGCGTGACCTTGGTGCCTTTTTTCAGAGCATTGATCAGCTCGTCAGAAAGCGGGGCTTCCGCGATGCAGCGATCTGGGAAACAGATGCCATATTCAAGCTTGGTTGGCTTGGCATTATCGATCTGCAAACCAACGCCAGCTGGGATCAGACGGCCGATTGGAACAGTGACCTGAAAAATCTTGCGATTGATCTTACCCTTGATCTCGATAAGGTTGACAGCGGTCAGTAGCTGGCCGGAGTCAGCGGTCACAATGTTCTGCGTGTTGCAGATGTCATTGTCTTCCTGCTTCGAGCAGACCTTGAACCAACCCTGCGGTGGCTGCTGTTGCTGCTGTGCTGATGCAGGGAGAGTTGCAGAAGCAAGCAGGGCGAACGCGCCAGCAAATGCGGATGCGGCAGCGATTGTCTTCGTGCTGGTCATGATCAACAGTTTCCTTCCAAGGCTTTGATCTTCCGGTCTCTGGTTTGAGTCAGCGATAGACCGTCACTGATTTGAAAATGCGGCAACAGCGTGACCTCCGGGATTTATCATCCCAATCCGAGCGCCGTGTTACAACGACTTCTCGCATGAATCCAGATGGTCGAATGCATTCATATAGCAAAATACGTCTTATTTTTTGTTTTAATCTACACTGTCGCGCAGCAGACACGCTCTTAATCGGCACAAACTCTAGCTTCATGCTAATTTCGCCATACGAATCGCATGATAAGATTTCACGCTTATTTACAATGGACCAATTAAGTTGAACGGGGACGTGAGAACGTTGACTGGATTATTCGCTCTTTTCCGCAACACAGCTTTGGCTAGCCTGATCGGTTTTTATGCAGGTGCTGCTCTGGCACAGACAGAAAACAACCCTGCGCCGAACTCTGCCCCGGACTATGCATTATCAATGCATGGCGATGTGGCGCTACCCGCAGACTTCACGCATTTTCCTTATGCAAACCCCGACGCACCCAAAGGTGGCACACTGCGTATGGGTGTAGTTGGCACTTATGACAGTCTCAATCCGTTTGTGCTCAAGAGCATGCGCACGACTGCACGCGGACTGTTTGGCGATACGGATTTTGGTAATCTGGTCTATGAAACACTCATGCAGCGTTCACGCGACGAACCGTTTACGCTTTATGGCTTGCTGGCTGAGAAAGTCTCTGTCGATCCCGAACGAAAATGGGTCGAGTTTACGCTCAATCCCAAAGCCAAATGGTCGGACGGTCAGCCCGTCATGGTTGACGATGTCATTTTCACCTATGAGATTCTTACCGAAAAAGGCCGTCCGCCCTTCAACAACCGCATGAGCCGTATCGAAAAGATTGAAAAAACTGGCGAACGCTCGGTGCGGTTTGTCTTCAATGATAAGTCAGATCGTGAATTTCCGATGCTGATCGCCGCAACCATGCCTGTTCTTCCAAAACACGCGATTGACCCGGCAACATTTGGAAATTCGACACTGAAAGCGCCGATTGGAAGTGGTCCCTATCTGGTGTCGAATGTTCAGCCCGGCCAGCGCATTATCTATCAGCGTAGTCCTGATTATTGGGGCAAAGACTTAGCTGTGCGTCGTGGCTTTGATAATTTCGACACGCTGAGCATCGAGTATTACCGGAACGAAACAGCACTGTTTGAGTCTTTCAAAAAAGGACTGCTTGATGTTTTCATCGACGCCAATCCAACACGCTGGGAAAAATCCTATAATTTCCCTGCTGTGACAGAAGGAAAGGTCGTCAAAGAGAATTTTGAGAAAGGCACGCCCGCAAATATGCTGGGCTTTGTCTTCAACACGCGCCGCCCTATTTTCGAAGATCGCCGTGTGAGACAGGCGCTTGGGCTTCTATTCGATTTTGAATGGGCCAATCGCAATCTTTTTGCTGACCAGTACAAGCGGTTGCAAAGTTTCTGGGAGGGTTCGGAACTCTCCTCCCTTGGCAAGCGTGCTGATGGTCGCGAGCGCGAATTGCTTGCGCCCTTTCCTGATGCCGTTCGTAAAGATGTGATGGATGGCACCTGGCATCCATCGATCACAGATGGCAGCGGACATGATCGTGGTCCGGCGAAAGATGCCTATGAATTGCTGATTGACGCCGGTTTTTCGTTTGAGCATGGCAAGGCTATCGATCCTTCGGGCAAGCCTTTGCAGTTCGAAATCATGACGCGCTCGCCCGACGAGGAGAAAGTAGCGCTGGCCTTTAAGCGTAATCTAGCGCGGCTGGGCATTGAGGCGGATATTCGCAGCGCCGACGATGCGCAATATCAACAGCGCTTACAGACCTTCGACTACGACATGATCCTTGGTGCATTGACCGGCTCGCTTTCGCCAGGCAACGAGCAGTGGCAGCGTTGGGGTTCGGCATCTCGTGACGCACAAGGTAGCTTCAACTATCCGGGTGTCGCCGATCCGGCAGTCGATGCGATGATTGAGGCGATGCTGGCGGCACGCGAGCGAGACGATTTTGTCAGCGCCGTGCGTGCACTGGATCGCATTCTTATCTCCGGCGATTACTACATTCCGCTCTATTACTTGCCTTATCAGTGGGTGGCACGTTGGGATCGCATCGGCCACCCTGAAAAGACATCGCTATACGGCTATCAATTGCCGACATGGTGGCAAACGACCAAGTAGGCCGGTTGAACGCGTCATCATTCACACTACATTTCTGAATTATATGAATAAGCAAGCAGGAGATGCGCTCCTGCTTGTCCAATGGAGCACCTTCATGAGCGCAAGAAAAATCACCATCGACGTTGTTTCAGATGTCGTCTGCCCCTGGTGTTTCGTTGGCCGCAAGCGGCTTGAACAGGCGCTCGAACTGACGCCGGAAGTCGATGCAGATGTGCGCTGGCGACCTTATCAGCTTGATCCAGCATTGCCAGCACAGGGCAAAGATCGTCAGGCCTATATGCGCGAGAAATTCGGCAATGGCTCAAAGATAGATGACATTCATAAACAGCTTGTCGAGCTTGGTAAAGAAAATGACATCGTCTTTGATTTTGAAGCCATCACGCGCGCGCCAAATACGTTTGATGCGCATCGCTTGATCCATTGGGCGGCGCAGGCTGGCCCCGGCCTCCAAGACAAGCTGGTTGGCAGACTTTTCTCTCTCTATTTCGAGCAGGGACAGGACATTGGCGACCATGATGTACTGGTGGATGCTGCGGCAAGCATTGGCATGGAAGCCCCCGTTGTTGCCAGACTTCTGCAAAGCGATGCCGATAAAGCCACCATCCGGGAAGAAATCGACACCGCCAACCGCATCGGCGTGCGCGGCGTGCCATGCTTCATCATTGATCAGAAATATGCCGTCATGGGCGCACAATCGGCCTCCGCCCTCGCCGATGCCATTCAGCAAACAGCAGAAGGCTTTGAGCCGGGCATTTCTGAAGATCGCTAGAGCATGTCTCCGAGAAGGGCGAACCGGTTTTTGGAGATAAATACATGTGTAAAAACAAATAATTAAAGCGGCGGGATCAACCCGCCGCAATCTTTGCCAGTTGTGTCATGATCACTGCCGAGCCGTTCAACCGCTTTTCAGGTGTAGCCCAATCACGAATAAACACGATGCTCTGATCTGGCCTGATCTTAGCCATCGATCCGTGTTCGCCGATCATCTTCACCAACCCTACTGGATTATTGAACGTCTTATTGCGGAACTGAATAACGACGCCCTTCGGACCAGCATCCAACTTTTCAACATTGGCACGGCGGCACAGAGCCTTGATGTAAACGATTTTGAGCAGATGCTGCACTTCTTCCGGCATTGGGCCGAAGCGGTCGATCAACTCTGCACCAAAAGCATCAATCTCCTGCGGCTCTGCAAGATCGGCCAGACGACGATAAAGTCCCAGACGCAATTGCAGATCCGGCACATAGGTTTCAGGGATCATCACCGCCGTACCAATTGCGATTTGTGGCGACCACTGACTGTCGTGAACCTCAATCGTGCCTTTGAGCGTTGCGACTGCTTCCTCCAGCATCTGCTGATAAAGCTCGAAACCAACTTCTTTGATTTGGCCAGATTGCTCTTCGCCAAGCATATTGCCTGCGCCACGAATATCCATATCGTGACTTGCAAGCTGGAAGCCCGCGCCTAACGTGTCGAGCGATTGCAAGACTTTCAGACGGCGCTCGGCGGTGGCAGTCAGTGTGCGCCCTGCTGGCAGCGTAAACAGCGCGAAAGCGCGTTGCTTCGAGCGGCCAACGCGTCCACGCAGCTGATAGAGCTGCGACAGGCCGAACATATCGGCGCGATGCACGATCATCGTATTTGCAGTAGGAATGTCGAGGCCCGATTCCACGATGGTTGTCGAAAGTAACACGTCATACTGGCCGTCATAGAAGGCATTCATGATGTCATCGAGAGTGCCCGGTGCCATCTGGCCATGCGCGACGCCAATTTTAAGCTCTGGTACATGCTCTTTCAGAAAATCTTCGATCTCGGTGAGGTCGGCAATACGTGGGCAGACATAAAAACTCTGGCCACCGCGATAGCGTTCGCGCAGCAATGTTTCGCGGATTACCAACGGATCAAAAGGCGACACAAAAGTACGCACCGCCATACGATCAACCGGCGGCGTCGTAATCAGCGAAAGTTCACGCACGCCTGTCAATGCTAGCTGCAATGTGCGCGGGATCGGCGTTGCGGAAAGTGTGAGCACATGAATATCTGACTTAATCTCCTTAAGCCGTTCCTTGTGCTTTACGCCAAAATGCTGCTCTTCATCGATGATAAGCAGGCCGAGATTTTTGATCTTGATCGAATTACCTAGCAACGCATGTGTGCCAACCACAATATCGACCGTGCCGTCTTCCAGACCCTTTTTGGTGGCGGCAAGTTCTTTTGAGCCAACCAGACGCGAGGCATGCGCGACATTGACCGGCAAACCATGAAAGCGCGTCGAAAATGTCTTAAAATGCTGGCGTGACAGAAGCGTGGTCGGCACAACAACGGCCACCTGAAAACCGCTCATGGCCGCAACAAAAGCTGCGCGCAGCGCCACTTCCGTTTTGCCAAAGCCAACATCACCGCAGATGAGACGATCCATTGGCTTACCTGCCGCAAGATCATCTGTGATCGCATCAATGGCGCGAAGCTGATCTTCCGTTTCATCATAAGGGAAGCGTGCCGCAAATTCTGCGTAAAGTCCTTCGGGCGGCAGCATAGCCGGTGCGCCACGCATCTGCCGCTCTGCTGCGATCTGAATCAGATGACCCGCCATCTCAAGCAAGCGTTTTTTGAGCTTGGCCTTGCGCATCTGCCATGCTCCGCCGCCAAGCTTATCGAGAACAGCTTCCGAGCCTTCCGAGCCATAGCGCGACAAAAGTTCGATATTTTCGACCGGCAGAAACAGCCGGTCATCGCCGGAATAATGAATCTCAAGACAATCATGCGGCGCACCCGCTGCGGTGATTGTTTTAAGCCCTATAAATCTACCGATACCATGATCGACGTGGACGACAATATCACCAGCCGAAAGGGAAGCCGCTTCCGAAATGAAATCCTGATCGCGCTTGCGGCGTTTGGAGCGGCGCACAAGGCGATCACCCAGAATATCCTGTTCGGCAACAACGACCAGATCGCCTGCATCAAATCCGCTTTCAACCGCCAGAACCGCCGCCGTGATTTTATCACGCGACAGCGCTTTGACCATGGAAAGACGATCAATCGTCTCAATCTTTTCAAGGCCGTGCTCGTCCAGCACCTGCAAGAGACGATCAAGCGAACCTTCCGACCAAGCCGCCAGCAGCACTTTTTTGCCCGCCACGCGCAAATCAGCGATATATTTCACTGCCGCTTCAAACAGGTTCACATCGGTTGCAGCGCGTTCTTCCGCAAAACTGCGACCTTTATGAACGTCAGCATGGATGATTGTCCGGCCAGACACATCCGGCACCCCAAAGGGCGTCAGATCAATGCGCATACCGTTGGATGCTGCAACTGCTTCAACTTCCTTTGGTGTCAGATAAAGCGTTTCCGGCTTGACCGGCTTATAAGGTACTGCTTCGCTGCCTTGCTCTTTGCCTTCCGACTGCCGCAGACGCGACTCATAATGATCCACAACCATCGTGTGGCGCTCGGTCAATGCTTCATGCACCAAATGATCGAACACCACCGGCATATCGCCCGCATGGTCAAACACTGTTTCGAGATTATCGTAGAACAGCGGCAACCAATGTTCCATGCCGGCAAAGCGACGGCCTTCGCTGATCGCCTGATAAAGCGCGTCATCACGTTGCGGCGCGCCAAACATCGCCACATAATTTTTGCGGAAGCGGCTGATCATATCCGGCGAGAGCGAAATTTCGCTCATCGGCTGAAGCACAAACTCCTTGCGCGCGCCTGTGGTGCGCTGCGACGCCGGATCAAATGCGCGGATAGTTTCAAGCGTATCGCCAAAGAAATCAAGCCGCAGCGGTTCTTCGGATCCCGGTGCATAAAGATCGAGAATGCCGCCACGAACTGCATATTCGCCAATGTCACGCACGGTCGAAACACGTTCAAAACCATTGCGCTCCAGCCGTGCACTCAGATCATTCATATTGAGCTGATTGCCGGGGCGCGCCGAAATCACTTGTTCGGCAATTACTGCCTGTGGTGGGAGCTTTTGCAAAACCGCATTGGCTGTTGTGATTATAACCGCTGGATGCGGCGATTTTTTCAACGATGCCAAAGCACCCAGAGCCGCAAGCCTGCGCGCCGACGTATCGGCACCCGGCGACACACGATCATAGGGCAGACAATCCCAGGCAGGCAGATGCAACACCGGCAAATCCGGTGAAACAAAATTCAGCACCTGTTCCAGATCAGCAATGCGCTGACCGTCGCGCACGATATAGAGAACTGGCCCCCGTTCACCGACTTCCTCAACCAGACGCGCAAGGCAAAAGGCTTCGAAACCATCGGCGACGCCATCGATGACGATATTTTTGCCATTTTTAACGCTTGGACTGGCTTTTAAACCAAGTTTGCTGAATACGGGCATGGGGGCTTATTCTCAGAATTCTACGCGGTCACGGAATGCAATAATGTCTCGGAACAGCGGCGTATCATGTTCTTCAGGTGTTGGGCTTTCGCCTGTTACCCATTTCAAGAGATCGCGATCAAGCACTTCAAGAATCTGCTCAAACTCATCAACTTCAGCATCAGTGAAGGCTGGAAGATACCGATCGGCATATTGCCCAAGGATGAGATCCATCTCACGCATACCGCGATGCCAAGCGCGAAACAGAAGCTTGCGACGCCTTACATCAAGATTTCCTGCCGCAAGTGTGCTGCCAGTCATTGTTTGAGCGCTCCATTAACAATTGTGTGGCCGGTATATAGCATCTAAGGTGCAAGTGGGAACCCGTTTCAGCAATAAGAACAAAAATAGTACAAAACTATTTCAAAGGCTTGCACAGAAAAGCAAAGCAGTTAATGCTCCCGCCATGCGTCCGTCTGTGCTTGATCCGTTTTTCGCTTCCGTCCGCTCGCTTTCCGGCATTGGCCCGAAGGTGTCAGCTTTGCTCGGTAAACTTTTGGGCACAGACGTGCCGGGCGCTGAGCCCAAAGTCGGCCAGCTTTTGTTTCTGCCGCCGCACAGCGTGATCGATCGACGCAACCGCCCCGGCATCGCTTTCGCGCAAGAAGGTGCAATTGTTACACTAGAAGTGCAAGTCGATCAGCATCAGCCAGCCCCCAGTGGACGTGGTAATGTTCCGCATCGCGTCATTGCACATGATGATACCGGCGAAATCATTCTCACCTTCTTTCATGCACAATTGCCATGGCTGGAAAAGATGTTGCCCGAGGGCGAAACCGTCATCGTTTCCGGAAAGGTAGAATGGTTCAACGGGCGTGCCTCGATGGTACATCCGGATTATATCGCAAGCCTTGAAGATGCAGCCAATCTGCCGATGGTCGAACCCGTCTATCCATCGACCGCAGGCCTTTCATCCAAGACCCTTGGCCGCGCCATGAAAGAAGCACTCACCCGCGTACCGGTGCTGCCAGAGTGGATTGACGGGCCGCTGATTGTACGTGAGCGTTTTACCGCTTTCAAAGATGCACTCAACACGATGCATCTGCCGGAAGACCCGAGCGACATCGCGCTCGAGAGCATCACACGGCGCAGGTTGGCTTATGATGAGTTTCTGGCTGGCCAGCTTGCTTTGGCTCTCGTGCGCTCCAAAACACGTCGCCTTTCGGGTCGTCCGCTGGAAGGCAACGGGCGCATTGCGGCAGAAATTATGCGCCACCTGCCCTATCGGCTAACCAAAGGTCAGGATCAGGCAGTCCGAGAAATCACCGCTGACCTTAAATCGCCAGAGCGTATGCTGCGGCTTTTGCAAGGCGATGTGGGTTCGGGAAAGACGGTGGTTGGGCTATTAGCAATGGCACATGCTGCCGAATCAGGTGGTCAGTCAGCATTGATGGCACCGACAGAAGTTCTAGCGCGGCAGCATTTTGCAACCATTGCACCACTGGCAGAAAAAGTCGGCCTAAAAGCAGCCCTGCTCACAGGCAGGGATAAGGGCAAAGAACGCACTGCGACACTTGAAGGCCTGAAAAACGGTGACATCAATATTATTATCGGTACGCATGCGCTTTTTCAGGAAAAAGTCGAATATCACGATCTGGTCTTCGTCATCATTGACGAGCAGCATCGGTTTGGTGTGCATCAGCGTCTGATGCTGACGGCCAAAGGCACCGCGCCTGATATGCTGGTGATGACGGCAACGCCGATCCCGCGCACACTTGTGCTAACGGCTTTCGGCGATATGGATGTTTCCAAACTCACCGAAAAACCCGCCGGACGCCAGCCGATTACCACTGCAATTCTGCCAATGGAGCGAATGAACGAACTGGTTGAACGTATTCGGAAAGCCATACATGAAGGCCAAAAAATCTACTGGATTTGTCCATTGGTGGAAGAATCCGAACTTGTCGAACTGACTTCTGCCGAAGAACGCTTTGAATCATTGAAACCTGTTTTTGGTGACAAGATTGGCCTCATTCATGGCCGGATGAGCGGTACTGAAAAAGACGAAGCTATGCGTGCGTTCAAGCAAGGCGAAACGCGGCTGCTGGTGGCAACGACTGTTATCGAAGTTGGCGTCGATGTGCCGGACGCAACCATTATTGTCATTGAACATGCGGAACGCTTCGGCCTCTCGCAACTGCATCAGTTACGCGGACGCGTCGGGCGTGGCGACAAGCCTTCCACCTGTCTGCTGCTTTACAAAGGCCCACTTGGCGAGATCGGACAAGCACGCCTCAAAGTCATGCGTGAAACGGAAGACGGCTTCCGCATTGCCGAAGAAGATTTGAAGCTGCGCGGCGAAGGCGAGTTGCTCGGCACCCGTCAATCCGGCACGCCGGGTTTCCGTTTGGCTTCTATTGAAGCGCATGGGGATCTGCTGGAAATCGCACGAAAAGATGCACGTTATATTCTGGCAAACGATCCCGATCTTGAAAGCGAACGCGGTCAGGCTTTGCGTGTGCTGCTCTATCTCTTCGGACGCGATGAGGCAATCCGGTTGCTTCGTGCGGGATAACAAAATGGCCGCATTGTTGCGGCCATTTTTATTTTATTCCACCGTCACAGACTTCGCCAGATTCCGTGGCTGATCCACATCTGTCCCCATCAACAATGCTGTGTGATAGGCCAACATCTGTATCGGCAGAGCATAAACCAGCGGCGTGATAAACTCCGGCACATCCGGCAAAACAATTGTTGCCATCGTGTCGATGCTCGCGGAAGCAGCGCCCTTCTTATCGGTGATCAAAATGATGCGACCGCCGCGTGCAGCCACTTCCTGCATGTTGGAAACGGTCTTTTCATAAAGACGATCCGACGGTGCAATGACAATAACCGGCATGGTTTCATCGATCAGCGCAATCGGGCCGTGCTTGAGTTCGCCAGCCGCATAGCCTTCAGCATGAATATAGGAAATTTCCTTGAGCTTCAGCGCTCCTTCCATAGCCAGCGGGAACAATGTTCCGCGACCGAGATAAAGCACATGATTGACCTTGGAAAGCTCGTGGCAGACTGCCGCAATCTGGTCTTCAAGCTTCAACACCTGATTGAGGAAACGCGGCACTTCCGAAAGCTCGCGCACCAATTCCTGTTCGCGCTTGTCGTCAATTGCGCCACGTGCCTTGGCCGCTGCAATCGCGAGTGACGCCATGGTCGACAACTGGCAGGTGAAAGCCTTGGTTGAAGCCACGCCGATTTCGGGACCGGCAAGCGTCGGGAAGATGGCATCGGACTCACGCGCGATGGTCGAGCCTGTGACATTGACCACCGAGGCGATTTTTAGTCCTTGTGATTTGCAGTAACGTAGCGATGCCAGCGTATCCGCCGTTTCACCAGACTGCGAAACAAACATCGCAAGCGAGTCTTTTGACAGCGGCATTTCGCGATAACGGAATTCCGAAGCGATATCGCTATCGACCGGCAGACGTGCGATCTGCTCAAACCAGTATTTACCGACCGAAGCTGCATAGAAAGCTGTGCCGCAGGCAGAAATCGTCAGACGATCAATCTTGCTGAAATCAATACTGACCGCTTCCGGGCGCACCTTTCCGGTGGTGAAGTCGAGATAGTTAGCGAGCGTGTGCGAAATCACTTCCGGCTGTTCGAACATTTCTTTCTGCATGAAGTGGCGATGGTTGCCCTTCGAGACCAGCATATTGGCAGTCTGCGACTTCTGAATCTCGCGCTCAACCTCTACATTGTTCTCGTCGTAGACGGTCACGCCCTTGCGGGTGAGCACTGCCCAATCGCCGTCTTCGAGATATGCAATCGTGTCTGTGAATGGCGACAACGCAATGGCATCGGAGCCAAGGAACATTTCGCCTTCGCCATAACCGACGGCTAGGGGTGGTCCCTGACGTGCGCCGATCAATGTTTCTTCATCGCCTTCAAACAGGAAAGCGAGGGCAAAAGCACCCTGTAGCAGTGGCAGGCTATCGCGCACTGCTTCGACCGGCGATTTGCCTTTATTCAGTTCTCGCGTCACGAGATGCGCGACAGCTTCGGTGTCGGTTTCTGTCTCAAACTTATAGCCTTCGGCAGAAAGCATAGCCCGCAGTTCAGCAAAGTTTTCGATAATACCGTTATGAACAACTGCCAGACGCGGCGTGATATGCGGATGCGCATTGCGCTCAACAGGCTTACCGTGCGTAGCCCAGCGGGTGTGGCCGATACCGATGACGCCAGGAAGTGGTTCACCGGCGAGACGCTTTTCCAGATTGACCAGCTTGCCTTCCGCGCGACGACGATCCAATTTTCCATCAAGCAGCGTAGCAATACCGGCAGAATCATAACCACGATATTCAAGCCGCTTCAACGCATCGACCAGACGCGGCGCGACCTCATCATTGCCGATAATGCCAATAATTCCACACATATAGTTGCTCCAAATCCGATAGTCGGGCGCTCTGTTTGCGGTTTAAAGAGTATAAAGCAAAACGGCAACCCAGTGGACTGCCGTTCTCATCATCCTTTGGTCGTTTATTTCGCTGCCGTTTTAGCTGCTTTGATGGCAGCATATTTCTCTCGCAGGAGCTTTCCCCGACCTTCTTTGGTTTCCTGTCGTGCACGCCCAAATGCAAGCGCATCGGCTGGAACTTCAGCAGTGATTGTGCTGCCCGACGCAATATAGGCATTTGCGCCGATTTCAACAGGTGCCACGAGCGAACTGTTGGAGCCGATGAAAGCACCTTCACCAATCACTGTCTTATATTTGTTATAGCCATCGTAATTGCAGGTGATCGTACCTGCCCCGATATTGCTTGACGCGCCGACAATCGCATCGCCGATATAGCTCAGGTGATTGATCTTCGCACCCTTGCGGACTTCCGCATTTTTGACTTCGCAGAAGTTGCCCACTTTCGATTTTTCGGCAAGATTTGCACCCGGACGCAAGCGTACAAACGGTCCAATCTCGGCATTCAAGCCGATTTTTGCACCTTCAATATGTGAAAACGCATGGATGAGTGCACCCGACGCGACATGAACTTTCGGCCCGAAAAACACATTCGGTTCAATAATTACATCAGCTTCAATCAGCGTGTCATGCGAGAAGAACACCGTTTCGGGGGCGAAAAGCGTCACACCGGCCAGCATCATTTCCTGACGCTTGCGGTTCTGCCAGATGCTTTCAGCTTCGGCCAGTTCGGCACGATTGTTGATGCCAATCACGTTGTCGACCGGCACTTCAATCGCAACGACATTCAGGTCCTTTTCATGCGCCAGACCAACAATATCGGTCAAATAATATTCGCCCTTGGCATTTTTATTATCGACCGCATCCAGAAGACCCAGTGCATGCGAACCACGCACAGCCATCAGACCACCGTTGCAGAAACCAATTTCCTTCTGGAGATCCGTCGCTTCCTTTTCCTCGATGATCGCGATCAGCTTACCGCCTTCTTCGATCAGGCGCCCATAGCCATGCGGGCTCGTGGGACGGAAGCCGATAACAACAACATCCGCACCTTCTGCAAGCTTGTTGCGTGCAGCCTGCAGCGACTGCGCTTCAATCAGTGGCGTATCGCCAAAAACAATGAGCAGATCATCATAGCCACGAGCTATCGCTTCGCGTGCCGCCAGCACCGCATGCGCCGTGCCGAGACGTTCCGTCTGCTCAAAAGCCGAAACGGCGTCAGCAACTTTTTCGACAGCGCCACGTACTTCATCTGCGCCGCGCCCGACAACCAGCGCCACGTCGCTTTTGCCCGTGCCCTGAACGGCTTTCACCACATGACAGACCAACGGAAGTCCTGCCACCGGATGCAACACTTTAGGCAAGTTCGATTTCATACGCGTGCCTTCGCCAGCGGCAAGCACGATAGAAAGGCAGGTACGGTCTGTCATAAATATGGTCCAGAATATTGAAAGTTTATCTGCTCATAGCATTAAAGCGTATATGGAAACTTACGCTTCTTTATCCAAGTCTGCCCAATGCCGGGAATGTTTCAAGCAGCCAGAACGAGAAAGACTGCATTCCGCCGGTTAGGAAAAGCACACCTGCAATCACAAGAAGCACGCCCATCGCTTTCTCGATCTTGCCAAGATGAACGCGGAAACGCGACAAAAATCGCATGAATGCGCCCGAAAAAAGCGCCGCGATCAAAAACGGAATGCCTAGCCCCAACGAATAGACCGCCAGAAGGGCTGCACCCTCACCCACCGTGCTGCTGCCACCCGCTAGCGTGAGGATCGGACCCAGAACCGGACCGATGCACGGCGTCCAGCCAAAGGCAAACGCCAGGCCCATCACGTAAGCGCCTAATGGCGTTGCAGGTGCACTGCGCGCCTGAAAGCGGGCTTCACGCGACAGAAACGAAAAACGCAGGACGCCTAAAAAGTTGAGGCCCATCAATATAATGACAACGCCCGCAACCATGGCAATTTCCTGCTGCCACATGCGCAAAAATGCGCCGATTGATGACGCGCCAGCGCCAAGGGCAACAAAAACAGTGGTAAAGCCGAGCACGAAGCAAATGGCCGCAAAAGCGAGCGAACGACGCTGACTGGAAGCCGCCCCAATGCGTGATTCTTTTTCAGCACGAAAATCTTCAACGCTCACACCTGCCATATAGCACAGGTAGGGCGGAACGAGCGGTAGAACGCAGGGTGATAAAAACGACAGAGCGCCTGCACCGGCAGCTGTCAGATAAGAAACACTAAGCACCTAAACCTCATTTTTCACATAGAGCTTTTCTTATATGAAACAGATAAATTGCTCTATTCATTTGTTTTTGAACAAACCCGGAAAAACTTGTCCGACTTTATCCAAAGCGCTTGCGGCGACTGCCAATTACTGGCCTTATAACGCAACTTCGACATTACTTTGAATATTTTCAATATGGCATCTCGTTCGAACACAAGTTCGCCTCAAATCGGGATCATTGCGCAAAATTAGATTGCTCCAACTGGACGACGCTCCGATGAGCTTAATTGACGATGAAGAACCTTCTTCAACACCAGTCACACCGAACACACGGTTCGCATGGCTGAAACGCTATCAGCATTTTCTGTTCCCCATAGCGGGCATCGCCATCGCCTTGCTGGCAATCTATGTTTTGGAAAACCTTCTCCAGAATACATCACGCAAGGATACGCTTGAAGCTTTCCATGATATTCCATGGACGGTCATGGGCCTTGCTATATTTTTCACTATGCTCAGTTACGCTGCGGTAGCACTCTATGACGTGGTTGCCGTCGAAACGATTGCGCCCAACCAGATACCCCGCCGCATTGCTGCGGTTGCCGGCGCGGCGGGCTATGCAATTTCTAATGCCATTGGCTTTTCACTACTGACTGGCGGAGCACTTCGCTATCGTATCTATGCGGCCGAAGGCATCAGCCTGTCGGATATTGGCAAAATCGTCGGCACCTCATGGTTTGCAATCTGGTTTGCGCTTATCATCATGGTGGGTGCAGCGCTGCTGATTGATCCGCAAGACGTGCCATGGATTTCTGCAATCGATTCCCGCATCGATATTATTGCCGGCATTGTCATTTTGGGCGGAATTGCATGGCTGATCTACTGGCTGTCGCATGGTCAGCGTACGCTTCGCTTAGGTTCGCTTAGCCTGCGCCTGCCCAATTCGAAAGGCGCAATCACACAGATTTTTGCAGGTCTTGTCGATGTTGGCGCTGCGGCTGCAACGCTTTACGTACTGATGCCACAGGACGCAGTGCCAAGCTTTGCAGTCTTCTCGCTTGTTTATGTTATTGCAATTGTGCTCGGCATTGCCAGTCATGCACCCGGTGGGCTTGGAGCCTTTGAGGCAACAATCATCGCGGGGCTTGGCATCGGCGACAATCCGCAAGCCATTGCTGGTCTGCTTGCTTATCGCGTGATCTATACCGTCATGCCGCTTGTGGTTTCCACAATAGGACTTCTCATATGGGAAGCCATGCGCCGCAGACAAATGCTGGGTCGACAAGCCAAATTTGCAAAACGTCTGGTCGAACCGCTAATACCTAGTCTTTCCGCCAGCATCATCTTTCTTGGCGGTATCATTCTGCTGGTATCGGGTGCGACACCCGACATGCGCTACCGGGTAAAAATTCTCTCCGGCGTTGTGCCTGAATTTTTCGTGGAAACCTCCCATCTTGCAGCAAGCCTTGTTGGGGTTGCCCTATTAATCGTAGCGCGTGGTCTGTTCAAGCGACTGGAGCGCGCTTGGATTGCAGCGCTTGTATTGCTGCTTTGTGGTGCGGTGTTCTCGCTCGCAAAGGGGCTTGATTGGGAAGAAGCAACCATTCTTTGCCTGTTCGCTTTAGCTCTTTGGGGGTTTCGCGATTCCTTTTACAGGCGACCAATCTCCGGGCCCTTTGAACTAAGCTGGAGCTGGATAGGGTCAGTCGGCACGACAGTCATTGTTTCCACATGGCTGGGTTTTTTCGTCTATCGTCATGTCGAATATTCCAACAATCTATGGTGGGATTTTGCATGGAACGACAATGCTCCTCGCTTTCTGCGTGCAACGGTGCTGGTTTTTGCAGTTGTAGCAGCCGTTGGCCTCAATTCGATTATCAACCGACACAGCCAGCGCAAGCGGAAACGTGATTATTCGATACCCGATGCGGTGCCTGAACTTGTTGCGCAATGCCCGCATACCGATGCAGCGCTTGCTCTTCTTGGCGACAAACAGTTCCTGCTCTCTCCCGACAAGAACGCTTTCATTATGTATGCGCAATCCGGCGGCAGCCTGATCGCTCTCGGTGAACCGATTGGCGACAAACAGGCTGCGAAGGAACTGGCGTGGTCGTTCCACAGCTTGGCCGACAAAATGGCTCTGCGCACCGTCTTTTATGGCATTGGACCGAATAGCCTGCCACTATTCCTCGACATGGGGCTGGTGGCGCTAAAACTTGGCGAAGTGGCGCGTGTCGAGCTCGCCGACTTTTCGCTTGAAGGGCCGCGTCGCCAGCCATTCCGTTATGCAGATCGCAAGATTGATAAGGATGGACTGACATTTGAAGTCATCGACGTGAAAGACGTTGCACCGCTGGTTCCGCGCCTGCGTGAAATATCCGATGCATGGCTCGACCATAAATCAGGCAGCGAAAAGGGCTTTTCGCTTGGATATTTCGATGACGATTACATGGAACGCTTCGATGTGGCAGTGCTTAAAAAGGACGGCGAGATTGTTGCTTTTGCCAATCTTTGGCGCGGCGCGGATAAATATGAAATCACCGTTGATCTGATGCGTTACATGCCCAATGTCCATAAGCTTCTGATGGATGCACTTTTTGCAAAACTGCTTATGTATAGCAAGGATCAGGGCTATAAGTGGTTCAATCTTGGGGCTGCGCCGCTTTCAGGGCTAAACCGCAGCAGGCTCGCCTCGCGCTGGAACCGCTTTGGTTCCTTCATCTACCGGCGCGGTGCCGACCTCTATCATTTTGACGGCCTCAAAGCCTTCAAAGAAAAATTCGATCCGATCTGGACGCCGCATTACATGGTTTGCCCCGGTGGTCTTGAAACACCGCGCACGCTTATCGACGCCACGACATTGATCAATGGCAGCCCTCTGGAGTTTATCCGTAAATGAAGAAGCGACGCATTCTTTTGACTGTCCTTGGGTTGGCCTTGCTCGGTGGTGCTGGCGCCTATGCTGCGCTGCATCCGGGCAAAATTGCGCGTCAATGGGCACAGTTTTTCAATGCAGATGAGCCCGTCATCCATGCAAGTGCCGAACGGCTGTTGAATATCCCGGTCTATATGCCAAAAAATGATCCGGTTGGTCTTGCGATCCTTCTCAGCGATGAAAACGGCATCGGAGATAATGAACGCGCCTATATGGATGCGATGCTTGCGCGTAATATCATCGTTCTTCCTGTCGAACTTGGTCCGTGGCGCGCAGCACTCGATAAGGAGGATGGCGAGTGTAACTACCTCGACTCCGACTTTGAGGCCATCGCCAAAGAAGCGCTACGCGGGCTTGATCTTGACGTCTATTTTCATCCAGTCGTAACAGGCATTGGCCAAGGCGCAACGATCGCCTATGCAGCAGCAGCAGATTCACCTGATGCGACCATTGCAGGTGCAATCGCTCTTGATCCGACACCTGCAAAAACTCGCCTGCCCTCCTGTACGGAAGAAGCCGAAGCGACCAAAGCCCCTGATGGCGGCTTCAGCTATGACTATGATGCGCGCATGCCTGTTTCTACCCTTGTGATCGGACCAACAGGCTCACAGGTCAACAATCCAGTTGAGGCGCGACAGAAGAAAGTTGCCGTGCTCCAATCGGGTCCAGATTTTCCAGCCCGCATGAAAATGGCGGTCGACAATGTCGTTGCCATGGCCGATCAGGATGCCAAGAATGAAGCTCTGCCGATCGTTGACCTCCCAGCAAAGGGTGGCAAAGGCGATATGGTCGCGGTATTCTATTCCGGCGATGGCGGCTGGCGCGATCTCGACAAATCGATTGGCGAATGGCTGCAAGCCAATGGTGTTCATGTAATTGGCGTTGATTCCTTGCGCTATTTCTGGTCAGAACGCACACCGGAAGAAATTGCACGCGATACGACAGCCATGATCGAAAAGGCTGATCCGACCGGCAAATTGCCTGTGGCCGTTCTTGGCTATTCGTTCGGGGCGGATACATTTCCGTTTGCGTGGAAATATCTTGATAAATCCATACAGGACCGCACAAAAATGGTCGGGCTTCTGGGCGTTGAAACCACCACGACATTTCAGGTTTCAATTGAAGGCTGGCTTGGCATGGATGGTGACAAGGATGTGGTTCCAGCCATCTCGTCAATCCCACTTGATCGTGTTGTCTGCGTCTATGGTGAAGAGGAAGACGATACGGCATGTACTGCGCCGGAGCTTAAGGGCGCGGATTTAATGAAGCTGTCAGGCGGTCATCATTTCGATGAAAATTATGAGCCGATAGCGGCAGCACTGCTTGAGAAAATGCGTGCGCGTGCAGGCTTGCCGCCTCGCCCTGCAAGTTAAAATGAAAGGCACCGGTTTTCACCGGTGCCTTATTTATGCAGCCGTCGAACCCCGCATTTTCCAACGCAACAGATCAACGATCAGAAAAACTATCAGGCTTAGTCCGATCATTGGCAAAGCCCAGCCAATTGCGGCAGCTACGAATAGCGTCGCAAGCTTCTGTACCTTGCTGAGATATAGCCAGCTCTGGATCAGCGTTTTCGGCATTGATCCTGCAGGCGGGCGCTTCTGCCACCAGATGCGATAACCATAGATGATCACGACGATGAGCGAAAAGCCAAGCAGGGCCATGACGATCTGATTTGCCACGCCAAACAAGACACCCATGTGCAAATCAATTCCCCAGCGAATGAGTTTCGCAACAATTGGGAAAGTTTCAAAATCTGCCCTGCTGATCACTTTCATGTCGCGCGGATCAATGGCAATGGTATCGACCTGTGTTGGCCAAGAGCGATCATATTCACGAACCAGCCATGCCTGATCATCTTTTCGCGGGGGGCGAATTTCCAGCATTGGCGATTGCAGGCCGGACTCACGCGACAAGAGATTTACTGCATCAAGCTGGCTGACATAATCGACTGCAGGCAATTGAGCATTACTTTCTGCATGGCCTGCATGATCATGATGTTCGGCGTGTGGATCGGCGGCAACAACAGGCTGATCAAGCGCAACCGAAACAGAAGGCGTTATCCAACCAACAGCCGCGCGAAATTCATCAATGCGGCCACCCGCCAGTTGCGACCACGTCATGCCGGTTGCAGAAACAAAAAGAAGACCTGCGGCAATCCATATGCCAATTTGTCCATGCAGACGGCGGGTGCGCAAATGCGCATTTTGTCTGGACTTCGCGTTGCGTCTTACATCACGCTTCCACCACCAGAGCAGAACGCCTCCAAGCGCTATAACCCACAGCCATGATGCTGCAAGCTCGCTATAATAGCGCCCCCAGTCTCCAAGCATCAAATTGCGATGCAGATAATCAATGGAAGCACGCAAAGGCAGAATGCCACTTGTTCCATAGGCGACCAGATCACCCTTGACCGCAAGCGTTATAGGATCGACAAAAATTGCACGGGTTTCAGATTCTCCCAGACCCGGCTCACTGAACATGACGCGCGTGTTCCAGCCCGGTCCTGTCGATGGGCGAACGGCAAAAAGTCGTGAATCATCACCGATGAAATTGCGTGCCGCTTGCACCTGATCAGCCAGAGGCTGTACTGTCCCCATAGATATTGTGCGCAACTGATCGCGATAGATTACGTTCTCAAGCTGCGGCGTGAGCACGTAAAGCGTGCCGGTAATCGCCGCAATCAGGATGAACGGGCTTACAAACAGCCCCACATAAAAGTGCAGCCGCGTGATAAACGCTTTTAAACTCGCATTTGAGGTCGCCGTCGACGAACCAGCCTTAGATTTTGCATTTGGCAACGAGGTGTCGGTCATTGCGGCACCGATTTCGTCAAGCGATCCGCATAGAAATAAGAAGAAAACATTGGCATCTCCAGCCTGTGTAAAACAGCCGAGCCATATGCATCTCGCATCACTGAGAATGCGAAAAAGCTGCATATCGCCGGATATGGTTCATGTGTCAGCTGAAAACTTCAGGCGGTCCCGTGGGGAAATAAGTTGTTGCCAGATGGCTGGGCGGACCCACAACAAGAAAATACCCGGCATATTGTGCGGTAACAAATATGAAATTATAGGCAAATGCGAGTGTTTGCCCAATAACGCCAGTGCCAACGGCACAAGCCGCCTGACAAAGCGTCGAGCAGCATGAGCGCGCCAAATCCTTCAGCGGCGCTTCAGTATCGGTCGCCTCAGCATTGTGGATCGAGCAGATGACCGGGATTGGTCCATTGGACCACGCAACCATCGAAGCTTGCGCATAGGAAGTGATAATGCCTTGAAACAAAATAACAAGCGCAATCGATGCCACCCAGAGGATTGCTTCAAACTTGTCACCAATTACTCTGGCTTTGAGGCTCATGGTTTGTTCATGTCATTGACGTTCCGCCTTGTCACTGTGACAAATGCGAATTTTCAGCGGCATGTTTCTTAATTTATGGAAAACTGCGGATGCTAACGAGAAAATTGGCTTCTTATTTTAATCTTGCTCACATAAACCATAAAACACAACATCACCAATGCGGGTGCAGTTGATTTTCAAGCGGCGTGCAAGGGGAAAGAAATGCTTTCAGATTTCATTATAGGGTCTGCTGTTGGCATTATCGTAATGCTGGTTCACTTAACTGCTACCCTTGCAGTGTATTATTTCGTCCACACCCTTGGAAGCAAGATCAACGAAAACCGCGTGATATTTCTTATCGCATCCTTGATCGGTTTATACATTATACTCTTCATGAGCTTGTGCTGTAGTGTATCAATCTGGGCCATCACCTATTACCATCTGGGGCTTGTCGATAACTATGGGGACGCTTTCTACACTGCCATGCTCAACTACACGACGCTTGGATCTGGTGATCTCAATCAGGTCGTGCAAACACGCTTGTTCGGCCCTATGGCTGCGGCGAGCGGCATTTTGATGTTTAGCTGGGCGGCAGCTTTGCTGGTTTATATTATCCAGCTGCATTTGCCCGTCATTCTGAAAAAAAGATGGGAAAAATAGCCCGACAAATACGTGCATCCCGCCTTAGCGGGATGCCTTGTCGGCGCCATAGCGCAGTAATTAGTTATTGATCAGACCCAAATATTCTGCGCAATGAACGTTGTGGTGCATTTGTTTCATTCTGAGGCGGCGTTGGCCTCACAACAGGGCGTTCGTCGGGTCTATTATTCGGGCGTTGCGATGGCCTGTAATAATTATCACCTCTACGAGAAGGTGGTCCGCGATAGTATCGATCATTTCGATAATATCTCGAATCATACCGAGGCCCAGAGCGATATACCACGGCGGAACCGCCGTAATACCCGCCATATGACGGCTCGTAATTCCGATAACCATCATTGTACGGACTGCCCATACAGCCCGCCAGCCCTAAGCTGAGAAGAACGACCGCAACAGACGAGGAAATCTTCTTCATATTGGCCATGGATTCTCTCCGCATTTGCAAATTTTATAAGGAGTTATCCTGCGCATGGATCGTAATAAGGGCAAATCACAATAAAAATACATATGCTAATAAAAGCCCGGATTTAACGAATACCAACCCTACAATTCACAACTCTTATGCCGGCTTGTTCAACCTGATTGGTATCGGAATTGATAAAAGCCGCTGCACTATATTTTGCCCAGCGAGACGACTATTTTTGAATAATGCTAAAATTGTTGGAAGTGGTGAGCGCGCAGGGATTCGAACCCTGGACCTACTGATTAAAAGTCAGTTGCTCTACCGGCTGAGCTACGCGCTCCCTTATTGAACAAATCGTCCCAGGAAGTGCGCGGAACATACGGGCGGCTTTCGCATTGGTCAACACCATAAAATCAAGTTTCTCCAACATAATTTCAAAAAATTAGTGTCCACCGAAAGAAATATGGCGCTCAATCGGCTTGAGGATAAAACCATGACGATAATTCTGGTTCTTTTGCCGTGATTTTGTTCGCCAAGCCCGTTCGGCAATAGAGATTCGCAGAGCGCTTTGCAGAATCTCAGGAGATCAGAGCTTGAAGAAATCGATTCCTGTTGTTGAAATGATACTGTAGGCTCGGCTCCCGTAACTCATTCCAAAAGTTCGGTTTTTCATGTCCTTTGTCACAAGCGCTGTTTTTCGGTTCAGACATTCCCTATCCGGTATCGGGCTGGCGCTCGGCACTTTGTTGTTTGCTGCCGCACTGACTCCAAGCCTCGTTCCGCGAACTTATGTCATGCAGGGCATATTATGCGGGACAGCCGTCGGCTTCGGATATGGTCTTGGTGTGTTCTGGCGCTGGCTCTGGAATTATCTCGAATTGCCAAAACCTGCTGAACGTTTGCGCAGCAGCGTCAACCTCGCGGTCGGACTGATCTGTCTGGCCATCGCGATAGCAGCGCTTTATTTTTCAGCCGGTTGGCAAGATTCCGTGCGATCCGTAATGGCTATGGAACCGGTACCAAGTGCATATCCGGCAAGCGTTTGTGGACTAGCAGTCGCTACATTTCTAGTTCTATTGCTGCTCGCGCGGGCCCTCATCGGGTTGGGGCGCTTCATTTCAGCAAAGATACATCGCCTTTTGCCGCGCAGAGTTGCCAACGTTGCTGGCGTAGTGGTCACGATTGTGCTCATCTGGACAATCGCCAACGGTCTTCTGATACAGTCTGCATTCAGATTAGCCGATCGTTCATTCAGTGAACTTGATGCGCGTATTGAGCCTGATCGCCCGCAACCGGTTGCTGCCGACAAGACAGGAAGCGCTGCATCTTTGTTGAACTGGGAGCAACTGGGACGCGCCGGACGTGAATTTGTGGCCTCCGGGCCGGAAGCCTCTGCAATCTCATCTATTACCGGACGTCCAGCAATTGATCCCGTCCGCGTTTATGCGGGATTGAATGTAGCAGATCAACCAAGGCAACGTGCACAGCGCGCACTTGAGGAACTCAAGCGACAAAATGGATTTGATCGCTCGATCCTTGTCATCATTACTCCAACCGGAACAGGCTGGGTTGATCCTGCCGCCATGAATGGACTGGAATTTCTTCATGATGGCAATGTAGCAAGCATCGCGATGCAATATTCCTATCTGAACAGCCCGCTATCACTGCTGTTCCAGCCGGAATACGGGGCAGAAGCCTCCCGCGCTTTGTTTACAACCGTATATAACTACTGGAAAACTTTGCCAAAAGATCAGCGTCCGCGCTTATATCTCTACGGTCTAAGCCTCGGATCGATGAATTCTGAAAAGTCGGTCGCGCTGTTTGAAATGCTTGAAGACCCTATCAATGGCGCCTTGTGGGCAGGGCCACCCTTTCCAAGTCAGAACTGGAAGGAAATTACGAGAGAGCGAAATGCAGGCACGCCGGAATGGTTGCCAGTGTTTCGGGATGGTTCTTTCACGCGCTTTATGAACCAGCACGGACAGGCACCGGGGAATGGTGATCGGTGGGGTCCGATGCGCATTGTCTATCTGCAATATGCCAGCGACGCCGTGACATTTTTCGACAGCCACGCATTCTATCGCCAACCGGAATGGATGAATGCCCCGCGCGGGTTTGACGTTTCGCCAGAACTACGTTGGTATCCGGTGGTCACGATGCTGCAACTGGCGCTGGATATGGCTTTCGCTACTACGACGCCGCTTGGCTATGGCCATGTCTATGCACCCGAAGATTATGTCGATGCGTGGATTAAAGTCACCAATGTCAGCAACTGGAACGATGATCAAATCAACCGGCTCAAGCAGTATCTACATCATCAGATGGCGGGTGAGGACGTTGAAGGATATGACCAACGCGGGGGGTAAATAATAACAGCCGCCCTTGCGAGGCGGCTGGAATTTTTAAAACCTGAATTGCTATTCTCAATAAGGCGAATAACACTGCTGACGGGGACCATTATAAGGCTGGAACGTATTGTCGGAAGCGCGATACGAACGATAGCGATTATAACACCACTGAACATGGTTGTTGCTGTAACGATAAACCGGCTGCGGGGCTGGCTGGGAGGCGATCGCACCGCCAACGATTGCACCGGCGCCGAAAGCAGCCAGCGGATACCACCAGCCGTCATTGTGACGACGATAGCCCTGACGATAATTATTATAGCCGCGATGCCCATTCCAATAGCCCGGACGTGGACGGTGATTGCCGTTCCAGCCGGGACGTGGGCCGGGGCGATGACCATTCCAACCAGGACGCGGACCCGGACGATGGCCGTTCCAACGGCGGTCGCCGTGGCGGCGGTAGCGATCATCACGGACCTGATGAACATTATCACTGCCAGCAATCTGAGCAGTAGGCATGACCGGAGCCGCAGAAACAGGTGCCATGGCACCGATTAGAAAAGTCGCTCCGATCAAGCCAACCATCATTTTTTTCAAAGGATCTATCATCTTCTTCTCCAGTTCAACTGCACGCATCATCACAAAGGTCAGATGAACCTGTGCTGAATGATAGTCAAAAATATATAGCACCCTAAATATCTGACAAGGGTTCTAAGCCTGAGCATGACAGAGGCATTTTGACATCTAGCGGTACACCAATAAAAGCGTCATATGCTGCGATCATGAATGAAAGCTGCGCTTCCCCCATGCTTGACGAACCCAAAGAACTCAACAGTCCGATCCGTTTTCTGCCCGTAAATTCCAGCGAACCGCCCGTTGAATGGCTGATTGCTGACCGACTGACGGGCTATGAGGAAGCGCTTGCCTTTATGGAAGCGCGGGTGCTGGCCATTCGTGATGGAACGGCCAGCGAGCTTGTATGGCTTGTTGAACATCCGCCGCTTTATACGGCGGGCACCAGCGCCCATACGGAAGATTTGCTGACCCCTGACCGCTTTCCGGTTTTCAACACGGGACGCGGTGGTGAATATACTTATCATGGCCCCGGTCAGCGCGTGGCCTACATCATGCTTGATCTCAAACGCCGCCGCGAAGATGTGCGGGCTTTTGTAACCGCACTTGAGCAGTGGATCGTCGAAACACTGGCAGAATTCAACGTGAAAGGCGAACGACGCGCAGATCGCGTGGGCGTCTGGGTTGTTCGGCCTGAAAAGCCAAGACTTGCCAATGGCACGATGTGCGAAGACAAGATTGCAGCCATTGGCATTCGTCTGCGACGCTGGGTCAGCTTTCACGGCATCGCCATCAATGTTGAGCCGGAACTGGAACATTTTGGCGGAATCGTACCGTGTGGCATTGCTGAATACGGGGTCACAAGCCTTGTCGATCTTGGCTTGCCGATCACCATGGGCGATGTCGACGTGGCGCTGGGCAAAGCCTTTGAAAGTGTTTTCGGCCCTCGTAAGACGCGATAATCAGGCAGCCTTTAAGTTCCGCTCACGCATGAATACATAAAAGCCCGAGCCTACAATGATCGCGATGCCGAACCATTTGGACGGCGTCGGAAAATCGCCAAACACGATCAGGCCGATCAAAACCGCATTGACGATTTCAAGATACTGAAACGGCGCAAGCATGGATGCCGGTGCAAGTTTGAATGCCTGCACAACGAGCAGATGGCTGACAGTTCCAATTGCACCGAGCAAAAATAAAAGCAACCAGGGTTGCAGACTATGCGGCAGTGAAAAGCTTAAGTCTTCTACGCCCAAAGTCGTGCCAAAAACCATCGCCAGACCTGCCATCAACGACCCGCCAATGCCTGCATACAATTGCATGACAACCGGGCTTTCTTTCGCGCCATATTTTCGGTTCAAGATGAGATAAATTGCAAATGTCACGGCAGTCGCCAATGGTAGTAACGATACCGCGCCAAAGATCTCAAAGCTTGGCTGGATGACAATCATTGTGCCGATCAGGCCGATACCCACCGCACTAAAACGACGCCAGCCGACCTTCTCTTTCAGAAAAACTGCTGAGAGCAGCGTCAGGATCAGCGGTTCGGCGAAAAACACCGCCATAGCATCGGCCAGGGGCATATATTTGACTGCTGTGAAAAAACAAACGCCGCCAAAGCCCATGAGCAAACCACGAACCAGATTGCCGACCAGATGCGTGGTGCGCAACGCAATGATCCCGCCCATGACCATCAGAACGAGAAACATCAAACCAGATTGAATAAAAAACCGCATGAAGGTGACAGTTGCCGGGGGCATATTATCCATCATAGCAAGCCACTTGCCGATGGAATCCATAAGCGGCAGCAGCAAGACCGAAAGCACCATGATAGCCATGCCCTTGACGTGCGTTTCTGTGCTGCTCTGCATTTTTTTACTCGCGGTTGATTAACTTAAGCGCTTACGCGAATGGTCGATCTGTTTCTATCCTAATCAGCTTAAAGAAACGGACGGGTTTGACTTTCGCCATGATTGTGGTGCAAATCGGCCTCGCTAAGCGCAAAACCACTTGATAACTTCTGGCAAAAGCAGAACGTAAGGCGAACTTTAGTCGCTTTGCGGCATTTCCCGTGCCATGATCTGTGTGATTCGCAGACAGGATATTTTTGGCCTATGCGTACTTGCGCGGCCTTCGTAGATTAAAGACAGAAAGCTTTTCGGACAAAGATGGACGATAACGATCTCTTTTCCAGAGTAGTCAACAATGCCCGCGAACGGCAGATGGAAGCGCAGCCTGAAAAGGCTCCCGCGCCCATTCCCGTTGTGCCAGCACCTGTACCACAATCTGCGCCGAAGCCCGCCCCAGTCGCAACCAAGGCACCGCCGGTTTCGTCAGGCAATGATGATTACAACGCGTCTTCCATCCGCGTTCTTGAAGGACTTGAACCTGTGCGCCTGCGTCCGGGCATGTATATTGGCGGCACAGACGAAAAGGCGCTGCATCACCTTTTTGCAGAAGTTATCGACAATTCGATGGACGAGGCTGTTGCAGGCCACGCAAATTTCATTGAAGTCAGTCTAGATACTGAAGGTTTTCTGACTGTCAGCGACAATGGTCGCGGCATTCCGGTCGACGAGCATCCGCAAGTGCCTGGCAAGTCCACACTCGAAGTCATCATGACAAAGCTGCATGCTGGCGGTAAGTTCGACGGCAAGGCCTATGAAACCTCCGGCGGCCTGCATGGTGTCGGTGTTTCGGTGGTCAATGCGCTTTCGGATGTTCTGGAAGTGGAAGTTGCCCGTAATCGCCGCCTCTATCGCCAGCGCTTTTCGCGCGGCATTCCGCAGGGCGGTCTCGAAGATGCGGGCGAAGTGCATAACCGTCGCGGCACCCGCGTTCGCTTCCATCCCGATCCGGAAATTTTCGGTAAGAGCGCACATTTTGATCCGCACAGGCTTTATCGCATGGCGCGCTCGAAAGCCTATCTCTTTGGCGGCGTCGAAATCCGCTGGAGCTGCGATCCTGCGCTGCTTGATCCCAAAAAAGAAACGCCTGAAAAGGCCGTGTTCCATTTCCCCGGCGGCCTGAAAGACTATCTTTCAGCATCGCTCGGCAAGGAACATCAGGTTACGCGTGAGATTTTCTCAGGCCGCACTGAAAAGCAAAGCGGTCATGGTGCTGTTGAATGGGCCATATCGTGGTATGGCGGCGACGGTTTCGTCAATTCCTACTGCAACACGATTCCGACAGCGGACGGCGGCACACATGAAGCGGGTCTGCGCATTGCACTGACGCGTGGCCTTAAAGCCTATGCGGAACTTACCAATAACAAGCGCGCTTCGATCATCACCACCGATGACGTGATGATTTCGGCGGCTGCCATGATGTCGGTTTTCATCCGCGAACCGGAATTTGTCGGCCAGACCAAAGACAAGCTCGCCACAGTTGAAGCGCAGCGCATCGTTGAAAACGTCATACGCGATCCTTTTGACCATTGGCTCACGGCCTCGCCACAGGAAGCATCGCGCTTGCTCGACTGGGTTGTTGATCGTGCGGAAGAACGTCTGCGCCGCCGTCAGGAAAAGGAAACCGTCCGCAAAAGTGCGACACGCAAGCTGCGCCTTCCCGGTAAGCTTGCCGATTGCACGCAGAATGCGGCGGCTGGTGCCGAACTTTTCATCGTAGAAGGTGATTCCGCAGGCGGTTCTGCCAAGCAGGCACGCAATCGTGCCAATCAGGCGATCCTGCCGTTGCGCGGTAAAATTTTGAACGTTGCGAGTGCTGGTCGCGAAAAGCTGACTGCCAACCAGCAGATTGCCGATCTCGTGCAGGCATTAGGTGCTGGCACCCGTAAGAACTATCGCGAAGAAGATTTGCGCTATGATCGCATTATCATCATGACAGATGCGGATGTGGACGGCGCACATATTGCATCACTGTTGATCACGTTCTTCTATCAGGAAATGCCGGACCTGATCCGTAACGGGCATCTCTATCTTGCCGTGCCGCCACTTTATCGTATTAGTCAGGGCGGGAAAGTCGCTTATGCGCGCGACGATGCGCACAAAGATGAATTGATGCGCACCATGTTTACGGGGCGCGGCAAGGTTGAGCTTGGTCGCTTCAAAGGCCTTGGCGAAATGCGCGCCGAGCAGCTCAAAGAAACAACCATGGACCCTAAGAAACGTACACTTCTGCGCGTCCATGTTGATGAAGATTATATCGAAGAAACAAAAAGTACCGTGGATGATCTGATGGGAACGAAGCCTGAAGCACGCTTCCGCTTCATTCAGGATCGCGCAGCCTTTGTGGGAGAGCTGGACATTTGATCCGCTGTGATAAGATTCGGTAAATAACCGAGATGACAAAAGGGGCGAATGCAATCGCCCCTTAGACAGCGGCTCAATCTGGTTTTATCAGATCGGCGCTTTAACTCTTTATTTTAACGCTAATCTTTTCCGATCAAAGAGGAATCAGAAATTAGTCCATTGGACTAATTTACCCGCGAAGGCGTTTCAAACTTTTCGGATACGCTTTATTGTGTCACTTATCATGCTCTGCAAGCCATTGCTGCATCATCTTTATTTCTGCTTCCTGTGCAGAAATAACCTCTTCTGCAAGCGCGCGCACCTTTGGATCCGAGCCATATTTAAGCGCTACACGCGCCATGTCGATCGCACCCTGATGATGAGGGATCATTCCCCGCATGAAGTCTACATCGGCATTGCCTGTAAACTTAACACCCATGTCTGAATGCATTCGATCATTGGCGGCTTTGTAGGCTGCAACCGCAGGACTATCGGCAGACGCATTATCACTGGTGACGTGTGCGCCATGGTTCATATGGGCATCATTCGCCCCCGTCTGCCCCTGCGCAAATCCCGCCCCCGCACTGGTGAACAGCACGCCCGCGAAAACGATTGAGGAAAGCTTCATTATCAGAACCTCCGTTGGTTTATCCCATACGGAGGAACTTAATGCTTTCCATCGTTGGAAGGTCAAGCGCCCAAACATCGAATTTAAGAAGGCAAAAACCGACAGTTATTCCTTCACTGCTTAACATCAATACCGAGCTTGGTTTCAATATCTTCGAGAGATTCCTTAACAAAGAATGTCAGGTCAGTGCTGAGCGTCACAATACGCGTTCCGGTACCATATGCATTATAAGACAGAACGTGATTGAAATTGACAGCAACCCGTTCGCCGCTGACGTCAGTAAGCATGATCCACATAAGCCCCTCCTGCTGAAAAATGATTCCTTACAAGAGGATAGGCGCATATGTGCAAATGACAATGAAACTTTACAATACAATCCGCATGCGGGCTTTTTCAACGCTACGACCAAAGCTTTCGGACCATTCGCCACCACGGTGATAAATCCGAAAACCCATCTTCTCATAAAGGCTGATTGCCGGAAGATTATCGGCATGGGTTCCAATCTCGGCTTGAACAAAATCATCAAGCAAAATCTGCGCGATTATAGCGTCGAGCAATGCAGCACCAGTGCCTTGGCGGTGATAGGTGGGATCGACCCAGAGATCGGAGATATAATTGGATTTGGACACACGCGCGGCCCAGCCACGGATCAGCCCATCTTGCTCCGCGACAAGAACACAATCAGCGTCCTCATTGAGATCATGCAGAAATTTGGCTTCGAGCGCATCCCGGCTGTTATCTGTCAGAACAATGTCATGTGCCGCGGTTAGCCATGCCCGAACTGCTAGCTCAGCCATCAAAACAAATTCGCCGGACATTTTTGCCCGGCGAATAAGAAATTCAGATTTTACCACCATTTCTTTGGGGTAAAGCGTCCCGCTGCCTGCTCGATTGCACTGGCTGCCTGGAACAAAGTTTCTTCTTCAAATGGACGACCAATCAACTGAAGCCCGAGCGGCAGGCCCTGATCGTTAAGTCCCGCAGGAACAGCAATCCCTGGCAGACCCGCCATGTTGAGCGTGATTGTGAAGATGTCATTGAGATACATCTTGACTGGATCGTTTGCGAGTTCCTTGTCACCTATGCTGAAAGCGGCAGACGGTGTGACAGGTGTCAGAATCGCATGAACACCGCTGGCAAAGACATTTTCAAAGTCCTGCTTGATCAGCGTGCGAACCTTCTGTGCGCGCAGATAATAAGCGTCGTAATAACCAGCCGAAAGCACATAGGTTCCGGTCAGAATACGGCGCTTCACTTCCTTACCGAAGCCTGCAGCGCGGCTCTGTTCGTACATATCGGCAATATCCTTGCCCGGTACGCGCAGACCGTAACGCACGCCATCATAACGTGCGAGGTTGGAAGAAGCTTCCGCGGGTGCCACAATATAGTAGGCGGCAAGCGCATATTTAGTGTGCGGCAGCGAAACATCGACGATTTCTGCGCCAGCATCCTTGAGATACTGGATGCCCTTCTGCCAGAGCGCTTCGATTTCTTCCGGCATACCATCGATACGATATTCGTTCGGAATACCGATCTTGAGACCCTTCAATGACTTGCCAATGGCTGCTTCATAATCCGGAACCGGCAGATCGACCGATGTCGTATCTTTCAGATCAAGCGACGCCATCGACTTCAGCAAGATCGCAGCATCACGCACATCGCGGGCAATCGGGCCAGCCTGATCAAGCGAGGAAGCGTAGGCTACGACACCCCAGCGCGAAACGCGGCCATAGGTTGGCTTGATGCCGACAGTGCCGGTGAAAGCTGCGGGCTGACGGATCGAGCCGCCCGTATCGGTTGCCGTAGCACCAGCGCAAAGATGCGCTGCAACGGCTGCTGCCGAACCACCCGACGAGCCGCCTGGCACCAGATCAACATCGGAACCATTGGCACGCCAAGGATTTTTTACCGCACCATAATGCGAGGATTCGTTGGACGAGCCCATGGCGAATTCGTCCATATTGAGTTTGCCCAGCATGACAGCGCCGTCAGCCCAGAGATTGGCGGTGACGGTCGATTCATATTCCGGCTTAAAGCCATCGAGAACATGTGAGCAAGCCTGCGTGTGAACGCCTTTGGTCGCAAACAGGTCTTTTACGCCAAGCGGAATGCCTTCCAATGCACCAGCTTTGCCTTCGGCAATCCGCGCATCGGAAGCTTTTGCCATTTCGCGCGCCTTTTCAGGCGTCACAGCGACATAGGCATTGATCTTCTCATTAGCGGAATCGATAGCCGCGATATAGGCATCTGTGAGTTCAGTGGCGGTAATTGCCTTGGCCTTCAGCTTGTCGCGCGCTTCGGCAATGGTCAGTGCGGTGAGTTCGCTCATCATCAAATCCTGTAAAGTCACGCCTCAGCAAGACGTTTTTCAAAAAAGGCGCTGTATTCGGAGTCAGGATAATCCAGAACCACTCCGCAACGCGCAAAACCCGAATTTTCATAAAGCCGCCAGGCACCATCAAAGCCGGGACCTGTGCCGGTTTCAAGGACCATGCGTGAAGCACCGTTGGCTCTTGCCAACTCGACAATCGCATCGACAAGATGTGAGCCGATACGCTTGCCTCGAACTTCCGGGCGCGTGAACATGCGCTTGAGTTCACCCACACCGTTATCGTGCATCTTCAGCGCACCACAGCCGACGGCCTTTCCGTCTTCATCTCGTGCGACAAAAACCGTCGTATCCGGTTCCGCCATCTGTTCAACAGTCATCTTAAACTGGAATTCGATCGGCGAAAGCGGCAGCATATGCGCGTTCAAGGCTTCGACCAGATCGCGCACATCGTCCTGCAATGGGGTCTCGACAGAAACCCGAATAGCCATCGATTTACTCCACGACCTTTGGCACCACGAAGAAATTCTCTTCGGTCACAGGCGCATTGGCAACGACAGCACTAGCAATATTACCATCGGTCATCGCATCTTCACGCAGACGCATTTTGATAGGCGCCACCGAAGTCATCGGCTCAATGCCGTCAACGTTGACTTCGTTCAACTGCTCGACAAAGCCCAGAATTGCATTCAGTTCACCGGTCATGCGTTCAGCTTCATCTTCGCTGACAGCAATCCGCGCAAGATGCGCGACGCGCTTGACGGTTGAAATATCGACGGACATCCTGTTCTCCGCAAATGCTTGTTTAGGACAGCATAAAGCTGCCCTGAAAAGGTTCTTTTACCGGCTATAACGGTGTGGGTGCGGAAGCGCAACATTTCTTGCGCTTCCATCCATAGTTAGAAGCTATGAACTGTCCCAGCCGGAGCAACCAAAACCTTAGTTTTCGACTGACCTTCCATACCCGCTACAAGTTTTTCTGCGTTCTGATCGATGATCGGGAACGAACCATAATGGCATGGAAGAACCGTTTTGAAGTTGAAATAACGCTGGCAGGCAAGCGCTGCCACAGCACCGCCCATGGTGAAGCGATCACCAATCGGCACGATGCCGATTTCCGGCTGATGCAACTCGTTGATCAGCGCCATATCGGAGAAAATATCCGTATCGCCCATGTGATAAAGGCACGGCGCATGGTTGAAATGAAAGACCAGTCCATTCGGATTTCCGAGAGCCTGTGAAACGCCGTTTTCCGTCAGCATGGCAGAGGAATGAAGCGCGTTCACAAAAGTAACAGTAAAACCATTATGGGCGAGCGTGCCGCCGGTATTACCGGGATCGAGCTTTTCCACACCCTGACTTCCAAGCCAGCTTGCAAGATCGGCATTGGCAATCACAGTTGCACCATGTTCTTTGGCGATTGCCACCGTATCACCGACATGATCGCCGTGGCCATGGGTGAGTGCAATATGGGTTGTGCCGTTAGTTACTTCTTTGAAATCAAGGCCCTTAGCACCAGGATTGCCGTTGAGAAAAGGATCAATGAGGATAACCGCATCCGCAGTCTCGACGCGGAATGCCGCGTGGCCCAGCCAGGTGATTTTCATGAAGTTTCTCCTTCGATCTCGATTTTCAGTTTTAAAACAGATATTACGGCTCAATTACATCAGGCAATATGAAGCTTGTTCAAAATCTTATGAGGAATTATGGCCGTTATTGAAATAGAAGACGTTGCAGATGTTTTGCAGCGCGGCCATACGATTGCCGGACTTGATCTTGGCACCAAAACCATCGGTCTTGCAGTTTCCGACCTCGGCCTGTCCTTTGCAAACCCTCGCCCGGTTATCAAACGCGTCAAATTCTCAATCGATGCGCAGGTTTTGCTCAAAGCATTGAGCACCGACAATGTTGGCGTCATCGTCATTGGCCTGCCGATGAATATGGACGGAAGCGCCGGACCGCGTGTTCAGGCAACGCGTGCTTTTGTTCGCACCATGCAGCCGCTGACCGATCTGCCATTCGTTTACTGGGATGAGCGACTTTCGACGGTTGCCGCCGAACGCGCGCTGATCGGCATGGATGTATCGCGCGGCAAGCGGGCCGAACGCATCGATTCGGCTGCAGCTTCCTTCATTTTGCAAGGTGCACTGGATCGTTTGCACCTTTTGCGTTCATCACATTCCGACGACAGCGATTACGACGCCGGATAAAGCTGGTCCAATATCCGGTTTGCATTATGGCGTGCATCGAGCATGCCATAGGTCGAGCGCCACTGACCACCGAGACGCGTTTCAATGAATGCGTCTGCGATATCATCCGCGCCGAGACTGCGCAGTTCTGCGGCAGCAGCAGCATAAGCAAGCTGCGCCGTCAGAAGACGTGCAACACCCTGATCAGTTTCTGTTAGTTGCAAGGCTGCCTGCAACACATCAATCGTGCCTTGCCCGCGCACGCCAAGCTGCCCGCTGATCCAGTCGAGAACTTCGTCAAACAGCGATGGTGCGCGAGAAAGAACGCGCGCCACGTCAAGCGCCATGACATTGCCTGAGCCTTCCCAGATCGCATTAACCGGCGCTTCGCGATAAGCGCGTGCGAGATTGCCGTCCTCAATATAACCATTGCCGCCGAGGCATTCCATGGCTTCAAAAAGCAATGCTGGTGCTGTTTTGCAGACCCAATATTTGACAACCGGTGTCATGCAACGGGCGAAAGCCGCTTCCGCACGATCACTTGCAGCCATATCAAATGCGCGTGCAAGCCGCATGGAAAGGGCCGTTGCACCGGCAACATCGAGCGCCATATCGGCAAGCACACGGCTCATCAGCGGCTGTGCGATTAACTTTTGTCCACCGACTTCGCGATGACGCGCATGATGTACCGCTTCGGCCAGACCCGAACGCATCAGACCGGCTGAGGCGACCGCGCAATCCAACCGGGTGAGTGTGACCATATCCATGATGGTCTTTACACCGTCGCCCGGATTTCCGACCAGATGACCAATCGCTCCGTCGAATTCGACTTCCGCCGAAGCGTTAGATTTGTTGCCGAGCTTATCTTTGAGACGCTGGAAGAAAAAACCGTTTCCAGCCGCTTCATTGGTCAGACGCGGCAGCAGGAAGCACGAAAGCCCCTCTTCCGCCTGCGCCAGCACCAGAAACGCGTCGGACATTGGAGCCGACATAAACCACTTATGGCCGATGATCGCATAGGTGCCATCTTCGTTTCGTTCAGCGCGGGTCGTATTGGCGCGAACATCCGTGCCGCCCTGCTTCTCGGTCATCCCCATGCCAAGCGTTATGCCATGCTTCTGCAAGGCAGGCTTTTGCGAAGAATCATATTTGCGCGATAGAATCTGCGGCGACCATTCCCTATAAAGTTCAGGCGACGACATGATGGCCGCAAGCGATGCATTGGTCATGGTCAGCGGACAAAGATGCCCCGATTCAAGCTGTGCGGTCAGATAAAACCGTGCGGCACGAGCCTGATGGCGGCGTCCGGATTCAATGGAAATGGCCTCCCATATCGAGCAATGAAGGCCCTGCGCAATCGAACGGCGCATCAGTGCATGATAGGCTGGATGATATTCCACCATATCGGCGCGACGCCCCTGACGATCATGGCTGCGCAGCTTTGGCAGTTCCGTATTGGCAAGGCGCGCAAGATCCTGCGCTTCTGCCGACATGACGAAACGCCCGGTGTTTTCCAGATCGGAATGCAGTTCTTTCGGGAAACGCGCTGCGATCTGTATCAGAAGCGGATCGCCCAGATATGCATTGGTACCCGCCATCGACGGGGTCTGGTTGGTTACTTCGTGCGTTTTCACAGGCTCATCCGTTTGGTTTGGTTCAATTCAATGTCTATTCTATGCGTTCTTGCATTGTAATTTACTAACATTTTCCAACGTCCCACTGCTTTATGCCCAAAGAATGCAGGTTTTTCTTTGTGAATCGGCCAAAGCCATTATAAGGGCGGTTGCGGTCCAGTTCTTGCGGCTCTATACGGGTGACTTGTCATGACAAATCAAACGGTCTCTCCGATTTTCCCTCATCGCCACCTGCTTGGCATCAAGGGGCTATCGCCCCTGGACATTAATTGTCTTCTCGATCTTGCAGATCAGGAAGTGGCTGTCTCCAGACAGTCCGAGAAGAAAAAGTCCGTGCTGCGCGGTCGCACCCAGATCAACCTGTTCTTTGAAGCATCGACGCGAACGCAATCATCGTTCGAACTCGCCGGAAAACGGCTCGGCGCGGACGTGATGAACATGTCGGTCGGCAATTCGTCGGTCAAAAAAGGCGAAACGCTCATCGACACCGCGATGACGCTGAACGCTATGCAGCCCGACATTCTGGTTATACGCCATGCGTCTGCCGGTGCAGCCGCACTCCTTGCGCAAAAAGTCGGTTGTGCAGTCGTCAATGCTGGCGATGGTGCACACGAACACCCAACACAGGCGCTGCTCGACGCGCTGACCATCCGCCGAGCCAAAGGCGACATCGGCAACCTGATAGTTGCCATTTGCGGCGATGTGCTCCACTCGCGCGTTGCGCGCTCCAACATTCTGCTTCTCAACGCACTTGGCGCACGCGTTCGCGTTGTTGCTCCTTCAACCCTGCTGCCCTCTGGCATCGCTGATATGAGTGTTGAAGTTTACAACACCATGGAAGAAGGTCTGAAAGACGCCGATGTCGTGATGATGCTGCGCCTTCAGCGTGAGCGTATGGCTGGCTCCTTCGTGCCATCGGTGCGTGAATATTTTCGCTTCTACGGTCTCGACAAGGAAAAGCTGAAGCTTGCCCGACCTGATGCACTGGTCATGCATCCCGGCCCGATGAATCGCGGTGTCGAGATTGCATCCGATGTCGCGGACGGTCCGCAGAGTATGATCCAGCAACAGGTGGAAATGGGTGTCGCCGTGCGTATGGCGGTTATGGAAGCCTTGCTCGATCCGCGTCGTGCAGAAGCCGCAGGAGAACGGGCATGAGTGCGATCCTTTTTGAAAATGCCCGCATTATCGATCCGTCTCGCGGCCTTGATGAAGTCGGAAGCCTGCTGATCAAAGATGACAAGATCGTTGCCAGCGGTGCCGATGCCCGTAATCAGGGTGCGCCGGAAGGCGCTGAAATCCTCAACCTGAATGGCATGGCTATTCTGCCGGGTCTGGTCGATTCGCGCGTATTTATTGGTGAACCGGGTGCGGAACACCGCGAAACCATCGCATCGGCCAGTCAGGCCGCAGCGGCAGGTGGCGTGACATCTATCATCATGATGCCTGATACCGATCCGGTGATCGATGACGTGGCATTGGTCGAGTTCGTCAAACGCACGGCACGTGATACGGCTATCGTCAACGTGCATCCGGCTGCAGCCATTACCAAGGGCCTGCATGGCGAGGAAATGACTGAAATTGGTCTGTTGCGTGATGCAGGAGCAGTCGCCTTCACCGAAGGTCGCCATACGATTGCCAATACGCAATTGATGCGCCGTGCGCTGACTTATGCGCGCGACTTTGATGCGGTAATTGCCTGTGAAACCCGTGACCCTTATCTCGGTGCCAATGGCGTGATGAATGAAGGCCTGTTTGCAAGCTGGCTCGGATTATCGGGAAGCCCCCGCGAAGCGGAAGTTATCCCGCTCGAACGTGATCTGCGTTTGGCCGCCCTCACCCGCAGCAAATATCACGCAGCACAGCTTTCCTGCGCCATGTCAGCCGATGCGCTTCGCCGTGCAAAAGACCTCGGCACCAGGGTGACAGCAGGCGTTTCAATCAATCACCTGTCGCTCAACGAAAACGACATCGGCGAATTCCGTACCTTCTTCCGCCTGTCGCCACCTTTGCGCAGCGAAGAAGATCGTCTGGCGATGGTTGAAGCCGTCAAGAATGGCACGATTGATATTGTCGTCTCCGCTCATGATCCACAGGATGTTGACACCAAGCGTCTGCCTTTTGCGGATGCTGAAGCTGGCGCGATTGGTCTCGAAACGCTCCTTGCAGCGGCCCTTCGCCTGCACCACAACGACAGCATCCCGTTGCTGCGTCTGGTGGAAGTGCTCTCGACCGCGCCTGCGCGTATCTTCGGACTGGACGCAGGCACGCTGAAGCCCGGTGCGAAGGCTGATCTGGCGATTGTCGATCTGGACGAGCCATGGGTGGTTCGCGAGGATGACTTACATTCCCGCTCAAAGAACAGTTGCTTTGAAGGCGCCCGCTTTCAGGGTCGCGTCAACCGCACTATCGTCGGCGGTAAGACCGTTTATTCAGCTTAGCAGTTGCGTAAATTAGCATCTAGAATAATGCCTTAGGTTTTTTTGGGTGTTCTCAAAAATTTGGAAAAGCCGTCTTGCTTTTAGACGGCTTTTCTTCTCAATTGATTAATAAAGAAGATATGGGGAGTTTCATGGCCGAAGCAGGTCTTTTCAGTCTGGTGTCGCTGGGGGCGCTGATTTTCGGTTATATTCTGGGTTCAATTCCGTTCGGGCTTGTTCTGACACGCCTTGCGGGTTTGGGTGATGTCCGATCAATCGGTTCCGGCAATATCGGCGCTACCAATGTTCTGCGCACCGGCAACAAGAAACTCGCCGCAGCAACCCTTCTTCTCGATGCGCTCAAAGGCACGGTTGCAGTGCTGATTGCATGGCGATTTGGCGAGTATGCAGCAATTGCTGCGGGTTTTGGCGCGTTCATAGGCCATCTTTTCCCGGTCTGGATCGGCTTTAAGGGTGGCAAAGGCGTTGCAACCTATCTTGGCATTCTGATCGGCCTTGCATGGCCGAGTGCACTGATTTTCATTGCCGCATGGATCATCACGGCACTCCTTACCCGTTACTCATCGCTTTCAGCACTTGTTGCCAGCCTCATTGTGCCGATTGTGCTTTATATTCGTGGTGATCTGGCGATTGCAGCCTTGTTTGCCATTATGACAGTGATTGTCTTCATCAAACATCACGCCAATATTTCCCGGCTTTTAAGCGGCACCGAAAGCAAGATCGGCAAAAAAGGATGACAGAGCGCGCGAATTCAAAACATGGAATTCGCCTCTCAGATCGGCAGCGGCTCAACTGGCTGCGTCTCATCCGCACTGACAATATCGGATCGGTTACCTTTCGCGATTTAATTTTGTTTTGCGGATCAGCCGCCAATGCCATTGAACGACTGCCAAGCCTCAATATCCGTGGCGGCGGTTCACGCGCGGTACGCATCCCATCCCTTGAGGATGCCGAGCGCGAACTCGAAGCCATCGAACGGATTGGCGCGCGTCTTGTCGGCATGGGCGAGCCAGATTATCCGCAGCAACTGAAAAACTGCGAAGCGCCGCCACCACTTGTCATCATCAAGGGCGATGTCAATGTATTCCGTAAACCTCCTGTAGCCATCGTCGGTTCACGCAATGCATCGGTTATTGGCGCACGTTTTACCGAAAAATTAGCACGTGATCTGGGTGATGCCGGTTTTGCGATTGTTTCCGGCCTCGCACGCGGCATTGATGCGGCAGCCCATAAGGCCAGCATGGCAAGCGGAACAATTGCAGTTCTTGCAGGCGGTCTCGACCGGCCCTATCCGCCTGAAAACCTTCCGATTTACCGCGCTATTCCCGAGAATGGCGGTGCGCTTATTACCGAAATGCCTATGGGTGCGGAACCACGCTCCAAAGACTTTCCACGCCGCAACCGCATCATTGCTGGGCTGTCACTCGGTCTCATCGTCGTTGAAGCGGCAGAGCGTTCTGGCTCGCTGATCAGTGCGCGTATGGCGGGTGAAATAGGCCGCACAGTGTTTGCCGTCCCCGGTTCGCCACTGGACCCTCGTGCGCGCGGCACCAATGCTCTTTTAAAACAAGGCGCAACGCTGGTGACGAATGCGGATGACGTGGTTGAATCCCTCACGCCGTTGATTGGCGGAGATACAATTCGAACCAATACCGATCAGTCTGATCTTCTCAGCCAGTTTGAGGAGCCGCCAGAGTCACGTCACGCCATATCTACCGATGAACAGCGTGATATTTTGATTGATGCGCTTGGTCCGGTTCCTATCGATGTGGACTCGCTTGTCAGACACACGGGTCTAGAACCAAGCAATGCGCAGTTGATACTTCTCGAACTTGATCTTGCAGGGAGGCTCCTACGCTATCCGGGCAATCAGGTGGCTCTTATGCCGCAATAAACTAATTCAAGCATTTGCAGCAAAACTGCGTGAGCTTTTTTGCGCGGGATAATGCGATAAAACGCTCTAGGCTCTGTGGGGATTTTGTTTCAGGGCGCGACGTGCCACGGATTTCGTTCCTGAACAGGAGAGCAGGTCGGCGTGTTGTGTATCTCAACAATGGCAGTTCGACGCATTCAGGGGAAAACCCGCCACAGCCTGAAGGGATATGATGAAAATACCCCAGCTTTGCGTCGCAAAATCTTGATAGAGAACGCCTCCACCCTCGGCTTTGCTCCTAAACCTGTGCAATTTTCATCCTTTCTACGCTCCAAAACCAACAGACCCTAAATTATTATTTTACATTTTCGCGAATACGGCGACCGTCCCGCGCTTCCTGCAAGGCCATATCCATCATATAGACGAGCATCTGCTGGTCAGTCTTTTTTGCCATAAGAATGAGTTCTTCAAGCATCTGCTCAATATACATCAGTATCTCCCGGTGGGTTGCTACCCGTTGAACCATTCTTGCCCCCAAGATCGTTCGATTGCCTGCGTCTGAAAGTCACCCTTCTGGCCATGAGACGCCGTGCACTCTTTCGAACGCACAAAGGGCGCTCAATTTTTTGAATCGATAGATCGTGCTTTACAAAAACTAACTATAATTTTTTAGCGTCGATGCCCCAAGCCCATTGGATATAACTCAGCCAAATACTACCATGTGGTTTATAATTAACAACAGCAATCTTTAGTTGTATTTGTCGATTTTTCGCTCCGTGCTCTTGACCAAACGCAAACCGCTGTTCATGTGAAAGGCAAATATTTGAACGCGATAGAGGGACATCTTTCCCGTAATCATTGCGAATCTGGGCAGTTATAATGAACGTGGTCGTTGTCGAATCGCCTGCAAAGGCTAAAACCATCAATAAATATCTTGGCTCGAACTATACAGTTCTGGCCTCGTTTGGTCATGTGCGAGATCTGCCAGCTAAGGATGGCTCCGTTCGTCCTGATGAAGATTTTGCCATGTCATGGGAAGTTGACAGCAATTCTTCCAAGCGTCTGGCAGATATTGTCAAAGCTCTGAAAGACAGCGATGCATTGTTTCTCGCAACCGACCCTGATCGCGAAGGCGAAGCCATTTCGTGGCATGTGCTGGAAGTTCTGAACCAAAAGAAGGTGCTCAAGGGTAAAACCGTCAAGCGCGTCGCATTCAACGCAATCACCAAGAAAGCCGTTCTGGATGCCATCGCCAACCCGCGCGATATCGATGAACCGTTGGTCGATGCTTATCTGGCCCGGCGTGCACTCGATTATCTGGTCGGCTTCAATCTTTCGCCAGTGCTTTGGCGCAAGCTGCCGGGTGCGCGTTCTGCGGGACGTGTACAATCTGTGGCGCTGCGCCTCGTCTGTGATCGCGAGTCTGAGATCGAACGCTTCATTCGAGAAGAATACTGGAATGTTGCTGCACTTTTAAAAACACCGCGCAACGATGCTTTTACGGCTCGTCTGACTGCGGTTGATGGAAAAAAGCTTGGTAAGCTCGACATCAAGAATGAAGAGCAGGCCACGGCCATCCGCACCATGTTGGAAGGCGCAAGTTTCAAGGCTGTTGCCGTTGAGGCCAAGCCAACCAAGCGCAATCCTGGCCCTCCATTCACCACCTCAACGCTGCAGCAGGCTGCATCCGGACAGCTCGGTTTTTCGGCTTCGCGCACCATGCAGGTTGCGCAGCGTCTGTATGAAGGCGTTGATATCGGCGGCGAAACTGCCGGTCTGATCACCTATATGCGTACCGATGGTGTGCAGATTGCGCCTGAAGCCATTCAAGCTGCGCGTGAAGCAATTGGCGGCACGTTCGGTGCGAAATATGTGCCGGAAAAGCCGCGCTATTATTCCAGCAAGGCGAAGAATGCACAGGAAGCGCACGAAGCAATCCGCCCGACGGATTTCTCGCGTCATCCAAAAGAAGTGCGTCGCTATCTTGATGAAGATCAGGCGCGTCTTTACGAACTGATCTGGAAGCGCACCATCGCCAGTCAGATGCAAGCTGCTGATATTGAGCGTACGACAGCTGATATCGAAGCAACGAATGGTTCGCGTTTGGCAATGCTGCGTGCCAATGGCTCGGTAACGAAATTTGACGGCTTCCTCGCTGCATATGTCGATCATCGCGAAGAAGAAGATGAGGACGAAGACAGCGCAAAGCTGCCGGAAATTCGTTCTGGCGAAACAATTGGCCGCGAAAAAATCGATGCCACACAGCATTCGACAGAGCCGCCGCCACGTTATTCTGAAGCTTCTCTCATCAAGAAGATGGAAGAGTTAGGCATTGGCCGTCCATCGACTTATGCCGCGACACTCGCAACGCTCCGCGATCGCGAATACATCACCATCGACAAGCGCAAGTTGACGCCAGACCCGAAAGGTCGTTTGGTAACGTCGTTCCTTGAAAGCTTCTTCAAACGCTATGTGGAATACGATTTCACCGCTGATCTGGAAGAAAAGCTTGATCTTATTTCCGATGGCAAACTGCTGTGGAAAGACGTTTTGCGCGATTTCTGGCGCGATTTCTCCGGCTCCATTGATGACGTCAAGGAGTTGCGCGTTACCAATGTTCTTGATGCACTGAATGAAGAGCTTGCACCGCTCGCGTTTCCTGATCGTGGCGATGGGAGCGATCCACGCTCGTGCCCGACTTGCGGCACCGGCCAGCTTTCGCTGAAGCTCGGCAAATATGGTGCATTTGTTGGTTGCTCCAACTATCCTGAATGCAAATTCACCCGTCAGCTTGGCGGTGAAGGCAATGGCGAGGCGGCAGCTTCCGATGAGCCGAAGTCGCTTGGCAAAGATCCGTTCACGGCGGAAGAGATCACCGCTCGCACCGGTCGCTTTGGCCCCTATATTCAGCGTGGCGAAGGCAAGGAGGCCAAGCGCGCCAGCCTGCCAAAGGGTTGGTCACTTGATACGGTTGATCATGAAAAGGCAGTTGCGCTTCTGTCACTGCCACGTGATGTTGGACAGCATCCTGAAACCGGCAAGATGATTTCGGCAGGCATTGGGCGCTATGGGCCTTATGTCAGCCATGACGGCACCTTCGCCAATCTCGAAAATGCCGAAGAGGTATTTTCGGTTGGTCTTAATCGCGCCGTTGCTGTTCTTGCAGACAAGCAATCCAAAGGCCCCGGTCGTGGCCGCGCAACCCCTGCCGCACTTGCAACACTTGGCGACCACCCCGAGGGCGGGTCGATCACCGTGCGCGATGGTCGTTATGGTCCATATGTGAATTGGGGCAAGGTCAACGCCACGCTTCCAAAGGGCAAAGAACCAGCCAGTGTGACGATGGAAGAAGCGCTCGCCTTAATTGCCGCCAAAGCTGGCAGCACCAAAACCAAGAAGGCCCCTGCTCGCAAGTCCGCCGCTAAGTCCGCAGACGGCGAGAAGAAAGCCGCGCCGAAAAAGGCTGCCGCTAAGAAGCCAGCAGCAAAGAAAACAGCCGCTTCCAAAGCAAAAGCGAAGCCGGCAGAGGAGTAAGAATTGGCACGCCGTTTCCCCAAACCCGATACCGGACGATCCGCACGGACCGAACGGCGTGCAGCTACTGCAAAACTCAACGAGGCAAAGACCGCTGATCCGATTGCCTATTTGCCGACGCGTCAGGAAGTTCTCAAATTCATTGAGGAAAATCCGGACCGTGCAGGCAAGCGTGAGCTTGCCAAAGCCTTCAACATCAAGGGCGATGCGCGCGTCTATCTTAAAGACCTGCTGCGTGAATTGGCAGACGAGGGATTGCTGGAAAAGCGCGACCGTCGCCTGTCACGTCCTGGCTCATTGCCGCCAATTGCCAGTTTGATCATAACAGGTCGCGATAAAGAAGGCGGCCTCGTTTCCAGCCCAGTCGATTGGGACGAGGCGGAATATGGCAAACCGCCTGTTGTTCTGATTCATCGCACACGCTTGAACAAAACATCCGATGGTCCAGTTGTGGGCGTCGGCGATCGCGTATTGGCGAAAATTTTCCGCAGCAAAGAGCAT
Organism: Brucella thiophenivorans; assembly: GCF_002252445.1. Lineage (GTDB taxonomy): Bacteria > Pseudomonadota > Alphaproteobacteria > Rhizobiales > Rhizobiaceae > Brucella > Brucella thiophenivorans. Next base: position 525,254 of record NZ_NNRJ01000051.1, read on the forward strand.
GACGGCCCAGAATACTCAGCGCGTGTCATCAAGGTTCTTGAGCAAAACAACAATGCAGTGCTGGGCGTTTTGCGCAAACTGAGCAATGGGGACTGGCGGCTTGAGCCGGTCAATCGCAAGCAGCCAGAAGTACAGCTTGACCCACAATCGCTGTTAGATGCGAAAAGTGGCGATCTTGTCGAAGTGGAACTTCTGTCGTCGCGCCGCTATGGTCTGCCATCTGGCAAAGTACGTCAGGTCGTTGGTTCCGTAGACAGTGAAAAAGCGCTGTCGATGATCGCTATTCATGAGCATGAAATTCCCCACATCTTCCCTGAGGAAGTCCTGCGTGAAGCAGCGGATGCAAGGCCCGCTACACTTGACGGGCGAGAAGACTGGCGCGAAATGCCTCTGCTCACCATCGACCCAGCAGATGCAAAAGACCACGATGATGCGGTTTATGCAGAACCGGATACCGATCCCAAAAATCTCGGCGGCTTTGTCGTTGTCGTAGCGATTGCCGATGTTGCTGCATATATTCGCCCCAACTCTGCCCTTGATCGCGAAGCCTTAAAGCGCGGCAATTCGGTCTATTTCCCTGATCGCGTAGTGCCTATGCTGCCGGAACGCATCTCAAACGATCTGTGTTCATTGCGTGAACTGGAAGACCGCCCAGCGCTTGCTGTTCGTATGGTGTTTGACGCAAACGGTCATAAGAAGTCGCACAAGTTCCATCGCATACTGATGCGCTCACACGCTAAGCTTTCCTATCAGCAGGCACAGGCGGCGATTGACGGCGCAACCGACGAGAAGACTGCGCCGATCCTCGACACCATCCTGAAGCCGCTTTGGGCTGCCTATGCAGCGCTCAAACGCGGACGTGATGCACGCGAACCGCTTGAACTTGATCTGCCGGAAAAGAAAATTATTCTGGCTGCTGATGGCAAGGTCGACAAGGTTATCGTGCCGGAACGTCTGGACGCGCATAAGCTTATCGAAGAGTGTATGATACAGGCCAACGTGGCAGCGGCCGAAGTGCTTGAAGCGCATCGCCAACCGCTGATTTTCCGCATTCACGATGAACCGGCACTCGCCAAGCAAGAATCCTTGCGTGAATTTTTGCGCACGCTTGAAATTAATCTTGCCAAAGGCGTTGCTCTCAAGCCCAGCCAGTTCAACCGTATTCTTGAAGCCGTTGACGGAACAGATCATCAGGATCTGGTCAATCAGGTTGTGTTACGCACGCAGAGTCAAGCTATTTATAGCCCTGATAATATTGGCCATTTTGGCCTGCATTTGCACAAGTATGCCCATTTCACCTCGCCAATCCGTCGTTATGCCGATCTGATCGTGCATCGCGCATTGGTGAAGGCGCTCGGACTTGGCAAGGATGGCCTGACCACCGACGAAGAAGCGCAGCTTGTAGAAACAGCAGCACTTATTTCCTCAACCGAACGCCGCGCAATGCTGGCTGAACGCGAAACAGTTGACCGCCTGATTGCACATTTCCTCGCAGCTCATCTCGGCGACGAGTATGAGGGCCGTGTTACGGGCGTTACGAGAGCCGGACTTTTCGTGTCTCTTGCGACATATGGCGCAGACGGACTTGTCCCCATTTCAACTTTGGGCAATGAATACTATCTGTATGATGAAGCAAACCACGCACTCGCTGGTGAAAGAAGCGGAAAAGGCTTCCGCCTCGGCGATAGCGTTACGGTGAAGCTGGTGGAAGCGCTCCCTGTCGCGGGTGCACTTCGTTTTGAGATGGTTTCGGAACCGCACTCCCTGCCGATGTCGACGCGTTCGCATCATAAGGCAACCAAGGGAATGCGCGGGCGCGCAGGAAAGCCAGCAGGCGTTTCACGCTCAAAAAGAAAAGGTCGCAAATGAGTACGTTAGAGGCCAGTTCAACAGATAATCACGTACAGGTTTTCGGTGGCGAAAACCCGAAAGCCGCACGTCCAAGCCGTGATTTGAAGCAGGCGCTATGGCGAGGCTTCAAGTGCCGCTGCCCCCATTGCGGCGAAGGCAAGCTGTTTCGCGCTTTTGTGAAGCCAGTCGATCATTGCTCCGTTTGCGGTGAGGATTATACCGAACAGCGCGCCGATGATCTGCCTGCCTATCTGACAATCCTGATAGTCGGCCATATTGTCGTTGCCGCTTTCATGGGTGTGGAATCCACCACCAACCTTTCGCTGCTGGCTCATATGGCAATATGGGGTCCGATGATCGTTGTGATGTCTCTGCTCCTGTTGCAGCCGGTCAAAGGTGCTACCATCGGGTTGCAATGGGCCTTGTTCATGCATGGGTTTGGTGGTCAGGGCGAAGGCGAATATAGCGACGTCACATAACAAGCGGTTCTGGCGTGACATCTCCCACCCCTTCCGAACCAGCATTAGTAAAGCCAGTGTTGCGGCCACGCGATGCCGCATCTTTGCTGCTAATTGACCGCACTGGCCCCACGCCGCGCATTCTTATGGGCCGACGTCACCCCAGTCTGGTTTTTATGCCGGGAAAATTCGTTTTCCCCGGCGGCAGAGCCGACGCAGGCGATGGCGCAATCACTGCTGCAAGCGAATTGAGCGTGGATGACACGCAGAAACTGCTTTCGGGCATGGGCGCACGCGCATCGCTACGCCGCGCACGTGCGCTTGGGCTTTGCGCCATCCGCGAAACCTTTGAGGAAACGGGATTGCGGGTTGCCCGTCCCTCATCTGATAAAATTCTTTCTGGTAAACAACTGTCATCAGGCAACATAATAATGCCTGATAATAGAGATTGGTGTGCATTCCTCGAACGTGGCGTATTGCCTGCACTTGGCGATCTGCGCTATTTCGCCCGGGCTGTGACACCGCCAGGAAATGTTCGCCGATTTGATACGCGGTTTTTCATCGCGTTTCGGGACAGCTTACCGGGACTTGAAAGCTCGACACTTGTCCCGAGTGGAGAATTACAGGATTTGGATTGGGTCGCCTTTGATGATGTTGACAGGCTCGACGTTGCCCGTATTACGCAAGCCATTTTGAAGGAAGCGCGAGTGCTGCTCTCGGAAAACCTGTTTGACCTGCCCGCCACGCTACCTGTGGCGCAATACAGCAAGCGGCATGGCCGCTTTGTGCGTGAAGTGATCTGACCTCATGAATAAAGAAATTCATCCTGCCGACATTATCTCTCCGGAGCCTAACGGTGGGAACCCACAAGGCGAGTTGCATTGGCGGTCGCTTGCTGCAGCCATTGCAACGATCAGCGCTATGGGTGCCGCTATCGGTCTAGGCATTCCGCTTTTGAGCGTTTTACTGGAAAGCCGAGGCTATTCAGCCAGCCTGATTGGTGCCAACACCGCTGTCGCTGGCCTCGCATCCATAGTTGCAGCACCACTCGCCGCACCGATTGCGGCGCGCCTTGGCGTGGCCAAAGCAATCGTTCTGATGCTTTTTATCGGTAGTTTCGCATTTCTTGGTTTTCACTTTTTCCAACCACTTTGGGCGTGGTTCGCACTGCGAATTGTCCTGCATTTCGCACTGACCGTGCTTTTCGTTCTCTCGGAATATTGGATCAACGCTTCCGCACCGCCTGAAAAACGGGGTTTGGTGCTTGGCATCTATGCGACGTCGCTGTCACTCGGTTTTGCACTCGGGCCGTGGCTGTTCTCAAAAATTGGCAGTGCTGGCGGCATACCTTTCTATGTCGGTTTCGCAATCATTTTAATTGCCATCATTCCGGTATTAATCGCATGGCGCGATAGTCCAGATTTCGAAGAGGGCGAGCACGTCCCCTTCTTGCCGTTCATCTTTGCTGTTCCAACGGCTACAATGGCGGTGTTTGTATTCGGTGCGGTTGAAACTGGTGGCTTCGCACTGTTCCCGGTCTTTGGCGCTCGCGTCGGCTTTAGCGAAGGGGACGCTGCATTGCTGTTGACCATGATCGGCCTCGGCAATGTGTTGATGCAGATTCCATTGGGAATCATCAGCGACAAGATTTCGGACCGCCGCAAATTGCTGCTGTTCTGCGCTGTCACCGGCCTTATCGGAATGATCGCCCTGCCCTACCTGATGCATAGCTGGTATCTCATGGCTGCTGTGCTGTTTCTGTGGGGCGGTGTGGTCGCGGGCCTATATACCGTGGGCCTTGCCCATCTCGGTTCTGAGCTCACCGGACGCGAACTTGCATCCGCCAATGCTGCATTCATCTTCTGCTATGCGATTGGCATGCTGGCAGGCCCGCAAGCGGTTGGAGTCGGTATGGATGCAATGGGACCAAAGGGATTCCCGCTCACCCTTGGTATCTTTTTTGCGGCTTTTGCACTCTTTGCTGCGATTAGGCTCGTTCAAAAGAAGAAGCGGGGTTGACTTTTCGCGGCTAAACCGTAGTGTCGCGCCGAATTTCCGCTTCTTACCAATAGGTGAGACTCGTAGCGGTTTAATCATGAAAGAGCAGGTATTTCGATATGGCCAAGGCTACGACCATCAAGATCAAGCTTTTGTCGACCGCTGACACCGGTTTCTTCTACGTAACGAAGAAGAACAGCCGCACGATGACGGATAAAATGACAAAGACTAAGTACGACCCGATCGCGCGCAAGCACGTCGACTTCAAGGAAACGAAGATTAAGTAATTCGTTTCCACCGCCAGACTAACTGGCAGGAATCAAAAAGCCGTCTCTTATGAGACGGCTTTTTTGTTGGTGCTGTGCAAGGCATTCAGGCCGCGGAAAGCACAATCCGGTTGCGACCTTTTTTCTTGGCTTCATAAAGAGCTGCATCGGTGCGCGCAAAAAGTGCTTCAACACTATCGCCCCCCATCAGCCGCAAGGCTGCAATACCGATGCTGATCGTCATATCGATCTTTTGAGCGCCACGGGCGATCAGGAATGGCTGTGCAGAAACTGCATCACGAATACGCTCTGCGACAGCCGAAGCCGCCGCAAGATCAGTATCCGGAAGCACGATGGCGAACTCTTCGCCGCCATAACGGCACATAACATCCATACCGCGAATCTGTGTGCGCAGCCGCGCCGAAAATTCGCGCAGCACATCGTCGCCGCCATCATGTCCGTATTTGTCATTGACGCGCTTGAAATGATCGAAGTCGACCATGATGACCGATAACGGGCGCTCGCGCCCCTTAGCGCGCGATATAAGCACCGGCATATGCGTATCGAGATAGCGGCGGTTATGCAGCCCAGTGAGGCTGTCTGTCACCGCCATGGTGATTGTGCGGCTCAGGCTCTGGCGCAGCAAATCGTTATAACACTTGCGTTTGATCTGCGTGCGAAGCCGCGCATAAAGCTCAAGCTTCTCCAGCGGTCGCATTACATAATCATTCACGCCTAACTCAAGCGCACGCACCACCAGCGAACCTTCATCTTCATTGACAATCAAGATGATCGGAACCAGCCGCGTACGCTCAATCGTGCGCATTTGGGAGCAAAGCCGCAATGGGTCGTAATGAGTAAAATCTGCCGAAATGACGATGCTGTCATAGTCGTTCTCAATGGCCTTGATGAGAGCGTCATTAGCATCATGCGCAACATCGACAAAATACTCTTCGCCAAGAATCAGGCGCAGCCGTGCCGCGGCCAGTTCATTCTCATCGACCACCAGAATACGAGCGGCATCATCGCCGCCTCCGAACCGACCGGAAAGCTTCGTTGCCAGCAGAGCTTCCACTTCTGTATCGGCCACAGTGCCGGTACGCTGAAACAACTCGTCGGATACCATTTTAAGCCGGGCGAGGCTCTTCACACGCGAAAGAAGCTGCAAATCCTTGACCGGCTTGGACATGAAGTCGTCCGCTCCTGCCTCAAGCCCCTTGATCCGGTCTTCTGCGCTATCCAGCGCGGTCAGGATTATGACAGGAATATTGGTTGTTCGTGGGTCGTCCTTCAAACGACGACACACTTCAAAACCATCGATGGTGGGTATCAAAACATCGAGGATGACCACATCAATCTGTCCGCCAAGGCAGATTTCAACAGCTTCCGCACCGTTGTTGGCCGTCACAACCTCATAATATTCGCTCAATAGCAAAGCTTCGAGCAGCTTTACGTGCGCTTCCTCAGCGTCAACGACGAGAATTCTTGCTGTCATAATGCCCTGCCCCCAGTTCTCGCCCCGTACGTGCCCCGATAATGAAGGGTGCATCTCAAACATTTTTTACGCGCATCTTACCCGAAAACCGCTTCACACTTTTCGGGATGCGCTCTAAGCGTCTCCCAGATAAGATTTGATGGTTTCGATAAAACGCGGAACCGAAATTGGCTTTGATATATAGGCTTCGCAACCGCCCTGCCGGATGCGTTCCTCATCACCCTTCATCGCAAATGCCGTGACCGCAATCACTGGAATATGCTTGAGTTCCTCATCATCCTTGAGCCATTTGGTGACTTCCAGACCCGAAACTTCGGGAAGCTGAATATCCATCAAAATGAGATCGGGGCGGTGTTCGCGAGCAAGATCAAGCGCCTCAAGACCATTTCTGGTCCTGATGGTTTCATATCCGCTGGATTCGATAAGATCGCGAAACAACTTCATATTGAGTTCGTTGTCCTCGACGATCATCACAGTTTTCGTCATCGAATATTTCCTGGCCTAATTCTTATCCGTTGCAAGACAGGTTGATCTGCCCATTACACCCCTATGGATTTCATCAGTTTAAGCGCATTTCATTGACGAAAGGCAAATATTCCTTCCATCTTACATTGAACCCGCTCAGTCCGGGGGCTAAAAGCAGGCATATTCGAAGAACGGAGAAGCCCATGAAGACGCTCATGAGCCAAACGGATGCAGAAAACATTGCAGTTGAAGCACTGGTATGGCTTGCACAAGACGCGGAACTGATGCCACGTTTTCTCGCTTTGACCGGCATTGAGGCTTCCTCAATCCGCTCAGCAGCACAGGAACCGGGCTTTTTGGCTGGCGTCCTGCAATTTTATCTTGGCCACGAACCGACATTGATGCGATTCTGTCAGGAAACCGGACGCGATCCTGCTACTATTGAAAAAGCAGCGGCACTTCTTCCCGGCGGGCCAAACCATCATTTGTAATAAAAAAGCCCTGCAGATGCAGGGCTTTATCGTTTTTACCGCATGCTAAAACAATCAGACGCTTGCGGATTCAGCCTGTGACACGCTCAGAACATTCAGCTCATGGGTCTTGCCATCTCGCGCAACCCACGACATGGACTGCCCCGGCGTAAGGCCAATCAGTGCCGTGCCAATTGGCGTCAGGATCGAGATTTTACCCTGTGCAATATCTGCCTCACCTGGATAAACCAGCGTCACTTTGCGCTCGTGGCCATCGTTGGAGCGAAACTCCACCGTCGAACCCATGTGAACGACGTCTGCCGGCATTTTTTTTTGCGGCACCACCTTGGCGCGGTCTAGTTCCTGCAACAATTCCTCGGCGACTTCCTCCAGTTTTTCGGAGACGTTACCGGCCAGAATTGTCAGCCGTTCGTGATCGATGTCGCTGACGACGATCTTTGGCTTCTTGCGATTCTTTGCACTCATGACGATAGCTCACTGCTGTCTAATGATAATTGTCCTCCGTCACTAAACTGGCCCGGAGCAACTGATTGAATTTTTAAAGAGAGCGCTTTTAGCAATTCCGCTTGAAGGCAAGCGGCAAACCGTCCCCCGGAATCCTCTGCGCTAAGCAGGACTCGAGGGTAGCTATCCCATGATCGGTTGAAACCGATGGAGTATGGAAGCAAAACGGTTGTTCATAACACTAAACTTGGTGATATCCTTGCCAATGTCAAGTGCAGAGCTGACAGGGCATCGAGAGGCGATGGCATTATCTCGATTTAATGCTATAAAACGATGTTCCTTTTATGTTCATCAAATCGCACACGGCCATGACCGAACCAATTGCAGCCAACAGTCCAGAACAAGGCTTCTGCCGCGATTGCTTATCGCAGCAAAAGCTTGAGTCTGCGCGGCGTTGCCGTAGCTGTGGTAGTCCGCGTCTGGTGAGGCATAGCGAGCTTTACAAACTCTCGCTCGCCCATGTGGATTGCGATGCGTTTTATGCTTCTGTGGAAAAGCGCGATAATCCCGATATTCGGGACAAGCCGGTCATCATTGGCGGTGGCACACGCGGTGTTGTTGCCACCGCCTGCTATATCGCGCGCATTCATGGCGTGCGTTCTGCCATGCCGATGTTCAAAGCGCTGGAAGCCTGCCCTCAAGCGGTTGTCGTCAAACCCAATATGGAAAAATATGCCCGCGTTGGGCGCGAAGTCCGCCAATTGATGCATGAGCTGACCCCGCTCGTCGAACCCATATCCATCGATGAAGCTTTTCTTGATCTCGCTGGTACGGAAAGACTGCACCGTGCGCCCGCAGCAATCGTACTGGCGCGCTTTGCCAAGCGTGTTGAAGAAGAGATCGGCATCAGCATCTCGGTCGGGCTTTCCTATTGCAAATATTTGGCGAAAGTTGCATCCGACCTTGAAAAGCCGCGTGGCTTTTCCGTCATCGGTGAAGCCGAAGCACTAGATTTTCTACGCGACAAGCCGACCAGTATGATCTGGGGCGTTGGAAAATCCTTCAATGCCAAGCTGGAAAGCGACGGCATTCGCACCATCGGCCAGCTCCAGACCATGGACGAAAGCGCACTCATGAAAGCCTATGGCACCATGGGCCAGCGGCTTTTCAGGCTTTCACGCGGACAGGATAGCCGCAAGGTTGAACCTGAACACGATATGAAAAGCGTTTCGGCAGAAACCACTTTCAACCAAGACTTATCGCAAGCTAGCGATCTGGTGCCTGTGCTGCGCGCACTTTCGGAAAAGGTGTCACGACGCCTGAAGGCAGGCGAGATTGCCGGGCGCACAGTCGTTCTCAAACTGAAGACACAGGACTTCAAACTGCGAACGCGAAATCGGCAATTGGCTGACCCGACACAACTTGCCGACCGTATTTTTCGCACCGGTGTTCAGCTTCTCGAAAAAGAGCTGGACGGAACGAAATTCAGACTGCTTGGAATAGGCGTTGGCGAACTTTCGGCGGACGACCGCGCCGATCCACCTGATCTCGTTGATACGCAAGCCACCAAACGTGCGGTTGCGGAAGGCGCGATTGACCGCTTGCGCAACAAGTTTGGCAATAGTGCTGTGGAAACCGGCTATACTTTTTCCAAAGGCAATCTCGCTCGACCGCAAACACCATCAGATCGCGATCCCAACGACTAATGCGAATTGCGACAGTTCGATAAAAACAGCTTTGGAGAAAAACAAATCAATCACCGCTAAGCGCTTGACGAAGTGCGTCTCTATCAATATTGGAACACCTCAAGAGAGCGCTGACTGATTTGACAGAACTCTACGGATGGCCTCATGGCGGAGTGGTTACGCAGAGGACTGCAAATCCTTGCACCCCGGTTCGATTCCGGGTGAGGCCTCCAATCTTCCCATATTTTTTTTATAAATAATTGAAAACGCTTTTATTATTTATAACGGTGTTTTGCCACGCTCAGGGTGCTAGTAGCAGTTTGTTCGCTTTGCGCACCTTTAATGGCCCTGCTTCAGCGCCATTATCTCCCCAGAATATCCATGGCGCTCACATGATATTCATACTGTTAAGAGAGTTGACTATCAAAGCCGGAACCTGGCTGGTTTAGATACGTTTATTTTAGCAGTTGTGAATACAATCGAGAATGGATAGCGCCATGTACAAGTTTTCGGCAGTTGCCGCAGTAGTCTTGTCAGCTTTGGCTTTTACCGCCCCAAGCCACGCACAAAGCATTGAGATCGGCCCGAACGGAATTCAGGTAAATCCAGACGGAAACCGCCAGGTTGAGCGTGACAGAAGACAAGATCGCGGAGGAATAAGTGAACGTCGGGCTGTCAGGATTGCGCGCGATGAAGGTATGGATGAAGTCGAAAGCGTACAGCGCCGCCGAGGTGTATATGTCATTCGCGGGATCAGCCGTCAGGACGATGATATGAGGGTCGTTGTAGACGGTCGCACGGGAGATGTTCTTGAAGTCCGCTAATCATGAGTGAATAGCTTACTACTAGGCTATTTTTTCGGAACGTAATTCGCTTTGTTTTCAAAATACTGAGCAAAGATTGTTTGGAGTAAGGTGAGGCGTCAACCAAACCAGCCCAACCCCGGATTAGCTTGTGCTGCCGGGGCTTTTTTTTAAAGAGCGTGAACCTTTTGCCGATCACATAGTTTATCCGACGAAGAGGATAAATGATGGGTATGTTCATCACTACAATATCAACGGCATGGCTTGTTCTAATCGCATATTCTGCCTGGTTAGAACGGAACGAAAAGTAACGATCTTCAAGTTTCCGGAAGGAAAAAGCTGAGTGCTTATGCGGCTGAAGTGTCATAAGTTTATATTCTAAGATTTTTTGAAGCATGCGCTGTTTTTGACGAATGGCTTTCCTTATCGGGCCGTTTGTCCCGTCGGCTCTTCGCTATCAATCAAATGCGAGGGTGATGCGAACCGAAGCAGCTTTTCATGATTGATAATTCTCACGGATGATGCCTCAACGCTCACACCGTGCGATACCAGATTTGCAAAGCTCCTTGAGAGATTTTCCGGTGTCATTCCGAGATAGGCGGCCAAAATCCGCTTTTCAAACGGGATAATCACGACTTCAGGATCAGTGCTGGTAAGGGATTCTTTTAATATCCAGTTGGCCAGACGCTGAACGCTGCTTCTGAGTTTTTGCGTCTTCAACTCCTTGACCAGACGTCGATAGGCACGTGCCGTTTCAAAAACAATAGCACGCATAAATCCGCTGTCTTCACTCATCAGATCACGCACCAGCGCTGCAGGAACCATCAAAACACGCGTCGCAACAAGTGTTTGCGCCGTTTGCAGACAAACATCATCATTCAACACCGCCGCCAGAATGAAAACATCAACGGCACCCAGAATTTCTAGCGCAGTCTCGCCCTCGTTTGATTTGGCCGACATCAATACCAAGCCGTCGAGGATCACATAGAGAAAATCTGCGCGTTCATTTTCCTTCAACAGAATGGTTTTCGGGGGGAATGACTGCATGAAGCTGGGACTTATGATGCGCTCAAACGTCTTTTCGTCCACACCGGCAAACAGGGGAAGGTTGCGCAGCGCATCAATATCTTCTTTCCGCATTAAACCATACCCATAATATCAAGTTTTATTTTCTAGTTTATTATACTTGATAAATATCAATTGCACAAGCGTATTCAGTCAATACTTGACATTAACTAAATCTATTTGTCACATTACAATGATAATACATGGGAATATTCTTTAAGAATCGAATGCCATTGATCTCGATCAATGTATTCACCTGACTGACGTCGCATAAGTGCAAGCGAAACCTTTCACGGTATTCAAGTCGGAGTACGCTATGCCACACGCCGCGGGAGACACCCACCGGAAACAGACGACAGCACTAACGATGAGCACCGTCGCTTTCACGACCTGCTTTGCCGTCTGGACCATATTTGCAATCATCGGCATACAGATCCGGACGGAACTGGGCTTGAGTGAAACCCAGTTTGGCTTGTTGGTCGGCACGCCCATTCTGACCGGCTCACTGATCCGCGTTATTTTGGGAATATGGGCGGATCGTTACGGTGGGCGAGCAATTTTTACGCTGACCATGCTCGTGTCAGCGGTGGCAACCTACTTCCTGACATACGCAACAACTTATCCGCAAATGCTGATTGCAGCTTTAGGTGTTGGTGTTGCAGGCGGCTCGTTCTCCGTTGGTGTCGCCTACGTCTCACGCTGGTATCCACCAGAAAAGCAGGGCACAGTACTGGGCATTTTCGGCGCTGGCAATGTTGGCTCAGCAGTTACGAAATTCTTCGCTCCAATGGTCATGGTTGCTTTCGGCTGGCATGCGGTTGCCGAAATCTGGGCTGCCGCAATGGTCATCATGGCGCTGGCTTTTTACTTCACAACCAGCGACGATCCTGTCCAGCTTGAACGCAAACGCAAGGGCGAAAAGCCAGCAAGTACCCTTCTGGAACTTGAACCGCTTAAAAACATTCAGGTCTGGCGTTTCTCTCTTTATTATTTCTTCGTTTTCGGTGCCTTCGTGGCACTTGCGCTGTGGCTGCCGCAATATCTGATCCATGTTTATGGCGTTGATATTCGCTATGCCGGTATGATCGCTGCTTGTTTCTCAATCCCAGCCAGCTTGTTTCGTGCCTATGGCGGACATTTGTCCGATGTCTATGGCGCACGCAAAGTCATGTACTGGACCTTCCTTGTCGGATTGGTTGCAACCTTCATTCTGTCTTATCCGCCGACCGAATATATTATTCAGAGCGATAATGGCCCGCTGCGTTTTACCGCTGAAATGGGTGTGGTCGGCTTTACTATAACGGTGTTCATCCTTGGCTTCTTCATGGCTTTGGGCAAGGCTGCCGTCTTCAAGCATATTCCGGTCTATTACCCTGGCAATGTCGGCGCAGTCGGCGGTCTCGTCGGTATGATCGGCGGTCTTGGCGGCTTCATCCTGCCAATCCTGTTCGGGGTCTTGCTCGACCTCACCGGCCTCTGGACAAGCTGCTTCATGCTGTTGTTCGTAATCGTTGCTGTATCCTTTGCATGGATGCATGTTTCGATCCGTCAGATGGAACGTGCTGCTCAGGGCAAGGAAACGGAAGAGCTTCCAGCCTTCGCTGAACTACAGGGGCTGAAAAAGCTCGAACTCAAGCCAGCTCGCGAAAGCGACGCTGTGCTGACCGAATGGGAACCGGAAGACAAGACCTTCTGGGACCAGAAAGGCAGACGCATTGCCAAGCGCAATCTCTGGCTTTCCATCCCTGCCCTGCTGTTGTCCTTCGCAATCTGGCAGGTATGGTCAGTCGTCGTAGCAAAGCTGCCTTTGGTTGGCTTCCAGTTCACCACAGATCAGCTTTTCTGGCTGGCGGCCCTCCCCGGCATTTCGGGTGCGACACTGCGTATCTTCTATTCATTCATGGTGCCGATCTTCGGCGGTCGCCTCTGGACAACACTGACCACATGGTCGCTGGTCATTCCAGCAATCGGTATCGGCTATGCCGTTCAGCACCCTGATACGCCTTACTTCGTGTTCCTTCTGCTGGCTCTGTTCTGCGGCTTTGGTGGCGGCAACTTCGCCTCGTCCATGTCCAATATTTCCTTCTTCTTCCCGAAGGCAGAAAAGGGCAATGCAGCCGCACTCAATGCAGGTCTTGGCAATCTTGGCGTCAGCGTCGTGCAGTTCGTTGTGCCGCTGGTCATCACAGCTGGCATCTTCGGCAAGCTTGGCGGCGACCCCGCAATTGTAGCCACCGAGGCTGGCAATGCGCCGATGTGGTTGCAGAATGCTGGCTTCTTCTTCGTGCCCTTTATTATCATCACTGCCTTTGCCAACTGGTTCGGCATGAATGATATTGCATCGGCGAAAGCATCCTTTGCCGATCAGGCAATCATTTTCCGCCGCAAGCATAACTGGATTATGTGCTGGCTCTATACCGGTACATTCGGCTCCTTCATCGGCTATTCGGCTGGATTCCCACTGCTCACCAACATTCTGTTTCCGGAAGTCAATGCGCTGCATTACGCCTTCTTAGGACCACTTGTCGGCGCATTATCCCGCTCCGGCTCCGGCTGGCTGGCCGATAAATATGGTGGCGGACGTGTGACGATCTGGGCCTTTGTTCTCATGATGATCGGTGTGAGCGGTGTGCTCTGGTTCGTCGGCATCAAAGACCAGCCGCATGCATTTACCGGCTTCTTCGCATCCTTCGTTCTGCTGTTCTTTGCAACCGGCATTGGCAATGCGTCCACCTTCCAGATGATCCCTGCGATCATGTCGAAAGAGATGGACCGCCTGATGCCGAAGGCAACGGTCGAACAGCGTCGTCTGGAAGCAGGCAAGGAATCTGCTGCCATCACCGGCTTCACCTCCGCAATCGCAGCTTTCGGTGCCTTCTTCATTCCGAAGGGCTACGGCACCTCGATCAGCATGACCGGCGGGCCGGAAGCCGCTCTCTGGGCCTTCCTGATCTTCTACGTCACCTGCCTGATTATCACCTGGGCAATTTATACCCGAAAAGGCGGCGTGCTTTACGACGTCGAGCGCAATCGCAAATCAGCGCCTGCTGCCGCCTAATTAATAAAAGTATTGAGAGGACAAAATTATGAGTCTACTCCTCGACCGATTGAACTTTCTTGCCAGAAAGAATGTCGGCACCTTCTCCGAAGGGCACGGTGTTACCACGGTTGAAAACCGTGACTGGGAAGATGCCTATCGCAAGCGCTGGCAGCATGACAAAGTCGTCCGCTCGACACATGGTGTAAACTGTACCGGCTCCTGCTCGTGGAAAGTCTATGTGAAGGGTGGCATCATCACATGGGAAACCCAGCAGACCGATTATCCGCGCACGCGGCCTGATCTGCCAAATCATGAGCCACGCGGTTGCCCGCGCGGTGCAAGCTATAGCTGGTATGTTTATTCGGCCAACCGCGTAAAGTATCCGCTGATACGCTCGCGCCTCATGAAGCACTGGCGCAAGGAACGCGCGCTTAAAACGCCGGTCGCCGCATGGGCAGCGATCCAACAAGACCCGGCCAAGCGTTCCGATTATATGAAGGTTCGCGGCCTCGGCGGCTTTGTTCGTGCGACCTGGGACGAGGTCACCGAAATCATTGCAGCCGCCAATGCTTACACCGCCAAGACCTATGGCCCGGACCGCGTGGTTGGCTTCTCGCCAATTCCTGCAATGTCCATGGTGTCTTATGCAGCAGGCTCGCGCTATCTGTCGCTGCTTGGCGGCGTGTGCATGTCATTTTATGACTGGTATTGCGATCTGCCACCCGCTTCGCCCATGACTTGGGGCGAGCAGACAGACGTTCCAGAATCAGCTGATTGGTATAATGCGGGCTTCCTGATGCTCTGGGGCTCGAACGTCCCGCAGACCCGCACACCGGATGCGCATTTTTACACCGAAGCCCGCTATAAGGGCGCAAAATCAGTCGTGGTTTCGCCTGATTATTCGGAAGCCGCAAAATTCTCCGACCTTTGGCTGCATCCTAAACAGGGTACAGACGCGGCCCTTGCTATGGCTATTGGCCACGTCATTCTGCGCGAGTTCCATCTTGATCGTCAGGTCGAATATTTCGAGGATTATTGCCGCAAATATACCGACTTCCCGATGCTGGTGCGTCTGAGCAAAAAAGACGGTCATTATGTACCTGACCGCTTCATCCGCGCATCCGATTTTGTCGACACCCTTGGCGAAAGCAACAACCCGGATTGGAAGACAGTCGCATTCGACAAGAAGTCCGGTGCCTATGTCGCACCAAGCGGCTCGATCGGCTATCGCTGGGGCGAAGACGGCAAATGGAACCTTGAAGAAAAGGACGGCAAAGGCGACGCAGTCGATCTAGCCAAGAGCTTTATCGACAAGGGCGAACATGATGCCATCGCCGATGTGGGCTTCCCATATTTCGGCAATCGCGAACACGATTATTTCGAAGGCACCGACCACGAAAGCGTGCTGGTACGCAAGGTCCCGGCCCGCAAGGTAAAGCTTGCGGATGGCGATGCGATGATCGCTACTGTCTTTGATCTTTTCGCCGCCAATTACGGTCTTGATCGTGGCCTGGACGACAAGAATTCAGCCAAATCTTTCGAAGAAGGGCTGCCTTACACACCCGCATGGGCAGAAAAGATCACCGGCGTTCCACGTGATCAGATCATCGCGGTTGCCCGCGAATTTGCGTATAACGCGGAAAAGACCAATGGCCGTTCCATGGTCATTCTCGGTGCCGGTCTCAATCACTGGTATCACATGGATATGAGCTATCGCGGTATCATCAATATGCTGGTGATGTGCGGTTGTATCGGCCAGTCGGGCGGCGGCTGGAGCCACTATGTCGGACAGGAAAAGCTGCGTCCACAGACGGGCTGGACAGCGCTTGCATTCGCGCTCGACTGGAGCCGCCCGCCGCGCCACATGAACTCGACGTCGTTCTTCTATGCGCACACAGACCAGTGGCGCTATGAGACGGTGAAAGTCGATGACATTCTCTCGCCCACAGCACCGGAAGGTGCATGGGGCGGAACACTGCACGATTATAATATCCGTGCCGAACGCATGGGTTGGCTGCCATCTGCACCACAATTGCAGACCAATCCGCTAGACGTTGCAAAGCAGGCTGCTGCATCGGGCAAAGATGCCAAGGATTTCGTTGCCGAAGCACTAAAATCCGGCACGCTTAGCATGTCCTGTGAAGACCCGGACAATGAAGCAAACTGGCCGCGCAACATGTTTGTCTGGCGCTCCAATCTGCTTGGCTCTTCCGGCAAGGGACATGAATACTTCCTAAAACACCTGCTTGGAACCTCGAACGGTCTTTTGGGCAAGGATCTTGGTCAGGAAGGCGCACAGGAATCGCAGGAAGCCGTCTGGCACGATGAAGCGCCGGAAGGAAAGCTTGACCTGTTGGTGACGCTCGATTTCCGCATGTCCACGACCTGCGTTTATTCCGACATCGTTCTGCCAACTGCCACCTGGTATGAGAAAAACGATCTCAACACGTCTGACATGCATCCATTCATTCACCCGCTCTCAAGTGCGGCTGATCCTGCATGGGAAGCACGCAGCGACTGGGACATTTTCAAGGGCATTGCCAAGAAATTCTCGGATGTTGCACCGGAAGTGCTGGGCGTTGAGAAAGACATCGTTCTCGTTCCAACTCTGCATGATACCGCAGGCGAACTTTCGCAGCCTTTCGATGTGAAGGACTGGAAAAAGGGTGAGGTCGAACCAATCCCCGGCAAGACCATGCCGACAGTGGTTGTGGTTGAGCGCGATTATCCGAACCTTTACAAGCGCTATACCTCTGTTGGGCCTCTTCTGGAAAAGCTCGGCAATGGCGGCAAGGGTATCGGCTGGAACACCGATCATGAAGTCGAACTGCTCGGCAAACTGAACGGCAGGGTGACGGAACCAGGTGCATCTGAAGGACGTCCGCGCATCATGACGGACATTGATGCAACAGAAGTCATTCTGTCGCTCGCACCTGAAACCAATGGTGAAGTGGCCGTAAAAGCATGGGAAGCGCTGTCGAAATTTACCGGCCGCGATCACAGCCATCTGGCAATCCCTAAGGAAGACGAGAAAATCCGCTTCCGCGATGTGGTTGCGCAGCCGCGCAAGATCATCTCTTCGCCGACATGGTCGGGTCTTGAATCGGAAAGTGTCTGCTACAATGCCGGTTACACCAATGTGCATGAACTGATCCCATGGCGCACGCTGACAGGCCGTCAGCAGCTTTATCAGGATCATCTGTGGATGCGCGCTTTCGGTGAAGGCTTCTGCGTCTATCGTCCTCCAATCGACACCAAGACCGTCAATCCGGCCATTCGTGAAAAGGCAGACGGCAAGCCGCATCTGGTGCTCAACTTCATTACGCCGCACCAGAAATGGGGCATCCACTCGACCTATTCGGACAATCTGTTGATGCTCACGCTCAACCGTGGTGGTCCTGTTGTGTGGATTTCCGAACCCGACGCCAAGCGGGCTGGCCTGATCGATAATGACTGGGTCGAAGTCTATAACGCCAATGGTGCGATCATCGCGCGTGCCGTTGTTTCGCAGCGCATCAAAGACGGCACGATCTTCATGTATCACGCACAGGAGAAGATCATTAACGTGCCGGGATCGCCTCTGACGGGGCAGCGCGGCGGCATTCATAACTCGGTCACGCGTATCATCACCAAGCCAACCCACATGATCGGCGGCTACGCTCATCAGTCTTATGGCTTCAATTATTACGGAACTGTTGGAGCAAACCGCGATGAATTCGTCGTGGTGCGCAAGCTGGAAAACGTCGACTGGATGGAAGGTCCGCTCGAAGAAAGCAACCCGCAGACACCGCACAGCAAGGAGGCAGCAGAATGAAAATCCGCGCGCAAATCGGCATGGTCCTTAATCTGGACAAGTGCATCGGCTGCCACACCTGCTCCGTGACATGTAAAAACGTCTGGACGAGCCGTGAAGGTGTTGAATATGCATGGTTCAACAATGTTGAAACCAAGCCCGGCATCGGCTTTCCAAAAGAATGGGAAAACCAGAAAAAGTGGAATGGCGGCTGGGTCCGCAAGAAGAACGGCAAGATCGAACCCAAAATGGGTGCGAAATGGCGTATTCTTGCAAAGATTTTCGCCAATCCTGATCTGCCGGAAATCGACGATTATTACGAGCCTTTCGACTTCGATTACGCGCATTTGCAAAGCGCACCTGAAAGCAAGACCATGCCGACCGCCCGTCCGCGCTCGCTGATTTCCGGCCAGCGGATGGAAAAAATCGAATGGGGTCCAAACTGGGAGGAAATTCTCGGTGGTGAATTTGCAGGGCGCTCGAAGGACTACAATTTCGAAGGTGTGGAAAAGGAAATCTACGGCCAGTTCGAAAACACCTTCATGATGTATCTGCCGCGTCTTTGCGAGCATTGCCTCAACCCAACCTGCGTTGCGGCCTGCCCATCAGGTGCGATCTACAAGCGTGAAGATGACGGCATTGTTCTGATCGATCAGGAAAAATGCCGCGGCTGGCGCATGTGCGTGTCTGGTTGCCCATACAAGAAGATTTATTACAACTGGAGTTCGGGCAAGTCGGAAAAGTGCATTTTCTGCTATCCGCGCATCGAAGTTGGCCAGCCAACTGTGTGCTCGGAAACATGCGTCGGACGTATCCGCTATCTCGGCGTCATTCTTTATGATGCAGACCGGATTTCGGAAGCTGCATCGACCGCCAATGAGCAGGATCTTTATGAAGAGCAGTTGAGCATCTTCCTTGATCCAAACGATCCGAAAGTAATCGAACAAGCGCGTAAGGATGGCGTGCCGGATGCATGGCTGGAAGCGGCAAAGCATTCGCCGGTCTACAAAATGGCAATGGAATGGAAGATCGCCTTCCCGCTGCATCCTGAATATCGCACGCTGCCAATGGTCTGGTACGTGCCGCCACTTTCGCCACTCCAGTCAGCCGCAGCCGCTGGTAAGCTTGGCATGGATGGCCCGCTGCCGGATGTTCGCTCCATGCGTATTCCGGTACGCTATCTCGCCAATCTTCTGACCGCAGGCAAGGAAGAGCCGGTTATTTCTGCGCTCGAACGTATGCTGGCCATGCGTGCTTATATGCGAAGCAAAACCATCGACGGCGTTATCGACGATGCAATTGCCGAGCGCGTTGGCATGAGCAACGGAATGATCGAAGACATGTATCAGTTGATGGCAATCGCCAATTATGAAGATCGTTTCGTCATCCCGACTTCGCACCGAGAAGTCACGGAAGATGCCTATGATCTGCATGGTTCGTGTGGCTTCACCTTCGGCAATGGCTGTTCGGGCGGTTCTTCCACGGAAGACCTCTTTGGTGCCAAACGTCAGAAGGTTGTCCAGACACCGACCGATATTTTCAGGGAGCAAGTGTAATGAACAAGGTCCTGAAAATACTATCTCTTCTGCTCTCCTATCCGTCGCAGGAAGTGCGCGCCGGACAGGATGAACTCAAAGCAGCCGTTGCAGAAGAAACCAGCCTGTTGTCGCCGGGTATGCGCAAGCTTCTCGACAATCTGATTGATGACATCTGCAAAGGCGATCTTTACGAGGCCCAGGAGCGATATGTGCACCTGTTTGACCGCACGCGTTCGCTTTCCCTGCATTTGTTTGAGCATGTGCATGGCGAAAGCCGCGATCGTGGTCAGGCGATGGTTGATCTGCTGAAAATGTATGAGGACAATGGCTTCGAAATCGATGCCAAAGAACTACCCGATTATCTGCCGTTGTTCCTTGAATTCCTTTCGACCCGTTCGCCGGAAGAAATTCATGATCTGCTGACGCAGACAGCACATATCACCACAGCAATCGGTGAACGCCTGCGCAAACGCCGGTCGATCTATTCCAATGCTTTTGCGGTGCTCGCGACCGTGAGCAATGCAAAGCCAGATGAAAAGCTGGTTGGTGAATTGCTGCGTCAGGAAGAAGACGATCCGAATGATCTCGAAGCACTCGACCGTATCTGGGAAGAGGAGGCCGTGACTTTCGGAAGCCAGAATGCCGGTGAAAATGCCTGTGGTCCTGATCGGCTACGCATGCAGGTGCGTGCCTCACGCCGCAATCCGGCAGCGCCGTCAAACCCGAGCCAAATCTAGGAGATGGAGATGGCCAATTATATCAATACATTTCTGTTCGGGATTTATCCCTATATCGCGCTGAGCGTTCTGACTCTCGGGTCGATTGTCCGTTACGACCGCGAACCTTACACATGGCGCGCAGGCTCAAGCCAGCTTTTGCGCCGCAAGCAGCTCATGTGGGGCTCGGTGCTGTTTCACTTGGGCGTGCTGGTGATTTTTGCTGGCCATTTTGTCGGTCTGCTGACACCGATCTGGATTTTCGACACGCTCGGCATCAGCCATGAAGCCAAGCAAATCCTCGCAATCGTTGCGGGCGGCATTGCCGGCGTGATGGCGATTATTGGCGCAACGCTTCTGGTTCATCGCCGGTTGTTTGATCCGCGTATTCGTGCCTCGTCGCGACCAACCGATACACTGATTATCATTCTGCTGTGGATTCAGTTGCTGCTCGGACTTGCAACTATTCCGGTATCACTCCAGCATCTTGATGGCCATGAAATGGTGAAATTCATGAGCTGGGCGCAGGGCATATTTACTTTTAATCTTCAGGCCTCGAGCTATATTCTGGATGCGTCGCTGATCTTCAAGCTGCACATTTTCCTTGGCCTGACGATCCTGCTTCTGTTCCCGTTCACGCGTCTGGTGCATATGCTCAGCGCGCCGGTACGTTATATCTGGCGGCCCGGTTATCAGGTTGTTCGCAAGCGTAATCACAGTGTAGCGCCTTCTCATAAGCGAGTTCAGGCGGAGCGGAGCTAATGGCAACACTTTTTGAAAGCAAACAACCGTCGGGACATTCTGGCGCAAAGGGCAGCTACTCCACCTACCAGGAACCGGACACGCGCGTTCCACCAAAGCCGCGCCCGATTTTCGATGCCATTACCGTCAATGGCATTGCCATTGCCGAAAGCGACATTCTCAATGAAGCGCAGAACCACCCGGCAGAAAATCCGGGCGCAGCGTTGCTGGCCGGTGCCCGGGCATTGGCAATAAGAGAGCTTCTTTTGCAACGTGCAAAAGAACTCAACATTGTGCCAGAGCCGGAAAAAAACGCCGATGGGCGTGCTGAAACCGACGATGATGCATTGGTTCGTATGGTAATTGAACAGGAGGTCGACGTGCCTTTTGCATCAAATGACGAGTGCTTGCGCTTTTATGAGAATAATCCGCAGCGCTTCACCAGCTCACCTTTGCTGCAAGCAAGCCATATCCTGATTGCGGCAGACCCTGCCGATCAGAAAGCGCGTGAAAAAGCACGGGGAACGGCCTCGTTTCTGGCAACATCGGTGATCACCGATCCTGCAAGTTTCAGCTCTATGGCACGCGAATATTCCGCATGTCCATCGGGCGCGCAGGGCGGCAATCTCGGTCAGCTTACACGCGGCAGCACGGTCCCGGAATTCGAGCGCGCACTTGAGAGGCTTGCACCGGGTGAAATCACCGGCTCACCTATCGAAAGCCGCTTCGGCTTCCACATCATCCGCCTTGATCACCGTGTAGACGGAGAAGTGCTGCCTTTTGATTTCGTATCAGAACGCATTGCTGGCTGGCTCGAAGCGTCGACATGGTCAAAGGCAGTCTCGCAATATATTGCAATTCTTGCCGCCGACGCCGATATTACCGGCATCGATCTTCTGTCGAGCGACGAGGAGAATGCATGATGCCTCAACCGATCCTCGCAGCAATTCTTGCACAAAAAGACGTGCCGGTTGATCCGCTTCTGGCGGAAGTTGCAAAGCGCGCTGAAGAACAGGGCCTGCACGTTGCAGGCTTTCTTCAACGGCGCGGGCCTGACACAGACGAATGCTGTCGGGAGATTATCATCGAACGGATCGGAACAGGCATCACCCAAATTATTTCGCAGCCGCTCGGTTCAGGTTCGCGCGGCTGCAGGCTTGACCCGAGAGCGCTGGCAGATGTGGCCGGTTCTCTACTTACCGAGCTTGACGCGGGAGCGGATATGCTCATCCTCAATCGCTTCGGCAAGGGTGAAGCCGAAGGCCAAGGTTTCCGCGCCGTCATCGAATCCGCCTATGCAAGGCAAATTCCGGTGCTGACCGTTGTGCGCGAGACATACACCGGCGACTGGATAGACTTCGCAGGCGATTGCGGTGTTTTACTTTCACCTGATAGCTCAAGCGTCATCGAATGGTTTGATGCCGTCAACGTGGTCTGCGCTCTTCGTAAGTCTGCCTGATCAGCAACTATGCTGATTCAGGATTCCAGCTTTGCGCCAAAGCAACACCTGCGCCAACCAGATCGATAGCGCGCGCCGCAATCTGTTCTGCAATCTCTTCTACACTTTGCGGATGAAGATAAAAAGCAGGAACTGGCGGCATGACAATTGCCCCCATTTCAGTCACCGTGCACATATTGCGCAAATGAACCAGATGCAGCGGCGTTTCGCGGGTTAACAACACCAGCCTGCGCCGTTCTTTGAGATGCACATCAGCAGCGCGGGTCAGAAGACTATCGCTAAAGCCGTGCGCGATGGCTGCAAGGGTTCGCATAGAACAAGGCGCCACAATCATGCCAGCCGTTGGTACCGAACCGCTCGCAATCGTGGCCCCCACATCACCAACCGAATAGGTCTTGTCCGCCAGCCTGTGCAGCAGCGAATAGCCGTTGGGGCCAAGTTCATAACGCAAAGTGCGTTCGGCGGCTTCCGAGACCACGAGATGCGTCTCGACATTTTCCAACTTTTCCAAGCGTTCGAGAATTTTCAGCGGAATGATCGAACCCGACGCACCCGATACACCGATAACAATCCGCTTCATTTGCGCGCGCTCCTATCCAGCCCCAGTTCGTCCCACATTGCGTCAACATGCGCGATTGTCTCATCATTCATTGTGAGAACCTCGCCCCATTCGCGGTCAGTTTCCGGCCCGATCTTGTTGGTTGCGTCCAGTCCCAGCTTGCCGCCAAGACCAGAGCGTGGCGAGGCAAAATCAAGATAATCAACCGGCGTATGATCGAGCGTAATGAGGTCACGGCTTGCATCGAACCGCGTCGACAACGCCCAAAGCACATCATCCCAATTGCGCACATTGATGTCAGGATCGACCGCGATAATGAGTTTCGTGTAGCTGAATTGTGGCAGCATCGACCAAAGACCCATCATCACGCGGCGCGCCTGCCCCGGATAACGCTTGTCGATTGAAACAACCATGGCACGATAGGAACAGGCAGCCGCAGGCAACCAGAGATCCACAATTTCCGGAAATTGCTTGCGCACGACCGGCACAAAAAGCTGATTCATCACCTCGCCAAGTTTCGACGGCTCATCCGGGGGACGCCCGGTATAGGTGGACAGATAGACCGGCTTTTTGCGCATGGTGATCGCGCTTAACTGCATGATCGGGAATTCTTCGACGCTGTTATAATAGCCGGTATGATCGCCATAAGGGCCTTCCGGTGCCGTCTGTGATGCGGAAACATGGCCTTCCAGCACGATTTCAGCATTGGCAGGAACACTCAACGGCACCGTGCGCGCATCCGTAATTACAGGCCGCTGACGCGACAAAAGGCCGGAAAATGCAAGTTCGCTCATGCCTTCGGGCAAAGGCATAACAGCCGCTAGAATTGTGGCCGGATCGACACCAATGGCCACCGCCACAGGCATATCCAATCCGCGCTTTTGCCACATACGATGGTGACGCGCGCCGCCGCGATGCGCAAGCCAGCGCATGATCAGGCGGTCATGCCCCAGTTTCTGCATCCGATAGATGCCGACATTGACATCAGACGGATCATCGGGCGCACAGGTAATAACCAGCGGCCATGTCACAAGCGGCGCAGGCTCTCCGGGCCAGCACCACTGGATCGGCAGTTTTCCAAGATCAATTTCGTCGCCCGTCATCACTGTTTCATGGACGGGCGCGCGGCTAACTTTGCGCGGACGCATTGCAAGTGCTGCCCTTGCAATCGGCAGCTTGCTCCAGATTTCCTTGGCGGAACGCGGTGGCTTTGGCGCCCGCAATTCTGCAAGCATATCGGCCAAAGCAGGCAGCTCCTCAACCTCACGCCCCAAACCCCAGGCAATGCGCCGCTCTGCGCCAAAAAGATTAGCAAGCAACGGCACAGACTGCACATTGCCATCCGCATCAACCGGCTTTTCGAAAAGCAACGCCGGACCATCCGTATGAAGTACGCGCTTATGAATTTCCGTCACTTCGTGAACAAGGGAAATCGGGCGCGTGATGCGAACAAGATCGCCGCGCTTTTCAAGCTCACGCATGAAACTCTGCAAACAGGCGTAATTAGGCGGCAAAACAGGAGACTTTTTCATCCCTCCTGTTTGAGTACCGAATTGTTTCGCCGTCTTTGATCTTAATCAAACTGCCGACGCGCTGAATCGACTAATCATCTTTCATCTTTGAGCGCATCCCGAAAACGGTGAAGCTGTTTTGGGAACAAGATGCGCAGTAAAACAAATATTTAGGGCGCTTCTACTGATTTAATCAGAACAGGAAGCGCTTTAAACGGGAGCTGAGTAATGATGAAAATACCGTCAGCTGTGGCTGCTCCTGCCCGGCTCGTTCCGCCATTTCTGCTGACCCCGCTTTTTTCACGTGTGTTTCTTCAGGTTATACGGGAGCATCCCGGTCTGTTTGAGCGGCTCGGCGAATATGTCGATAAGCGTTTTGGTTTCAGCCCTTCAGACCTACCATTCATGTTTGTTGTGGAGCCTTCCCGCCCTGCAATTTCTGTCTTTCGCAAGGGTGCGCAAGTCGTAACAGATGCTGCGATTGATGGTCCGCTGGTAATGCTGCTCGCTTTGCTTGAGGGCAAGCTTGATGGCGACGCACTGTTCTTCTCGCGTGACATCACGGTCACCGGCGATATGGAAGCCATGCTTGCGCTACGCAATGCGCTTGATGATTGCGATGTCGATTTGCCCTCCGATCTTGGCAAGGGTGCAGGCCCATTCGCACCGATCGTGCGGAGCATCGCAAGCTATATCCGTGAAAAGGCATTGAGTGCCGAAACCCCGGCCGAGGGAGAACGCAAATGGAACTGATATGCCCGGCGGGCACGCCTGCGGCATTGCGTGAAGCAGTTCAGGCGGGTGCCGATGCAGTTTATTGCGGCTTTCGCGATGAAACCAATGCACGCAATTTTCCCGGCCTTAATTTCAGCCGCGCAGAATTAAAAGAGGCGATAAGCTTCGCCCATGCGCGTCGCACGCAGGTTTTCGTCGCCATCAACACCTTCATGCGCGCTGGCGACGAACATATTTGGTATTCGGCGGTCGATGATGCAGCAGCACTTGGTGCCGACGCGGTCATTCTCGCTGATTTCGGCTTGATGGCCTATACTGCCGAACGTCACCCCGAGCAGCGGCTTCATGTGTCTGTGCAGGCATCCGCATCCAATGCCGATGCAGTACGTTTTCTCATTGATGCGTTCAAAGCAAAACGCGTGGTGCTACCGCGTGTTCTGACTATTCCTGACATTGCGAAACTTGGCAAAAAGATCGCTTGCGAAATGGAAGTTTTCGTATTTGGCGGTCTTTGTGTCATGGCCGAGGGCCGCTGTTCACTCTCATCCTATGCCACCGGAAAATCGCCGAATATGAATGGCGTCTGTTCGCCTGCGAGCCATGTCCGCTATCGCAATGACGGCTCGGAGCTTGTGTCGGAACTTGGCGACTACACGATCAACCGCTTTCCGGCAGGCGAAGCCGCAGGCTACCCGACGCTTTGCAAGGGGCGCTTCAATATTGGCGACGAAGAAGGCTATGCTTTCGAAGATCCGGTGTCACTTGATGTGATGAACCACATTGATGAACTGCGCGCCGCAGGCGTTTCGGCACTTAAAATCGAGGGTCGCCAGCGCGGCAAGGCCTATGTCGCAGAAGTTGTTTCGACATTGCGTCAGACTTTGACAGCAGAGCCGCAGCGTCGTGCTGCGCTGCTGTCGCGGCTTCGAACTTTAAGCGAAGGTCAACAGACCACATCAGGCGCTTACGAAAAGCGCTGGAGATAATCATGTCAGATTTACGCCCCACCCCTAGTATCATTCCCGACCTCAGCATGGGGCCAGTTCTGTTTTTGTGGGACGGACCAAAATGGCGCGATTTCTATTTCCGTATTGCCGACGAAGCCCCAATTGAACATGTAACTGTCGGTGAAATCGTCTGTTCCAAGCGCTTTCATTTCATTGATCCCTATATGGAAGAAGTTGTTGAACGGCTGCAAAATGCTGGCAAAAAGATCAGCCTAGGCTCGCTCGCATTGGTCATGCTAGAACGCGAAGCAAAACATGTGCGCGAAACAGCAGCAGACTCGCCCTATCCGGTCGAGGCCAACGATCTTTCGGCACTGGGTCTGTTAGAAGGCAAGCCGCATCTTATCGGGCCATTGGTCAATGTCTATAATTCGGCAACTGCCAAAGTTCTTGCAGCACGCGGTGCGCAATCGATTTGTCTGCCTCCCGAACTTCCAATGGAATCTATTCGCGAAATTATCAAAGGTGCACCGGATATTGCATTTGAGGTATTTGCTTTCGGACGCATTCCGCTGGCGATCTCGGCACGTTGCGCTCATGCGCGTTCCAAAGGGCATATCAAGGATAATTGCCAGTTTGTCTGTGGCGAAGAGCCGGACGGCCTGTCGGTCAAGACGCTCGACAGCCAGCCGTTTTTAGCATTGAACGGCGTGCAGACGCTTTCGCACACATGCCAGTCACTGATCGAAGATATTCCAGAACTGGTTCAGGCAGGTGTAGCCCGTTTCAGGCTGTCACCACAGGATTGCGATATGGTTGCAATCGCACGCATTCACGACGACGTGCTACATGGACGTATCGAGCCGGAAGAGGCTGTCATGCAGTTGCAGCGCACCTATCCATCGGTTCCGCTGTCCAATGGATTTTTGCATGGCGGCATTGGTGCAGCCTGGGTCAGTCGCCAGAAAACCGCTGCGGTCATGCATGGTTGATAAAAAGATATGCTGAAATGAAAACGCCGCAGCTTCTAGTGAAGCTGCGGCACTCTAAATCCTTTTACTTTAAGCATAATCTTATCAATCCTCGTTTCACTCCGGTCGGATTATGCTCTCATAAAGACAATTCTAGGGGTGTTTTAAACACTACCTTCCGCAAGCCGTCGAATGCCTTGCTTATCGGTCACAGTCAGCTTCTGACGGCCGCCTAAAACAAAGCCCTTGGTTTCCCATCCGCTAAGAATACGTGACACCGTATGGAGCGTCGTGCCGGTCATTTCAGCAATATCCTGCCGGGTAATAGGGAAGTCGATACGAATGCCGTTTTCTTCTTTCTTGCCAGCCTTCTGCGCCAGTCGCAGGACAACGTGCGCGACACGGCGCTCAACCTCTTCCGTCGACATTTCACGAATGCGCGTATGCGCTTCTTCAAGCCGCTTGCCGATTGTCTGAATAGCATTCATGGCAAGGCCAGGGTTTTGCTCGACAAAATAGTCCCACAATTCGGTTGGCCATCCGAGCACAATGCTTTCTGTAACAGCAACCGCCGTGCCAGGATAATCATTACGCTGCAAAGCCTTGGCAAAGCCAAACAAATCACCCGGATGCACCATGCGGACAATTATCTGCTGGCCGTCAGATGTCACCTGATTGACCTTCAGGCGGCCATAGAGAAGCAGATAAAAAGTTACTGCATCATCGCCTTGTTCGAAAATGGATTCGCCCTGCGCGATACGACGCGACGTTGCATAGGAGACAAGCTTATCCAGCTCATTATCCCCCATCTTGGCGAATAATGACAACTTCCTGACAAGACCGCGATCAATCGTGGCCATTACGACACCCCTACTCTGAATCCCCATTCTCTGTTTAGCATATTACAACAGGAATAGCATGTTTTTAGGGGCATAAAGTTGAGGCATTTCATCAAATAAGATTACACCGAAAAGTCTTTTATCCGCTTAAGCGCAGGTGCAAACCAACGCCCGTCCCGGACAAGGCGAAATCCCAAATTATCGGGTGGCAGACCCACACTACATCCGCCGGATTTCGGATTGCGAATAAACGAGCTCATTGCTGCACGGTGCTTGCCATTGACCACATACACGCCGCAGACTTCATTCTCGCTGGCTATTTTTCCATAGGCGTCGAGATTGACACGCCGATGGCAGGTGGTTGTCCATTCCCAGATATTGCCACCAATATCCGCGACACCAAACTCGTTTTCACCAAAGCTGCCGACCGGACGAACAGCGGGGTTGCGATCCTGCTTACGCTCACTTTGCTTTTCATAATCACGCAACCAGCGCAATGCCGGGTTAGCACTCTCGTCACCGCCCAATGCATCGTCGGCAAAGCGAGAACCAGCGGCAAAAGCCCATTGTTCATCTGTGGGCAATTGCCAGACCTCGCCGGTTTTTTGCGAAAACCACTTCGCATAGGCTTTTGCATCATCATAGCTGATACCAACCACAGGATGCCTATATTGTGAACTATCAGTTGCCGGAGATTGCCTATCCGCAGAAAGGCAAGCACCTTCATTCACACACAAGGCATAATCAGCAATGGTTACCTGATATTTCATGATTTCAAACGACCGATTGAGGCGGCGCGTCGTCATGGGTGCATCGGTTGGGTAATTATTTTTCTGAAAGTCGCCATCGGCACGATAGGTCATGCTTCGCGGCGTGACCTTGATCATCTGTGGGCGAGCAATCTCGTAATCTGCGTTTTTTACGCCAATCTGGCCCGCCGCATTGACCACAAATAGCCCTGCGGCGACGGCAAGAAGGACAGCTGGAATTGCAACGCCAAGATCGCGCAGTTTTTTCTTCGCACTTTGTTTCATGATGTTTGCACCAAGCCAATCAAGATCAGCGGTTCGGGGGACGAGCCTCCAATGCTCGTCTGATCCCCCCGAACCAATGGGCGTTCTTACGGCCTTACATGCCGGACGGAGCCA
The DNA here is from genome assembly GCF_002252445.1 of Brucella thiophenivorans. Taxonomy (GTDB): domain Bacteria; phylum Pseudomonadota; class Alphaproteobacteria; order Rhizobiales; family Rhizobiaceae; genus Brucella; species Brucella thiophenivorans. Next base: position 554,272 of record NZ_NNRJ01000051.1, read on the forward strand.
GTACCGACTTCATCAGATCGTCGTTCCATTCGCCCGTCACCTTAAAGTGAGCAGCAGCACCCAGCTCAAAAGCTTCGATGAGGTTGTGGTTCACATAGGCATAAATGCCGGGCTGTTCGAATGTGTAATAAGCAGCGCCTGCTGTTCCACCGGGAATGAACCATGTCTCCTGCTGCACATCCGGCGGATTGTTGAACTTACCGGTTGCCCAGACATAATCTCCATGTCCACCGATGAGATGCGGACGTGTGTCACGATTGGCCTGTGAGTGGATAATCAGAACTCTGTCACCAACCTTCGCAGTCATGGCCTTATCGCCTGTCAGCGCACCAACACCGCCGTTAAAGACCACATGGCTTGGGGTAAGCGTCCGCATAACCTTGATGACATCTTCATAGGAGTCGCCGGGAGCGTCATACTTCTTGAAATTGCCCTCTTCGTCACGCGGCACATAGAAATCCTGCTCGCCGACATAATAGACCGTATCGTAGGGCAGCGGATTACCCTTGCCATCATGCAAGCCATCCCGTGGCAGCACCATAATCGCGCCATTCATGCCAGACACCACATGCCATGGAACCATTCCGGGAGGTGCGCAGTGGTAAACAAACACACCGGGCTTGTTCGCCTTGAAGCGCAGGATCGTCTTTTCACCAGGGTTAATAACGGTCAGCGCACCACCGCCCAAGCCGCCTGTGGCCGAGTGAAAATCAATATTATGCGCCATTGTGTTTGTGTCAGGATTAATGAGCGTCAGCTCGACATAGTCATCCTGATGTACGACCATCAGCGGTCCTGGCACAGTTCCATTGAAGGTCATCGCGTGTACTTCTGTACCCGCATCGTCGAGAATCATCTTCTTCTCTTCAATCACCATGGTGAACTCAATCACCTTGGGACCGCCTTCGGCGACCTGGCTGTGAGCATGGACGAAAGGAGGGTTTACGAGTTCCACCTTCTCGCGTGGCAATGCGGCAATTTCCGCTTCACTAGCCTTTTTAATTGTTTCCTTGCCCCAAGCCGAGCCTGTCGCCAAAACAGGTGCCAGCGCCCCTGCAAGGGCTGCTCCTGCCAATATTGTACGACGACTAATTTGCATCTGGTCGACCATCGATTCTCTCCTTCCGATAGGACCGAGCGTTCTTCCGCTCTGTCACTCTATTTATAGGCGACACACCGGATATGTTCATTGCGTACAAACAAAAGACCCAATATAAAATCAGAAAAAATATAATTATAAATCAATAACTTACAGAAAAAATTCCATTCCTTAACAGGCTCTTTGTGCCAGAACAAGTAATAAGCAGGACTGCACTTACCCTTTCAGTAAAACCACCGCATATCGGGCATTATTTGTAGTTTAGAACTGTTCTTTACTGGCGGGTTTTTAAATCGAAAACAAAAAACGGCCCCTTTCGGGACCGCTTCGTTATGGCTAGGCTATCATAAAAATTTAGAAATCTGGCACAGCAAACCGTGCGCGAGCTTCGGGAATTGCCATATCAGGTGTCCATGCCGGCTCATAGGTCAGTTCAACATCTGCATGGCTTACACCTACTACGTTTTCAACACAGGATTGGACTGCAATCGTTAGGAAACCTGCTGCCGGGCACCCCGGCGTGGTGGTCGTCATTTTAACACTGACGTCGCCATTGCTATGTGCAACGATCATGTAAATCATGCCAAGGTCAACGAGATTGATGCCAAGCTCAGGGTCCATCACCATGCGCAGCGCATCGCGAACCTCATCTTCCAGACGGTCCAACTCTTCCGCTTGCATCATCATTCCTCACGCTGTTCCAACCCGGATCATGATCCGGTAAGCATCACCGGTCTCATCGAAATTACCGACCCACTGGTGTCCGCGTTTTTCCAGTTCAGGAAACAGAAACAGCGGTTCGCGATGCAAGAGTGCAAACAGCACTTCGCCGGTTGCCATATTCTCAACTTCGGCAAGAATGCTGACCATAGGTTGTGGTGGGTCCATGTCCGAACAATCGAGATATTGCGAAGGCTCGGGCCAGTCATCGGGTGATCCTGCATTGTCTGAAATCTGCACCACGGGTGCTTCTTCGCCGATCGGCGCAAACAAAACCTGCCAGTCACCATCTCCCAGAGGTTCAGACTTTGCAGCAAAGCCTTTTCGCTCCATCACTGCAAAAAGCGGGACGGGCTTGAAGGGCGCAATCAAAATCAGGCTTTGCCCCGGAGCAAGGCCTTCAACAGCGCCCATAATTGCTTGAAATGGCTCGACACCAGCTTTCAGAAGTGGGCGAACATCAAGCTCGTGCGGAATCAATTCGTGAACAGATAATGTCATTTTGTTCTCCCCGGTACTGGTCTGCCAGCATAAATCAGATGCGGTAAAGTGACGACATTTGGAAGCTTCATAGCTTCCGGTACATCGCTTAATCTCCGCGCACGAATGAAATGTGAGGATAAGGCAAGAATTGCAATAAGATTTAATCCGCAACCCAATCTGAATGCCAATGTCTGGCTGGTAATCAGTGCCACAATGGCGATGGCAACGCCTGCATAATAAACGCAAAACCAGCGCTTCGCACGGCCTTCCATGACAATATCCTGCACGCGCGGCGTCAGAATTTTGCCCATCAACGGGCCATAGCATTCAAGCCATGTCAGAAATGGCACAATTTTATAGAGCTGTGCCAAACTGAGGCCCGTCAACCAGCCAAATGTAAAGAGATAAACCAGTGCGGCAATCACACCGTCCGTTCGACCAATCCAAGGCAGAGCAATCGCAACAGGCAAAGAAATCAGCATAGCGGCAAAAGCCGGAATAGAAGCCGCACTGTTGAGTTCGATGGTTTTGCGTTTTCTCTGGCCGTAAATAGAATGCACATCATGAGCATAGAGGCCGATACTTGTAACACCGAGAACAAGACCAATCAGCAAGGCAATATCAATCCGGTCATATTCTGATGTCACGAGAATTGCAGCGAACGTCACCAGAGCAAGTGCAAAAGCGCCGGTAAGCCAGACAAGTTGCGTAGTCTGCTTCTTGGCTTCTGGCGCAAGCATGAACATAGTGAGCAGTCGGTAGCTAACACCCATCGCAGTAAACGTCATCCAGCCACCAAGCCCCAAAATTGCATGTGCTGATAACCCGGAAGAGGCGATTTCCAATAAGAAAACTTGTTCGAGCATTCCCGAAAGCATCAGAGTGAACAGGCTTCCAAGTGCTGTAACAAAAAGCAGACAGATAAGGCCGACACCCACAAAACGCGCTGGAAGTGTTATCGGTCTGGCGTTCCAGATTGTCTTGCCAAGTATTCCAATGATGAGCGTAAATCCACACATCAGAAACAACGCCGATAGCGGCAACAACCAAAGCGGTAGATCAACAATCCCGGCCATTCCCGCAAAACCGCTGATCAACCCGCAAAGTCCTGTCAATAAAACGAGCAATGCAGGCAGACCGAGACCGCCCCATTGCAATGGTTTTGCGACAAGCACCGGCACAAATTGCAGCAGTGCGCCGCACATTAATAATGAAAGCCAACCAATAGCGATGATATGCACAACGATGAGCGTTTCTGGCGCCCGCAAATCGTGGAACGGGTAACCAAAACCTCCAGCCATCAACACTGTTCCCACAATAAGAAAGAACAGCGATGCGGCGAAATAGGAGAGTGTCCATCGGGAAAGCGCGGCACCGAACATGGCAGGCCTTCATCGTAGAGCATTTCCAACAAAAGTGCGTGAGCTTTTGCGTAGGATAATGCGTTAAAACAAATAGATAGAGCGGTTCTCACAATTCCATTTAAACAGGAACCGCTCCAGAGAAGAGTTAGTGATTACCGCAGGTGCATTCGTGATCTTTGGCATGGGCTGCGGGGCGACCAATTTCCACGCGCCAGATAGGGCCATTTTCCTTGTATTCCCAGGAAAAAACACCCGGAGCGCGGCCTTCAAGCTGATAGCGCAGCGGAACCGGATCATGATCGTTGACGATTTGCAAAGTCTCGCCCGGCTCCAGATCATAGATCATGGCGAAAATCGTCGCATGGCGGGAGACGGGCGGAATGGTGCGTACATCGATAATGTTGATCGTTGAAACAGGTTCGCTTGTCATCAGATTAATCCATGGCCGTCGGCTATCGAAAGATGATGATGACAGCCCCGCATCATCATAAACCAATTCTAAACTGGATGATGCGGGGCCGATTTGTTTCATCTCAAATAAGATGAAAAATCAGAATGCCTTTAGATTAGAGCGCATCCCGAAAAGTGTGAAACGGTTTTCGGAAAAAGATGCGCGTCAAAACAAGAAGTTAGAGCGCATATCTGATCCAATCAGATCGAGATGCGCTCTAGCCAGCAAGAATTCGATAAATCGCTGGAAGTGCGCTTGGAAGCTTAGCGAGCTTGCCAATGAGCGAATAGCCGCCATGACCGAACAGTGCGGGTAAATAGGCATTTGCTTCACGATCAACCGTCACAGCAAAGACGTTGACGCCCTTGGCGCGCGCTTCGCTCACCGCCCGACGCGTATCCTCCAAAGCAAAGCGCCCCTCATAATGATCGACATCATTCGGTTTGCCATCGGTCAACAACAGCAACAGTTTTTTGCGATTATGCTGTTCGTTTAGCTCTGCGGTGGCATGACGCATCGCAGCACCCATGCGGGTATAAAAGCCGGGCTTGAGAGCTGCGATCCGGTGTTCAACGGTTGCGCTGAAAGGTTCATCGAAATCCTTCACCGTTTCCACCCGCACCCAAGCGCGGCGGCGCGACGTGAACGTCAGGATCGAACAGCGATCACCACAGGCAGCAATACCATTGGCAAGAACCAGCAGCGCTTCTTTCTCGACATCAAGTACGCGGCGGTTATCGACCCATGCGTCCGTTGAAAGCGAGACATCCACCAGAATGGTTACAGCCAGATCATTGGCCTGCGGGCGGCTCATCAGATGCACCCGCTCACTGCCCTGCCCGCCCGCTGCAAAATCACAACGCGAACGCACCACGGCATCAAGATCGAGATCATTGCCATCAAGCTGCGCACGCATCATCTCGCGACCGGGCCGAAGAATTTCAAACTGACGTCGCACCTTGCGCACAAGACTTCGCGCCTCGTCATCAAGTTCCAGCGCCTCATCACGATCCTGTACAGGGGCCACCAGAACGCTGCAATGATCCTGCAAGTAGCTCGCTTTGCGATAATCCCATTCCGGATAAGTAAGCTTGGCCGTGAGCAGGCTCTGGTCTACCGCTTCCGGCGGCAGATCAAGGTCAAAACGGAAGCGCGCCGCAGGCCTGCCCTTGCGCTCACCCAGCGTCAGATCGTCAAGCTCATCTGCCGACTTCGCACTCTGTTCATCGCTGTCATCCGACGGCCGATCGACATTGACCATTTCGGCCATGGCGAGGATTTTTTCAAAGCGATTGAGAATGAACGGACTGCGGTCCGTCTGTCGCTGATCCTGCTTTTCGCGCTGCGCAATCTGACGGCCTGCTTCCACACCTTCCGCCTTGCTGTTGCAAACTGGCTCATCCTCTGCTGCACGTGGACTGGTCTCTTCACGCTTTATGAGGCTTGGCCAGAGCGGCACAGGCAACACAGGCAGATAACCCGCCGGTGCGCGGTGCGGAAAGATTGCAGCAATGCTGAAATCTGGCAGGCGTGCGCCTTGTCTCAGAAGCGAGAGAATCCGCTCCTCGACAAGCTGCTCCAGACGATTGAGCGGACGCTTTGGCCGCGCAGCAATTACTGCATCGCAAAGACGCGCATAGCGATCCAGTAAGCCCGGAAACAATTCGCAGGCCTTTTTCGCAGTCTCCGCCGCTACATCAAGCGATGCGAGATCACGGCGCAACGGATCATCCGGCAGTCCGTCCAGATCGATTGGCATCACCGCCATGTAGCCGGTGAGCCAGACGTAAAGATCATAATTGAGTGCACGATCTGGAAAAAGTGCAATTTCCGGCGGCAGCATCAAGGTTGCTACATCGCGCAGCGGATGGGCGAGCTTTTCCTCGCCCAAAGCCATGCGCTGACGCAATCCTAGACGGTGGCCAGACGTTCGTGCACGCGCTGGCGCAATCTGGACCGCGACATCGCCGCCAAATCCCCGAAAGCAGATTGCCAATCTCTGACGAATATCCGTGAGATTGACGGCCTGATCAGGATATTGCGGCCATGACCCGGTCTTGCCGATAAGGCGATGCCAGGCGCGACCAACGGTTTCCTCAAGTTCCAGAAAATCCAGCATGATATGACCGCCTATTTCAGCATTGCGTCGGCAACTTCAAGAAGTGCTGCCTTCACATCCGGCTCGTCAGTCAGAGGTTCGATCATGGCCGCACGCGCAGCTTCACGCTGCGACATGCCTGCATCGATCAGCGAGGCGCAATAAACGAGCAGACGTGTTGAAACGCCCTCTTCGAGATCATGGCCTTTAAGACCCCGCAGGCGATGAGCAAGTGCTACCAGCGGCGCAACCTTATGCGCATCAAGGCTACTTTCGGCACTGACTACTGCGATTTCCTGTTCTTTCGGCAAGAAGTCGAATTCGATGGCCACAAAGCGCTGACGGGTGCTGGGCTTCAATGATTTGAGCAGATTTTGATAGCCGGGATTGTAAGACACAACGAGCATGAAGCGGTCAGGCGCTTCAAGCAATTCGCCGGTGCGTTCAAGCGGCAGGACGCGACGATCATCGGTCAGCGGATGCAGAACCACGGCCACATCTTTGCGCGCTTCGACGATCTCGTCGAGATAGCAAATGCCACCTTCGCGCACGGCGCGGGTCAACGGTCCGTCTACCCAATGGGTGTCGCCGCCTTTGAGCAGATAGCGTCCGGTCAGATCAGCGGCTGCCAGATCGTCATGGCAAGAAACAGTCGAGAGTGGCAGGCCAAGCCTTGCCGCCATGTGGCTGACAAAACGGGTTTTGCCGCAGCCGGTCGGACCTTTGAGCAGCAGCGGCAGCTTGCGCTTCCACGCCATTTCAAACAGCGTGCATTCATTGCCCGACGGGCTGTAAGCGGGGATAGATGTATCGAGTAATTCGACATTTTTAAGAATGCTATTCATCGCCGTCTTCCTTTAAAGTCAGAGCATTTCCAGCAAAAGTGGGAACCGGTTTTGCGTTCGGAATTGCGTAAAAAAGCCCCGCCTTGCGGCAGGGCTTTCGCATTGATTATTCGGCAGGCTGAACGAAGCCACTCGCGTTTGCACGGCGTTCCTTGCCCGGTACCAGCACCGCCCAGATGAACATGAAAGCCGAGATCACAACGACGATGCCAGAGCCAAGACGCATCCAGTAGAACAGGGACAACTGATCCTGCACGACCATGAAGTTTTCACCCAGCACGCGTTGCATATGGGTCTGCACCACGCCTGCAAATGTAAGCGCAAAGGTCATCACAGACATAGCCGTACACATCGCCCAGAAGCTCACCATGGACAGCATCTGATTATAGGGCGCACGTCCGCGAATTTCGGGGATCGCATAGGCCATAACTGCAAGATTGAGCATGACATAAGCACCGAAGAAGGCGAGATGGCCGTGCGCTGCGGTGAGCTGTGTGCCGTGGGTATAATAGTTGACCGACGACAGCGTATGCATGAAACCCCACACGCCTGCACCGAAGAATGCCATCACCGAACAACCAATAGACCACAGCAAAGCGGCTCTGTTTGGATGTTTGCGACCGGCTTTCCATGTCATTACAAAGGTAAAGATAACCATGGTGAAGAACGGAGCCACTTCCAGCGTTGAGAACAGCGAACCGATCCACTGCCAGTAACCCGGCGCACCAATCCAGTAATAGTGGTGACCTGTACCGAGAATGCCGGAAAACAGCGCCAGACCAACGATGACATAGAGCCACTTTTCAACCACTTCGCGGTCGATACCATTGAGCTTGATCATCAGGAAGGCGAGGATCGATGCCATGATCAATTCCCAAACACCTTCAACCCAAAGATGGATCACATACCACCAGTAGAGTTTGTCGATGGCGAGATTGACCGGATTGTAGAAGGCAAAGAGGAAGAACAGCGACAGGCCCCACAGACCAAATAGAAGAATGTTGGTGACTGTGGTTTTACGACCTTTCAATGCAGTCATCGTAATATTGAACATAAATATCAGACAGACGACGAGAATGCCGACTTTGATGATGAATGGCTGTTCGAGAAACTCGCGGCCTTCATGGATCTTGAACAGATACCCCACCACGGCGACGCCGGCTGCGACAAAGAACATCCAGAACTGGATGACAGCAAGCTTGGTGCTGTAAAGTTCGGTTTCGGTTTCTTCAGGCAACAAATAATAGGTCGATCCCATGAAGCCCATCAGCAACCACACAATCAATGCATTGGTGTGGATCATGCGGATGATGTTGAACGGCAGAAGCTCGGAGAGCGTGTTGGGAAGAACATAGACGACGCCAGCAAGTACGCCGAACGCGACCTGCGCGACAAACAAGGTAAGAGCTCCATAGAAATAGAGCATCGCAACCTTTTGGCTTTCATATTTCATATCTTAAAACTCCGTTCATCCCGCGCCTCAGCCTGCCTCATTGGGTGGCCAGTTCTGCGTCTTGATGCGGCTTGTCCATTCCAGGAAATCAGCCAGATCGTTGAGTTCCTGTTCGCTTAGGTTGAATTGCGGCATCTGGCGGCGGCCTTCGATCCCTGTGGGCTGAGCCTGCATCCACGCTTTCATCGTGTCGCGCGCACCTTCGGGATCTTCCACACCGCCATAACGCTTCCAGACATTGCCGAGTTCAGGCGCGAAGTAGGCACCTTCACCAAGTAGCGTATGGCAGTTGATGCAGGAGTTTTTCTCCCAGACATGCTTGCCGCGAATAACCCCTTCCGTGAGCGTCGACTCGTCTGTCGACACAGTTTTCATGTAGTAATGGCTGTGCGCCGTCAGTCCCACGAAGATCGCGAAAAAGAAAATAGAACCGCCGTAGAAGACGTTTCGAGCGCCGGTCTTGGTTAGGCGTTCTGCCATCCCTTCGTCCTTTCATTGGCCGAAGGCAGAGCCCCGGCATCAAGTCCCCCGTCGATTGTGTGGCTGGTCAAATCCCCTCGCCAGCATCACGGGTCAGCACTGTTCTATCGGGCGATGAAAAGACGTCTTTGCGTTTTGGCAAAGATTAAAACAGTTGGCTAAAGAAGGAGGCGCACTGCGACAGAACGCGCAAGCGCAAGCGTGAGAAGAACAGCAGGCCAGGCCAGAAGCGCAGGCTTTAAAGCGCCTCTGGTGCCGCGCATTTCCATGAAATCAAGAATAACGAGCCAGCCTTTTGCAAAAGCAAGAATCAGAACGACGGCGATTGCCGCAAACATACCGCGGCTAAAGCTTGCGATCAGCGCGCCGCTCAATGCGAGAGCGAGCAGAATAATGATGGTACGGTTGAGAGAGCTGTGATGATGACTTGTCACTTTATAACCTCACGCAAGATAAAGGACCGGGAACATCACCAGCCAGACAAGATCGATGGCATGCCAGAGTGTTGTGATGAGCAATACATTTGAAGGAGATGGTCGCCATGCAACCAGCACCAGAATGATTGATCCGAACAGGACATGCATGAGGTGAAAGCCTGTGATGAGGAAATAAAGCTCAAAGAACAAGCCGACCGTTTCATCGCCCGCAAAGCGTATTTCATGCGAATATTCGACGATTTTGACCGCCACGAAGACAAGCCCGAAGAAAGCCGCACATAAAAGCGGGCGTCGAACCTTCGTCCCCTCATAGCGTCTGCGAACGGCGATCGCCGCCTGCCAGCCACTCATCAACAGCACAACAGTATTGGCAGCGGCAAGACCGGGGCTAAGATGCATGCGCAATTGCGCGACGCCCTCCGTATTGATGATCGACATCACCATGAAGGCAATCAACAGAATTGCAAAAGTGACGAGCTCACTCCAGACGAGAATCCAAAGCAGAAGATTATCTTCCGGCTCCTCATCTGAAATCATTGCCGCAAAGGCCGTATCTTCTGTTCCAAACATAGCCTTGCCTAGACCTCACGGTGCTTGGCTTCTTTGCGTTTTGGCAAAGAAAAATCGCGCATGCAGATGCATGGTGAATTTTCATGACAAGGAATGTTTCAATGACGGACGCACAGGTCGGACTTATGATTGCAACCCCCGCAATCATCGTCTTTTCGCTGGTTCTTTATCGAATGGGCGCGTTGCAAGGCGCAGGAACGCTTTCAGCGGTTGCCGTATCAATTGTGATCGCAGCTATTCTCTTTTTGGGGCAATAATCCATGCAAGCACCCTCACTCATGCACGCAGCCGATGTCAGCCATCTTGAAGCGCATCATGGCGAATTGCTCAATTTATGCCTGCAACTGGAAGAAACTGCCGACGAGCTGGAAATCAGCCGCTCGCCGCAAGATTATCTTAAGCTTGCGGCGCTCATCCCAAAACTTATCAACGAAACGCATGAGCTTGAAGAGAAAGTACTTTTTCCCGATTTTGACCAGCAGGCCAATTCGCATTTTGCGAGCGTCATCATTGAGCGTCTGAAAGCCGAGCATCGCTGTGATCGGCTGGCTGCGGATAAACTGGCGCAGAGATTGACGGCCATTGCAGAAAACAGAAGCACGCATGCACCGGAGACAGTCGGCTATATGATCCGCGGCTTTCTGGAGAGCCTGCGCCGTCATATCCTATCAGAAAAATTGATGATCGAAGCCCTGCTCGCAGCCAAATCCGAACAGCGCGAAGTGTTCGGCTAACCCAGTTGGTTATCGCCGCGCTGCAACACGCGAATTGCAGGCCAATAGGATCTCAGCCACAGCAAAAACGCAGTCGCCCATAAGATGGCTGTTATTGCATAAGGTGGTCCCGGCAATTCTGGGATCACATCCATATCCGGTAAAACCCTGAAGGCAACCGCCAGAACCAGAAGCAAGATCGCAAGCTTTGCCGCGCGCGGCAGGCCAAGCGACTGATGCGTATGCAACAGACCTGCAATACAGAAGATGGCCAATACGCCAAGCCCCAGCCCGCCCATCAGCGCCACATGGACGCCTGCAAGTTCCGGTATTGGTGCACCAAGCTTTGCCAAACCACTCAATAACAAGCCAAGTCCCGCGAGAGCGGATGAGCCAGCAAGTGCGACTATTTCGGCCCGCAAAGCGGCTTTGCCAATGAAGGCTTCGCCAACGCGATCCATAAACGCGGCGCCCGCTGCAATCAGCACATAGCCACATGTTTCGGGCGAGAAGGCCAGCAGATCGACAAGGATTGCGACAACCACCAGCCCCGATGCCAGATTGAGCCTGCCGGGATGCGGGCGAAATGGCGCTGTCGAGCGCGTCGGATCGAGAACCAGATTGGTGATCGGAACCGTAATACGCGCCAGCGCAATACCGAGAAGCCCCAAAAAGACCAACCCTGCTATGCGCAGCATATGGCTGGCAAGCTCGATATTCTCAACCAGAAATCCATAGCGCACGACCGCTTCGCATAGCGTCAATGCCAATACCCAGCCAATAAAGGGAAAGAGACGATCAGTTCGCTGCGCAATCGTAATGCGAACCATATAGAGGACGAGAAAACCAAGCCATGCAAGATCGCATATCGCACCGATAAGCCCGATGCTGTCAGCACCCAAAAACCCAACCAGCCGCCCTGTCAGCCACAGTGCTGCGAGGATCAGAAGCGGACTGCCCTGCAAGCGTTTGGTGTCAGTCCATTCAGGCACAGCCGTCGTGATAAAGCCGATCAAGGCTGCGCCGAACACGCCAAAGATCATTTCATGCGCGTGCCAGAGGGCTGGCGGCGTAGAGCGCACCAGCGGCAGATCGAGGCCAAAAACCAGCACCCATTGCAACGGCCAGAGCGCCGCATAAAGTGCTGCCAGCGGAAAAAATAGCCGAAAGCCTTCATCGGTCAAAACACGCAACAAAGGCTCACCCGCTGCGGGCCGCTTAACGATAGCCGTCATGGCCGCCTCCGTTCATCGACATCGTCAATATGACGGAAAATCGGATCATGTTTGAGAAAGGCCTGAACGATTGCAAACACTTCTTCATCCGAGCGCTCGCCCGGCGATTGAGGGAGTATCCGTTCGCCTGCAATGCCATTGCCATCACTATTGAGAACGACAATACGATGCGCAATGCGTGCCGCTTCCATAAGATCATGGGTCACGAAAATTGCCGCAAAGCGCGTCGTCCGGCCTGCATCGATTATAATGTCCTGCATCCGGCGCTTGAGTGCGACATCGAGGGCTGTAAACGGCTCGTCACAAAACAGAAAATCAGGTTCGATGACGAGTGCGCGGGCAATGGCGACACGCTGCTGCATACCGCCTGAAAGCTCAGACGGATATTTGTCGAGATCAGCAGGATCAAACGCAACGCGCATGGCTGCACGTTTTACAGCCTCATCGCGCGCTTTGCGCCCCTGCCCTGCAATGCGCAAAGGATAGCCGATATTGTCATTGGCCGTTGCCCAGGGCAGCAAACGTGGCTCCTGAAAAATCATACCATGACGATGATAATTGCGGTTTACCCGTCCATAACGGGAAGCAACAATGCCTGCCGCAATATGGATCAATGTACTTTTGCCACAACCGGACGGCCCGACCAGCGCAACAATTTCAGCAGAATTTATATCAAGATCGATATGGTCAAGCACGGTGCGCCCGAAATAGGCATGCCCGATGCGTTTGAGTTCAAGCGCTGTCATCGTTTTACGCCCCATGGCTGTGCGGCTGCACGCCAGCGCTCAAATTCGGCACGAACCGGATGCACCAAGCCATATTCGATGACGATAAGTGCTGTGACAGCGATCAAAACCCAAGCGAGCGAACCGGCAATATCGAGATTGGCGCGGCTGCGTGCGAGCTCACCACCAATACCGCCGACATTGGCAAGCAGTTCTGCCATGACCGCCACCTTGAAGGCTGATCCGAGCGACACTGCGAGTGCTGGAAAAAGATGCGCTGAAACATGGCGCAGGCTGAGTGTCGTCAGCCGTTTCCATGCGCTAGCACCAAACGCGCGCGCCATATCGTCAAGCTTGCGATCACGCGTCATGATGCCTTCGGCAACGGAAACGAAAATAAGCGGCGACGAGGATACGAGAATGGTCATGGCGACGGTCCCATCCGTCGAACCAAACCAGATCATTGCAAGCACGATCCAAGCAATCGGCGGCACACCGAGCAGAACAGTTACGAGTGGTCGTGCAAGCCGTAGCACAGCCGGAAAATAACCAGCCGCAAGCCCAAGACTTGCGCCTGCGAGAGCCGCAACTGCAAAACCTTTCAAAGCGCGGCGACTGGTGAGAAATGTCAGTTCCCACGCCTGATGATCGCCTAATATGACAATTGCTGCATTGAGCGTTGCCAATGGCGATGGCAGGATAAAATCGCCATAGGCTTTGTGCCCAACTTGCCAGACTGCGGCCAGCAGCATAAGTGCGGCAAGACCAGACCACGCGGACCATAAAAAGCGTCCGGTGCGTCCGATCCTGTCAGTCCACATCGTCAACATTTAAAGATAAAAGCCGTTATCCGGCAATTTCCCACCAATAATTGCTGCATCATTTGCAGCTAAGGTTTCCAACATCGTTTCAATCGCAGGCCGTGCCTTGGTTGCGCGTGTTACGACAAGACGCGATGTTGCAATGGAAGCCGCAAGAACCGGCTCCGGAAAGTCCAGCGATTGCGCAGCGATGCTTGCAGCCTTTGCAGGGTCCGCATTCACGCGTTGCGATGCCGCTTCAAGAACAGCCTGCAAACTGTCTGGCAATTCAGGATTTTCGGTCATCAGCTTTTGCGTCAGCACCAGTCCCGCTTGCGGCAGGATTGGCGCTTTGCCCGTCACTTCACCCCAGACTTTTTGCACATCAATGGTGCGGCTGATGTTTTTGCCTGCGGCTTTGCCGAGCATGATTGCCGCAGAAATTGCCGGCTCTGGGGCTAGCACCGCATCAACCTTGCCTGTCAGCAGCATCTGCATTGCCTCGACCGGCGAAGATGTATGTTCAAGCGCGATATCGGTTTCCGGCGACAGCCCGTATTCCAGAAGCAGCCGCTTTAATACGAGATCTGGCATATCATTACGAAATGGCACGGCCAGCCGCTTACCTTTAAGCGCCGGGATTGTCGTGAGACTTGCATCGCCTGAAACAATGTAAATAAGACCATCTGTCATTGTGTTGAGCAGCTTGAGCTTCATCCCGCGATTATAGAGATTGGCTGCGACCTGAACCGGCAGAACCACCGCCGACATGGTGCCGGATGTCAGGCCCGCACGCATCTCATCGGGACTACGCCAGACCTTGAAACTCGTTTTGCCTGCGAGCCCGGCAATATCTCCCGACGCCAAAGCCTCGGCCAAAATGATCGAAGGCCCAGCGGGTGGCCCGTAAAGCACCAGTTCTTCCAATGCTGCAGCCTGCGCAATGTCACCCATGAAACGGGATGCCAGCAAGCCAGTCGGAATAGCAGCAAGACCCGCAAGCAATGTGCGGCGCTTCATGGGTGCAGCAAGGATAGCACTCAGCAGTTCAGTCATTTTGCACTCCAATGGCCTCAGAACTGCCCCATCATTAGAACTGTGGTTAGTGCTGATCTTTGATTTGGATCAAAGAGGATTATTTTAATCAAGTTTATTGGTCAGCAATTATTCAGACGGGACAAGCGAGTGAAGACGCTCGCAATTGCAGGGGATATTCATGCGTATTGAGCAAAGCAGAGCGGGCACAGCATCGCGGTGTGGTTTTCACAAGGGGCGAGTACTTCAACTTCTGACATCGACCGGAATGGTACTGATCGGCGCCTGTTCCTTTGCTCTTGCGCAATCTGCTTCTCCCGGAGCATCAATTGTACTCGATCCAATCATCATTGGCGCAGATGACAACGCAGCGCTGAAAAAGCGCTTCGATGCCATGCCGGGCGGCGTGGCGCTCGTCGAACAAAAAGACAGGCTGGTCACTGCAAACGAGACGGTATCACGCGCGTTAAGCTCTGTACCCGGTGTCGTCGTACAGAATTTCTTCGGCGGCAACGACCAGCCACGCATTCAAATCCGCGGATCAGGCTTGCAGCAAAACCCGGTTGAACGCGGCATACTCATGCTGCAAGACGGTCTGCCGCTCAATCGTGCAGACGGCTCTTATGCAGTTGGTTTTGCCAATCCAAGCCTTGCGGAAACGATAGAAGTTTATCGCGGATATATGGCCAACCGGCTTGGTGCCACGGTCTTGGGCGGTGCGCTTAATTTCGTCTCACCAACTGGCGCGCAATATCAGGGTGTTGAAGGCACGGTCAGCGGCGGATCGTTTGGACAGGCTGGCGTTTCTGCCAAGGCTGGTTTTCAAAATGGCACAATGGATGGGTTGTTTCAGGCAGACTACACCCGCCGGGACGGCTTCCGTGAATATAACGAATCCCAACGCGTGAGCGTCGGCGGCAATGTCGGCTTCGAAGTCACCGATAATATCAAAACTCGGTTGTTCTGGGGCTATACCGACCTCGGTTTTGATGTGTCCGGGCCGCTGACCAAAAGCCAGCTTGAAGCCGATCCGCGTCAGGTTCACACGGGTCCGACAGTCACTCCTAATGGTGCGATCAATCCCGGTCCGAACGTGCTGCGTGACCGACCGCGGCGAGATGCCAAACAGCTTCTGATTGGCTCACGCACGACAGCCGAATTCGACGCGCATCTCATCGACGTTGCGCTGGGCTACACCTATACGGACGACACATTCCGCTTTCCGATTTCCGCAGGTATCCGCGAAACCAAGGGCGGCGACTTCACTGGGGTAGTGCGCTATGCCTATACCCCTGACGATGCAGCCCCTCTGCCGTTGTTTGAAACCACCGCACAATATTCCATTGGCTCGGCAGACCGCAATTATTACCTTAACCAGTCAGGCACGCAGGGCGCACAATTTGGTGAAAACAAGCTTGATGCCAGCACACTTTCGCTGCATGCGGGTTTCAATGTACCGCTCAACGATACAATCACCGTTTCGCCGGCAATTTCCTATGCCTATGCAAGTCGCAAGAACGACGACCTTTATGGTCTTTCGACACGGCCAACCATTGCCTATAATCCGGCAATCCCAACCATGCGACTACCCAATGGCGCAGTGCCAACCGGCGGCACCAGCTATGACCGCACCTATCAGGGCTGGAGCCCAAGTCTTGGCCTGACCTATAAGCCCGATGACAGCAATACATTCTTTGCAGCCGTCAGCCGCAGTTTTGAACCGCCGACACATGATGATCTTCTGGCCACTATCAATGGCACACCAAACAGCAGTGCCGGACGGCCAAATCCCGGCGCACCTTTCGCCCGTTCTGATGCATTCCGCACACCTGATCTGGATGCCCAGACCGCGACCACAATCGAGGCTGGCTGGAGATCGGAAATGGGACAATTTGCATGGGATCTGACGAGTTATTATTCATGGGTCAACAATGAACTGTTGAGCCTGCGCGACGTGACAGGCGCTTCGCTTGGTGCCATCAATGCCGATGATACGCGGCATTTCGGCATTGAACTTGGCGTCTCAACGCAGATTACCGACCGCATTTCAGGGCGCGTTGCCTATACTTATCAGGACTTCCGCTTCCATGATGATCAGCTTCGTGGTGATAACCGCCTTGCCGGTGCGCCACAACAAATCATCAATACCTTGCTGAACTACGAGGTGACGGATCGCTGGACACTGCAAGGCTCGGTGCAATGGGTGCCAACAAAAACACCTGTCGATAACATGAACACGCTTTATTCAGATCCATATGCAGTGGTTGATCTGCGCACCGAGGTCAAGATTAGTGATAATCTGCAGTTCTTTGGAGAAGTCACAAATGTGTTCAACGAGAAATATGCAAGCTCGACGCTTATCGTCGATCAGGCGCGCGCCGATCAGGCTGCATTTCTGCCAGGCGATGGACGCGGCTTCTTTGTTGGCCTGAAAGCCAAGTATTAAATCGTAAAATGCACCCTTTTGCAGCTTTCAATATGCGAGAGGGTGCATAATCCTGTTTCTTTCATGTGTCGTGTCTGGTAGCGCTTTCTCAAGTTCCCCCAACCCTGTTGCCTCGCTTAGAGTGCCAGCGTAGGTGACTGGAGTAAGCAATGACCACCGACATATCCTTGAAGGCGCTGGTGCGTGACCTGCCGGTTTTTGCAGGCATGGAAGCACAGGCTTTCGACAAGCTTCTTGATCAATCAACCCATAGAGTGGTCCCACAGGGGCGCTCGGTTTTCCAACAAGGCGAAGAAGCAAAACTTTTTTATATTCTGGTACATGGTCGCCTGAAAGTTACTCAAGTCACAACCGATGGGCAGCAGCTCATTGTGCGCGTGGTCAATCCCGGCGATCTTTTTGGCTTTGCATTAGCACTGGGCCGCAAAGATTACCCCGGCACCCCATTGGCTCTGGTCGACAGCAGCGTGCTTGCCTGGCCAATGGAACTCATGACAGATTTCATGGCGCGCCATCCCACCCTTGCCGTTAAAACCATGCAGATGATCGGTAGTCGTCTGGATGCGGCGCACTCCCGTATCCGTGAAATCTCCACACAAGAAGTCGAGCAGCGCGTCGCGCATGCAATCATCCGGCTTGCGCGTGAAGCTGGCATCAAAGAAGAGACCGGCATTCGCATCGACTTTCCGGTTTCCCGACAGGATATTGCCGAACTGACCGGCACGACTCTTCATACTGTTTCACGCATCATCAGCCAATGGCAGGGCAAAGGCTGGGTTGAAGGTGGGCGAAAATCACTGCTGGTAAGGGATTTGAAACGCCTCAAGAACATTGCTGAACGAGATAACTGAGTTTTATCCTCCACTATTCCGATCTGTTTGATCTCAATCAAAGATATGCGCTTCGAGCCGTTCTAAAACTCTCTATGACTGGCGCTTGGGCACGTTAGCGAGGCCGCCCGGGCCAGCTATGGAGATCAAAAAAATGCGTAAATTTGCAATTTCGTTCGCTGCCGCTGGCCTTAGCCTTATGATGGCAGCACCTGTACTTGCTGAGAACATTGAAGTTCATATGCTCAACAAGGGCGCTGAAGGCGCTATGGTTTTCGAACCAAGCTATATCAAAGCTAATCCCGGCGACACAATCACTTTCATCCCCACCGACAAGGGTCATAATGTCGAGTCGATCAAGGGTATGATCCCGGAAGGCGTTGAAGCCTTCAAAAGCAAGGTCAACGAAAACTACGTGCTCACCGTCACTGAACAAGGTGCTTATTTCGTAAAATGCACCCCGCATTATGCAATGGGCATGGTTGCGCTGCTGGTCGTTGGCGAAAATCCGGCAAACCTTGATGATATTGTTGCGGCCAAAAAGCCAAAGCCCGTTCAGGCACGTCTTGAAAAGGCAATTGCCAGCGCGAAGTAAAAAATCCCTGAAAGTTGCTTGCAACCGGTCAGATAAGAGGATGTCATGAAAATACAGGAAGGCCTGCTGGCCACCCCCACAGCGATGCCCTCCGAACGCCGCGGCGCAATTGCCCGCGGTTTCAAAAAGACCGGTCCGGCAATTTTTAGTTATGGTTTCCGCCCATTTTTTCTGGGCGGAGCCATCTGGGCCGTTCTGGCCATGCTGCTCTGGATTTTGTCGCTGACTTTAGGTCTATCAGTCGGCGGAGCCTATGGTGCGCTGAACTGGCACGCGCATGAAATGGTCTTCGGCTTTTCTTCGGCTATTCTGGCAGGCTTTCTGCTGACAGCTGTGCCCAACTGGACCGGCAGACTGCCGGTTTCGGGCACTCCCCTTGCGATCCTGTTCGGCACGTGGCTTATCGGACGCATCGTTTTTCTCAATCCGGATATGACCAATCTTTATCTGGCTGTCGCGATTGAGAGCCTGTTTCTGCCTATGCTGCTTTTCATTTGCGCGCGCGAAATCATTGCCGGTCGTCAGTGGAAAAACCTCAAGGTTCTGATTGCGGTCGGCATCGTCACAATCGCCAATCTGACATTTCATTATCTTGCGCTGTCGGGCGGCGACGTGGCCATGGCAAACCGCATCGGCGTGAGCGCCTATGTGCTGCTGATTATGCTGATCGGCGGACGTATTATCCCAAGCTTCACACGCAACTGGCTTAACAAAACGGGATCGACCCAGTTTCCAGTTCCCTTCAACCGCTATGATGGGCTGAGCATTGTGGTTGCGGTCTTCGCAAGCCTTGCCTGGGTTATCGCACCTGAATCAACGATCACCGCAGTTCTTGCGATCGTAACGGCAGTGCTTCACACAATAAGGCTCTATCGCTGGTGTGGCTGGTCTGTCGCACATGAAAAGATACTGCTCGTGCTGCATCTTGCCTATGCCTTCGTGCCCGCAGGCTACATCGCCATTGCATGTGCAGCACTTGGGCATCTAAATCCATTTTCAGCGCTTCATGTCATGACAGTTGGTGTTATTGGCAGCATGATGCTTGCTGTGATGACCCGCGCAACACGCGGCCATACAGGAAGACCACTAACTGCAACGCCTACAACACAGATCGCTTATCTCTGCATTATTCTTTCTGCACTGGTGCGTCCTTTTGCAGAAATGATGCCGAATTTCTTTCATACATTTCTCGCAGGTTCGGCGCTCTTATGGATGCTGGCATTCGGGCTCTATGTTGTAGAATATGCCCCGATGCTGACACATAAGCGTAAAGCGACATCTTAAACGCTTGCGACAACCCTATAAAAATGCCGGACTTTTAGCCCGGCATTTTTGGTTTTTTTGCGCATGTCTTTATCCCATCGTAGCGGGATCAGAAATCAGTCCAGTGGACTGATTTCCCCGCGAAGGCGGTTCCCACTTTTGGGAGACAATGCTTTAGTCTTCCGTAATCAAGCTGTCTTTGCTGGTGTCACGCATCCGCAGATACACAATCAGCGAGATGCCGATCATAAACGTCACATACCAGTAGAAGCCTCGTTCCCAGCCACCATTCTTGAAGCTCAGCGCCACATATTCAGCCGTGCCGCCGAACAGTGTATTTGCAAGCGCATAGGGCAAAGCCACGCCAAGCGCACGGATATGTGCAGGGAAAAGCTCGGCCTTAACCACTGCGTTGATCGAGGTGTAACCCGTCACGATAATCAGCGCGCCCATGACGAGAAGACCTGCAACCCAAGGGTCACGCGTTTGCTCAAGTGTGGAGAAGATCGGATAAGTGAACAGCACGCCTGCCGCGCCAAACGCGATCATCAGCGGCTTACGGCCGATCTTGTCGGACAAAGCACCAGCAACAGGCTGAAGGCACATGAAGATGAACAGCGTGATCGCATTGATCTGGCTTGCGACTTCACGGCTGAAACCCGATGTATTGACGAGGAATTTCTGCATATAAATCGAATATGCATAAAAAGCGAGCGTACCACCGGCGGTCAGAAGCATGACCAGCGCGGTTTCTTTCGGATGATACTTGATAAGCGTCCAGAAGCCCGACTTCGGTGCGTCCGTCGCCTTCGCATTCTTGAAGCTTTCGGTTTCAGCCAAACCGCGACGCAGCCAGAAAACCACGACTGCAAGCAATGCGCCGATGAAGAACGGAATACGCCAGCCCCATGATTCAAGCGCCGAAGTTTCCATGGTTCTTTGCAGCACAATCAGCAGCAGAATTGCCAGCAATTGGCCCGAAATAAGCGTCACATACTGAAAGGACGAAAAGAAGCCGCGACGGCTCTTACCGGCCATTTCCGAAAGATAAGTCGCGCTCGCACCATATTCACCACCAACGGACAGGCCTTGCATCAGACGCGCAAGCACCAATAGCGCGGGCGCGACAATACCAATGGTTTCATAACCGGGTGTCAGCGCAATGATCAGTGAACCCGCGCACATTAAGGTCACGGACAATGCAAGACCAGCCTTGCGACCCTTGCGATCTGCATAGATCCCCATGATCCATGCACCGATCGGACGCATGATGAAGCCAACAGCAAAAACCGCAGCAGCGCTTAGAAGCTGCGCAGTCTGGCTTTCCGATGGAAAGAAGTGCGGTGCAAAATAGAGCGTGAAAGCCGCATAGACATACCAGTCGAACCACTCGACCAGATTTCCCGTCGATCCACCGATAATGGATTTAAGACGGCTATTGGTGCTTGGCGCATCACTCCGTTCAGATGTTATAGAGACCATGTGGTCACTCCTTCAAATCTCTCAGTCTTTGAGGTTTCACCCATTATAAGCGCGTCAGGGCGGACACAGGCTTCCGGGTGTTTTGATTATTTTCGGTCATGCGCGGTTGCACGCAAAACCCGGCTGTTGTTTTTGAAAGCCGAGCAGGAAAAAGATCATATTCTTGTGGTTGCATGGATTAGCTCCTCCCGTCGAAACTCCCATTTCGAAGTGAGCTTAAGATGCCGGACGGGATTTTTAATCGCCAGCACAGGAGACTAAAAATTTTAATCTCTTGAATTGGTTATATTATTCACAATTTTGCCACAGCCCCCACCAGCTATTCGTGCAAAAATCTGCGTGACATTTTTTAAATTAATGCATAATCCTGCACAAATGACAGTGTCTCCGAAATCCGGCAAAGTCCTACTTGTTGCGCTCGTTTTCATGCTTACAGCAGGCATTTGGGCGGCTGCACGTTCATGGACAGAGGCCAGCGCGCTTGATCGCCTTGGCCAGGATGCAAGGCTTGTTGCACGACAACAGACCCGGCTTATCGATAGTGAGCTTGCCAAATTTCGCCTGCTTCCGGTCGTACTGAAGGAATATAGTGACCTTCATGATTTGCTGTCCGGCGGTTTGCCGGACGCGACCTTAAGATTAAATAAAAAGCTGGAATTCCTTGCAGACGAAATCGGCTCGCCGATCATTTACGTGATCAAGCGCGATGGCACGGTGATCGCTTCATCCAACGCCAATACGCCTGAAAGTTTCGTTGGTCGTAATTATGGTTTCCGCCCCTATTTTCAGGGTGCAATGGCTGCAGGTGCAGCAGAATATTACGCCATAGGAGATCTGAGCGGGCGGTTCGGGCTGTTTCTCGCGCAGCGTATTGGTGACGAGGCTAATCCGGCGGGCGTCTTGGTTGTCAAATTCGAGTTTCATCGACTTGTTCAGACATGGGCGAACGACCCTGGACAAACATTCGTGGTTGATCCGCGCGGTATTATTCTGGCATCGACCGACAGGGCCGAAGACCTCCGCTCACTTGAACCAATCTCCACAGCCGAACGCGAAAAAATTGCCCAAAGCGGACAATTCAAAATCGCTGATCTGCAACCAAGCCATTACGCGTTCGAACCTGAAAGCATTATGCGCGGTCCAACAGGCGCAAAGTTTCGCACGGTTAGCGAACCAATTGCCGGAACAGAACTAAGGCTTCTGCATGTCGAAGCCATCGGCCCCGCAATGCGTGCCGCACAGGACCTGGCAAGGCTGATTGCAGTGGCGGCATTGCTGATTGTCGCGATGCTTGCAGGTGCTATTTACTGGCGTGTGACGCGTGCAGCACGTCTTGCTGCTGACAGGATCGCACTGGAAACGGCGGTCACAGAGCGCACATCGGAGCTTCGTTCCGAAATAACAGAACGTGAGCGTTCCGATAAGCGTTTTCGCAAAGCTCGTGAAGAACTGGAGCAGGCAAACAGGCTTGCTTCGCTGGGATCAATCACTGCAGGCCTCGTGCATGAGATCAACCAGCCTGTGGCGACCATCCAGACGCTATCCGAAAATGCACAGCATCATCTGGCTAAAGGCAAGCTCGACAAGGTTGCAGCCAATCTTTCCACGTCTATCGAACTCACATCCCGCATCGGTTCGATCACGCAGGAAATGCGGCGTTTTGCACGGCGCGGACATGGCGAACTTAGCACTGTCCCGCTTGATCAATTGATGGAGGGCACGCTTCTCATCATGGGAGATCGCTTGCGCACCGCCGGAATTATGCTCGAAATGCCAGACGTCTGCGACTTTAGCGTTTTGGCAAACCGCGTGCGACTGGAACAGGTTCTGGTCAATCTTCTGCAAAACGCAGTTGATGCCGTCGTAAATCAATCTGAACCGCGCATTGCATTGCTTGTTTCCAAAGCAAATGAACACGTATCGCTAATCGTTGCCGATAATGGTCCAGGGATTGATCCGGCGATTGGCGATGAATTGTTCAGCCCCTTTGTGACGGGAAAGCCTGACGGCTTAGGTCTTGGTTTGGGCATAGCGCGTGACATCATGACGGAACTTGAAGGCACATTGCGCATCGTGCCATCACCTCTCGGCGGCGCTGCCTTCTCAGCCACAGTAAAGAAAGCAAAACGGCCATGACGGAAGCTCAACCACTCCGCGTCATGCTGGTCGATGACGACGCGGCCTTTCGTACCGCCCTTGCCGATTCTTTTGAAATTGCAGGCCTCGACATAGAGACCTATGGCGACGGTCAGTCGGCGCTTGCCAATCTCAACGCCGATTTTCCCGGCATTGTCGTCACCGATATTCGGATGCCGCGCATCGACGGACATGCCGTGATGGAGGCGCTACTCACACGCGACCCCGAGTTGCCGGTGATCCTGATGACCGGCCATGGTGATATTGGCATGGCGGTTGCAGCGCTCAAAAAAGGTGCTTTCGACTTTATTGCCAAACCTTTTGCGGCTGACCATCTGATTGCAAGCGTGCGGCGCGCACTGGAAATGCGTCGGCTTGTTCTCGAAAACCGTCGCTTGCGCAAAGCTGCAACAGAAGCCGAACAGGGTTTTCCCTTGCTGGGCGAAACACCTGTGATGGTGCGTTTACGCGAAACCATTCGGCAGCTTGCAAGTGTGGATGTCGATGTACTGATTGAAGGCGAAACCGGAACCGGCAAAGAACTGGTCGCGCGTCTCCTCCATCGTTGGAGCGCCCGCCATTCCCGAGGCTTTGTTGCGATCGATTGCGCAGCGCTACCCGATGTCATTGCCGATGACGTGTTGTTTGGTAATCGCATTCAACGCGGACGCATTTTTGATGCTGATCGTGGCACGCTGTTTCTCGATGAAATCGATAGCATGTCGCCAAGTTTGCAGGGCAAGCTTTTGCGCGTTGTCGAAGAGCGTGAATTGCCAAGCGTTTCAGGTGAGCCGCGCGCGGTCAATCTGCGGATTATTGCTGCCGCAAAAGGCCAACTCGAAGGTGCTGTTCATGCAGGAAAATTCAGGTCTGATCTGCTTTATAGGTTAGAGACCGTAAGGCTGCGCATTCCGCCATTGCGTGAACGGCGCAAGGATATTGGTCTTCTGTTTGCTTATTTTCTCGACGAGGCCGCAAAGCAATTTGGCCAGCCGCGGCCGACCATTGATGCCACAATAGAGACGCGGCTTAACGCCGATGAATGGCCGGGCAATGTGCGTGAGTTGCGCAATTTTGCAAAGCAAGTGGTGCTTGGTTTAAACTTCGATCAGACGAATGAACCCAGTAACCTGTCGCTCAATCAGCAACTAGATCAATTTGAAACCAAGATTTTGCAGGACACACTCACACGTCTCAATGGCGATGTGGGAGATGCTGCGGAAGCCTTACAATTGCCGCGCCGCAGTCTTTATGCCCGCCTGCAAAAGCTCAATATCGATGCTTCTTCATTCCGAAAGAAAGAATGACATCTACCGCACGATCAGAACAGCTTTCGCTGTACGCACAACCTCGCGCGTAAGTTCGTTCAGATGATCGGCGGCCAGCCTATTCATCTGCCAGTAAAGCGGAATATCGAATGGCGTACCGGGAATAAGCTCGACAAGTCGCCCGGATTGCAGATGCTCTTTCACCAGTTGCTCCGGGTTCATGCCCCAACCCATGCTGGACAGGCTTGCCTCGATAAAGCTCTGCGTGGATGGCAACCAATGCGTTGGATGCGCAATGTCGCGGCCCATAACCTGCGCTATCCACTGTGATTGCAGCCTGTCTTTTTGGTTGAATGTCAGCGCAGGCGCGTCAATCAAAGCATCGTGCGTCACGCCCTTCGCAAAATAGCGTTCGACAAAGTCTGGACTGGCCGTCGCCCGATAGCGAAGTGCGCCCAGTGAAAGGCGACGGCATCCCTGTATGGGCTTTTCCAAACTGGTAACGGCCGCGAGTACCCGCCCCCGTTGCAGCCATTCCGCCGTATGATCCTGATCATCAACAGATATATTGAGCAAATATCGAGACTGTTTTGCAAAACCGGACACGGCTTTCACAAACCATGTACCCAGACTATCGGCATTGGTTGCAATATGAAGCGTCACCCGTTGTTGAGCATCCTCTTCGCGAACCAGCGACGGCAAATGTTTGAAAAGCTCGCTTTCGAGCATGCCGACATTTTCCATATGGCGACAAAGCCATTCGCCTTTTTCAGTCGCCACACAAGGATTGCCGCGAACAATAAGGACCACGCCAAGCCGTTCTTCGAGATGCTTGACGCGTTGAGAAACAGCCGAAGGCGTGATGCTGAGTGCGATGGCGGCTTTCTCAAAACTGCCAGTCTGAACAACACTGGTCACAGCACGCAATGCCGGATAATCAAGCATGGATTAGTTTTTCTTAATTTGAACAAGTTGCATTAATTAGCCTAATCATTCTGAATGCGATAGCAACAGCCAGAATGACAATTCGGGGCTTTAACAGTGATAGGTAGTTCAGTTTACGCGACCGGCCTGATGATGGGCCTGAGCCTGATTGTTGCAATCGGAACGCAGAATGCTTTTGTTCTGAGGCAGGGGCTTCGTAAAGAACATGTATTAACGGTGGTTCTTGCCTGCGCCATCTCCGACGCGTTTCTGATCGTATTGGGCGCAACAAGCTTTCAGAAAATCGCCTTAGTCATGCCATGGCTTGACCCGGTCATGCGCTATGGCGGGGCAGCATTTTTGTTCTGGTACGGCGCAAAAAGCCTGTACTCGGCGATACGATCGTCGGGCGCGCTGGCATCGTCGGAAATTAGCGCTTCGACCCATACGAAAACACTCATGACCTGCCTTGCACTCACATGGCTCAATCCGCATGTCTATCTCGACACGGTGATGCTGCTTGGTACAATTTCGACCCGCTTTCCCGGTAAGGAGCTCTCCTTTTCAGCCGGAGCAGTGACCGCATCATTCCTGTTTTTTTTCACGCTTGGTTATGGGGCAGCGTGGCTTCGCCCAATCTTTGCTAAACCATCATCATGGCGCATTCTGGAACTGCTCATTGCAGCGATCATGTGGCTGATTGCGATCAAGCTCATCATTCAAGCTTGATTTGACCCAAAACACTTTGCGAAATCCGAAAGCCTTAGCTACAGCATTCCTAACAGCAAATCGAGAAGCCTTATGCCTGTTCGCCTTATCGTCAAATATCCCGATCAACGTCTGCGCGAAGTGGCAGAACCTGTCATCATATTTGATCAGGCCTTACGCGATCTCGCAGGTGATCTTCTCGATACGATGCGCGCGGCACCCGGCATTGGCATCACGGCACCGCATATTGGGGTTGCAAAGCGGCTTGTCGTGCTTGAGCTTTCAAAAGAAGCTGGCGCACAGTTTTATGCGAACCCGGAAATAATCTGGGCTTCTGACGAGACAATCAAGCATCAGGAAGGCAGCGTCTCAATGCCGGGCGTGGTGGACGAAGTTAAACGCCACGCACGCATAAAGATTCGTTATCAAGACCTTGATGGCATTGAACAAACCGAAGAATCCGATGGATTTCTTGCCGTCTGCCATCAGCATGAAATCGATCAGCTCAACGGCATTTTCTGGATACAACGGCTTTCTCGCCTACGGCGTGAACGGTTGCTCAAGCGGTTTGAAAAACTAAACCGCTAAAGTCTCTTTTTCTCTACGCATTATCCCGCGCAAAAAGCTCACGCACTTTTGTTGGAAATGCTTTAAAAATCAGCGACCTTGCCCCATGCGCTGCGGTTCAAACGTTCAGGCTTATAGGGGTTTGGATCGACGATTGGCTCACGTCCCAAAATAACATCGGCAATCATGCGGCCTGCGCCGGGACCGATGCCAAATCCATGCCCACTGAAGCCAGCCGCCAGAATAAAACCCGGAACGGTTTCGATTTCACCAATCGCCGGAACACCATCCGGCGTGCTGTCGATATAACCCGCCCAACGATTTGCAATCGGAGTTTTTGCTAGTTCCGGCAGTAGATCCCGTGCTCTTTGATAGGTCAGGCTGATCTGTCCCTCATCCGGTTTAGGATCAAGAATACGATTTTTTTCCATCGGTGTAATCTTGTCGAGCGACCATTTGCTCAGAGTTTCGTGGCCAGAGCACCAGCCCTGAGTGCCGCCGGGCGCGAGGCTGCGCCAGCGCCGCGTGAACATCGGTATGAATTCACGACTGAAACGCAATTGCTGCGGTGTCACATCAACGCGCGCGCGTCCGCTGATTGCAAGCGTATATCCACCGTCATGACGGCGAGTGAGCGACACTTGTGACGTATGCAAAGCATCCGGCAAGCCAACAGCACCCGGCGCGACCGACAGGATCGAAGCACGAACGGCTGCTTGCGGAAAACGCACGCCCAACTGATGACAGAAAGAAGACGCCCATGCACCACCTGACATCACAACAGTTTTCGTTTGAATGGTGCCGGCTTCGGTCACGACACCACTGACGCGTCCGCCGCTCAGTTCAAGGCCGCGTGCTGCACAATTCTGATGCACGGTTCCACCAGCAGCCATGACACCGCGCGCCACAACAGGCACCGCACGCGAGGGATCTGCAATGCCATCGGTCGGCGAGAAAACGCCACCTTTCCATGCGCGTCCCGTCGCTTTGCCTCGCTCGGTAGCTTCGGCGCCGCTTAACATATGGGTCGTAACACCGACAGTTTTTGCAAAATCGCGCCAGCGCGCCCAGCCTGCAATTTCGGCTTCATCTTGGGAGAGATATAGCAGTCCACAGCGCTTGAAGCCCGAATCTTCTCCGGTTTCTTCGGCAATTTTATCCCAGAGATCAAGGCTCTTGGTTGCCATCGGGAGTTCACGCACATCGCGGTTTTGCTGGCGACACCACCCCCAGTTACGGCTCGATTGTTCTGCTGCAATGCGCCCTTTTTCTAGGAGCGCAACCTTCACGCCGCTGCGTGCAAGATAATAGGCCGTAAATACGCCGACAACGCCGCCGCCGATGACAACAACGTCAGCCTCTTTCGGCAAATTCGGGCTGGTTTCGATGTGCAATAGCGGTGCAGACATATGCGGGACTCCAGTGTTTCGCATATCCTACTGCGACCCATGCCAAGGCGTGCATCGGAGTTTGCATTTACACAGAATTTCATATGGTTTGCTGTCGTTTTGACAGGCGATAATTGCGTGTAAACCATGCCTGCTTCGCGTGATCACTGAATATGGAAAACCGCACATCGCACGATTGCAGCTTGAGGCGAAAAAGATAATAATCTGATTTCAGAATACAGCATAAGTGGTTTGCTATGAAGCTCGACAAAATCGACATTAAAATTCTATCCGAAATGCAGAAGAATGGACGGATAACCAATGTCGAACTAGCTGAACTCGTCAATCTTTCGCCCAGCCCATGCTTGATGCGGGTGAAAAAACTGCAATCTGAAGGCTATATCACTGGATACTCAGCACAGATCAATGTTTCGAAACTTGGTCAGACGCTGACGGTTTTCACCGAAATCACGCTCAAAAACCATAGGCAGATCGATTTTGCTCGTTTTCTGGCAACAGTTGAGAAGATCGATTCTGTTATAGAATGCCATCTGGTTTCAGGCGGCTACGACTATCTTATGAAATTTGTCACCGCCGGAATTGTCGAGTATCAGACGATCATGGAGCGTCTGATCGATATGGATGTCGGCATCGATAAATATTTTAGCTTCGTCGTGCTCAAATCACCGATTGTCAAAGCACATCTCCCGCTCGACGTGATGTTCACCGAGTAAGCAAATTTAGCTTCTGGTGAACTCACGAACCAGTTCAGGGTC
>NZ_NNRJ01000052.1 GCF_002252445.1 Brucella thiophenivorans
CTATGCCTGGGCCGACAACAAATACATGCTCTATGGAGAAGGTTCCATCAAAACATCCCTCAACCACTTCTCTCAAAGCTATGCTCTCAAAGGCAATGTCGGCTTTAAAGTAAAGTGGTAAAAAGTCTACGGTCTTCTGCGAATTCAGCTCTCCGGCATCGGATCGGAGGGCTGTTCGTTTCAAATGAACAAACTGGGGCTGCGGATAAAAACTTGGACTATCAAGGAGGTAGTTCATGTATTCCTACGAAGATCGGATGCGAGCAGTTGCGCTTTATATCAAACTGGGTAAGCGTGCGAATGGACTTCCCCTTCAAAAGTGCAGGGCTTCTGTTAGATGAAACTGACAGGAGACCTTAGAATTGAAGCAGCGAGAATTTACAGAAGAGTTCAAACGCGAAACCCACGGCATGCTCCCGTCTATGAGCGGGAAAGGCAATTGTTATGATAATGCTATGGTGGAGACTGTCTTCAAGACAATTAAATCAAAACTGATCTGGCGCACGGTGTTTCAAACAAGAATTGATGCCATTAAAGCTATTGGACAAAATATTGATGGCTTATATATAATCCCATCCGCAGACATTCCGCACTGCGATATAAATCGCCAATCTCATATGAGATGACAACGCGAAATCTAGAGCCGGAAACTCTCCACTAATCCAGGGCAAGTCCATCGGAATTTTGCCTGTTTGACCGGCACCAGATCAGGAGTACGGGAGGTTAAAACCCGAGCGAACGGTAGCCGCCATTATGATAGACAAGTGGTTCTCCTCCGCGTGAAACAATCTTCAAAGCGCTACCGATAATGATGGCATGTGTATGACGTTCGATCACATCTTCGACCGCGCAATCGACGGATGCCAATGCACCAGAAAGCGCAAGTGCTCCACTTTCCAGTTCAAACCATTCAGCACCGTCATAACGCGCAATGCCTTTGATACCGTCTTTACCGGCAAAACGATCCGCCACATACTGCTGACCCGCGGACAGGATATTGAGACAGAAATGATTGTGCCGGTTGATAATTGGCCAGACAGACGCGCTGCGATTGATATTGACGATGATTGGCGGCTCCATCGACAAAGCTGTCGCAGACGTGACCGTCGCACCTGACCTATGTTCACCCCGACCGGCAGTGACAACGCTTGCACCAGCTGCCAATAGACGCATCGCCAACTGCAACTCAGCTGATTCCACGAGCGCGCTCGTCAATTCATCCGAAGTTTCAGAACGCGTATCACGAAGATAAGTCACCGTCGAAGCCATAAAATGAGCCGTCTCAATATTCCAACCGACTGAGAATTAACATGCTCTCAGACTACATCCGAGGTCGACTTTTCCTTATTCGACAAAGTTAATAGAAAATTGTCGGCGTCAGTGCCTGTCATGTTCTGCGCTTTGTTGCGGCTATGAATGCATCAAGTTCCGAGCGCGATCCCGCACCCTCCATCGGGCCTCGAACCGTGACATTACGCGCACCGGCTGCACAGGCGTAGGTAACCGCAATATCAGGCGAAAGCCCCAGCCTGCGGCTTGCAACATATGCGCCACCAAAACAATCGCCTGCGCCGGTGGGATCAATTTCATCAACGATGAACGCTTGCTGATGCAATCGCGTCCCGTCGGCGGCAAAGTAGCTTGCCCCATCACCGCCACGCTTGAGCACGATTTCCTTCACGCCCAGTTTGAAAAGACGCTCAATTGCCTTCTCTTCGCCTTCCACACCCGCCGCAAGTTCCAGCTCGTCACCCGATGGTAGCAACAAATCAGTCATTGAAATCAATCGTGCAAAAAACTGCGCCGTATTTTCATCCTGTTTGATTTCCTTGCGCAGATTGGGGTCAACAGAGAGCGTTCCGCCGCGCGCCTTGATGATGGTAACGGCTTGCTCGATCACCGCGCGCGCACCCGGCATAGTCAGTGCCGATCCCATGACATGAAGATGTCCCGCCCGCTGGCCGAGCTCTTCAACGTTGGATGTCCAGCCAAAACGGGACGCAGCAGATTGCACAATATTAAAGACGAAGTCGCGTGAACCGTTGGAGCGATAACGCACAAAAGCGCTTCCCGTTGGAAAATCCGGATCAATGGATATGCCGGTGACATCGACCCCATCACTCTCAAGACGACGGATATTCACGCGTCCAAAATCATCATCGCCGACGCATCCGATCATGGCTGACTGATTGCCCATACGCGCGCATTGGGAAATGAAAATTGCCGGAGCGCCACTCGGAAAAGGGCCGATCAGCGGCTGCGCTTCAACAAAACCGTCGCCAACAGTTGTTGCAACGATCTCAACCAGTATTTCGCCAGCACAGATTGTCGGACCAAGCTCATCGGGGGAAAGCACGCTTAAGGCCATTCTATTCACTCGCTATGTCATCGCCGAAATTCGGTAAAGAGTCGCAGAATAGATAATCTTCAGTTATTTTGAAGAGATAAAGCCCCAAACACTGAAAGAAAAAGCGGCTGTCATCGTTACAGCCGCTTTATTTGTATATTGGCCGCGCATTTTACCCGAAAGCGGTTTCATACTTTTCAGGATGCACTCTAATTTGCAAATCGTTCAATTCGCTGGCAGATCAGAAAAATCGCGCTGACGCGTAAAGGCTATGCCCTTGCTGTCGAACAAATGGCACGATTGCGGATCAATGCCGACCCTGATTTCGGCATCACCGCTGATCGGAGCTGTTCCCGGCGTGATGATGCAAAAGGTTTCGCTCATGCCTTCCGGCACGCTGTAAACAATTGTCTGCTGTCCAAGGCGCTCAACCACCGAAGAGCGCACGGTAATTGTCGTCTTACTTTCGCCGATAGTGACATGTTCGGGGCGAATGCCCAGTGTTAGCGTCTCACCAGTTTGCGGGCAGGCTGCTTCTTCGCAAAGAACCGGCAGAACCAGTTCATTGTTTCCGAGCTTCACACGCGGATGCCCGTTGCTCTCAAAGCCCGCGAACGTCACAGGCAGCATGTTCATGCGCGGGTTGCCGATGAAGCCCGCGACGAAGCTGTTGCGCGGACGGTGGTACAGTTCAAGCGGCGTACCAACCTGCGAGATGTTGCCGCCTTCAAGCACCACGATACGATCAGCCATGGTCATCGCTTCCACCTGATCATGCGTCACATAGATCATGGTTGCGCCCAGCTGCTTGTGCAGCTTTGTCAGTTCGATACGCATATCAGCGCGAAGCGCTGCATCTAGGTTGGAAAGCGGCTCATCGAACAGGAAAATCTTCGGTTCGCGCACAATCGCACGGCCAATCGCCACGCGCTGACGCTGACCGCCGGACAACATGCCCGGCTTTTGTTCAAGGCGCTGATCGAGATGCAGGATCGAGGCCGCATGTTCCACCTTACGCTTGATGGTGGCATTGTCAGCACCTTCGACGCGCAACGGGAATGCAATATTTTCGTAAACGCTCATATGCGGATAGAGCGCATAGCTCTGGAACACCATCGCGATGCCGCGCTTGACCGGAGGCAAATCGTTGACGCGCTTTTCATCGATGACAATATCGCCCGACGTCGTATCCTCTAGGCCTGCGATCATACGCAGAAGCGTGGACTTGCCACAGCCCGATGGGCCGACAAAGACCATGAACTCGCCTTCGTTCACTTCAAGGGATACGTTCTTGACGACGTCAAACTGGCCGAAGCTCTTGACAATATTCTTGAGGGATAATTTTCCCACGCTGCTCTCCTGCGGCCAAAACTTGGTCCAAAACCCGCCCTGTCCCATACAGAAGACAGGGCGGATCAGTTTGATTACTTCAGATTTTTCAGTTCTTCAGTTGCCTTGGTAAGCGCTGCTTCAGGCTTTGCATCGCCTGTGACAACGGACTGAACCATCGAAATCATCACATTCTGGAAACCGCGCCAGTCGGTGAAAAGCGGCTCTGCGCCACCATACTGGATGCCTTCGATCAGCGGGCGCCAGTAAGGAATGTCAACCATAACCTTATCAACGGCTGGCGACGGACGCATTGGTGTCAGGCCTTCATCGGTTGCAAGCTCATACTCTTCCTGAATAGCAGGAGAAGTGATGTACTTGGCAAACTCAGCAGCCTTTTCCTCAACGCCTGAATCCTTGAACACGGCAAGGCTGTCGGTGATGACAAGCGTACCCGAACCCTTGGCATCAGGACCAACAGGAAGCGTTGCAATGCCCCAGTTGAACTTGGAATCCTGAAGACGAACGGCAGCACCCGATCCACCCTGGATCATAGCGACTTTGCCATCAAGGAAGATCGCGCGAACTTCGTTCTGTTCGTAAGCGGTCGGGCCTTCCTGCGAATAGGCCTTGATGTCATTATAGGCTTTAAGCGCTGCCAAAACCTGCGGATTGTCCATAACGACTTCACCCTTGTCATCAAGTATCTTGCCGTCATTGGTGTAAACCCAATGCAGGAACTGATGCACGGTGTTGTCAAAGGTCTTGGCAGAAAGGCCATAGCCCGGAATACCGGTCTTTTCCTTGATGATCTTGGCAAATTCGATCTCTTCCGCCCATGTGCGCGGTGGCTGTTCCGGATCAAGACCTGCCTGCTTGAACAGGTCCTTATTCCAGTAGAGAACCTTGGTCGAAAGCGCGACCGGAACGCCCCACTGGGTGCCGTCATAAGTGACGGTTTCAACCACATGCGGGAAATAAGCGGCTTTTTCTTCATCGGTCATCGGAACTTCAACGATCATATCGTTGTCAGCAAATTCCTTGAGCGTGCGCGAACCGACATATGCGATTGCTGGCGGTGTGCCTGCAGCAGCAAGTGTGGTTGCCTTGTCCTGGCACTGTGCCCAGCCGACCACTTCAACAGCGATCTTCCAATCCGGGTTTTTTTCTTCCCATGCCTTGATGTATTTGTCATGCGTCTTGTCAAGCTTGTCGCCGCAATAGATCCACGAGATCTCCTGCGCTGCTGCTGATGCACCGAGTGTGCCAAGCATCGTGCTGCCTGCGAGAACAAGCGCCGCAGCCCCCATTTTGAATATCGTCGTCACCTCTGGAAACTCCCTTATGTTGATAGATTGTTGAGATGGATTGTCATTGCTTCACAGCACCTGCGGTCAGGCCTCCAACCAGATAGCGCTGTAGTAAGAAAATAATGATCATCGCCGGTGCGATGCCAACGAATGACGCTGCCATCAGCTCATTCCAGACGACTTCCTGCTTGCCGAAGAAGGCAAAAAGGCCAACCGGCAGCGGCATATATTCCGCCTTGGAATTGAACGTCAGCGCGAAGATAAACTGCTGCGCATAGGCACCGATGAAGGTTGTAATCGCCACAACGATTATCCCCGGCATGGCTATCGGCAGGATAACCCGGCGCAGCGTGTAGAAGTGACTTGCACCATCCATATAGGCCGCTTCATTCAGCTCACGCGGAATACGCATCATGTAAGTGCGCAAAAGCCAGATAGCCGCCGGAATGAGGAAGGCAACGCCCGGCACGATCATCGCGGCATAGGTGTTGAGCAGCTGAAAACTGCGCATCAAGCGGAACAGCGGGATTAGCAGAACCGCGCCCGAGAACATGTTGATCGCCAGAAAGCCGCCAAGGATCAGCCCTGCCCCACGAAAATCAAACCGCGAGAAAGCGTAAGCCGCTGGCACCACTAGGAGCAGCACGATGATCGTGACCACCGACGAGATGAAGAACGAGTTGAAGATATAGCGTCCGAATTGCGGAACGCTCTTCCACATCGAGAAATAGGCATCAAAACTGCCATTTTCCGGCCAGAACCTGTAGGGCGAAGAGAATAGCTGGTTCAATGGCTTCAATGAAACCAGAAAGCCTTCAAGGAAAGGTGCCAGCAGAAAAAACAGAAACAATGCAATCCCTGCATAGGCTGCGATTTTTTCATACCACGTATAGCGGTCGATAAGCGGCGTGTTTTGCGGTTGGCTCATTCTGGTGCTCCCTATGCCAGCTTTTCGGGGCTGATGCGCCGTGTGACACGGAAATAGGCAAGGCAAAACAGCGAGAGGAATATGCAGATGGTGACGGCACGCGCTGCGCCCTCACCATAACGCTTGGAGCCAATAGCCGTCTGATAGGTGTCGATAATCATCGTGGTGGTCGAACCGTTCGGGCCGCCCTGCGTCAAAATCCAGATAATGTCGAACGAGTTGAATGTCGCAATCGTAGACAACATCGACATAGTGATGATAGCAGGCAGCATCAGCGGCAATGTCACCCGGCGGAAGCGATACATGCGACCAGCGCCGTCCGTCCACGCGGCTTCATAAAGATCTTTCGGAATAGCCTGCATGGCGGCAAGGAAATAGAGCGTCACCATCGGCACGCCGATCCAGACGTCCGTGACAATCGTCGCCCAGAAGGCTGTATTACCATAAGCAAGGAAAGCAATTGGCCCATCGACCAGACCGAAACGCTGGAGCATACCGGAAATCATGCCGAACTGGCCGTTATACATCCAGCTCCACATGAAAATGCCAATCGCCATTGGCACGATCCAAGGCGGCATGATCATCAGGCGGAACAGCGCGCGCCCCGGCAAAGCCATATTGAGAAGCACCGCTCCAAACATGCCAATCGTGATCTTCATCAGCACCGAAAAGAACGTCCAGACGAATGTCCGGCCAATAACAGCCATAAACTGCGCATTGGCGATCTTTTCATAATTGGCCCAGCCGACCCAATTGGTCGTTCGGCGCAACGATGCGTCGGTGAAGGAAAGGATGAAGGTGTCGATCAGCGGATAGGCGACGATTGCCAGCACATAGATAAGTGCCGGTGCAAGCATGACCCAAGCAAAGATGACTTTGGAGCGTTGCATTCCCATGTATCAGATCAAACTTTCTGAAGTGCTGCGTCGAAGCGATCCCAGACGGGACGCAGATCGATGACCGTGCGCTTTTCACGCGCCTCATCCATTGCCATGGCAAGAATGCCCGCTTCCATCGCATCAAGCGGCGACACAGGAAGTGGCCCGCCATGCATGACATGGGCGATCACTTCTTCCGCCATCTTTTCGTCAGCGCCATAATGCTGAGAGAGCTCGGTGCGTGTCGCATATTCCTTGTGAATGGTACGCTTTTCGTTCAGCACTTCATGCACATCGAAATAACCACGAATGAAATCACCCTCAGCCTGACCGCGCGTTCCGAAAATCGCAAAGCGGCGGAACTGGTCCGGTGCATTCAGATTGGTGTGGAAGTTCATGCCGACGCCGTTGGCATATTCAATAATCGCGACTTGATAATCGATGATGTCACCATCGGAATCGAAAACCTTGTCGGAACCCTCCCAGCCCGTTGGCTTGCGATGGAACAGCGACATGTCGTTGATGCCTTCACGACGCGGATCATTTTCCGGAATGAAGGTCTTGCGGCCACCAAAGCTCGCAACGCGTTCTGGGCGTGAGCCGATAACGCTGTTGTAAAGATCGAGATCGTGGCAGCACTTCTCAAGAAGGAAGCTGCCCGACCACTTTGAATAGCGGCGCCAGTCGCGCATGAAGAATGCGCCGTGATATGGATAGATGTGTTCTGCCGCTTCAACCGAAACGATATTGCCAAGCAAACCATCGGTCTTGGCCTGCATCAGATCGCGATACATCGGTGCATAGCGCAGCACCAGACCAACCAGCAAACGGTCCTGACCGTGTTTAGCAAGAAGCTCAGCCAGCGCGTAAGTCTGCTCAATCGAGGATACAATTGGCTTTTCGGTGAAAACCGTAAGACCAGCTTCAAGACCCACACGAATATGATCGAGATGCATATGGTTTGGCGAGCCGATCATCAGCAGATCGAACGTCTCATTGGCGATCAGCTCTTCCGGCGTCGCATATTGCTTGCCAGCCGAAATGCCATGCTCATCCAGCTCTGCCATACCCGCAGGCGCAGGGTCTACATAGCCGACAATCTCGAACTCGGGATCAAGTGCATTGAAGACAAAACCCAAATAACCCAGACGATAGCCCAGTCCTACAATGCCGACTTTCACGATAAACTCCCAATCGATTTTTTAGTAAGATGAAAATTATCACCACAAAATGTCAAGAAAAAACACAAGGAATTTAGCAAAACCAAAACTTTTCACACAGACTTGATGAGGTCCAGAAATAGCATTCCCGACCACCTGCCTTAAAAGAAATCAAATTGCTCGAAATCAGTTCAATATGTACAAATTGCAATCATTCTGCATTAAAATTGCAATTTTAATAAATAAAAACAGTTATTTAATGGATTTACGGTTTCGTAAGCAGCACATCGAAATACCAAAAAGGGATGTATTTTGTTATAAATTCTGGCTGCGTGAAGCGCATGAAGTCATGCAAAATTCGCAACAAAAGAATTTAATAACCATTAAATCACAACCGGCTAAATTTTAGGATGGACAAAATCCATTGAAGGCGATGATATAGTTGCTAACAAGGCCAAGGCCTCTATCCCGCATGATTTGTGGCCAAGCCGACAAAGACTCAGCGGGATCTCACTTATCTAAAACGCGCCCCCGAAATTGGGTTTACCTTTCGGAATGCGCATAAATCTGCTGGTGGAGAATTGCATGCCTAGCCTATTCCGACTTGAAAATTCGTGGATCGCAAATCCCGCACCAGCCGGAACCATGACAATCGAAGTGTTTAACCTGTCGGATGAAACACTCACCGATTTCTCACTTTGCTACACCAGCATCACCCGCATTGTTGGAGAGCCGCAGATCACGAACGGACACTTTGTCCTGCATGATGGCAGCTTCAACGAAATAGCTACGCTCAAAGGCTTCGCATTGAAGCCGGGCGAAACATGGACTTTGAGCGTCGCACCACTTAATCGCTCACCGTTCCATGTTAATGACGGAGCGAAGACGGCTTATCTCAAATGTGCTGATGGCCGTTTGATCCACATTGAGACCGGCGAATTAGCGCTTTCGGGACAGAACCTCCCTCTGCCCGGCCCGCGCCTGCCGGAAGGCCGTCTTACGCTTCCGTTTGCTCTGCTGCCATGGCCCGTGAAATTCAATGCTGAAGCAGGCAGCACGCCAATTGCATTGCATCCCGCAGAGGGCACAGATCTTTCGGGTCTGCGTGCACTTTCGCTGGTTGAGGAGCTTCATGCGCGACTGTTCCCGCAAGCCCGTCAGGTATTTTCGCTCAAGTCTGTCGAAGGCGGTCGCGCTGTTGCGATCAAATCCGACGCGAGCATCAAGAAGAGCGGCTTCGCAATCGATTTCACGGCTGAGCTGATCACAGTTACAGCCTCTGATGCCGATGGCACACGCCATGGTCTTGTCGCGCTCGCGCACATTCTTGACGGTGCAAAACAAGATGCAGAAAGCTTCAAATTCCCGGTTTCGGGCCGCATTGAAGATGCACCACGCCATGATTGGCGCGGCTGCCTGCTTGATGTGTCGCGTCATTTCTGGACGCATAATGAAGTCACGCGCTTTCTCGACATTATGGCCTGGTATCGCCTCAACACGTTCCACTGGCATCTGACCGACGACGAAGCATGGCGCATTGAAATCCCAGAACTGCCGGAACTGACAGGGATTGGCGCAACCCGCGCTCCGAATAGCCCAATGCTGCCGCAGCTTGGCGATACGACTGAAACTTCGCACGGCTTTTATACCCAGGAACAAATCCGCTTAGTGGTTGCACATGCGCAATCCCTCGGCATCGAAGTGGTGCCGGAAGTCGACATGCCCGGCCATTGCAAGGCGGTACTGACCGCGCTCCCTTATCTTCAGGATCGCAATGAAGCCAATGAGTCTTACAAAACTGTTCAGGGCTTCACGAACAATGCGCTCAATCCCGCCATGCCAGCGACATGGGAGTTTGTGAAGACGATCCTTGACAATATCGTCGCTCTCTTCCCCGGTCGCTATATCCATATCGGCGGCGACGAAGTGGCAGATAATTCATGGATTGGCTCGCCGCTTGCACGCGAATTGATGGAACGCGAAGGGCTTAAAGGCACGTTTGAACTGCAATCATGGTTCATGCGTAAGCTCAAGATCATGCTGGAACAGCGCGGCCGTGTTCTCGCTGGCTGGAACGAAGTCGCTCATGGTGGCGGCGTGCAGCCGGAAGGCACTTTGCTGATGGCATGGCAGGCACCGGAAATCGGTATCGAGCTTGCAAAGCAGGGTTATGACGTCGTCATGACGCCGGGTCAGGCCTATTATCTTGATATGGCACAGTCGCATAACTGGTGGGAACCGGGCGCTGGCTGGGCGGGCGCTTCCACGCCGGAAGAAAGCTACGCTTACGAAGCTGCTGGTGATTTCCCACCAGAACTGGCGCAGCATCTCAAAGGCGTTCAGGCTTGTATCTGGTGTGAGCATTTCACCACGCACGCCTATTTCAACGACCTCACCTTCCCACGGCTACTGGCTGTGGCGGAAGCTGCGTGGACCCCGGCATCGGAAAAAGATTGGCTGCGCTTTGCTGTGCAGGCACGCCGTCATCCGCTATTCTGATCCTCATGTCCTGCACGGTTATAGCCGTGCAGCACAAAGCCTATTTTGGAAATAGTGGCGCACTGAATGTCGACCTCGAGCCTCGATCTTGTCCGGCAATATCCGATCGTGCGAGCCAGCACGATCGCGATCCTGTTTTTTGGTTTCGCAGGGGCAGCAACAACACCTTATCAGCCGATTGTCGGCATTAAAGTCATCGGCTTAAGCGACTTCACCTATTCGGTCGTGGCTTTCTGTGCCGTTGTCGCCAATCTCGCGGCCAGCATTGCCATCGGATTAGTATCTGACCGCATCGGGCGTTATCGCGCGCCAATGATCATCGTCACAGCCCTTGGTGTTGTGGGCTTTGGCCTGATCTGGCTATTTCCAACGCCTTGGGTGTTTGCACTGGCGACTATTGGACCAATCGCGCTTTTTAACGTCGTCAGCACGCTTCTGTTTGCCAATATCCGCAATCACTCTGCTGGAATGACGCCAATTGAACTCGGTGATTCCATCACCATTGTTCGCATGGCGATTTCGATTGCATGGATTCTTGTACCCGGACTTGTCGGTGCAGCACTCGCCGGAACTGGCTCTGCCCTCACCGCTTATTCCTTCGCAACATTGCTCGCGCTCGGCTGCTTTGCATCAATTGCCACATTGATGCCACATGATCACCACAAGAATCTTGAAAAAAGCCACAAAAAAGCCTCTAGTTTTGACGGCTTCAAGCGCCTTTTCTCACCTTTTGTCGTCACAAGACTGCTTGGAATCGCACTCATCACATCCGTTTTGCATGTGAACGCCATTGCACTTCCGCTGATCATTACAGGGCGCGGTGGTGGATCGGTCGAAGATGTCGGCATGGTCATGGGCTTCGTGGCAGGACTTGAAGCAATTCTCATGCTGGTATGGGCGCGTATTGGTCGCCGCCGAAGTCAGATCGGCATCTTCTTTGTCGCATCATTGCTTTACGCAATCTATCTTATCTGGCTTGCATTCCTTACCACACGATGGGAGATTTACGCGGCATCAACGATTGGGGGGATTGGTGCAGCTGCAATCGTGAGCCAGCCAATAAGCTATCTGCTTGGCATCATTCACGATCGGCCTGGCCTGTCGGCTTCCCTGATCGCAATAAACATGTTTGTCGGCGGTGGCATCGGCACAGCGCTTTTCGCTATTGGAACAAGCTTTGCTGGCTATGGAACTGTCACCATCATGGGGGCTATCGCAGGATTGGCCGGTGTCGCGATACTGGCAAAGGCAGAGTACAAGAAAAACTGAGGGGATTGCTTTGAGCCGGATACTACTGGAAGTCTGCGTCGATGATGCTGAAGGCCTGGACGCCGCGATCAAAGGCGGCGCAGATCGGATTGAGCTTTGCGCAGCACTCGCAATCGGCGGGCTGACGCCTTCCATCGGTCTCATGCAACTTTCAGCCAAAGCGCCAATTCTGATCATGGTAATGATACGGCCCCGCGCTGGCAGCTTCGTCTGGACCGAAGATGAATTGCAGATCATGGAAGCTGAAATTGCAGCAACACGTGCCCTCGGCCTTGCAGGTGTTGTGATTGGTGCCAATCTGCCCGATGGCAAGCTTGATAAGCCTGCATTGCAGCGGCTAGTGAAAGCGGCTCAAGGCCTTGAAATTGCACTGCATCGCTCAATCGATCTGACACCTGATGCGGCAGAAGGGGTGCAAATAGCTATCGAGCTTGGCATCGACCGCATTTTGAGTTCAGGCGGCGCCTTGAAAGCCGTATCCGGCCTCGAACGCCTTGCGGAAATGCAGATTGCTTCCAAAAACAAAATCACCATCATGCCGGGTTCGGGCGTGAATATGGGGACACTTGCCGAGATCGCTGCGGCATTGCCTGATCTCACTGAAATTCATGCATCCTGCAGTGCGCCCATCGATGCGGATGAGATTCTGCTGAATTTTGGCTTCGCTGTGCCGGGCGCGACAAGAACCACGGCAGCGAAAGTTGCCGAGCTGCGTACAGCTCTCAACGCCATTGCCGATGGCAGACAGCCACCTTCCTGATTTAAACAGCCATCCCTTGCTCAGGAATGGCCGACATACAAACGGAGCAAAAATAAATTTGTGTTGAAATAAACAACTGACTTGAGAAATTTGTGTTGAAGTAAAATTTTCTTTTCAATAGAAAATTACGACACAAGGAAAGGGCCGGAGTTGCAACCGACAGAAGACCTCTATCAGACTGTGCAAGCAGCAGTGCCGGAGCTTACTCCGAAGCTGCGTGGCATATGCCTGTTGATCGAAAACGATCCGGTAGGCTTCATTCGCTCAACTGCACGCGAATTGTGCAGCCAGCTTGGCACATCTGAGCCAACGCTCATCCGCTTCTGCCAGCGTTTTGGCTATGCGGGCCTTGCCGATTTCCGCATCGATCTTGCTTTGTCGCTTGCCCAGCGCCCCGGCCTGGTGCCCGCTGGTGTGGAAGCCAATCCGGTTGATCGTCGTGCCGTCAATTTCGACGCCAAGGATGCAATCGGACGCAAGGCAGTCAGTCTCCTTGAAGGCGATACCGCGGTGCTGTTCGATAACGGCTCCAGCACCGAAAGACTGGCAGCACATCTGGGCGATCTTGCACCCCTTATCGTCATGACCCGCAGTCTCGACGTTGCGCAGACCGTGCTTCGCCACAAGCAGCATCAGGTGATGCTGACCGGCGGCAGCATCCGCCGCGAAACCATGTCGGTCTCCGGACGACTGGTCGATACGGCTCTTTCGGAAATGCGTTTCGACACCTTTGTTATGGGTGCGGATAGTGTTGATCCCGAAACAGGTGTGAGCACTTTTCTGGAAGACGAAGCCCATCAGAACCGCGCGATGATCGAGGCTTCTGGCCGTGTCATCGTTCTGGCCGACAAGACCAAATTCAGCAAACCACGGCTGCATCGTATCTGCGCAATGGATCGGATTACAGCGATTATAACCGATATTGAGCCCAATCACGAAATAGCCAACCGCATCCGCGAACGCGGCGTGCGTGTCATCAGTACTCAAGAGGACGGCGTAAATGACTAAACTGGAAACGAGCCACACCTGGCAGGAAATTCATGCACAGCCGGGCATCTGGCAGGCTTGGGCAGCACCTCTTGCCACCCAGTCGGCTGAAATCCGTGAATGGATCGCCGCCAAGGGTATCAAGCGTATCGTTTTCAGCGGCGCAGGCACCTCGGCTTTCATCGGTCAGGCTCTTGCATCGGTCAAGGCTGGCGCGATTTCGCTTAACGCCATTCCAACCACCGACATTGTTTCCAATCCGTCCGAAACGCTGTCTGATGATGGCGAACTGCTCGTCGTGCAGTTTGGCCGCAGCGGCAACAGCTCGGAAACCATCGCAACGCTCGACCTGCTGGACGAGCATTTCCCGAAGGCTCACCGCCTCAACATCACCTGCAATGGCGAAAGCGCACTGGCCGTTCGCCCAGCAAAAGGCCCGGGCGAACAACGCGTCATCGTTCTGCCAGCAGCAACCCACGATCAGGCTTTTGCCATGACCTCGAGCTATACGACGATGCTTTTGTCGGCGCTCGCCTGCATTGATGGCACAGCTGATGTCGCCGACAAGCTAAACAATCTCTCGGCTGCCGGTGCTAAGGCACTTGCACAGCTCGACGCAACGCCTGCCCCGCATCCAGACCGTGCAATTTTCCTCGGCTCCGGCGCATTGACCGGCGTTTCGCGCGAAAGCGCACTCAAGGTTCTGGAGCTGACTGCAGGTCAGGTCATGACCAACTGGGACAGCACGCTCGGCTTTCGCCACGGACCAAAGGCTTCAGTTGTCGGTAACACCCGTGTTGTGGTTTTCATTCACCCGGATCAGCACACCGCTCGCTATGATCGCGACATCGCAGTTGAAATTGCTCAGCAGTTCCCGACGGCGACGGTTACGACTGTTGGCGGCGAAGACTGTGATCTTGCGCTTGATCTTACCGGCGACAGCCGCTGGGATGCCGTACTTTATGTGCTTCTGGCGCAGATATGGTCTGCCCGCTGGTCGGCAGAACTCGATCTCAACATCGACAATCCATTTATTGATCAGGGCAACCTGACACGCGTTGTTTCCGGGGTTAAGATTTACCCCTTTGCAGCATGAAACACGAGGTCAGCATGATCTGCGGCGCCATTGATCTGGGCGGCACCAAAATTGAGGGCCGACTGTTCGACGCAAATATGGAAACGGTTCTGACACGGCGTATTCCAACGCCTGTCAGCGACTTTGAGGCCTTTATTGATGGGCTTTCGGCGCAGATTGAATGGCTGACCGAGACGGCGGGCAATCCAAATCTGCCCGTCGGCATCAGCCTGCCGGGCTGGATTGATCCGGCCAACGGACATGGCTTTGCATCCAACATTCCGATCACAGGTCGCGATGTCGGTGCAGCCCTCACCAAACGTTTCGGACGCAGCTTTCCGCTGATGAACGACTGCATGGCTTTCGCCTATTCAGAAGCGCATGGCGGTGCAGCCGAGGGCAGCGAAGCGATGATTGGCCTGATTGTCGGCACCGGCATGGGTGCTGGTGTGGTCATCAACGGCGAGATTCCGCCGCGCTATAATGGTCTTGCACTGGAAATCGGTCACACGGGTATGCCTGCACGCATTCTAAGCGAGCAGAACATGCCATTGATCCCTTGCGGTTGCGGTAAGACGGGTTGCATGGAACGCTATGTTTCCGGCACGGGCCTTGCCGATATTTCCAAGATTAAGCTCAATGAGACCATTTCCAATCAGGAACTGACATTGCGCGCGTCCAATGGCGATGCGAACGCAGAAAAGGTTCTCGATGACTGGGCTGATCTGATGGCGGAATCGCTTCTGACCATGCAGCTTGTTGTCGATCCGGATTGCTTTGTGCTGGGCGGTGGCCTTTCCAATATGGATGGTGTTACTGAGCGCGTCTCAAAGGCATTTGAAAA
This sequence comes from Brucella thiophenivorans, assembly GCF_002252445.1. Taxonomy (GTDB): domain Bacteria; phylum Pseudomonadota; class Alphaproteobacteria; order Rhizobiales; family Rhizobiaceae; genus Brucella; species Brucella thiophenivorans. The sequence goes on from NZ_NNRJ01000052.1 coordinate 15,387, forward strand.
GCGCAAACTCGGACCCACACGCATACCCGCCATCAGAACTGCACGTTTCGGTGATAGCTCTGGGGCACGCGGTGTTGCGCTATATGCATTAAATAAAGCTGGAGAAAGCCAATGACCCGTCTTGTCGCCCCCGATTATGTCTTTCTGAACGGGCGGCTTCAGACTGGTCTGGTGGCCGAGATCGGCCAGCATGGCATCACCCGTCTTCGCCCGCGCAAATCGGATGAAACGCCGGACTTGACGCCGCGTGTGCTGATGCCAGCCTGCATCGACCTGCAGGTCAACGGTGCGGGCGGCATCATGCTGAACTCGGAAACCAGTGCAAAGGGCATCGCGCATATCATCTCGACACTGCGCAAACTCGGCACTGCTTGGGTTCTGCCAACGCTCATTACCTGCGAGCCGGAGCGCATCATTCAGGCAGCCCATGCAGCCGTTGAATGTAAAGACATGGATGGCTTCTTCGGTCTGCACATTGAAGGCCCGCATCTCAACCCTGCCCGCAAGGGCACGCATCGCGTTGAATTCATCCGCCCGATGGATGCATCCACGCTTGAAGCGCTGAAAATTCTGCGCAAGGCGGATGTGCCTGTCATGCTGACGCTGGCACCGGAAATGGTGCCGGGCGACACGATCCGCGAGATCGCTGATATGGGTGTCGTGGTTTCCGCCGGTCACACCAACGGCACGACGGAACAGGCCCGCGCCGGGCTTGCTGCCGGTGTGAGTTGTTTCACCCATCTTTACAACGCCATGCCGCCAATGACCTCACGTGAGCCGGGTGTGGTCGGCACTGCAATTGGCAGCGATGCTTTCGTCGGCATCATTGTTGATGGACATCATGTGACATGGGAAATGGTCGGCGTCGCATGGCGTGCGCGCCCAAAGCGTGACCGCATGTTCCTTGTATCAGACGCCATGTCGACCATTGGCGGCCCAGATCATTTCGAACTTTATGGCGAGCGCATCGAAGTGCGCGATGGTGCACTCGTTAATGCAGCCGGTTCCTTAGCTGGCGCCCATATCGATATGGTCGGCTGCCTTGCCAATCTCGTTCAGCATGTCGGTGTGCCGCTTGAAGAAGCCATTCGCGCAGCCTGTGTTGTGCCTGCCGATGTGATGGGCGTAGCTTCACCGAACCTTGGTGCCGAAACGCCACTGCCAGAGATTCTTGCTCTGGATAGCAATCTTCAGCGCATTTCTCTCTAAAATTTTCTTTCTATCTATGGAGTCCCATCATGAGCAGCACTCAGACCTTGAGCAAACTTCCCGCCCGCTACGCGAGCGGTGCGCGCGGAGGCATCACCTCGATCTGCTCGGCACATCCTCTTGTTATCGAAGCAGCTCTTCTTGAAGGCATTGCAACCAAGACCGACGTTCTGATCGAAGCCACCTGCAATCAGGTCAATCAGGATGGCGGCTATACCGGCATGACACCGGCTGATTTCCGCCGTTTTGTCGAAGACATCGCATCGCGTCTCGGCTTTGATACCAAGCACCTTATTCTGGGTGGCGATCACCTCGGCCCAAATCCCTGGAAGCACTTGTCTGCTGAAGAAGCCATGGCCAAGTCCGAAGTGATGATGGATGGCTTTGTGCGTGCTGGCTTCACCAAAATCCACCTCGACACCTCCATGGGCTGCGCCGGTGAACCAGTCGCACTGCCCGATGCTGTGACCGCTGAGCGTGCGGCCCGTCTTGCCAAGGTTGCTGAAAAAGCAGCCGCTGAATCTGGTTTTGATCTGCCTGTCTATATTGTTGGCACGGAGGTTCCGATCCCGGGCGGCGCGATGGAAGAAATCGAAGATCTGGAACTGACCAAGCCCGATGCAGCACTTGAAACCATAGCCATTCATCGCAGAGCCTTTGCAGCACTTGGTTTAGAAGATGCATTCTCGCGCGCCATCGGTGTTGTCGTGCAGCCGGGCGTGGAATTCGGCAATGAAAATGTCGTCTATTACGACAGCGAAAAGGCGACTGCTTTAAGCGGTGTTCTCAACCAGACGCCGCAGTTTGTCTTTGAAGCCCACTCGACCGACTATCAGCCGGTTGAGGCGCTGTCGGCTCTGGTTCATGATGGCTTTGCCATTCTGAAAGTTGGACCGGGCCTGACTTTTGCGCTGCGTGAAGCACTCTACGGTCTCGATCAGATTGCAGCCTTCCTCGACAAGCTTCCAGAAGAAGAAACCGTTCGCGGCAAGCTTGAGAAGCTGCTTCTCAACGAGCCCAAGAACTGGGAGAAATATTATCATGGCGATGCGGAAGAACTGCGCCTTCAGCGCCATTTCTCCTATAGCGACCGCATTCGCTATTACTGGCCGCATCCGGAAGCAACGGCTGCCGTCAATTCGCTACTCACGCGCCTTGAAGGCCGCAAAATCCCGGAAACGCTGATCAGCCAATATCTCGGCACGCTTTATCCATCTGTTGCATCCGGCAAGGTTGAAGCCACGTCGCATGCACTGATGGTGGAAGCCGTTCGCAATGTCATCCGCATTTATGGACAGGCTGTCGGAACACATTCGTGAGGCAAAATAATTCAGCGAAGCGAGGCTATACCCTAGCTTCGCTTTTTGCGCTGGAGTGCTGCAAGAACAGAACGCTCCGAGCTTAAAAGATAGCTATCGAGCTCGTGTGCGGCGCGCTCATTATTGCCCGCTTGAAGCGAACCCAAAAGCTCCGCATTCAGCGCGATATAGGAGTCGTGCATATGCGCGGTATCTTCCAACTGCGCGAACACCAGACGCAGTTCCGCAAGCACCAGATCAAAACAAACGCTCAATCTCGTGCTGTCGCAAAGCTCGACCATGGCGCGGTGAAATTCCATATTGATGGTGCCAACCTGCCTCCAGTCACCATTTTCCTGCGCTGAAACTGCCTGCACTAATAGCGCGTTCATGCGCGCCAACGCCGGGTGCGCAGGAACTGCAATCTGAACAGCCCCCTTCTGGATAACGCGCCGAACGCGATAAATATCAACTACCGTGGCCTCGTCGGGCGTCGCAACAAAAACACCGCGATTGGGAATATAGGTCAGTAAGCTTTGGCTAGTGAGAAGGCGGAAAACCTCGCGCAATGTATTGCGCGATATGCCAAATTGCGCTGAAATCTGCTGCTCGGAAAGCTTGCTGCCGGGCAATAATTCGCCTGTAATCAACATTTCGCGGATTTTGGCAGCTGTTTGGGTCGCCAATGGCTGGTCATCGTCAAGCGAAGGCATTGCGTTCGTCATGAATATCCTTCAAACTTTCATTATTCGGAACAGCGCGGCATGATCCCAAGCTATCCCCCACCATTTTCCAGCGAGAGCGGTTCTTATTAAAATTATTCGTTAGAACCGCTCTATTTCTTTATTTTTTCGCATTATCCGGCGCAAAACCGCTACACACTTTTGCTGGAAATGCTCAGATACACAAATTACATATTGTTGAACAATACATAATAGGTTATTCAACAATAACTCGTAAAATGCCTTTATTCAACTGGGATGAGACATGGCAGCTATCGATCTCAACAGCGATCTTGGAGAAGGCTTTGGGCCTTGGCCGATGGGAGACGATACGTCGATGCTTGCAATCGTGACCAGCGCCAATATTGCCTGCGGCTTTCATGCGGGTGATCCTGCCGGAATTATGACCGTGTTGCGTGAAGCGGCTCGCCATGGTGTGACTGTTGGGGCGCATATCGGCTATCGCGATCTGGTCGGTTTTGGCCGTCGCAATATGGACCCTTCAAGCAGCGAACTGATTGCCGATACGATTTACCAAATTGGAGCTTTGCAAGGCCTGGCGCAAGCCGCCGGAACAACGGTCAGCTATGTGAAGCCGCATGGCGCGCTTTATAACACCATCGCTCATGATAAACGTCAGGCAGCGGACGTCATTGCCGGGATCAAGGCGATTGATCAAACACTTGTACTAATGGCATTGGCCGGTGCACCCATTGTCGATCAGGCACGCGATGCGGGACTGCGCGTAGTTGGCGAGGCTTTTGCGGACCGCGCTTATAATGCCGATGGCAGCCTTGTTAATCGTCGGCTTGAGGGCGCGGTTATTCATGATCCGCAGATCATTGCCGAGCGGATGCTGCGTATGATCAACGAACAGCGCATAACAGCCATTGATGGCACCGAGATTGCGCTCGACGCCCAGTCGATATGCATTCATGGTGACAACCCGACAGCCGTTCAAATCGCCCGTACTTTGCGCTCAACACTGGAAGCGCGCGGAGTCGAGCTTAAGGCTTTTGTCAATGTTGACCATGACTGAACGCCTGCGCTTTCTACCGTCAGGCAGCGACAGTTTTCTTGTCGAGCTTGACGATCTCGGCATAACGCTGACCTTGCTCGATGCCTTGCTTGCCGCAAAACTTGAGGGCGTTTGCGAAGTGATCCCCGGGGCGCGAACGATCATGCTACGCTTTGATCCTTTCGTGACCGACCGCGCAAAACTGACAGTGCAGATTGCAAAGCTGGACCTGTCGGTTCGCAGTTCGCGCAGCGGTGAATTGTTTGAAATCCCTGTTTGTTATGATGGTGAAGACCTTCGCGATGTCGCCGCCATTCTTGGCTGCACCATCAATGAGCTTATTGAGCGCCATACGGAAGCGACCTATATGGTGGCCTTTACCGGCTTTGCGCCCGGCTTTGCCTATATGACGTGCGATGATCCGAGCTTTGATGTGCCACGCCGCAAAAGCCCGCGTATGAAAATTCCGGCAGGATCAGTCGCACTGGCAGGCAAATTCGGCGGAATTTATCCCTCCGACAGCCCCGGCGGCTGGCAATTGCTTGGCACGACACCGCTTGCAATGTGGGATACAACGCGTGAACGCGCGGCCTTGCTTGCGCCGGGTGATCGCGTGCGCTTTTGCGATATAGCAAAGAGTAAAACCATTCAGGTTTCAAAGCCCGCACCAAAGCTGGAAAATCCTCGCAAAGCCACAGAGGGCCTGCTTGTCACCCGTGCCGACCGTCCCGTGCTGTTTCAGGATTTAGGCCGTCCTGGTCTTGCAAGCCAGGGGGTCTCTCAATCCGGTGCGCTTGATCGTATTGCGATGCAGCACGTCAATCGTTGTCTCGGCAATCCGCGCAATGCTGCGGTTCTCGAAATCTCCTTTGGCGGCTTTGCCTTCAAGACCGATCGTCCTGTTACCGTCGCCGTAACCGGCGCGCCCTGTCCCTTGACCATACACACGTCGACGGGAACAAAAATCACAGCCACATTTGCAAGCCCAATCGCATTGGATGCTGGCGATGAATTGCTCCTCGGCATCCCGCGGGAAGGAATGTTGAGCTATCTTGGTCTTCGTGGCGGGTTCGATGTCGAGGAAGTTCTCGGCTCAAAATCACGCGATACACTTGCCAAAATAGGTCCAGAACCCATTGCAATTGGCGACGTGATGGTGCCTGCCAATCGAACCGCACTTGCAGTCAATTGTGGTGAAAGCATAGAGCGCCGCCTGCCGCATGCAGGCGACGTCGTGACACTCGACATTGTACTTGGTCCCCGCACCGACTGGTTCACCCAGCAAGGGCTTGCAACGCTGACCGCACAGGAATGGGATGTGACACCGCAATCAAGTCGTGTCGGCATGCGCCTGTCAGGTCGGGCAAACATCGAACGCGCCAATCACGATGAGCTGCCATCGGAAGGCACAGCCCTTGGGGCAATTCAGGTACCGCATACGGGACAACCTGTGCTTTTCCTCGCAGATCACCCGCTGACAGGTGGCTATCCGGTCATAGGTGTTGTGGCGAGCCACCATCTTGATTTAGCGGGGCAAGTACCCATCGGTGCCCGCATCCGTTTTAACCCTATATCCGCTTTCGAACCGCAAGAAGTAATACGCTGATGAAAAAGCTGCTTATCGCCAATCGTGGCGAAATTGCCATCCGCATCATACGCGCAGCAGCCGATTATGGTGTTAAGTCTGTTGCAATTTATTCCGACGCCGATGCAAATTCGCTGCATGCAGAGTTTGCCGATGAAGCCTATGGGCTGGGCGCAGGGCGTCCTAATGACACCTATCTCAATATTGCGAAGATACTCGACATTGCAAAGCGCGCTGGTGCCGATGCAGTGCACCCGGGCTACGGCTTCTTGTCGGAACGCGCCGAATTTGCAAAAGCCGTTATCGATGCAGGTCTGATGTGGGTCGGCCCATCGCCGGAAGTGATCACCGCTTTGGGCGACAAAGTCGCAGCACGTCGCATCGCCGAACAAGTTGGCGCACCACTCGTCAGGGGATCGGACGGCCCATTGGAATCGGCAGCGGAAGCGGTGGCGTTTGCGCGTGAAGCAGGCTTGCCGCTGGCGATCAAAGCTGCCTTTGGCGGCGGCGGTCGCGGTATGAAGGTCGCCTATCATCTCGAAGAAGTCGGCGAATTATTCGATTCCGCCGTCCGCGAAGCGGTAGAAGCTTTCGGTCGCGGCGAATGCTATGCAGAACAGTTTCTTGAGAAGCCACGCCACATCGAAGCGCAAGTGATCGCAGACACTCACGGCAACACCGTGGTTCTTGGTACACGCGATTGCTCGCTGCAACGCCGTAATCAGAAGCTTGTTGAAGAAGCACCGGCGCCCTTCATCACACAAGACCAGCGCAATCGCATTCATGAATCCGCGCGCGCAATCTGTGCCGCTGCAGGCTATACTGGGGCAGGAACCGTCGAGTTTCTGCTTTCGCAAAACGGAACGATCTCGTTTCTGGAAGTGAACACCCGCCTTCAGGTCGAGCATCCGATCACCGAAGAAACCACCGGCGTTGATATTGTCATCGAACAATTGCGCATTGCTGATGGTAAAAAACTGTCGGTCACGGAAACGCCAGAACCGCGCGGTCATGCCTTTGAGTTTCGCATCAATGCGGAAGATCCGGGTCGCGGCTTCCTGCCAACGCCGGGCCTGATCACCCGTTTCCGCGCGCCTTCGGGTCCGGGTGTGCGTCTTGACACTGGCGTTGAAAGTGGATCGGAAATCCCCGGCCTTTATGACTCGATGATGGCCAAGCTTATTGTCTGGGGTGCCACACGCGAAGAAGCGCTTATTCGCGCGCGCCGCGCACTGGCCGAATTCCACATCGAAGGTGTTGCTTCCGTGCTGCCGTTCCATCGCGCCGTGGTTGAAGATAAAGACTTTATCGGCGAAGACGGTTTCAAGGTTTTCACCAACTGGATCGAAACCGAATTTCGCGGTGTTGAACCATCTGTAAGGATCGATCCGGTCGATGGCGGATTGTTGCGCAGCTTTATCGAGATCGATGGCAAGCGCCATGCAATCGGATTGCCAGCGGCGCTCTTCTCCGGGTTCAGTGCACCACAGCAAGCAACATCCAGCGCTCCCCAGGCCACAGAGGGTGCCGTCACTGCCCCTATTCCCGGCACGTTTCAGCAATGGCTGGTCGAAGACGGTGCAATGGTGAGCGAAGGCGAAATCGTCGCCATTATCGAAGCCATGAAGATGGAAACGCGTATTGGAGCTCCCAAATCAGGCAAAATCAGTCTTCGTGCAGAGGCAGGCAAGAGCGTAAGCCTCGGCGCGGAACTGGCCATTATCGAATAGTTCTTTCGGAACTAATCCAGCCCCAATGGATCGGCGATGCGCGGCCAAAGCTCCATGCTCGCCTTTCTGTATTCTGTGGCGGTTGCATCGGTCGGGTAGGATGTCGGGGCGGCGATATAGACAATCTCAGACGTGATCGGCTGAAAGCCAGCCTGAAAATGATTTGTCGATTTAACCAGCAGATAGTCCTTAGCCGCAAAATCAATATCGAGATTGGAAAAGATATTCGGCTCATAGGTCTGTGACCGGCTGGTAATGAGGATAATATCAATGCTCGTTCCGACCGGCCTTATAACTGCCACACGGCCAAGATTAACCCGGCTATTGCGAAAACTCTGCCAGCCAGCATCCATCACTTTTTGAATTGTCACACGCAGATCAAGCGGCTCGCCACCATGCCATGACGATTTTCCGCCAATGCGAAGCTCCAGCTCGGCCCCCTCACCTGCCGCATGACAGAACGAAACCGCTATCGGATCCCAGATCGTTGCCAAGGCGAAATTATCCATTCCGCGTTCAAGCATATGACGCAGAATAAAAGTTGCATCACCGGCAACACCGCCACCGGGATTGTCCCATATATCCGATATGACTACGGGCAGAGACGGATTGGCTTTGCGCACCGCAACAACGTGATCAAGCCCTGAATCCGTTTCGAACATCGGCATCGCTGTCAGTTTACGCATGCGGTAAAGCTCATGGCCAAGCTTTTGCGCCAGCGCGTCGCCCTTCGATTTTTCATTGTCGCTTACGACGACAATCCGCGTCCCCATATCCGGCACATCGCCAGCCATGAAGCCGTGAATGACGGAAATAGACAGAATATCGTCGTTGCCCTGCATGGCATTTATCCGATCCACAAAAGAACGCATCGGCTCACGGTTCGTCGGATAGAGCGTGATCATGCGACAGTCGAAGGTGGAGATGATGGGATTTATCTCGCCGCGCAAGGCACGAAGTGCCAAGTCAACGACATGCTCGCCACGCTCCTCAAAATCCGTATGCGGAAATTCGAGAAATGCTGCCATCAGATCAAGATTAGCAACACGCTTCGGCGTCAAGTGGCTATGTGGATCAAATTCGGCTGCAACCAGAATATCCGGCCCAACGATCTCGCGAATATGTTCAAGAAAATCCCCTTCCGGGTCGTCATAGCCCTGTGCAACCATCGCCCCATGCAGACCCAACACCACGCCATCCACCGGCATAGCTGCTTTCAATTCTTCAAGAATTGTATCGCGTAAAGTCTCATAGGTTTCACGCTGGATAAGACCCGCAGGTTCAGCCCAGCACGATGTTCCTTCAATGACGTCAAGCCCTTCCGCTTGCGCACGCCGCCGCAGGATCGGAACGACCGAAGAACACAGGGTCGGCGTATCCGGATGTTCGCCCGGCCCCGCATAAAATGCCGCTTTAAACGCATCCATATCCGTTGGAACCGGAGAAAATGTGTTGGTTTCAGTTGCAAGGGAAGCGGTAAAAATGCGCATGATATGAACCCGAAATAGCGCCAAGCGCGAGACAACTGAAAGCAATTAAAGGACGCGCAAACAACTGCGATTTGATAATATGAACGCTATTCCGCTCGCTTTTCCATATCATAAAGCAGCGCTGTGCACAGAAATTCAACTTCATTGATGAGTTGCGATCAGAATATCTGAATTTCAAGCGCCGCCCTACTCGCAATTTGCCCTTTCCATTACCATTTGCAGCCAGAAACAATTCTATCCCCATTCTATAAGCGGTGCCTAAAGACAGTTTCACCGCGCCGCAGGAGTATTTATGGAACGTTTGATTGAGCGCAGCCTCTTTGCCAGCCGCTGGCTGATGGCGCCAATGTATCTTGGCCTCGCATTGTCGCTGCTCATTCTGGTTTGGGTTTTTCTGGTCGAGCTATGGCGCTTTGCTATGATCATCCCAACCATGACTGTCAATGATGCCGTTCTTGGCGTGCTAGCACTGATCGATCTTAGTCTCGCAGCCAATCTCCTGATGATCGTGATTTTCGCAGGCTATGAAAACTTCGTCAGCCGCATGGATATTGCCGATCACAAAGACCGTCCCGATTGGCAGGGCGAAGTCGACTTTTCGGCTCTTAAGCTCAAGCTAGTTGCCTCTATCGTTGCAATCTCCGGCATTCATCTTCTGAAGGTGTTTATGGATGTCGCCAAATATTCCGCCGATCACATCAAATGGATGGTCATTATCCACCTGGTTTTCGTAATCTCAGGCGTCCTGCTCGCGGTCATGGATTGGGTTGCCAATCATGGCAAAACGCTCAAGAAAAGCGTCAGCAAGAGCTGATCATTGAAGAAACTTGGCGTCGGCTTTGCACATGCGGAGCCGACGCCACTATTTTACACCAAATTGAATTCTGCCTGATCACAACTTGCCAACCCGAATTAAGATGATTAAATAACTCATCTTTCATGGGCGGACCATTTGTAGTTAGGTGGTAACAAGGTTGAGTTTCTGGCACTCTATGATTTGGAACACCGAAGGCATCCGCGTTGTGTCTCCGGTCAAATGGCGTGTTCTCAACGGCCTGGTGAGCGTTTACTGGGAAGCTGAAAGCGCATCAGGCGCGTCCGGCTATTTTCTATCGCATGATCCGCGCATCATGATTTTCTTTCAGGACGTTTCAGCAAAAGTCCGAATTTCCAATGCGGACGGCCAAAACAACAATTACCATAGACCCATGTCACGGGCTATTTATATCCCGGCAGGCGTCCCACTATGGACCAGTACCGTGGCCACGCATCGGTTTTCTCATTTAAATCTGCATTTTCATAAGGATCGCTTGCTGAAATATCTTCGTCCGGCGCTCGGTCCATCTTTGGCAATGTCGATCATTCAAAAGCCGATAGAAATTCAGGATTTAGGCACACTCGAAGTTCTGGCCAGACTGTTGGAAGAGGAAGTTTCTAATCCGTCCCAGCATTCTCTTTATGTTGAAAACCTAATTGGTGCGATCCTCGCGCGTCTTCTTGTCGAGCCAGAAAATGACGAGAAGCAGGAATATGGACGCCTCACGCAAGCGCAGATGAACAAGCTGAAAGCCCATGTCAGCGTTTCTAATGATGGTCGCCTCAGCGTCGCAGAAATGGCTGCAGCCGTTGGTCTCTCGGAAAGCTGGTTTTCAAACGTATTCAAACAAACGACAGGGCAAACGCCATTTCAATGGCAGTTGACCAAGCGCATCGACCGCGCTCAGAAACTGTTATCTGATAGTGATGCGACGGTGGCAGGTGTTGCAGCCCAGCTTGGCTTCACCGATCAGGCACATCTCACGAAAGCCTTCCGGCAGATCGTCGGCGAAACGCCTGCGGCATGGCGCCGGTTACAACAACAGCGCCAGTAAAATCTTAAACTATATAAATTGCCCCCGTTCATTCGCACAAACGGGGGCAAAATCATTACCAGCTCCGGCGCAAGGTTGCGGTGACTTCACGCCCCGGATTGTAGAAATCAGCACCGAAGCCACCGAATGCGACATATTTTTGGTCGAACAGATTACTGACATTGAGCTGCAACGTCGTCTTGTCGATGAACTCATAGGTATAAGCCAGATCGAGGACCACGTTATCATCCGAACCGAACGTATTGGCGCTGTCGAAATAATACGAACCTGTATAGCGCGCACCGACGCCGAAGGTCATATCACCGCGTTTACCACTGCCTTCCCAACGATAGTTACCCCAAAGCGATGCTGTATGATTGGGGACCAGCGTCAATTGGTTGCCCGCCGCGCCATTGTTGGCATCTTCGAGAATCTCGTGATTCAGATATGAATAAGCGGCAGTCATACTGATATTGTTGGTGACCTCCGCTTTGGCTTCGAGATCAAGACCGCGGACACGGATTTTGCCAATTGCCGACTCTTCCCGCGTCACCGGATCAGTCTGCGTGATGTTAGTTTTGGTCAGATCGTAAACCGAAGCCGTGAAGAGAGCAGGAAACCCTATAGGGCTGTACTTTACGCCAACCTCATATTGTTCACCGCGTTCTGGTTCCGTATTCAGAGATGCTGGAACTGCCGACTGGGCATAACTGGTGAAAACCATGAATTCATCGGTAAACTTATAGGCAAGCCCCACGCGCGTGGTAAACTCGCTCAAGTCACCTTCCGCCGTCGTACTGTCCATTTTGTTAAACTGGTTGATGTCCATCCAGTCATTACGCAAACCAAGGGTAACGATCAGCTTATCCGCAAAGGTGAGGTCCTGCTGCGCATAAAGAGCCTTGGTTTCCTGTTTGTTACGCCGGTTGGTCGTCGTTGGCAGATTAAGCGGCGCACCAGTATAAACCGGGTTTGTCCAGTCGATGCCAGTCACACCGGGCATACCAGGATTATAATAGGAATCGGCCCAGGTACCAAAACTTGTGCCCGAATAATTATTATATTCGAAACCAACGAGGCTGCGACTTTTTACATTCTCAAAGTCTGCTTCATATTGCAGATGCGTATCGATAATGAATTGCCTGTTTGACGCATCACTCGTCATGAAACCGCGATCAGCAAACGTCGAGCCGTCCGTCGGCGTTCTGGAAATATAGGCGTAGCCATAACTCTTGTCGCCTTTGCTGTAGCGCGCATTGGAGTTAAAGCTCAATCCGTTTCCAAAATCATGCTCCAAAAGCATCGTCAGCGTATCGCGTTTGGTTTTGCCATAATTGAAATCTGGCTCGCCAAAGAAACGCTTTCTGCTGAAATCAATACCAACGGGATAGCCACCACTGTTTGGCGTATCGTTGAGATAGAGGTGATCATAAAGAACTGTGAGACTTGTCGCATCTGTGGGGCGCCATGTCAGACCACCCATAAAAAACTTCTCATCGTCTCGAGAATAATCATATTCCCGATCCGCCTTTTTAAACTTGCCTGTTAAGCGATAGGACAGAGTTTCATCTTCAGTCAGGTTATCACCGAAATCGAAACCAGTTTCGATGTGGTCATAGGAGCCGCCCGAAATATAGGCTTCGCCAAAACGTTCCGTTCTTGGCTTCTTGCTCGTGAAGTTTACCGATCCGCCCGGATCAGAGACGCCGAAAACGCTTGAGCTGCCGCCCTTGAGAACTTCTACCCGTTCGAATGCATAAGGCTCTTCACGAATGCCACCAAAAGGCTTTCCGAGCGACAGCCCATCGCGATACATATAGGCGTCAAAGCCACGGATTTTGAAATAATCGAAGCGATCATCGGAGCCGTAAAAAGTCGTAACAACACCCGACGTATAATTGAGAACCTCTTCAACGTCCGTTGCGTTGCGCTCCTGAATTTCTTTGGCGGTTATCACGGAGATGGACGCCGGTGTGTCCATAATATCGGTGGGTATTTTTCCACCACTTGTGGTTTTTGTTGCCACAATAGAATTGCGGTCGTCATCCTGTTTGCCTTTGCCATCCACCGTGATGGTTTCCAGAACCAATGGGGCGGCTGAGGTTGTGGCTTGTTGCGCAAGCGAGACATTGGGAACACAGACTGCCAGTGCCGAACAACCGAAAAGGAATGCTAAGCGCTTTCGCATCGCAGATCGCGGATCGTTAGCAGTGGTCATGTTCATATTCATGGTAGGTTCCGCAATCTCGTTATGCAGTTACAAGCGATAAGGTCCGCCGACAATCGTGCAATCGCGAGGTGTTGTGTGTCCAAATTTTCCGTACAACTCATACACCGCGATTGTCTGTTCACGCCACTAACTTGAGATTGTTTGTCCAGTATTGTAAAAATCGGCTTTATTGTAAAAAGCCACGGTTAATTCGCCGCAAAATTGACATGGTTCCGCTCGTGCCCTTGACGCCCCAATTTTAACCTGAGACTGAAAGGCCACTTTTAATTAGAGTGCATCCTGAAAAGTGAGAAACGTTTTTCGAAAACAGATGCTCGTTAAAACAAATGATTTAAAGAACCGATCTGATCCAATCAGATCGGTTCTCTATTGGGAGAATGCACCTGTGCGCCATTTTATCCGCTCGATCCTCGTATTGGTCGCAATCACTATGTTCCCCAATATTGCGGGCGCTGCATCTTCAAACAGTGATCAGACTTATCCAATTGTTATAAAACATGCTTTCGGCAAGACCACTATATCCAAAAAGCCGCAACGCATAGCAACGGTCGCCTGGGCCAATCACGAGGTTCCGCTTGCACTCGGCGTTATCCCGGTCGGAATGGCGGCTGCTAATTTTGGCGATAATGAGGGTGATGGATTGCTGCCCTGGGTTTCTGAGCGCCTTAAAGAATTGGGTGCGGACAAGCCGGTTCTGTTCGATGAAGGCGATGGCATTGATTTTGAAGCGGTTGCAGCGACCAGTCCCGATGTCATTCTGGCGTCCTATTCCGGCTTGAGCCAGTCGGATTATGACACGCTGAGCCAGATTGCACCGGTCGTCGCCTATCCTGAAGCTCCATGGTCGACGGATTGGCGCGACATGATCCGCCTCAATAGTGCAGGCATGGGGATGTCGAATGAGGGGGACGCTCTTATTAAGAAAATTGACGCCGATATTGCGAAGACTATTAGCGAGTATCCGCACCTTAAAGGTAAATCAGCTATGTTCGTTACGCATCTTGATGCGACGAACTTAAGCACAATCAATTTCTATACGACCAATGATACCCGCGTAAAATTCTTTGAGGATTTGGGGCTGATCTCGCCAAAGAGTGTCGTTCAGGCATCGCAGCCGGGACAGTTTTCCGGTTCTGTGAGTGCCGAACGCATCGATCTGTTTGACGATGTCGATATTGTCGTAACCTATGGTGGCGATGAGCTTTTCACGGCAATGCGTGCAAATCCACTTCTTTCCAAATTGCCGGTTGTGACGAATGATGCGGTTGTGATGCTTGGGAGAGACCCCTTGGGTACAGCCGCCAATCCCACCCCGCTTTCCATCTCATGGGTGCTTAAGGATTATGTTGCGCTGCTTTCAAGTGCTGCGGACAAGGCCAAATGATTTCCGAGAGCATTCAGCCAGCCCGGCCTGACGTTCAAATGGGCCGCTCTAACAATATCCGATCTCTGTCTTTGTTGCTGCTCCTGCTGCTTCTTAGCGCTATATGTTTTCTGTCCGTGGCCCTTGGCACGAGAGACGTTGCTTGGCCAGAAATATGGGCGGCACTCAATGGCCACGTCGACACAATCGGGCAAGCTGCCGTTTCAACGCGTATTCCCCGCACGCTGCTTGCCGTTATGGCAGGGGCAGCACTTGGACTTTCCGGCGCAGTCATGCAGGGCATAACCCGCAACCCGCTTGCAGACCCCGGCATATTGGGCGTCAATATGGGCGCGTCACTTGCTATCGTGATCGCCATCGTGTGGTTTGGGATTGCATCCGCCCATGCTTACATCTGGGTCGCAATTCTTGGTGCCGGATCGGCAGCAGTCTTCGTATACGCAGTCGGATCGCTGGGGCGCGGTGGTGCCACGCCGCTTAAACTCGCATTGGCCGGGGCTGCAACCTCAGTTGCCTTTTCCTCTCTGACAATCGCGATCATATTGCCGCGTGCCGATCTTGCGGGCGGCATTCGTTCATGGCAGATCGGTGGCGTGGGAGGCGCTACGATGGATCGTATCGCCTATGTCATCCCATTTCTGCTTGTGGGTGCTGCAATTAGCCTGCTTTCAGCGCGCAAACTCAATTCACTGGCACTTGGTGATGAATTGGCGGCGGGGCTTGGAGAGAATGTCGCCGTTGCCCGCGCAGTCTCTGCAATAGGCGCTATTCTTTTGTGCGGTGCTACAACAGCCATATGCGGACCGATCGGCTTTGTTGGCCTGATTATCCCGCATTTATGCCGCCTGCTGGTTGGCGTCGATCATCGCTGGCTTCTGCCGTTTTCTGCAATTGTGGGTGCCTGTCTTCTCGTCTCGTCAGATATTGTCGGACGGCTCATTGCACGACCAGCCGAAATTGACGTTGGCATTATTACAGCCTTTGTCGGGGCTCCGTTCTTTATCTGGATTGTAAGACGCCAGCGCGTGCGAGAGCTATGACCCTGATTTCACCCATATATGACCAACTGATCAGCGCCCGCAGACGAAAAGCACGAACCCGCCTCCTGTTGATCTTAAGCCTTGTTGTCATTCTCGGCAGCGTTTTCGCTTTAACTTTGATGCTGGGGCAATCCTTCACACCGCCGGGAGACGTTCTACGTGTAATGCTGGGCGAAGACGTCGCGGGAGCGAGTTTTACAGTGGGTCAATTACGCCTGCCCCGCGCGATATTGTCGATCCTTGCGGGTTTGAGCTTCGGGCTGGGTGGCGTGGCTTTTCAAACCATGCTGCGCAATCCACTTGCAAGCCCGGACATTATCGGCATCAGCTCCGGCGCAAGTGCGGCAGCAGTTTTTGCCATTGTGGTCCTGTCGATGAGCGGTCCCGCCGTGTCGGTATTTGCCGTCGTCAGCGGGTTAGGCGTAGCACTGCTCGTTTATGCCCTATCTTTCAGAAATGGTGTCGCCGGTACGCGCCTTATTCTGGTTGGCATCGGTGTTTCTGCGATGCTCGAAAGCTTCATTGCCTATATTCTTTCAAGCGCGCCTGCTTGGAATATGCAGGAAGCAATGCGGTGGCTCACAGGCAGTGTGAATGGTGCGCGGCTCGATCAGATGGCACCATTGCTGATCGCACTCATCGTCTTTGGCGGGTTGCTTTTAAGCCGGACACGCGATCTGGAATCTTTACGCCTTGGTGACGATACGGCTGCAGCGTTGGGAACCAAGGTTGCCCGAACACGCATCATTATCATCATCGCGGCCGTTGGCATGATCTCCTTTGCCACTGCGATTGCTGGCCCCATATCGTTTGTTGCCTTCTTATCCGGTCCGATTGCCGCGCGCATCGTCCGCAACAACGGATCGCTGCTACTTCCATCGGCATTGGTCGGAGCCATCCTTGTTCTGGCAGGCGATTATGTCGGCCAGTTTATGTTGCCCGGGCGTTACCCGGTTGGCGTCGTCACCGGCGCTCTCGGCGCGCCCTATCTCATCTATCTCATAATTCGGGTCAATCGGACCGGAGGATCGCTATGACAAGTCATTCGCTCAAAGTCAGCCAGCTCTCTTCGGGTTATGGCGATACAATGATTTTGGAAGACTTGAGCCTTAATGTGCCTTCCGGGCAGATCACGGTGATTGTCGGTGCCAACGCATGTGGTAAATCGACATTGCTGCGTAGCATGTCACGCCTTCTAAAGCCGTGTCATGGCCATGTTTTGCTTGATGGTAAATCCATTCACAAAATACCGTCGCGTGAGCTTGCGCAATCCCTTGGATTGCTCCCACAGTCCCCGATTGCGCCTGAAGGAATTACGGTCACTGATCTGGTAAGCCGTGGCAGACACCCTTATCAAGGTATTTTTTCGCGATGGACGAAAGAAGACAATGAAGCGGTGACGGCTGCATTGTCCGCTACAAAAACCGACGCATTAGCCGAACGGGCGATTGACGAACTTTCCGGCGGGCAAAGGCAGCGTGTGTGGATTGCCATGGCACTTGCGCAGGAAACGGAAATATTGCTGCTCGACGAGCCAACGACATTTCTTGACATCAGCCACCAGATGGAAGTTCTCGACCTTTTAACCGACCTTAACAAACAGCGGGATACGACGATTGTCATGGTGTTGCATGACCTCAATCTCGCCGCACGCTATGCCGATCATCTGGTCGCAATGAAAAACGGCAAGCTTTATGTGTCAGGCAGTCCCGATGAGGTTCTAACCGAACAAAATGTTCGGGAGATATTCAATATTGAAAGCAGGATCATCACTGATCCCACATCCAATCGACCGATGATGCTCCCCATCGGTCGGCATCGCATGTCTAATGAGACATGCCGAAGATAATAGCGCCTTATCGCATCATCGCAGCAACATTGCCGCCATCGACTGTGATCACAGCACCCGTTGATGTGCGCGCTGTGATGAGATGTAGAAATGCTTGTGCTACATCATCCGCCATCACTTCGCGCTTGAGAAGATTGCCACGCATATAGACTTCTGGTGTCACGCTGCGTGCCTGGGCGCGTTCCTCAACCATTTCGTCGGTCATCAGGCCCGTGCGGATGCGATCAGGATTAACGGCATTCACCGTAATGCCATCACAGGCATGTTCCAGCGAATATTGACGCATCAAGGCCATCAATGCCGCTTTCGATGTGCCATATGGACCAAAATCCGGGCCCGGATTAACCGCCTGTTTGCTCACATTGAACACGATTGAGCCACCGGTCTTCTGTTGCTTCATGACCTTGACTGCGGCTCGTGCAATATAGTGATGGCTCCAGAAATTGAGATCAAAAGCGCGTTTGAACAGCGCATCATCAACGGACTCCAACGCACCCTGAAAAGCAGCGCCGGCATTCGAAACCAGAATATCAACACCGCCATAGGTGGCTATGATTTCTGCAATCGCCTTTTCTGCCGCCAATGGATCGGTCAGATCGCAGGCTACAGCTTTGCCACCCAGTCGCTTGGCTTCGGCTGAAACACGTTCCGCATCAATGTCGATCAGTGCAATCTCCGCGCCCTGCTCTTTCAAGCGCTGCGCAATCGCCAAGCCCAAACCACCTGCTCCGCCAGTGATCACCGCGACTTGTCGTGTCAGTGGCTTCTCGGTTTGTTTGGCAAGTTTCGCCTGCTCAAGCGACCAATATTCGATGTCGAAAAGGTCTTCTTCACTCAAGGCTTCAAACTGATGAATTCCTTCTGCACCGCGAATAACTTCTATGGTTGCTTCCGCGACATCCGCGCCGATACGCGCAGCCTTTTGTGTCGGTCCGGCAGAAAACACTCCGATGCCATCGACATAAAACACCCGCGGCATAGGATCGAGCATCGTCTTACCACCGCCGACCCGCGCATTGTTGCGATCAAAATAGCCCTTATAGTCAGTGACATAAGCAGAAACCGCATCTTTAACTTTTGCCGCCCAACCAGCAAGATCATCAGCAAGTGGTGCAGGCAGAGCCACGCCATAACGCTTGATGTGAATCACATGTTCAGGTGTTGCATTGCCGCGACGCACGAGATCAGCGACATTGGGGGCGCCACAGAAATCAAGGATTTCACGATTGGAACGATGCTCGATAATGAAGCGTCGTGGTTGGCCTTCTTGTCTGCCCGGAAGGGCAATCGCGCCGCGCAGGATGGGTGCAATGTCAGCAACAGACGCCAATTCCTGTTTATATTCTTTTGTACTTGCCTGACCGAAAGGATGAGGATTTCCCTTCGCAATACGCTTTTCCGCACGGTCAATTGCCTCAATCATATTCTCATAGGCAATACGCGGATCGTCAGACCAGGTGAAAATACCGTGCTTGAGGAGGATCATGCCCGGCGCATCCGGGCGCTCTGAAAATGCCTTGAGACAGGCTTTGGAAAGATCAAACCCCGGCATGACATAAGGCACGATGATCATTTCGGGGAATAATTCCCGGATGATCGCCTCGCCATTTGGCTGGTTTGTCAGTGCTACAATCGCATTGGCATGCGTATGGTCAACATGCTTGAAAGGCAGGATAGCGTGAAGGATCGCTTCCACCGACGGATTGGGTGAGGAAGGATCAAGCAGCAACCGGCGCTGCAACATCACCATGTCATCGTCGCTCAAAGTTTCATAATTCACCATAGCTTTCAGCTTCTCAAGGTGAAGGGCGGGCAGACCGGCAGGCTCAATTTTGCCCATGTCCCAGCCGCTGCCCTTCACGCAAAGCACTTCCACCGGTGTGCCATCATGATCGCTGATTGTCGTCTTGACGGATGTGTTGCCACCACCATGCAGAACAAGCTTCGGTTCGGAGCCCAACAAACGAGTGGTATATGTACGGATGGCAACGTCGCGATTGATACCTGCTTTTTCATAGGCATCGATGATTGCTGTAAAATCCGTATCCGACCAGTTCGACTTCATCTACCAGGCTCCTCAGTTGGCAATCTGCGGCCACAACAGCGCAGACATAGACAAGCACCCATGGAAATTACATTTTTCCAAGGCATAACAATGATTTATGGAGATAACTCCTCACCTGATATACAATTGACACTATATATTGACATTAGTCAACTTGATTGATTGGCTTATTGATTAAAAGCGTTTTCTATGCAACTCAGATGAGCAGTGAAAACAGGAAATGAGTATGACATCGGACGATCTGACACCGTCTACGCATGCCATCCCGGCTGAATTTGATGACGCTATCGTCTGGGCTGCCTGGCTCTATTATGAAGACCAGCTCACCCAGAACGATATTGCCAAAAGAATGGGTGTGTCCCGGGCCACAATCGTCAATTATCTGCAAGAAGCACGACAGCGCGGCGTCGTGAGAATTCTGATGAATTCCGAAATACTCGCTCGCACGGAAATTGCTCATAAGCTTGCCGATCAATATGGGCTTGAAGAAGTTATGGTCATTCCAAGTGATCAGAGCGCATCATCTACATCACGTTTAAAAGCGCTTGGAACCGGCGGCGCGCGTCTCGTTGAGCGCATGGTCAAAGCGGGCGATACAATATGCGTTTCGTGGGGCCGTACGGTGCTGGCATTGGCCGATGAAATTGCATTGCCGCGACCACTGGAAGGCTTACAGGTCGTTCAGGTGACGGGTTCGTCTATCGGCAAGCGGGAATTCGCAGCCGAGCTGTGTGCATCAATCATGGCGCGTAACATCGGAGCCACGAGTATCAACATGCTCGCCCCCGCCGTGTTGAGCAGCGCCGAGTTGCGCGATGCTCTTATGGGCGAGCCTGCTTTAGTGAAACAGTTCGAGCTGATTGCTGAGGCAGATATGATCATTTTCGGCGTTGGCACACTTTCCTCGGAAAGCACGATGCGGATTGCAGATGTTACCAGCAATGAAGAAATAGACGCCTATGCCAAAGATGGAGCGGTCGCGGTTCTCATCTGTCGCTTTCTGGATGAAACCGGCAAACAGGTTGTTCGCGAGCTGGACAAACGGGTGATTGGTATCGAGCTTGATGAATTGCGCGGCGTTCCACGCAGGCTTTGTGTTGCGGGCGGTGCCAGCAAAGTTGAGGCAATTCATGCTGTGCTCACAGGCGGCTATGCCACGCATCTGGTGACTGACTTCGAAGCCGCCCGGCTATTATTATCGAGATAAAATAAAGAGGTGCGGATTATAAAACATATCCGCACCCTCAAATTTAATGCTTGATCGGCGTGGTGTTCATAAAGTGCAGCGTATCCTCAAAAGAGCGAATACCTGCATCAGAGCCTAATCCGGTGGCAACAAGTGCTGCCGATGACTGCGCGAAATTGAGAGCGGTTTTTACGTCCATCTTGTGATGAAGCGCAGTGATGAAACCTGCATCAAAAGCATCGCCGCAGCCGGTTGTGTCGACCACTTCGATCTGGAATGCAGGCTGGCGCAATATCTCGCCCGAAGCTGCCATGTAACAAACGCCATCGCCACCGAGGGTAAAGACACAGTGCTTTACACCACGGTCGATGAAAAAGCGCCCGGCACCTTCCACATCGTCAGCACCTGAAATTTGCTTGGCTTCTTCAATCGAAGGCATGAAATAGTCGATGTAAGGAAACAGCGGCGCAATCAGGTCGAGCGTGCCTTCATTGGCACCCAAAAGATCGAAAGTCGTGGTGCGGCCACGCGCTTTTGCCTCGGCAAGCAATTTGCGGCTTGGCTCGCCATCAAGTTTTGCAAGCAGGCCCGTTCCACCCAGGTGGATAATCGGAGGCGCTAAAACTGCATCAAGTGTTTCGTCCGCAACCTCAAAATGATCCGATGCGCCACGCGCATGCAAGGCAGGGCGATCACCATTGCGGCGAATATTGAGAATTGACGCTGACGTCGGAACCCCTTTGAGACGCTGCATCTGTGCTGTATCGACACCAAAACGTTGCAGGGTTGCAAGAACAAAATCAGCCTTTTCATCATCTCCCACTGCACCCACTGCGAGGCAATCGAGGCCAAGCTTCGCAAGATCGACAACGGTTCCGCCTGCTGTCCCGGCAACGGTCAGTCGGATTTCATCGATGAAATCCACATTGCCGCCTTGCGGAATTGCATCCACGGGGCGCCCGAGAACGTCGAGAATATAAAGTCCGATAACGGACACATCGTGAGACATGAAATCCTCCCAGATGACGAACAGCTAGGCTCGCCATTGAATGTATTAGCTACGATTGCGCAGCGCGAAAATTGTGCCTGCAAGCAAAATAAAGATGCCGATAATGGCAAGTTGCAGGGTGCTGGGGATGCCCACAAAAATCAGCACATTGCTGACCAGCGTGATGAGAAAAACCCCGAGCAGCGTTCCGATAACCGAGCCGGAGCCGCCGGTAATGCGAGCGCCGCCAAGTACAACCGCTGCAATGATTTCAAGCTCCATCCCCGCGAGATCAAACGGATTGGCTAAGCGATTGCTCGAAACATGCACAACGCCGGCAATGCCCGCCAGTAGCCCCGCGTAGGCAAAGACAAAAATACGCACACGGAAGAGGTTGATACCAAGGCGTTCAGCGATGGAGGGATTGCCGCCAACCGCAAAGATCGCACGGCCCATCAAAGTGCGTTCAAGAATGAACCACGTCACAAAAGCCGCAACAACCAGTACAAGCACAGTTGCAGGCAGGACCGAAACAACGCCATTTGATGCCTGATGCGTAAACAAGGAAGCTTTGCCGAAAGCATCCATTGCGGACGGAATATTCATGAACAGCGCTGTGCCAACGAAAGTCAGCAGGAAGCTTCTTATGACATATTGCGTTCCAATGGTGACAATCAGCGATGGCGCGTGCAGCTTCTGCACGAGAAAGCCGTTCAGCGCGCCAAAACAAGCGCCCCCCGTAGCTGCAAGCACCAGAATGACCGCCATGGGCATTTCTGGAAACCAGTTCGTCACCAGCATGGTCAAAGCATACATCACAAATGCAGCGATTGCAGTAAAGGATACGTCAATACCGCCGGATGCAAGCACCACAAGCACACCCATGGCAAACAGTCCCCGCACCACGGAAGCACGCAGAATATCGACCATATTGCTCATCTGAAGAAAATCAGGGTTTGCAGCAATAACAACCAGACAGGTAATGACCACCAGCAACAGCGTGAAAAGCTCGGGTCTTGTTCCCATCAAATCCCATGCGCGGCGCAAAATGCCCCGGTTTTGAGCGCCGGATTTTTCTGCCGAAACAATATCGGTCATTGCGCGATCTCCTTTGCAGTGCTGGCCATGGATGCGTAGATCGCGTCTTCAGTCAGTCCATCGGCATTGTGTGCAGCAACGATACGGCCCTGGCGCATGACCAGAATGCGGTCGCAATTCTGTAAAAGCTCAGGCAAGTCATCGCTAATTATGATGACACCCATCCCATCGTCGGCGAGACGCTGGATGATGCGAAAAATTGTGTCTTTCGATCCCACATCCACACCCACCGTTGGTCCATGCAGGATAAGCAGTTGCGGATTAATAGTTAGCCAGCGACCGATTAAGACACGCTGCTGATTGCCGCCGGAAAGCGATTGCACAGGGATAGAAACATCGGGTGCAACAATTTGCAGATCGGAAACGCTATCTTCCGCAACTTTTCGGGCTCTGCGCGAACTGATGACACCCAGAGCATTGCGCAGGCGGTTCAGAATTGGCAGCGTGATATTGTCCTGAATAGGCTTTTCAAGGAAAAGGCCTTCCGTCAGTCGATCTTCGGGAACATAGCCAATACCATATTTAATAGCGTCGGCTGCAGATTGCGGTGCGATATCTTTGCCATTCAGTTTTATCGTGCCCGATTGCGCAGGCACAACGCCCGACAGCGCCAGAGCAAGCTCATTGCGCCCTGAATCGAGCAATCCGGTAATGCCAAGAATTTCGCCCTTTTTAACTGTCAGCGAGACCGACTGAAAGTTTTGTCCATCGCTTAGCTGATCGACATCCAGCATCACCGAACCAAGTTTCGCATCCGTGCGATAGCGCGTTTCGCTGATCTCGCGGCCTGTCATCCAATGGCTGAATTCGGCCTTGGTATGCGTGGCAACATCAAGTTCCGCCACCTTCAAACCATCGCGCATGATAAGTGCGCGACCGCCCAGTGATTTACACTCATCGAGCTTGTGCGTGACAAAAAGAACGGCAACGCCTTTTTTCAACAGCTTCTCGACAACGCGCAAAAGATTGACAACCTCCTGCCGTGTCAGCGAGGTGGTCGGTTCATCCATGATAACCAGACGTGCTTCGGAAGCGACCGCACGCGCAATGGCGATCAACTGGCGTGTTGCAAGCGGCAGCGTATCTGTGCGGCGCTTTAGAAATGCGCCATCTGTCGGCAGATGAACTTCTGCCAATGCGCGTCGCGCTGTTTCATGCAGTCCTGCAATATCGAGCCTGCGGGCAAGCTTGCCAGAAGCTTCGACAAGCTGTTCAGTAAAGGCAACATTCTCTGCTACTGAAAGATTGGGCAGCAGCGATAAGTCCTGATAAACGGTTTCAATTCCCGCGCGCAAAGAACCGATGGCACCAATGTCGCCTGCACGGGCGCCTGTTGGTTCACCATCAATGAAAATCTGCCCTTCATCGGCAGGCTGTGCGCCGGAAAGAATTTTGATCAACGTACTTTTGCCACAGCCATTCTCTCCCATCAGATGGTAGATCTGGCCTGCTTCAATCACAAGGCTGACTTCTTTAAGCGCCTTGACGCCACCAAAGGATTTCTTGACGTTTCTGATTTCAAGAAATGGTGGCGGTGATGCAGTTTTTGAATCTGTAGCGTGCATGGAAAATTCCCGAAACTCTCAGATATTCTTAGTGATGCATTGGTTCCGGGGCTGTCGTGGTGCGAAACAGCCCCGGAACCCTATTGATTGGATCTATTCGTTATCAGAACGGATAGTTCTTATAGTTGGACTTGTCGACGTCCACCCATGCCTGACCCTGAATGATCACGCCTTTGCCTGGACCTTTAACGACGGTGACTTTCTCATAGCCCGGAACACCAAGGTCCATTCCGTCCTTGATTTCCTGACCTTGCAGAACCAGATCAGCGACCTTGTTCATCACATACCCAGCATCCTTCGGATCCCAGAAGAATATCTGGTCAACAGCGCCGGTATCGAGATATGGGCCGGTGTCTTTCGGCAAACCAAGACCATAGACGCAGGTTTTATCCTGAAGGCCGGCTTCTTCAACAGCGCGGCCAATACCGATCACGTCAATTGCAGAAGAACCCTGAAAGCCCTTGATGTCCGGATATTTGCGTAGAATTTCCTTGGCCTTTTCATAGGCTTTGTTGGCGTCGTTGAAGGATTCATTCTTCTCGGCAACCAGTTCCATTTCCGAATACTGCTTTGCATTTTCTGCGCCAGCGTCAACCCACTGGTTGTGGGTCAGACTACCCAGTGAACCCACGAAGGAAGTCCATTTACCCGACTTGCCCATGCAGTTTGCAAGCGCTTCGTTGATACGCTTGCCAAAGGCCTTGTTATCGAATGCTTCAATGTCGACATCGACATTGGTCATGCTGTCGCCTTCATGCGCAATAACCTTGATGCCACGTTGTGCGGCGCGGCGCAGAACACCTTCAAGGGCGGATGGATCCATTGGCACAACGGCAATCGCAGAGACATTCTTGGCAACGAGATCTTCGAGAATGCGTGCCTGCTGAGCCGCATCAGCCTTCGCCGGGCCGACCTGGTTCGTGCTGACATTGGTATTGTCTTTGCCATAGGCATCGACACCTTCGTTCATGCGGGTAAACCAGTTTTCACCAGTCACCTTCACAACGGTGGTGATTGTCGGCTTGTCCTGCGCGATGGCAGTTCCGGCCAACATAACGCCTGCAAGCCCGGCAAGCATTGTACAGGTCATAAGTTTGGAAATTCTACGCATATTTTTCCTCCAATAATAAAAGATGCTTATTCTCGAACTTCACTCTTTTGGGTCGGCAAGTTCCCTCCCGGCCAAACCCATCAGAGAATTGGTCATCGCCTCAGCCGAAGCCAGTAACCGATGTGCACACGGGCCGATGCCAACAAAACCAGCAGCAATACGCCCCACGCCAGATCGCGGAAAAAATTGGAAATGTTCATGAAATTAAACAGGCTTGAGAGAATCTGAAGTGCAGTCGCAGCAAGAAGTACACACAACACTTTGCCATATCCGCCTTCCGGCTTTACGCCGCCAAGCACTGCGATCAGAATTGCAATGAGCACGTAGGAGCCGCCGTAATCCCATTTCACTGATGAGTTGCGGGCTGCAATGATAATCCCTGCAACTGACGCAAGCACACCGCAGATTGTGTAGGTTAAAAGCAGCATACGCTTTTCGTTGATGCCGCCATACCGAGCAGCCTTTGAATTGCTGCCCAACAACATCAGCTTGACACCAAACGGCGTATATTTGAGCACAAATGCCAGCAATGCGGCTATAGCAAGAAACAAAGCAAAGCACATTGGGATGCTCAGGATGGGCATATTGCCGAAATTATCTAGCGGCTCAATGTAGCCCAGACTGATGGCCGAACCATTGGTGAGAAACACCGCAAATCCAGTAAATACGAGCTGCGTGCCGAGCGTGGCAATCAGCGGCGTGAGACGAGCATAGGCAATCATAATGCCGTTTATCAGTCCGCCAACCAGTCCAACCACCAGCGCCAGACCAGCGAAAGTCCATGAAAACAGAAGCGGCGCATCATCTACCGGAATGAAATTGCGCGTCAAAAGAAAAGCGATAATGCCTGCAAGATTAGCAAGAGCTATACCAGACAGATCAATACCGCCATTTCCCGAAATCATAGCGAGCATAACGCCGAGCGCCAGAAGGCCGAGCTCTGGAACCTGTGCTGCCATGGACTGCAAATTATAGCTGTCCATAAAGTTGGCGCCTGCAAATGCAGCTCCAGCAGCAAGCACTGCAACATTGATCAAAAGCAGAAAGAGTGTCTGCCTGTCCACGCCGTTCGATGACACGTCATCTCCTCCCAATATCAAGGGCTCCCACCCTCAAATGCACCGGCTACACCAGCTCACCCGAACTATGTCACCCGATACTGACATTTGTCAGTAGTCATTATCGTTTGTCAACATATTTCGCTTAACACCCGGAAAAACCCCGCAAATACGCGTTTTTAAACAGGTTTTTTGAAGGCACTTGTGGCGCTGCAACAAATGGCAGATCGCGCCAACAAATCATATTTTGACATTTGTTAAATATTAATCGAATACTTTCAGAAATTGCAAACCGTAATTTATTGCTGCTCAAATTCAGGGCAAAATAGTGCGCGCGCAGTTTCGTGCGCGATAAAAATTTCGTTTGTATAATGAAGGGTGGTCACATGAACGGTCTAGCCGCCATCTCGGACCCAAGCAGCAAAAGACAAACCAGAAAACCGCGGCGGAAGGTAATAGGGCTAATCCGTTGACGAACGAATTGCCCCACACACATGCCAATCAACGCCGGAATAAGTGCGCCGGTTGAAAGAACAAGCTGCTCAACCTGAAAAGCTCCATGTGTCCCAAGCCCAATAGCCATTGCTATGGTTGAAACTGTAAATGATATGCCGAGCGCCTGAATCAGATCATCTTTAGACAGACCAAGAGCCTGAAGATAGGGTACGGCCGGAATGACAAACACGCCTGTTGCACCCGTGATCAAGCCGGTCATTAACCCAATCAATGGCGACAGCCAGTATTCAGTTCTTTGTGCGACAGTGATCTGACGTGCGCAGAGTGTGTAACCGGAATAAATAACCAGAGCGAGACCAAGCAGGCCTGCCGTCAGGTCAGGATCGATATTGGCGATCCATGCCGATCCAATTACCGTCCCCGCAGAAATAGCCAGCATCATCGGCCAGAGTCTCCGCAAGAGCGCACCGAAGCTCGGCCCGGCCAGAAGTTGCCAGATGTTGGTAACAAGCGAAGGCACGATCAGCAGGCTTGCAGCCGCAAGTGGCGAGACAAGCGCACCAAGCACGCCCATGGCCACGGTTGGCAACCCCATTCCGGTGACGCCCTTGACAAGGCCAGCGACCAGAAAAGTCAAAAAGACGATAGATAATAACGGAAAAGAGAAATCAGACATGCCAAAAAATCACAAATAAAACGATCATCCGCAATGTGGATAAATCGGTACCTGACTTCGGCTATACCGAAGGCTGATTGTTGTGTAATCTTCGCAAATGCGATTTGATTTAACCGACCTTCGATTGTTTCTTGCCGTTGTCGATGCCGGTAGCATCACGCACGGTGCTGTGGAAGCAAGTCTCTCCCTGCCCGCCGCAAGCGAACGCTTGCGCGATATGGAACTTACAGGTGAAGTCCTGCTACTTCATCGCGGGCGCAGGGGTGTGGTTCCAACAGAAGCAGGTGAAGCACTTGCCCATCATGCACGTACGATCCTTCACCAAATGGCGCAAATGCGTGGTGAACTGGGACATTATGCGAAGGGAATGCGCGCCACAGTTCGCATTCTGGCCAACACGGCAGCCATTACCGAATATCTGCCAGAAAGGTTGGCATCATGGATGGCGGTCAATCCTCAAATCGATGTCGAAATGAAAGAACGACAAAGTACAGATATTGCGAGAAGTATCTCGGCAGGCTTTGCGGAATTGGGAATTCTATCGAGTGCTGGCGAGACCAGCGGTCTGATTTTGTACCCGTTCGCCGTTGATCGACTGGTCGTGGTATTTGCGCCGGATCATGAGCTCGCACTCAAACCGCAACTTCGCCTCGCCGATTTGTTGAATGAGCATTTTATCGGCCTGACCAATGGTGCATTGCAGCAGCATATCTCTTTTCAGGCAGCGCAGCTTGGTGCGAAACTCAAATTCCGCATTACACTTCCAAGTTTTGATAATATTTGCCACATGGCGGGTAAGGGAGTGGGTATTGGTATCGTGCCGGAATCGGCAGCACGTCGCTGCAAGCACTCAAGCCGCATCGCCATTACTCGACTTATGGACCACTGGGCAATGCGCCAATTGTCTGTCTGCGTGCGCGACGATGCAGACCTTACATTGCCTGCCAAAAGCTTGCTGGAACAGCTGACCAAATCGGCATGATTGTCATCAAGAGCGGCGGAAACTCTGGAACACTTCTGATTCAAACCTTGATGATGTTATTTGGCCATGGATTACGGCCTTCACGAAGCCACATCAACGTATCGAGCCAGAAGCCATTGACATGACTATCGTGGAAAAGCCCGAAATGGCCGATTGCGTCACAATCATAATCTGATGGCTGGAGGAGAACCGAAGTCCGCTCGGCACTGACATAGTAATCAAGCGTGCGCCCAATTGCGGCGGGCGTGCCAAGTTCATCGTCTGAGAACGCAACAGCAAGCGTCGGGGCTGTCATAGAGGCCATGCGAGCTATTGCTTGTTGCCGTTCTGAACGCGAATGACTGCGCTCAAACCGCGGCCCTCGAAAACTCCACTCATTGGCAACACCTGATGGTAGATCTTCCAGCCAACCAAGTTTACGGCCTGGAAAATATCCTAAGATTGCGGTCAATAGAGGCATGACGACATGCCATTTAAGCACCAGTGGAAGCCGTCGACGCAAAGCATAATCGCCCCACCATGCATATTGTGCGCCGACCGTTAACATTCGGTCGATCCGATATGCGCTTTGAGCAAGCCCCGGAAGAAAGCCTCCGATACTGTGTCCGACCACGATCAAATGACCGCCGCCGCCTCGGTTCCCAGCAAACCGCAGGACCGCTTCGAAATCGCGCTCACCCCAGTCGCGCCAGCGATAATCACACTCCCTTAGGCGTTCAGGTCTGGAAAGACCTATTCCCCGATAGTCATAGGTGATGACGTCGAAACCATGCGATGCCAGAAACCGTGCATAACGATGATAATATCGGGCAAGCACACCTGTTGCAGGGTTGATGATGACGGTTCCCAGTCGATTTTCTTCGGCGGTACGCCAGTAATGCCCACCGAGACGGACCGCGTCATGGCAGACAATAGTGACTGGCTCCGCATCAAAGCGGCTGTCTTGCGAAGGTTGAATCCTCATCGTGTAAACATACCTGCATCACGCGCTTGTGTATATTCACTAGTCGGTATACTTTTGGATATGGTCAAAACCCGTATTTCCACACGAGAGAGGATTATTGAGGCAGCCGGAAAGTTGTTTCACGCGGAAGGCATTCGCGATGTCAGCGTCGATACGGTCGCCCAAAACGCGGGACTGACGAAACGAACCCTCTATTATCATTTCAGCAGCAAAGATGATCTGATTGCTGCCTATCTTGAGGCGCGCGACCAGCCCAATCTCCTGCTATTCCAGCGCTGGTTTGCGGAGACAGAAGGCAGTGTCGCAGACAAAGTGCGCGGTATTTTCCTTAATCTCGCCCGGTCTGCAAAACACCCCAAATGGAAAGGGTGTGGCTTTCTTCGAACGTCTGTTGAACTCATTCAATTTCCAGGCCACCCCGCCATGATTGCTGCACGCATACACAAGATGCGGGTCGAAGATTGGCTGTGTTCGATTTTCGAAGAACAGCAAGCCCCCGACGAGGCTCGAATTCTTGCGCGTCAGATCATTCTGTTGCTTGATGGCGCCTTCGCCGTCGTACTTCTGCATCGGGATGAGAACTATATGCTTTGCGCAGGCGAGGCAGCAGCGCAGTTAATCAATCAACGGCTTGCAGCGCCTTCTGCGCAAAACCTTGAAGAGGCCATCCGAGAGAGTTGAGAAATTCGCTCCACGAATTTTATTATAGCGCCTAGATAAAAGCTGTCTTTGGCTTCCAGATTTATTGGCCCTAGCCTCCGTGTGTGAGTTCTGCCGCATTCAGAGCGCCGACTTTCAACAAGGACGCTCTGCCTTTCTTGGGAGGAGGGGTCATGACTAAATTATTCACGCCTTATATCAATCGTCGCCACCTGTTAGTCGCCATGGGGGCAAGTGCATTTGCTTCAAGTTTCGACGCACTTGCACCCTCATCGGCTTTCGCTAAAGCTGAGAAACTTGGCACGACCATTCCAGGCTGGTACCGCTTCAATATCGGCGATATTGAAGCCTCAATCATTTCGGATGGTTTGCTTGATCTGGGGTCAGCAACTGACCAGTTTCCGGCTGCACCCGCCGACGAAATCACTGAGATTATGAAAAGTGAATTTCTACCGGTAAAGCCTATGATGCTGGAACAAAATTGTCTCGTCATCAATACGGGCGACAGGCTTGTCTTGTTCGACAGTGGTATGGGAGCGGACAAGCTCTTCGGGCCGGAATCGGGTCGGATGCTTAAAAATCTGGCGGCTGCTGGCATAAATCCCGCAGATATTGATGATATTGTTTTAACACATGCGCATTGCGACCATTGCTGGGGCATGGTGGCAGAAGATGGCAACTTGAATTTTCCAAATGCACAAGTGCATATTTCTGAGGCTGATTTCGATTTCTGGACAGATGAAGAAAAGCTAAAAGCGGATGGCTTTGTGCCGAAGTTTGTAGCAGGTGCGCGCAAAAACCTTTTGCCATATCGTGACCGCATGCATTTCGTAAAAAACGATAAGGAAGTGTTGCCGGGCGTAACAGCATTGACAACGCCGGGGCATACGGTGGGGCATACATCCTACGTAATCTCGTCAGGCGATAAAACCTTCCTCAATGTCGGCGATGTTGTGCATCACTACGCTTTGCTGTTTCAGAATCCACAATGGGAATTTGCGTTCGACAGCGATCCCAAAGTAGCAGCACAGACCCGAATGAAGCTTTTCGACATGGCGTCCACGGATGAAATGCCGATGATCGGCTATCACTTTCCGTTCCCTGGCCTTGGTCACATCCGGCGCGAGGGCGATGCCTTTGACTATGTACCGATCCCGATTAAGCACGCCTGATATGAAAACGGCCGGAACTTCCGGCCGTTTTTTTCAATTCTCAATCATCAGACGTTTGAGCCTGCATGGTCATAGCACCATCAGCGTTCAAAACCCAGAACCTGTTGCCGCTGTCCTCGCGTTTGGCGTTAATCGTAAAGGATGAACCATCAAACAACGGCGACAGGCCCCGGAAGCTGAAGCGCTTTGGCAAACGATTATCATTTAACTGATACGCCATACGCAGCATGTAATTTGCTTGAAGCGGGCCATGCACGATCAGGCCTGGGTAAAACTCTTCATCAATGCAATAATCACGATCATAATGAATTCTGTGACCATTAAAGGTCACCGCCGAATAACGCATAAGCAACGTCGGCGTTCCATCGATTTCAAGCATCATATCCGGTTCGACAAAGTCCGCCTTGGGCGGCTTATTATCACTCGGCGCTTCCAGCGCACGATAGACAATATCATGACGTTCATTGAGTATGACATTACCATCGACAGAATATTCGTGATGAACAGTGACGAAGCACAGCGTTCCGCTGCGCCCCGCTTTGACGGCAATATCATCAACCCGTGAAAGGCGACGAACACTATCCCCGACCCGAAAACCGCTGGAGAAACAGAGTTCTCCGCCCGCCCACATTCTGCGGGGTAGCTGCACCGGCGGCAGGAATGCACCGCGGGCAGGATGACCATCTGCACCAAGGCCAGACATCGGCACAATGTCTGGAGACAGGCACCAGTGGATACCAACCGGCGCAAGATCGCCTGCCTTCAGGTCGCATGGTTCATCGAGAACCGCGGCCAATCCGTTTGCAAGGCGTGGCGTGATGATATCGAAAGTTTCACGCTCGGAACCCAGCCATTTTTTCAGATGTTCGACATCGATTTTCTCAGACATGACAAATCTCAATATGAGCGGGGAAGACCGAGAACGTGTTCGGCGACATAGCTGAAGATGAGGTTGGTGGATATTGGCGCAACCTGATACAAGCGGGTTTCACGGAATTTGCGTTCAACATCGTATTCGCTGGCAAAACCAAAGCCGCCGTGAAATTGGATGCAGGCATTGGCGGCTTCCCATGAAGCCTGAGCCGCGAGATATTTTGCCATGTTGGCCTCTGCACCACAGGGTCTTCCGGCATCGTACAATCGGCAGGCCTGATAGCGCATCAAATTAGCGGCTTCAATCTCGATATGCGCCTGTGCAATCGGGAATTGGACGCCTTGATTTTGACCTATGGGACGACCGAAAACGATGCGCTCCTTGGTATATTCAACCACTTTGTCGATAAACCAATAACCGTCACCAATACATTCTGCTGCAATCAATGCGCGTTCGGCATTGAGGCCGGTCAGGATATATTTAAACCCCTGGCCTTCCTCCCCGATCAGATTTTCAGCAGGGATTTCAAGATCATCGAAAAATAGCTCATTGGTCTCATGATTGACCATATTGCGTATGGGGCGCACCTCCATACCCTGCTTGATGGCATCTTTAATATCGACGAGGAAAATGGATAGACCTTCAGACTTCTTTTTCACCTGATCGAGCGGTGTCGTGCGCGCAAGAAGAACCATGAGATCAGAATGCTGGATACGCGAAATCCAGACTTTTTGACCATTTATGACGTAGCGGTCGCCCTTTTTGATAGCGGTCGTTTTAATACGTGTCGTATCCGTGCCGGTTGTTGGCTCGGTCACGCCCATGGATTGAAGACGCAATTCGCCGGAAGCAATTTTTGGCAAATAATGTCGCCGCTGCTCTTCGGAACCATGCCGGACCAGCGTATTCATATTATACATCTGTCCGTGACATGCGCCCGAATTACCGCCCGCACGATTGATTTCCTCCATGATGACAGAGGCCTCGGTTAGACCAAGACCTGCTCCACCATATTCTTCCGGGATCAGTGCTGCCATCCAGCCTTCGCGCGTCAAAGCTGCCACAAATTCATCAGGATAGGCACGCTCTTCATCGATGCGGCGATGATACTCAGCCGGAAAGCTTTGGCAAAGGGTCCTGATACCGTCGCGAATATCGGCAAAGGCTTCATTTGGATTCAGAAAATCATTCACTGGTCATACTCCGGAAGAGCGAGCGGCACGAGATTGACTTCACTGATCTCGCGCTTCGATAAAATTACTCAGGACAAAAGCGTGCGAATATCCGCAGTTGAAGGCAGGTTTTGCAGCTTGCTGAAAAGCACATCGGCGTCGGCATTTAATACCGGGCCAGCAAGTGTGCTGAACTTTGCCGCCAGTGCCTTAGGCGAAGGAAACGTTTCGGGTTCGCCAGAGGGGTCAGCAATACGCAGGCGATGCGTTTTGCCATCCACGGTGACGTCAAGCGTTGCACCAAAAGGATGCTTGAGCCCTTCCAGCCGTTCATCATGTACGACATCCACCCGATCGCTCAGCGCATCAACTTGCGGATCGCCCAACAGATCGTAATCGTCCCAGCCAAATTCCCCGCGCAGCAATGCGACCGCTGCCGCAAACGGCATGGAAAACTGACCTTCGACGATCGTACGGGATCGGCGTTTCTTATCGAGTGGCGCACCGACCAGCGTGATACCGTTTATATGCAGCCCGACGGTAATACTTTCGATGTCATCTGCCTTGAATTGATGCTCACGCTTGAGTGCAAGAAGGCCATCGACAGCAGCGTGGGTGTAACGACAAGCCGGATAAGGCTTGACGCCGATATTCATGGTTTCCCAGACAGAACCGAGCCCGGTAATTACAAGGGCAGGATCGGCATTGTCGCTATAGCCTTTCAGGAAACCATGCTTGCCATCGATAACATCAATCGCACCGACAAAACCCTCGGATGCGAGTGTCGCTGCCATCAGCCCTTTCATCGCCGTCTCGCCAACCTGATAGCGCTTGTTCCATGCTCCATTGATCAAAAACTGCAGTGAGCCCGATGCCTGACTACCAGCAACGCCGAAAGCGCTCACCATGGCATCTGTATCAAGACCGAAAATTCGCCCGGCTGCAGCGGCGGCACCAAACGTACCGGCAGTAGCAGTGGGGTGAAAACCGCGTGCATAATGCGCGCCTGGATCCAGTGCCATTCCAAGCCGGCAACAAACTTCAAAGCCAACAACAATCGCTGCAAGAAGATCGTCGCCCGACGCACCAGTCATTTCGGCTGCCGCAAAGGCTGCGGGAACAACCGGTGCACTGGGATGCAAGGAACTGTCGGCATGTGTGTCGTCAAAATCAAGAGAATGCCCGAATGCACCGTTTAAAAGGGCAGCAGCAGCGGGTGGATAGCGACGATTAAGCCCGAATACGGTGCACTCGCCATCCCCATCCATTCCCATCCGTCTTAGCATTGCCAGAATGGATGCTGTGGAATCGGCTTCATGTGCGGCGCGTATGCCAGATCCAATCAGATCCGTTGCAAGTGCAAGCGCACGTTGTTTGACCTCTTGAGGAATTTTGGCAGAAGAAGTGTCGGTTGCGAAATGAGCCAGAGTGTTTGTGACGGACATCGTCATCAGCCTTCAGTCTTGAATTCAGTACCAGCACGCAGGCAAATCTGACGGGCACGCAATATGACGGGCGCATCAACCATGGCACCATCAACACGAAGTGCAGCATCGCCGCTTTGAGCAGCGTCTAAAACGCGGCAAGCCCAATCGAGTTCTTTTTGTGACGGCTTAAAGCCCTCGCGCGCTAAAACGATCTGGGCAGGGTGAATAAGCAGCTTGCCGCCAAAACCAAGCTCCACGGAATGAGCGCAATCATTAAGAAGTATATCTTCGGCGTTGATTGCCGTTGTCACACCATCCAGCGGTGCCGGAATATTCGCAAGCCGAGAAGCCAATACGATTTCGCTGCGTGCATTCAGAAGCGACAGCTGCGTATGCCCCATCGCAAGATCAGCGGCATAGTCAATGGAGCCAAATGCGAGACGCGCAGAAGTTTTTGCAATTTTGCGAGCGTTCTCAAGCCCTTTGGCACTCTCGATCAGGGCAATGACAGGATGTTCGCATCGGGCTGCAACGCACTTGATATTGTCATCGCTTTCAGACTTCGGCAACATAACGGCAGCAAGTGGCAGTTGCTTGACGATGCGCAGATCATCGTAATGCCATGCCGTACCGATCGCGTTAATCCGCACAATCAGAGGCAAAGCGGATGATAATTCTGCGAGTACTCTAGCAAGTCCCTGACGGGCTGCGGCTTTATTGTCCGGTGCGACAGCATCCTCAAGATCGAAAATGACTGCATCAGGGCGAGCATTTATAGCCTTTGCAAAACGTTCAGGCCTATCTGCCGGAACAAAAAGCGGGAGCGATATTTTGTCTATCATCGTGTGCATAGATACTGATCCGATCAATTCTCGAAAAAGCATGGGCGACGATGTGCTATATTGGAAATATATTTTTAATCGGGTCTGTATAGCGAAACGTGATAGTTCACCCCAATCATCCGCATTCGAATTTATATGGCGCGCCATAAGGCATTATAACATTGCGATATAACCGATGGAGGAAGCTGTTATTTGAAGTGATAGCTTATTTGGCCAATTCTAGAGCAACATGAAGCTCTCCCTGAGCTTCGCTTTAAAAAGTTTAAGAAGCCAAGGTTTGCTCAATGAAATCCAACGATCTGGAAGGCCTCCTTGTCGTATCCGTAGAACAGGCAGTTGCTGCGCCTTATGTGTCATCCCGTCTTGCAGAAGCAGGCGCACGCGTTATCAAAATTGAACGCCCTGAAGGCGATTTTGCCCGCGGCTATGACGCTCTCGTTCACGGTGAAAGCGCTTACTTTGTCTGGCTCAATCGTGGCAAAGAGTCGGTTTGTCTGGATCTTCGCGAAGAGCAGGCACGCACCACACTTTCAAACATCATCACCAAGGCTGATGTGTTTATTCAGAATCTCGCGCCCGGCGCCATTGATCGACTTGGCTTTGCGCCAGACAAACTGCGCAAAGAGAATCCACAGCTCATAACAGTGTCTATATCGGGCTATGGAGACGAAGGGCCTTTCCAATATTTGAAAGCTTATGATCTTCTCGTTCAGGCAGAAAGCGGGCTTTCATCTATAACCGGCACGCCGGAAGGCATGACGCGGGTGGGCGTATCTGTCTGTGACATTGCGGCAGGAATGACCGCCTATCAGGCCGTTCTGCAAGCTCTGATCGCTCGTGGAAAAACCGGACAAGGACGGCATCTTTCCATATCGCTTTTCCACGCTCTCGCCGACTGGATGAACGTACCTTATCTTCAGTATACGTATGGTGGAAAAACACTGGGGCGTAATGGCCTGACGCATCCGACAATTGCACCTTACGGCGCTTATGCAGGCAGTGACGACAAGGAAGTTTTATTCTCGATTCAGAATGAGCGGGAATGGCATCAGTTTTGTGCTGAAGTTCTCAATCAGGCTGAGCTGGCTAAAGACCCGCGTTTTGATAATAATTCAAATCGGGTTGCCAATCGGGTATCGTTGAACGACATCATCAATGCAGTCTTCAAAACACTCACACGCGATCAGCTTGTTGAGCGTTTAAAAATCGCCAACATCGCCTTTGGGCGTGTGTCGACGATGGAGGATCTGTCTGAACATCCTCAAAACCGTTATATCGAAGTAGAAACACCGACCGGCCCCGTGCGTATGCTTGCCACAGGCATTCTTACAGACGGCGAAGATATTCAACCCGGACCTGTACCCGCACTGGGGCAGCATACCGGATCAATATTGGCAGAGTTTAGCAAAACTTGTCCTGCCTGAACGAAGGAACAATCTATGTCCCTTGATCGTCCGCATAAGAACTCATCAATCGCCCGTGCACGTGCGGTCAAGGCTGACACATTCAGCATTATTGCCAATGCTTTACACAAAGTGCAGGCCAGACAAATTGTTGATTTTGGCTGCGGTTATGGCGAGATGGCCGCAAGGCTCGCGGCTGATGGCTTTGACGTGACAGGCGTTGATCCATCAGCTGAATCGATTGAGCAAGCTCGCAAGTCACACCAACATTTAAGCTTTATTGAAGGAACGGCTGAACAACCTCCTCTTGAAGTAGGGAGTTTCGACGCCGCATATTTCCTCAATTCTCTACATCATGTGCCGCCCGCCGATATGCAACAGGCTGTTATGGCAGCCGCCACTATTGTGCGTCCTGGCGGTTTGGTTCTGGTCATCGAACCACTGGCTGCTGGAAGCTTTTTTCGTGCCATGCGACCCGTCGAAGACGAAAGCGAAATCAGGGCACTTGCCGCACATGCCGTCGATATGCTGATTGGCGATGGAACGCTAAAGCTGGTTGATCTACAACGCTGGGATCGCGAGAGTAAATTTCAATCTCTGGAAGACTTTACAGATTATCTCCTGCGTGTTGATCCACAACGCTCTGAATCTATTCATAAAAACAGTGTTCAGCTGGCGAAGGCGTGGCGGGAGAATGTGACCATTCGCGAAAACAGCGCATCTCTGTCTCAGCCCTTGGTTTGCTGGATTCTCACGCGTCGATAAACATTATATTGCGTTCAATAAATTCAATAGCTATGCTTTTCGCTTATAAATGTTAGCCTCTTTCATAAGGTAAAGTGATGGATATTCGACAGCTTCGGTATTTCGTCGCTATTGCCGAGCAAGGCTCATTTTCGCGCGCAGCCAATCTATTGCACATCGCTCAGCCCGCCTTGTCGCTGCATGTTCGAAATATGGAATTTGATCTCGGAACGCCGCTGCTTTCCAGAAGCCCGAAGGGCGTTGTTCCTACCGAAGCCGGTGAAATCCTTCTTAAAAATGCTCGCATCATTCTCGACCAGCTCACAATCGCCGAGGAAGAAATACGCGGGCACGACAATGACCCGAGCGGAGAAGTAAGACTGGGGCTTCCGGGTACGATAAGCCAAATTCTGGCAGTACCGCTCATTCTAGCTGCCCGAATGCGTTACCCGAAAATCAAACTGCGTATAGCAGAAGCCATGAGTGGCTTTGTTCTGGAATGGATGCGTGATGCGCGGATCGATCTTGCAGTCCTTTATCGCAACGTCGATGATCGCGGCATAGCGATGGTGCGCATGCTGGAAGAGGAACTCGTTTTCTTTGGTCCCGCCGAGCCTGTAAAAGATGTGACTGTTCCTGCACCGGGGGAGATTCTGGACTACAAGCTTATCGCTCAGTTGCCATTGATACTGCCAAGTGAAGCGCATGGCCTGCGCGAGCTTCTGGAACGGCAGGCAATTTCGTTTGATCTGCGGCTCAACACAATTATTGATGTCGATTCTTACTCCAATATTAAGGAACTGGTTCGCTCCGGCATCGGCTATTCCATCCTGCCGTTCAATGCCATCGCGCGTGAAGTGGAAGCAGGAATTCTCACGTGTTGGAAGATTGCTAACCCTCAGATTCAACGTTCCATCTATCTGACGCACTCAATTGAACGGCCGATGACAAATGCCGTTGCGGCCATCGAAGCGCTTAGTCGGGAGGTCTTGCGCGATCTGGCTCGAACGGGTCAGTGGGCAGGCGCAACGATCCTTCCTAACAATTCCGATAGCGTTTAAAAACTCCCTTTTATCCAAGGCTTTGCCATATAAACTTTATCGCTTTGGCTTTAGCTAGAACGTTTTTATATGGCGGGAAGCGAATTAATCAATTTGATACGCGCCCCTCTCCTCATCACAATATGGCTAACCTTCGAGGGATTTGGGATCGGAGGAACTGGGAGGAATTATGGGAACGATGAATCATTTTTTTGGAGCAACGGGTAAATTGACCTCGGCAGCTCTGATTTTCGCTGCCGCAACCGCACTTTCGACAACCGCATATGCTGCCGAAAAGCCAAAAGAACTTCAGATCGGAATTACCACCTATTCGTCAGGTGCACCTTCAGTCTTTGGTGTTCCGGGACGCGAGGCAGCCGTCATGCTTGCCGAGCAGATCAATGCAAAAGGCGGCATCGATGGCGTGCCAATCAAATTGCACTTCGTCGATGAAGGTGCAGGTCTTGAAACATTGATGACCGAATATCGCCGTCTCGCTGAAGATGTCGGCGTTGATGTGATGTTCGCCTCCATTTCCTCAGGCGTTTGTAATAAAATAGCGCCCCTTGCAGAAGATCTCGAAGTCGTCAACTTCATGTGGGATTGCGGCACGCAACGCATCCTCGAAGACGACAAATATAATTATGTGTTCCGTACACAGGCCAATGCAACGCCCGAAGTGCTTGCACCGCTGGCCTATCTGCTCAAGCACAATCCTGATTTCAAGACTATTGCAGTGGTTAATCAGGACTATGCCTGGGGACGTGATAGCTGGGAAATTTTCTCAACAGCTTTGAAAACCCAACGTCCTGACGTTGAGGTGGTCGCCGAACTGTTCCCAGCTTTTGGTGCAGCAGACTTCTCGACAGAAGTTTCGCGCCTGCAAGCTCTCAAGCCAGATGTCATTCTGTCCACCTCATGGGGTGGCGATCTTGATACTTTTGTGCGTCAGGCCAAGCAGCGCGGTCTCTTTGACCAGTCAAAATTTGTTCTGGCGCTGGCAGAATCCTCACTTGAACGTCTTGGCGACGATCTTCCGGAAGGCGTTATCGTAGCAGCCCGCGGGGACCATTATTTCCTGCATCCGGAAATGCTTGAAGACGAAAAGTTTAAGAAATTCAATGCGGACTTCAAAGCCAAGACCGGTGCCTATCCAATCTATTCCGTCTATCACATGGCTCAGGCCTTCGCGGCTCTAGAGGCCGTTTATGCAAAGGCCATTGCAGCCAATGGTGGTGAGTGGCCGGATAAAGATCAGATAGCAGAGGCCATGGTTGGCCTCGAATATAAGGGCTTTGGGCGTCCGCTGGTTATCCGTGAAGATGGTCAGGCTGTTGAAGCGCAGCTTGTCGGGACGACCGCCAAAGCGGAAGCCTATCCATTCAAGATTATAGATAAAATGGAAATCTACGATGGTGCCGGAATTACAGCACCTGTCGGGGAAAACTCGATCGAATGGATTAAGACTTTCCCTGCGGACAAGCTCAAGATCGACGGCACAAGCTACAACCACAAATAATGATGGCACCGGCCCCATCGCAGAGCATCGATGGGGCCGTTCAACTGATCATTGCGGATTGTGCTGGATAAAAAGCAAGCAGGAACAAATCTATGACTTCTAATTTCGTCGTTCTGGCATTGCTCGACGGCATTGCCTACGCGTCATTGCTTTTCCTTGTCGCTGTTGGCCTCACACTCATTTTCGGTGTTCTGGGTATTCTCAA
Source organism: Brucella thiophenivorans (assembly GCF_002252445.1). Taxonomy (GTDB): domain Bacteria; phylum Pseudomonadota; class Alphaproteobacteria; order Rhizobiales; family Rhizobiaceae; genus Brucella; species Brucella thiophenivorans. The sequence goes on from NZ_NNRJ01000052.1 coordinate 55,999, forward strand.
CATAGCGCATGGTAGCCTCTATGCAATTGGCGCGTATGTTGCAGCAACAATGGGTCAATGGCTAGTGAGTAATGGCTATAATCCCTGGCTCACCTACCCCGCACTGCTTGCCGCAGCCATTCTTGTCGGCGTTTTGCTCGGCGGTGTGATCGAAAGATTTCTGCTTCAGCGCATTTACAACAAAGAACCCGTTCTCCAGCTTCTGGTGACGTTTGCGGTGTTCATGATCCTCGAAAATCTGCAGCGCATGATCTGGGGTGTGCAGCCCTATTATATGTCTACGCCGCTGACATTGCTCGGCAATGTGTCTTTCCTCGGTATAAATTATACCGTCTATCAGGTACTCTTCCTGCCATTTGCTGCCGTGATTGTGCTGATCTTCCTGCGTTATTTTTTACGCCACACCAATACCGGCTCACAAATTCTGGCAGTCACAGAAGATCGTGAAGCCGCAACTGCAATTGGCATCAATGCAACCCGCGTTTATCTGCTGACATTCGTGCTCGGCGCATGCTTTGCAGCGCTTGGCGGCGCGCTGGCAACGCCCACGACATCTTTGGTCACGGGCATGGGTGCCAATATGATCGTGCTGTCTTTTGCTGTTGCCGCGACCGCCGGTCTTGGTCAGATCGAGGGTGCTGCAATCTCCGCTTTGATGATTGGTATTGCGCGCGCTTTTGCCGTGCATCTTAGCCCGGAACTTGAAGTCATTACGCCTTATCTCATCATGGTGCTTGTTCTTCTGGTGAAGCCCAACGGCCTGTTTGGCAAAGAAACCGTGAGGAAAATCTGATGGATAAGCGATTTCTAGCCTTTATTGCCGTCATCCTCGCACTTGGAATCCTTCCCTTCGCGATGGACAGTTCGACGACGTTTGTCGCCATGGTCATGGCAAAGAGCCTGGCAGTGCTTGGAATTCTGATCCTGCTGCGTGCAGATCAGGTTTCATTCGGGCATGCGATGTTTTTCGCAATAGGCGCTTATGCTGCCGCGTTTCTTTCAACGAGTTTCCGCGGGATTGACCTCTCGCTTCTGATTTTGGCCGCTCTTGTCGCCTCACTGCTTGCGGGCTTGATCGTTGGCGTTTTTGTTACGCGCTATCGCGGCATTTTCTTTGGCATGATCAATCTTGCCTTCTCGATGGTTTTTTATTCCATTCTGGAAAAAGCCTTCCACATCACCGGCGGTTCCGATGGCATGCGTATTCGGCGTCCGACATTCCTTGGAATGGAGTTCAAGCGCGCTGAATTCGATCTGGTGATCTATTTTGTTATCCTCGCTTTGGCGGCGCTCTGTTTCTTTCTGGTCTGGCGTTACCTTCGCTCTCCGCTGGGACAGGCGCTGCGCGCCATCAAAACCAATGAAACCCGCCTTGAATATCTCGGCCTCTCGGCAAAGGCAGTTTTGTTAACCGGCTATGTTATCTCTGCCGTATTGTGCGGACTTGGCGGTGTTTTGATGGGTATCGTGCAGGGACTTGCTACGCCCGAACATGCATTCTGGACCCGCTCATCCGAGTTTGTCTTTATCGCAGTCCTCGGAGGCCCCGGTCACGTTGCAGGTGCATTGAGTGGAACCTTTATCTTCGAGCTTATCCGCACTTACGCAGCTTCACTGCTCACCGATAGCTGGCAGCTCATTCTAGGCGTAACGCTGATCATCATCATCCTTTGGGCTCCGGGCGGCATCGTTGAACTTTGGAACCGCGCTTTCAACCGAAAGCGGGCAAAATCCGAAGGCAGTGTCACAGCAACCACATCTTCAGAGGCAAACCAATGACAGCTCAGACGACTACGCCGCTGTTGCTAAGGGCTGAAGGTCTCAAGCTCCGTTTTGGCGGCATCATTGCCGCCGATGGGATCAACCTTTCGCTTTACGAAGGTGAGCATCTGGCAATTATCGGTCCCAATGGGGCGGGGAAAACCACGTTCCTCAATATCTGCACCGGTTATCTGCGCCCGCAGGCGGGGTCGGTGGTGTTTGAAGGCAAGGAAATTACAGCGCAAAAGCCGCGTTCGATCACGCGTCTCGGCATCGCACGTGCGTTTCAGATCCCGCAACTCTTTGCCGAACAGACGGTTCTGGAAAACATGCTGCTTGCGGCCTCGGTTCGCGAACGGCATTGGAACCTTCTCAGATCGCTTTATGCGATCCCTGAGCGCGGCGAAATGGAAGCGCTTCTGGAACTGGTTGGCTGCGCCGATATTCGTGACCGTTTGGCCAGCGAGCTGCCGGAAGGCAAGCGTAAGCTTGTGGATATAGCAATCGCACTTGCGCTGAAACCACGCGTGCTCCTCATGGATGAGCCGACTTCCGGTGTCGCCTCTGCCGACAAATTTGCGGTGATGGAAACACTCATGAACGCATTGCACAAAGCCAAAGTCAGTTCGGTCTTTGTGGAACACGATATGGAAATGGTCTCGCGATACGCAACCCGTGTTGCCGTCTGGGCACAAGGCGTCATCCAGACGACTGGTGACCCTAAAAGCGTACTCAATGATCCAGAAGTCATTCGCAATGTGATCGGAGGCTGACGATGCTTGTTTTCAAAAACGTAGACGCCTCAATTGGTAACATTCCCATTCTGCGCAACATCAATTTTAGTCTTGATGCTGCGGAGTCTGTGGCATTGGTTGGGCGCAATGGCGCCGGCAAAACCACGCTGTTACGCACACTCATGGGCTTTACCCGTTCCACCGGTGAAATCAGCTTCGAAGGTAATGATCTTTCGAAAGTTGCACCCTATAAGCGGCCATCTTTGGGGATCGGTTATGCGCCGGAAGACCGGCGCTTATTCTCCCGGTTCACGATCACCGAAAATATTCTGCTTCCGGCGCAAGTGGCACAATTAAGTGCAGCAGAAACCAGGCAGCGGCTGGAACGCATTTATCTCGTCATGCCGGAACTTGAAACGCTTGGCCCACGGCCTGCAGGTTCCGTGTCTGGCGGTCAGGGTAAAATGGTGGCTCTCGGACGCGCGCTGATGCTGTCTACAAAATTGCTGCTGCTGGACGAACCGTTTCAAGGGTTGGCACCTGTTCTGGCAAACCGCTACGCCGAGGCACTGGGCAAGCTGCGCGAAATAGACCCCACTCTGGCTATCATCATCACTGAATCCAATCCCCATTTGCTGCGTAATTTTGCGTCTCGCACCATCACCGTGGAGCGCGGACAAATCGACAGCGACATTGCATTCGAAAGGAACGTCGCGTGAGTTTTCATTACCCTCGTGCTAGCAAAATTCTCCCCGCCAAAGGCTGCTTCATCAACAATCGCTGGGAGAAGGTTTCCAGCGGCAAAACAGTGGATGTTGTCGCGCCTGCTGAAGGCATTGTGTTTGCCGAAATTTCTGCATCCGGAGCGGAAGATGTCGATCGTGCGGTGAAAGCCGCGCGCGCAGCATTTGAAGGCGGTGCATGGTCAAAACTGACTGCAACTGAACGTGGTCGGTTATTGTCAAAGCTTGGTGAGGCCATTCTTGCAAATGCCGATGAACTTGCGGAGCTTGAAGCGCGCGATTGCGGCAAACCTATCAAGCAAGCACGCGCAGATATTGATGCATCGGCACGATATTTTGAATTTTACGGCGGTGCCGCCGACAAGGTTCATGGCGAACAAATTCCGTTCCTCAAAGGCTATTTTGTAACGGGAGAGCGCGAGCCTCTTGGTGTGACAGGCCATATTATTCCATGGAATTATCCTGCACAGATGATCGGTCGTACACTTGGACCAGCGCTTGCAATGGGCAATGCAACTGTTCTGAAACCTGCGGAAGATGCATGTCTGACACCATTGCGCATCGCAGAGCTCGCCGCAGAAGTAGGCTTCCCTGAAGGTGCTATCAATGTCGTTCCCGGTCTGGGGCATGAGGCTGGATCAGCACTGTCCGAACATCCGGGGATTGATTTCATCGCTTTCACAGGTTCGCCACAGGTTGGCGTGCTGATCCAGACGGCTGCTGCCAAAAATCATATTGGCTGCGTACTGGAACTGGGCGGTAAAAGCCCACAGATCGTTTTCGAAGACGCAGACCTTAAAGCATGTGTTCCTGTTCTGGTGGCGGCCATCATCCAGAATGCCGGTCAGACATGTTCCGCCGGTGCACGTCTTTTGGTCCAGAAATCCATATGGGATAAGGTTATCCCACTTGTCGCGGAACGCTTCAAAGCGCTTCGTGCGGGCGCACCGCATGACAATCCTGATTTAGGGCCGGTCATCAACGCGAAACAGAAAGACCGTGTCGAAACCTTCTTCACGCGTGCGGAGACTGAAGGCGTTCCAATGCTTGCTCAGGGCAAACGTCATGAGAATGCGCCGAAAGACGGTTTCTATGTATTGCCAACGCTCTATGGCCCTGTCGCACGAGACAACCAACTGGCTTGCGACGAGGTGTTTGGACCGGTGCTTGCAGCCATGCCATTTGATGATGAAGCCGACGCAATCGCGCTTGCCAATGCCACTGAATACGGTCTGGTGGCGGGCGTATGGACACGAGATACCTCTCGCGCTGTGCGCGTAGCACGCAAGGTCCGCGCTGGTCAGGTCTATATCAATGCTTATGGCGCAGGCGGCGGCATTGAACTGCCTTTCGGTGGCGTCAAGAAATCTGGCCACGGGCGGGAAAAGGGCTTTGAAGCACTCTATGAATTCTCTGCCCTGAAGACACTTGTGATCAAACACGACTGAGGAATAACAATGACCAATCCTAAGGGGCGACTTGACGGCAAAATAGCGATTGTTACCGGTGCAGGCGGTGGTTTTGGCGAAGGGATTGCCAAGCTTTTCGCCGATGAAGGCGCGAAAGTTGGTGTGCTAGATCTGCGTGCCGATGCTGCCGAACGCGTAGCGTCAGAAATTGGAGCGAGCGCCATTGCACTCACGGCAGATGTGACATCCCGCGAGCAAATTGAACAAGCGGTCAATAAAATGGTCGATGCTTTCGGCACGCCTGATGTTTTTGTCAATAATGCAGGCTGGACCCACCGTAACAAGCCGATGCTGGACGTAACGGAAGAAGAGTTTGATCGCGTTTACGCTATTAACGTAAAATCGATCTATCATATTTCGAATGTCATCGTACCATTGATGCGCGAAAATGGTGGAGGCTCGATTGTAAACATCGGCTCCGTTGCGGGTATCAGACCCCGCCCGGGTCTGACCTGGTATAATTCGACCAAGGGCGCGGTCAATATCCTGTCGCAATCAATGGCGGTTGAACTTGCGCCGGATAAAATCCGCGTCAATGCGATTTGTCCGGTTATGGGTGAAACGGGGTTGCTGGAATCGTTTATGGGTCAACCGGACACGCCGGAAAACAGAGCAAAATTTGTCTCGACAATCCCACTGGGACGCATGTCGCGACCAGATGATATTGCGCGTGCAACCCTTTATCTCTCATCAGACGACGCCGCCTTCATCACCGGGGTTCTGCTTCCAGTTGATGGTGGACGCACCGTCTGACCCTGATAAGATCGTCGCTCAATACGACTTGCAATATGGAACAAGCTTGATGAAAACCCGCGCTGCCGTTCTCAGACATTCTCCCGTTTCGGCCCCTTATGCCCAGACCCGCCCTCTCATCATTGAAGATGTCGAACTGGACGAACCCGGACCAGAAGAACTGCTGATCAAGATCGGTGCCGCGGGTCTTTGTCATTCTGACCTGTCGGTTATCAATGGCAACCGCCCACGACAGACCCCGATGGTGCTGGGGCACGAAGCTGCCGGAACTGTGATCAAGGTAGGTTCTGCAATCAGGGATCTTGCGGAAGGTGACCGGGTTGTCATGACTTTCCAGCCCACATGCGGCCATTGTCTTCCCTGTGCGGAAGGCCGTGCTGCATTGTGTATTCCGGGAGCGGTTGCAAACGGCAATGGCGTGCTGATGTCAGGTGCAATCCGTATCCACGACTTTGCAGATGGCGAAGATATTTATCATCATTGCGGTGTCTCAGCCTATGCAGAATATGCCGTGATTTCGCGCAATTCCGTCGTGAAGGTTGATGCTGATCTTCCATTTGCTGAACTGGCACTTTTTGGTTGTGCAGTGCAAACCGGTGTCGGCGCAATTATCAACACCTGCAAGGTGCAGCCGGGGCAAAGTGTTGCAATTGTTGGCCTGGGCGGCGTTGGCCTTGCTGCTTTATTGGGTGCGGTTGCAGCGGGTGCCACTGAAATCATCGCCATCGATTTATCGAGTGAAAAGCTGGCAATTGCCGCTGAGCTCGGTGCAACCAAAACCTATCTTGCGAGCGAAGCGGGTATCGTTGAAAAAATCCGCTCCGATACGCGTGGCGGCGTTGATCATGCGGTGGAACTTGCGGGGGCCGTGCCAGCTTTCGAACTCGCTTACAAAATCACCAAACGCGGCGGCCAGACTGTGACCGCAGGTCTTGCAGCGCCAAATTCGGAATTCAAAATACCAGCCGTTAATCTGGTGGGAGACGAGCGCACCGTTAAAGGCAGCTATATGGGCTCTTGCGTGCCTCAGCGCGATATTCCCCGTTATATTGCGCTTTATAAGGCTGGGAAACTGCCCGTAAACAAGCTCTTGACCGGCGTTCTGACACTTGATGAGATCAATGAGGGTTTTGACCTTCTTGATCAGGGAAAAGCGATTAGGCAAGTGATTGTCTTTGACTAAACACTTTTTAATTAACCGGAAGAACGGGTGAGCAAATCGCTGTTAAAAGCAGCATCCAATTGGCACATAAAATCTTCCGCACAACACATATGGTCTTCCATGATCTTGGCCGCAGCTTGTTTATCATGGCGCTTGAAAGCCTCAACCAATGCGATATGGCTTGCCACATTATGATCGCCGAACAGCTCATGCTCCTTCAGGCTTTGAGACCGGAAACTCACCAGATCACGCAAAAGACTATTGAGAAAGCGGCAGATAAAAATCAGCAGCGGATTATCGGAAGCATCACATAAAATGTCATGAAATTCCGTCTCAGCAGAACGCCCGACGGCGCGGTTGCCATCTCGATTGGCATTGACACAGATGTCGATATTCTCTTCCAGTTTGCGATAATCATCATCTGTCAGTTTGCCCATCACACTCTGTGCTAATGCCACTTCTATAGATTTTCGCACTTCATAGACATTTTGAAATGTCAGTGTCTGAAAATGCATATATTGACGAAGCTGTTGCATCGCAATTTCAAGTGAAGACGGCTGAATTTCCGGCCCTCCGTTGGGGCCGGATTGCATGGCGATCAAGCCTTCAACTTCAAGTGCCTTTAAGGCTTCTCTGATAGTGCCTTTAGCGCAGCCATAATGCTCCATCAGTGCTTTTTCATTTGGCAAACGGTCACCGGGAACCATCTTTTCGCCAGCGATAGTTCGACGTAAATCCTCGGCAATCTGATCCGAGAGTTTTATGCGTTTGAACTTAACCGCCTTATCAATTTTGCCTGACATCTGATACATATTTTATCCCGTCACTGCCAGACGGCCTCATCATCCAGAGGGTAAATGGGCCTTGCTAATTTTTTGAACGAAAACAATTGGTAATTGGAACTGGTTACACCACCGCTCGCACATTCAACAACAGCTAAAGCGTGAGGTTCGAATACTGGGCGACAATACATGCGCGACTTTAATATCAGATAATCGGCTTGCAAAGCGTCAATATTGGCGCAGTTGAATACACCCAGATCCCATGGCTCATGCGGCAATTCTGAAATCAGAATTGTAGCTTCGTTCGTTTTAAATGCAACACTACGCCCCATATGGCATAACTGGCCTGTATAAATCGGCCCCGAGACAACATAATCACCATCACTGAGAGCTGTCACGGTTCCTGTCAGCTCAAGAGGCGGGTTTGGCAGAATGAAGTCATCCGCAGAGATTTTGTTGCCAAGTTTGATCGTGGTTTGTGCGCCGACGCCTGCCTTAAACAACTGATCAACAACATCAGGATCACTGAATGGACCTGCCACAATATTGGTAAGTCCCGCTTCAACGGAAGCTTGTAAAACATCCATATTTTCGCATGTACCGCCCGACATACAGTTGTCGCCATGATCAAGCATCAGGATGTAGCCCGACGAATGCTTATGACGTTCTCTCTCAGCTTCACTAACCGATGTTTCGAGCGGCGTTTCAGTATATAAAAACTCGTCACGACGCTGCCATGCAACGCCGGCAATTTCAGCCGCAACGGCTTGCGCCTGATCACTATTATCCGCAACCACTACGATGGAGAGGCCCGTTTCTTTTAAGTCAGCGATCGGAAATCCACCAAAAACCGTTACAGCATGAATGCCTTCACGTTTCTCAGCTTCCTTCGCCAGATTAATGACATCCGTCATCGCACAATCTTCATTGGTATTCATGCGTAATGTTGCCGCCAGCATCGGCGGGTGACTGAGCGCTTGTTGAGGCTTCAAACCATCATCCAACATCTTGTCGATGACGCGGGTGACATGCTCGCCGGTCGCAAACATATCAATATGCGGATAGGTTTTAAAACCAACGATACAATCGCAATTATCGAGAATAGTCTGCGTGATGTTGCCATGTAGATCAAGAGCCACACCAATCGGAGTGATCGGCGCAAGAGCCCGTACACGGCGCAACAACTCGCCCTCGCCATCATCATAAGAGCGCGTCACCATCGCACCGTGCAGATCAAGCAAAATAAGGTCGCAACCCTTTGCTACACCCTCGGTGATTGCACCACAAAGATGCTCGAACGCCTCATCCTCGACCGGTCCGCTCGGATTGGCGGTTGCGGCCAGGGGCACAATAATCTCCGCATTCTTCCGTATTGCATAATCATAAAATGCTCCCAACGCCGTATTGGAGCCATGGGCAAATTGCGCAGCATCGGCAGCAAAATGTGGGTTGAAGGAATTTAAATCTGTCACGACAGGTGAAAAGCTATTGGTCTCGTGGTTGAGACGAGCAATCAGAATTCGCATTTGTTATCCTCAAACCGCGCTTTGCTGTTCTGCGATTTTGCGGTCATAATGCATCACAGCATCAAGCAAAACCTGGACACCGGCCGTGCACTCTGTCGAGCTCGTAGCCTCTGCCTCATTGTGGCTCAAGCCACCTTCACTCGGCACAAAGATCATGGTTGTCGGCGCAATTGTTGCGGTGTGCGCTGCATCATGTCCCGCACCCGAAATCAGATCCATACTGCTATACCCGTGTTTGTCGGCAGCATGGCGAACAGATCCGATACAATCAGAATTGAACACAACAGCATCGTTTCTTGAAATGCATTCGAGCGAACCATCAAGAGCGTTCAATTCTTTTTGCTGATCGAAAATTTCAAAAATGCGAGCTTCCATTTCGTCCAGTACGGCATCATCGGGATGACGGATATCAACGGTAAAATGCACCTCACCCGGAATAACATTGGAGGAGTTCGGTGTAATTTCCATAAAGCCAATTGTGCCGACAGCGTGGGGCGCATGCTCGTGAGCAAGATCATCAACAAAAGAAATGAGACGAGCTGCACCAAGCAAAGCATTGCGGCGCATGCTCATCGGTGTTGATCCTGTATGCGCAGCACAACCGATGAGACGGCCCTCATACCAGCGCATCCCTTGAACGCCTTGAACAACGCCGATCAGCTTTTCTTGTGCTTCAAGAATTGGCCCCTGTTCGATATGCAATTCAAACATAGCGCCAAAACCAGTCTCTTGCCTCGTCGCCTCTCCGCGATAGCCGATGTCATCCAGCGCATTGCCGAATTTAATGCCCTCCACATCTTCACGATTATCGGCGTAATGACGGCTGTAAACGCCCGCATAAACGCCTGAGCCCAGCATGGCAGGTGCAAAGCGCGAGCCTTCTTCATTCGTCCAGTTGACCAGCATTAACGGTGCTTCAGTGACATAACCACTTTGATCAAGTGTACGCAGCACTTCCAATGCGCCAAGAACCCCCAAAACTCCATCGAATTTACCGCCGGTCGGCTGTGTATCCAGATGGCTGCCCATTGCAATCGGAGCGAGTGCGTTGTTCCGCCCTTCGCGAAGGGCAAACATATTACCGACTTCATCAATTTTAACGCTCATGCCCAGTTTTCCACATTGAGCTGTCAACCAGTCACGTACCTTTTTATCATGCTCGGTCAGCGTCAAGCGTGCCACGCCACCATTCGGGAGACCGCCAATTTTGGCGGTTTCCATCAGGCTGTTCCATAAGCGGTTTTCATCGACAATCATGTTAGACATTAAAAGTGCGCCTCCTTCGGCAGACACGGCATGTTAATTCGCTTTAACGCCCAGATAGCGGTCTCGCGCATCAGTATCAGCAATAAATTCCTGTGCAGTTCCGTGGTAAACAATGCGTCCCAATTCCAGAATGTAGTGACGATCAGCAAGTACCGTACAGACGGCCAGATTTTGCTCGATCAATAGAATGGGAACACCGGCAGCACGGATTTTCTTGATCTGCTCAACAATTTCCTCAACTATGACGGGCGCCAAACCTTCAACCGGTTCATCCAACATCAAAAGCTTTGGATTATTGAGCAGTGCGCGAGCGATTGAAAGCATCTGCTGCTCACCGCCCGATAGCTGACTACCACCATTTTTCCGGCGTTCTTCCAGCCGCGGAAAAATGCGGTAAATATCAGCCATCGACCAAGGTGAATTTTTACGTTGGGAAATTTGAAGATTTTCTTCAACCGTTAGCATGCTAAAGATACCCCGGTCTTCGGGAACCATCGCCAGACCTTGCTGGGAGATTTTATAAGCAGGCAATCCGGCCATATTTTTGCCTGCAACCATCACACGGCCTTTTGCGGGCGTCAGCAATCCACTGATGGATTTCAGAGTTGAGCTTTTGCCAGCACCATTTCGGCCAAGAAGAGTGACAATTTCACCTGCATTCACTTCCAGTGAAACACCCTGCACAATGTGGCTTTTACCATAATAGCTATGAATATTTTCCACTTGAAGAAAAGCACTCATGCGATATCTCCTGTGATCATATTGCCCAGATAAGCCCTTTGTACTTCCGGATCTTCACGCACGAAGGCAGGGGGTCCTTCTACCAGCTTCCGACCCGCGCGCATTACTGTCACGGTGTCGCTGATATTCATCACAATGCCCATGTTATGCTCAATAAACAGCACTGTATGATCACGTCCCAGATCTTTAATTAGGCGCTTCATTTCCTCAATATCATCGATACCCATGCCCGATGTCGGTTCATCCATCAGGATGACGAGCGGTTTCGAGGCCATTGCCATTCCAACTTCCAACCGTCTTTGCTGGCCATGGGAAAGCTCACCTGCCGCCCTTGAGCGCACATGGGCAAGATTCAGGCGTTCCATCACATGTTCAGCCGTCTCAAGCGCTTCAATATTGCTATCTGCACTCCGCCAAGGTGCAAGTGCCTGCCATGGGGTTTTGCCTTGAGCCGCAAGACGCAGGTTTTCGAAAACATCCAATGTCGGGAACAGGCTGGTAACCTGAAAAGAACGGGCAACCCCAAGCTGGACGCGCTCCTCAGCGGACGCAGAGGTAATGTCCTTGCCATAAAGATGGATCGAACCGGATGAAGCCTTTACACGACCGGTGAGTGCATGAAAAAGTGTGGTTTTCCCTGCACCATTTGGCCCGATAATGGAGTGGACACTGTTAGCCTTGATCGAAAGGTCTACATCTGCAAGAGCAACGAATTTACCATATGTGATACCGACGCCTTTTGTTTCCAAGGCAATTTTGGCTGAGAAATTTGTTGGATGAATTGCACTCATATCACTTCTCCTCCGCGGCTTCCGGTTTCGCGGTCTCTCCGCGTTTAGATGAGAGCGCTGCAACCAATTTTTCTAACAACCCCCAGAGACCTTTTTGAGCAAAAAGCGAAACAACGATCAGCGCCAGTCCGAGTAAAAGCAACCATCGCGGCCAGATTACCGACAGCCAGTCAGCCAATAGCAAGTAACTCGCAGCGCCGATAACAGAGGCGATCAAACTCGTGCTGCCGCCAATAATGGTCATAATCAAAATGACTTCACTGGTGTGGTGTTCAATATTGGTCAGCGGAGCCACACCAATTAGCATGGCATGCAGTGCACCAGCCAAAGCTGTGACGGCACCAGAAATTGCAAAAGCCGCGACTTTAAACGCTTTGATCGGATAACCAACAGCAATTGCGCGTTCTTCATTTTCACGAATTGCAATCAACGTCCGGCCGAAGGTTGATTGAATGACGCGCAAAAGCAACGCAAAGACGACAAGAAAGATGATCGCAACATAGACATAATATGACCAAGGTGATGATAGTGTCTCACCTGCAAAACTTGGGCGTGGCACATCCAGAAGACCATTATCACCACCGGTAATATCGCTGAATGTATAGGCCAAAAAGAAGAAAAGCTGCGAGAAGGCAAGCGTCAGCATAACAAAGTAGACACCTTGCCTGCGAATGGCAAACCAGCCAACGAGCGCTGCCAGGGCTGCGCCGCCGACAACTGCCAGTGGCAGCATTACGCCGGCAGGAATACCGGTGCGAGTGAGCAAAATACCGGCAATATAACTACCAGAGCCAAAGAAAATGCCCTGTCCGAAAGATAAAAGCCCGGTATAGCCCAGCAACAGATTACAAGCTGTAACCGCGAGTGCAAAAATCAAGATTTCCGTTGCCAAAATACCGGATTTCATAAGAAGCGGCATGACAAGGACGGCGACCACAGCAAGTAGAAACTGAAAATAGGGATTGTTCAGGGTTTTCATGATTTATGCTCTCCCGAACAGGCCGCGCGGCATTGAAATGATAATAAGCGCCATGCCCAGATAAATTATCAGTCGTGCACCTTCAGGCCAGATCGTGGCCATCATACTTTGGAGCACGCCAACCAGAATGCCGGCAACCAATGCCCCTGTGTAACTGCCCATCCCGCCGATTACGACGACAACAAAGGCAATGCCGAGCGCATCGATGCCCATAAACGGTTCAACACCACGGATTGGCGCGACCAAGGCACCGGCAAGGCCGGCGAGGCCTGCACCAAGGGCAAAAATAGCCGTATTGATACGCAAGGTGTTATATCCGAGCAGCGCCATGTTGTCGGAGGATTCAGAGCCTGCGCGTACAATCGCGCCAAGTCTTGTTCCTTCTAGCAACCACCACAAAAGAGCGGCCAGAATGGCTGTGAAAACGATCACGAAAATACGATATTGAGGGTAGATAAAGTCGCCCCAGATGAACACACCGCTTAACGCAGCTGGTGCCGCAACACTGCCTCCCAAGGGGCCCCAGATAATGATAACTATTTCCTGTATGGCGAGTGCCATACCAACCGTTACCAAGATGTGGAATGTATGTGGTAATTTATAAATACGCCGCAGCAACACTGCTTCCGTTATTGCTGCCAGTGCTGCCACAGTCACCGTTGCAATGGGCATTGCCACCCAAAAGCTGAAACCACGTTCAACCAGATCATAGGCCAGATAGGCGCCCAATAGATAAAATGCACCATGGGCAAAGTTTACAAACTGCAATAGTCCGAAAATAACGCTAAGCCCAACAGCGAGCAGGAAATAAAGCATACCCAGCCCGATGCCGTTCAGCATCTGGAACAAATAAATCACCAGAGTTCTCCTGAAGGTAAGAAGCAAGCACGGGCATGCCTGGATGCCCGTACATGTGAGCTGTATCAGGTCAAATAAACCCTTAAGGCTTAGCCCATTTTACAACCGGCAGCCTCGGGATCGAGGAATGATTTGCCTGATGATACGACATCAGCATAATCAATATTATCCTTCATCGCCGATTTAGCCTTACCCCTCAGCAGGTAATAATCTTTGATAACCTGATGATCGCCAGAACGGATAAGCTCTTCACCCGTGATGCCGTCATATTTCATGTCATTGAGCACTTTGGCGATGGCATCGCCGTCAGTGCTGCCTGCCTGAACCGCAGCATCAATCAGCAGTTTGGTCATCAGATATGAACCTGCGAGCGAATAGTTCGGAGCCTCACCGTATTTGGCCTGCGTCAGCTCGGCCAATACCTTATTCTCTGGTGCATCCACACCGTGCCAATATTGCGCACCGAAATAGACATCTTCACTTAAGTCAGGTCCTAAACCTTGAAATTGTTCTAGACCGGATGCCCATGCCACAACAATTTTCATACGATCTTTCAGGCCGAAGCTGATCGCCTGACGCAGCGTGTCGGAGGACTGCGCGCCAAAGTTAAGGATCAGCAACGCATCCGGCTTTGCCCCAATCGCATTGGTGAGATATCCGCTGAACTCTTTTTCCGTCAAAGAGTGATAACTGTTGCCGACATGTTCAGCACCCTTTTCCGCAAAGACGTTTTTAGCCGCATTGAGCAAGCCATCACCAAACACATATTGCGGAGTGATAGTGTACCAGCGCTTCACTTCAGGCATCTGTTCGATGATAGGGCGAACAGTCTGCTCAATCGCTCCATAAGTCGGCACACTCCAACGATAAGTTCCGGCGTTGCAATCAACACCTGTTAACTCGTCAGCACCAGCGGTAGTGAAAAGTGTGGCTTTTGCTTTGGTCGCCTCTTTGCCCATTGCGAGCGATTCAGACGAAAGAATACCGCCTGCAAACAGCTTGATACCATTTTGTTCAATGGCATCCTGCATTTTGCGAACAGCAGTGGCAGGCTTGCCTTCAGTGTCTAAATCGAATGTTTTGACTTTGATACCATGATTCTTTTCCGCCTCTTCTGCTGCCAGAATAGCTCCCATCGAGGCATATTTTCCATTGGCCGCAAATGGTCCGGAAATAGGTACAGGAATACCAATATTGATTGTCTCGTTTGCGGCCCAAGCGCTGCGAATGAGACCTGGCATAGCCAACGTGGTTCCAGCCAAAGCAGAATAAGTCAAGAATTGACGTCTTGATATCATACCAAATTGTCCCCTTTTATAACATCCCTTTAATAGAGATCGTTATAACTATACGCATAGATTATTGTAACTGTCTATAGGGAGAAGAAAGACCTTGGTTTTGAATATAAATAATTGAATTTATTATATTAATTATGTTTCTTCCAAATGAATTTTTGGATCTAGTTTAGTGTGCGCAGCATGGAAAACACATTTCATATAGCAAGATTCTTGAATGTTTTAAGGTCACTGATAACCCAGAGACCACCCCATTATGCAGGCGTTTTTGGAGGCAATGTCGCTCAAAGTTGGCCAAAGATGACACGAGCCAGATTATTTCAGGCGAAGTTAGAGAATTGCTTTTGCAGCGCTGCGCGTGGATCAAACTGCGCACGCTTGATCATTCCGAAAAGGCGTTAAGCTCCGCCGCATAATCGCTGCCGTCGAGTAGATATGTCTGTTTTGCTAAAAAATGTACGATTGTCTGAAGTCAGCACTCTTGGGACAGATTTAGGTCGCGTGGACAAAGGAGGATTTCTGGTTCATCATAACTTTCATGGATTGAAGATGAACAAGACATCCGGGACATCGGAAGACGCGGCGGACAAGCTTGTCAAGAACATCCTTCGCAAGACCCGTCAAACCTATTCGGCAGAGGAAAAAATCTGCATCGTTCTGGCGGGTATTCGAGGAGAGGAAAGCATCTCTGTGTTGTACCGCCGCGAAGTCATCGCCGAAAGCCTTTATTACAGTTGGTCGAAGGAGTTCCTGGAAGCGGGCAAGCGTCGGCTCTGAGGGGCGACACGGCACGGCAAGCTACGTCGCCGGAAGTAAAGGACCTTCGCTCTGAAGCTTTGTCGTTGAGGGACAAGATCAAGAAACTGACAATCCGCCAACGCCGCTTGCAACAAAAAAACAAGTGGCATAATCAGTCAAACAAACGAACCAGAGCCTCCAATACTCAAGCCGCTCTGATGTCCAATTTTATATAACGACGGACACCCCCGCCCCGCCAGCTCTTCCGCGTAAAATCTGTCCCATAATGCATCCCTCCAAGCTTGGGAATATAGTGCACCATCAAAACCTGGGATCAAACACCTAGAAAACGAGCGATGCATTTCGCGGATCATGGTGAGTGGACTATCCATTATCTCAAATGACCTTCATCGGTTTCCGGCAATGCTCCTGATAAAGGCCCCAAATTTAGAGGTTCCTCTTTTACGGTAATGAATTTCAAGGAAAAAAGGACGCTCGTTCTAACTCAATAAAACTGAGAGCCGCTCTAAACTTTATAGCTCGATTGGCACCGTCACCACGACCTTCAGCCCCGGATTATTGTTTAATTCTTCGAGTTCGCCACCAAGACCAATGACGATTGCGTTGAGCATCTTGCTGCCAAAACCACTGCGGTCTCGCGTCTTTCCACCGCCATTATCAGCCACGATCAGTCGCGCCTGATTAAAGTGCTGGTCCAGTATCACCTCGGTCGGACCGGGCGCACCATCGTAAGCGTATTTATTCGCATTGGTGACCAGTTCTGAATAAACCAACCCGATATTGATAGCCCGATCTGCATTGATTAACACATGCGAGAGCTTGCTCGTATGGCGACTTCTCCATTCCTCACCCATGGACTGAAACAGTTCATTCGATAGTTCTTCGAGGTATCGGGCGAGATCGACCGATCCAACATAATTATCGGAATAAAGACGCCGATGCACCAAAGCCACCGCGGCAATACGACTGCGCGCGTCGGTAAGATATTGGATAACAGTCGGATCAGTGATTTCCCGCATCTGCATGCCAAGAAATGTGGAAACAAGCTGAAGACTGTTCTGGACCCGATGATTAATTTCCTTCATGAGGAAATCCTTCTGTTCCAGAAGCTTGTCTTTCTGCTCCACAGTCCTTTGCAACTCACGATTCAGTCGATCAATACGCCGGCGCTGATAGGCTTCAGAAATGACGCGCCCAACACGGTGCATCGCGTCGATCTTGTTGAAATTCCAATAACGCGAGCGACCACGAACTTCTTCTGTCCACGCTTCAAAAGATGCGCGAGGCGTAAGTGGTTGCGCTGATGAACTTTCCGCATCCTTGTGCGGATTTCCAGCCCATTCAACAATTTGTACCTTTTCCGCCCGCGACCATATCAGGAATACATCATCATCAAGATACAGTTTGAGAACAGCAATACCGCTTGCGAGTGGCACGATATGCGAGGGCAAACTCTTATTGCGTCCAAACTCATACGAGTAAAACAAGCCATCCTTGAGCTTGTTTTCGGTCAATTGGATGATTGTATTGAGATCGGCGATATCCGGAGACGTTCCGGACTGAGCATCAAGCCTTCCATTGGCAACGACAGCGAACCCGTCTGCAATCATCATTTTTCTCAGATTGTCGGCAGATGCAGAAAAACGCTCCTCAAGAGAACTGTTGATCAGGAGCGCCTCAACCAGACGATCCTCATGCGATCGAAGACGAAGCCGCTCTCTTGCATTTTCCGCCTCGTCCTTGGCCTTCATCTGGCGTGCAAGACTTGCCGCCAAAGCGCGCGCCACAGCGCGTATTGCAAAAGGCATCACCATAGGCGTTGCATTGTGACAAGCAATCAACCCCCAGAGCACGCCATCCTTGATGATGGAAACGGACGCACTCGCGCCCACGCCCATATTCCGCAGATATTGCAGATGAATAGGAGACACACTTCTCAGCGCCACATCGCTTAGATCGAGATGCTCGACGGAGGCGCCATACCATTTTAACGGTTGTGGCTCATAGGACGAATTGGGAATAACGCGAACGCGGTTGCGCAAATAAAGAGCGCGGGCCTGCCTCGGAATATCGCTGGCAGGGAAATGATGGTTGAGAAAGGATGGGTAAACATCGTTGCGGTCTTCAGCAACAACAACGCCGGACGCATCATCAAGAAACTGGTAGATCATAACGCGGTCAAAGCCCGTGAGCGTGCGAAACACCGCAACAGCCTTCCCAAACAGGGCCTGAGTATCCGGCGCGTTTTCAAACGCATAGGCTATTGCTTCAAGACCTGAAAGTGACTGTTCGGGCGTAATATTTGCCTCAAGCGCAGGCTCGATTTCGATCAGCAGATACTGATCGAGAATATGTCCCAGCAGGTCGAAACTCTTCTCACCGACGATACGTTTGCCAAGAATGATTTCATCGGCACGCGGCGCATTTCGAGCAATTGAAAGCACATTGAGTTGCAGCAATGTATCGATGTGTTGCCCATACCATCGGTCACCGAAATAGGTTTCCAACTGCCCCGCACCACCCACAATCAGCCCCGTAGAAATTTCTGCGATCAGAAGCATCCCATGCGGCTGAATCGATCCCGGTATATGTATGGGTTCGCGATCGCAGCCGGTCTGGTCAGGCAGATTGTCTGGCGACATAGTTGAAAACCTTAAGATAATTATACTCGAGCGCACCTAACGCTGCGATGGCCGCAAACATGCAGCGCTCCTCATCATCATCGTCAAAAGGCGTTATTTCAATGAGTTTTAATGCCTGTGGCCATAAAAATAAACTGCTGGACTGTTTTATCAGATGGCGAGCACCAAAATCTCCATTAAATCCAAGTTGTGATACCAGTTCAGCACGTTGCTGAACCCCGTAAACGGTGGATTCGAGAGCATAAAGCGTACCAATCACAGTCGCCAGATCAACCGGCTGAGTGGTGCGCTTTGGTCCGACGACAAGGGGAATATCAACATCGGCAATATCGTCGATGTCGCTTAAAAGCTCTTGTTCAAGCTTGCTCTGATCCCAGCCGGAATAAAGCGCGCCAATATGGCTAACTTCCAGCATGGTTTCCAGACAGGTTCTGCTTGCAAGAGTGGCCTGTAAATACCGCTTATAGTTCTCAACCGAGCAAAACATCGACTGATTGCCATATAATTCGTCAAGTCTTTCACGGTGGGGAGCGGTAGCCGATTTCAATCGACGATACCGTCCGGACGTCACAATCTGAAACATTAAGAAAATTCGCTCCGCTTGATGTGAAGAGCGCATGCCACCAAGCCTGAATGCACTCCTCCGCGCCTAAAACGCAGCCCAACCGCCTTTGTTCCTGCAGGTGTAAAATTAAATTTGAACGCAGAAAATTGAAAGATTGGCGGTCGGCTTTTATTAGGTAGACTGATCTACCTAACTACTCTATACGGGTGCTATGAACAACCAACTTGAAAATGCATCAAAAACAGCGCGCGAACGGCTTTTAGAGGCCGCTCAGATATTGTTTTATAATGATGGCATTGCCGCCACAGGCATCGACTCGATCACACGCCGTGCGGGTGTTGCAAAGCAAAGCCTTTATAATAATTTTTCGTCCAAGGCCGACCTTGTCGCAACCTATCTAGAATTGCGACATGAGGAATGGCTGTCACTTTATGAAAAACGCCTTGAGAATGCTAAAAATCCCAAAGAGAAAATTCTGGCCGTTTTTGCGGCTTATGAGGACCATGCAGAATTTGCCTATGAACGGGGCTTTCGCGGCTGCGGCCTCTTGAATGCTGCGGCAGAATTATCGGCGGACAATCCGGGGCGTGCAACTGTGCGCAGGCACAAAGAACAGATCGAAGGCTTTCTCGCTGACCATCTTCGCGACCTCATCACCGATGACGTAGAGTTGAATTCATTTGCAAGGCACCTCTCCTTCATTCTCGAAGGTGCTATCACGCGCTCCGGTCTTGAAGGCAACGGCAGACAGATGCGTGAAGCCAAAGACCTCGTCGTTACACTATTGAAGACACTCTGATGCAATCATCAAAAGACTACCTGCTCGGCGTTGCAGCAATCCTCATCGCGTCCATCATCTGGGGCACCACAGGAACGGCGGCAACATTTGCACCCGAAGTAAGCGCTGTTGCCATCGGTGCCGCCGCAATGGGCATTGGCGGACTGTTGCAAGCATTGCTCGCTTTCAAAGGCATTTCCGCATCGCGACGGGCATTGATGGTTGAATGGCGCTATCTTTTGTTTGGCGGCGTTGCCGTTGCTCTATACCCACTGGCTTTTTACGCTTCCATGCGGATGGCTGGGGTCACTATCGGCACGCTTATTTCGTTGGGATCAGCTCCTCTTCTATCCGCACTCATTGAATATAAGCTTGATGGTCTTCGTTTATCCATGCGCTGGGCAATCGGTGCATCGATCGGCATTATCGGAATGCTGCTTCTATGTGTAGCCGAAGGCAACGGAGGACATGCATCCAGCAACTCCAATTCCGAAATCATCGGCATGTCGCTGGGGCTTGTGGCAGGTTTCACCTATGCACTTTACTCGTGGTGCGCGCGCCGCCTCATGCAGAAGAGCATTTCTTCAACAACGGCAATGGGAGCGATTTTTGGTATTGGCGGATTGCTGCTGATGCCAGTTCTGGCTTTGACCGGCGGCCCCTTTCTGGTGTCATGGAACAACGCAGCCGTTGGCATCTATATGGCGCTGATCCCGATGTTTCTGGGCTATGTCTGTTTCGGTTACGGCCTAAGCCGGGTTCAGGCGAGCGTGGCGACAACAATTACGCTCTTTGAACCCGTCGTTGCCGCATTTTTTGCAGTTCTTATCGTTGGAGAAAGATTGCCTGCGCTTGGCTGGCTTGGCGTGTTGCTGGTTGTTATATGTCTGATCGTCATCACGATGCCTGCGAAGGCTCAAAAACAACAAGCCAATACCGGTTCTCTGCCCGCGTGACAATTATTTCTTGAGGAAACGTGACCCGCAAACACTGGCGGTCAGTTTCAATTGGAGTTAATGGCCTCTCGATAAACATCTTACGAGGGGTCTATGTCCTATTTTCCAAAGTGGCGTCTTACCAATAACAGCACGGTATTGCCTGACGAACGGCTTCCGACAGCGGCCGCAGTGCCGATGGGCATTCAGCATCTGCTGGCCATGTCCGGCTCAACCATCGTCGCACCTTTGCTGATGGGTTTTGATCCAAACGTCGCAGTCTTTTTCTCAGGCATTGGAACGCTCATCTTCTTTTTGATGACTGGCGGTCGCGTGCCAAGCTATCTTGGTTCGTCTTTCTCCTTCATAGCTGTCGTGATCGCTGTGACAGCCTATTCCGGCAGCGGCCCCAATCCGAATATCGCGCTTGCTCTTGGCGGCATCATCGCCTGCGGTGCGCTTTACGCCGTGATCGGACTTGTGGTGATGGCTGTAGGTTCAGGCTGGGTCGAGCGACTGATGCCGCCCGCAGTTACCGGCGCCATCGGCGTCGCCATCGGCCTTAACCTCGCACCAGTAGCAATCGGCCAGCTCAAGGGCTCCGGCGCGCATATGACAATCGCACTGTTAACCGTGCTTTGTATGGCGATGATTTCAGCCTACGGTTCACTTGCCACCAAGCGCATTGCCGTGCTGCTGGCGCTCCTGTTCGGCTATTGCCTCGTACTGATTTTCGGCAATGGCCTTGGCTTTGTTCCGGGAATTGACTTTGCCGCTGTGGGGGCTGCTCCATGGTTTGGCCTGCCAGCCTTCACCGCACCTGTTTTCACATGGCCGGCGATCACGCTGATTGCACCGGTGGCAATCGTTCTGGTTGCTGAAAACCTCGGCCATATCAAAGCGCTTGGCTCGATCACCGGCCAGAACATGGACCGCTACATCGGTCGTGGCTTTTTCGGCGATGGTATTGCCACGATGATTTCAGGTTCTGGCGGCGGTACGGGCGTCACAACCTATGCCGAAAATATCGGCGTCATGGCCATGACCAAAGTCTATTCAACGCTGATCTTCGTCATTGCGGCTGTGGTTGCCATCGCACTTGGCATGTCGCCAAAATTCGGCGCGATCCTGCACACCATTCCGGCCCCGGTTCTGGCAGGACTGGCTGTATCGGTTTTCGGTCTGATTGCTTCGGCAATGGCACGTATCTGGGTGGTCAACAAGGTCAACTTCGCCGATCCGCGCAATCTCTTCACGGTTGGCGTCGCACTGATTTTCGGCGCTGGCGATTTCACTGTCAATATTGGAAGTTTTGCACTTGGTGGGATTGGTACATCAACCTTTGCCGCTCTGGTGCTCTATCAGCTTTTAAGCATTGGTCGTAAAAGCGACGAAGCGGCTTAAAATCATGCCGCGCAAAGCTCAGGAAAGCTTTGCGCGGCTCATCCTAAGTTAAGTCGAGATGCGTCTTCAGCGGCATATCATCATGAATTGAGACCGTTTGCCGCTCAATCATGCGATGCACCACAGGCGGCGTCGAACCTTTGTGAAGAGCAAGCAGTCTTTCTGAGACTTCTGCATCCGACTGCGTGCGCCGCTGATTGTGGCGCACATATTCCACCCATGTCGGAACATGATAGCTCTCGGTCCATGTTTCTGGGTTTTCCAGATCGCGCAGCAGCGCCCATTGCCGTGCACCATCACGAATGCGAATACGCCGTCGCAATGCCATTGCTTCCAGAAATGCGCGGACATCCTCTTGCGCGATTTTATAATCGACCATGATCATGATCGGCCCACTGCGCGAACGCAAATCAAGCCGCAATTTGGGTTCGCTGAAGCGATTGAGCGGATCGAGATTGAGCGATTCAAAATCAGGCTGCGGCAGAAGAAAACCGACCAGCGCCCCAAACAGCAAAACACCTGCCGCGACCATTAGGGCAATAGGCACACCAACTCCGTCAGCCACAGAACCCCAAAGCCAGCTGCCAGCCGCCATGCCACCAAACGTGGCAGTCTGGTAAAGTGCCAATGCGCGACCCACTACCCATCGTGGCGTGGAAAGCTGCACAGTCACGTTAAAAAGCGACAGGGCAAGCACCCATGAAAGGCCTGCGGGAAGCAGAAAAAGGCAACTCATCCATATGCTGCGGCTAACCGATAGTAACAGGCAGCTGATTGCGAATGCTGTGAAAGCACCACGCACCAGCCATTCATTGCCGAGCAATTCGCGCAGCCTTGCGCTTGAAAGCGCGCCACCAATCGCGCCCACGCCAAAAAAGCCAAGCATGATGCCGTATGTCAGCGCTGTACCGTCGACAAGATCACGCGCCACAAGCGGCAGAAGTGCGAGAATGACAATCGCCGATAGACCAAACAAAAAGCCGCGAAACATCACCTTCAAAAGGTTCGGCGACATCGATACATAACGCAGACCCGCCACCATTGCAGGCCCTAGCGTTTCGCGTGGCAATGTCGATTTGGTTGTCTGCGGCTGCCAGCGCCATAAGGCCAGAATAAGCGCAAGGTAGCTGAAAGCATTGAAGATGAAGGCAAAGGCCGCACCCGCCACCGCAACAATTGCACCGCCGATTGCCGGGCCAATGCTGCGCATCAGATTAAAGCTCATGGAATTGAGCGCCACAGCCGCTGGCAGATCGGCGCGCGGCACTATATCACCCATCGACGCCTGCCAAGACGGGTTGTGCAACGCGCCACCACAGCCAATCAGAAAGGTAAAGCCAAGCAACATCCACGGCGTCAGCATGCCAAGATAAGCGAAAGCCGCAAGCGCCACGGACACCAACAACAGCAGAATTTGCGCGGTGAGCATGATGCGGCGGCGATCGAAATTATCGGCCAGCGCACCGGCTGCCACAGAGAAAATCATCACCGGCAAAGTCGTCGAAGCCTGAACCAGCGCAACCATATCATCGGAATGCGCAATGGTGGCCATCATCCAGCCCGCGCCGACCGTTTGCACAAGCCCGCCAAGGTTTGAAAACAGCGTTGCAGACCACAAAGCGCGAAAAGTTCCATACTGAAACGGCGCGAGGGGGGAATTTCTTTGCGGCATTCAGACGACCTCCATCCTTCACCAATACTTCAGGTGATATGGAAATAGCCACCAAGGAATAATTAAATTCGTTCAAGCGCGACGCGACGACACAGTTTTAAACGACCTGCCCTGCGCACCAACCCGACGACCACGCCCACTGAAAATTGTAACCGCCAAGCCAGCCCGTAACGTCAACCACTTCACCTATGAAATAAAGACCTGCAACGCTCTTGGCCTCCATAGTCTTGGATTCAAGATCGCGTGTGTCCACACCGCCCAGCGTGACTTCCGCTGTGCGATAACCTTCGGAACCGGCTGGCTTCACATGCCAGTCATTGACCGCAGCCGCAACACGCCGCAGAACGGTATCCGACAAATCAGCAAGATTGGTTAGAGGAAAATCGGCTGCAATAAGCTGCGCCAGCTTTTTTGGAATGAAGAACGAAAGTGCTGTTTGCAATGCTTGCTTGCCATTTTTAGAACGCTGATCGCGCAGCGCTTCAAACAGATCAGTTTTTGGCAGCATCGAGATCGCAATTTCATCCCCCTCGCGCCAATAAGACGAAATCTGCAAAATGGACGGTCCGCTGATGCCACGATGGGTGAACAGCATGGCTTCCGTGAACTTCGTCTTTTTGCAGGAAACAACCGCATCGACTGCAATACCCGCCAAAGGTTTCAGGCGCTCCAGCAAATGCGGCTCAAACGTCAACGGCACCAGCCCCGGACGTGTCTCGACAAGACGCAGACCAAACTGCTTGGCAACGTCATAACCAAACCCCGTCGCACCCATTTTGGGAATGGATTTTCCGCCTGTGGCAATGACCAACGACTTTGCTGTAACACTTCCGCCGGAATGCCGGACAACAAAACCACGCTCGCTCTTGTCGACATTTTCGATGGAGGTTTCGAGTTGCAAGCGAGCGCCATAATGTTTCATTTCATCAAGCAGCATATCAATGATCTGCGTGGCCGTGCCATCGCAAAAGAGCTGTCCAAGCGTCTTTTCATGATAGGCAATGCGATGCTTTTCCACCATTTTGATAAAATCGCGTTGTGTGAAGCGACTTAGAGCAGAAATACAGAAATGCGGGTTTTGCGACAGAAAGTTTTTCGGACTTGCATAGATATTCGTGAAATTGCAGCGACCGCCGCCCGAGATACGGATCTTGTCACCGGGCTTTTTTGCATGGTCCAGAACCAGCACCGAACGACCGCGTTTTGCAGCCTCAATCGCGCACATCATGCCAGCCGCGCCAGCGCCTATCACCAAAACATCGACGCTCTGCAAAAATTCAACTCCAGTCTCACAATTAAGCGCGCACCATATTGCGGGAAATCTTAAGCGCAAGGCGTGTTTTGGAGTTTTTAAACATTAAGGGATAGAAAGAAGCAAAGTCGGTCAATTTATGCCGAACGGGGGCAGCGTTTGAAAGTTTCAGTTAGTTCAGAGCCAGACACAGAAACCGGATTTACTCGTTTTTTCGGCGGACCGATTTTCTGGATGCTGCTTGTACTGGTCGTGCTCATTGTCCTCTTGAGCCTTACGCTGACCGTTCCAATCGGCCCGATGTATTGGGATACTTATCTCTATCTCGACGCTGCTCAACGTATTAACACCGGACAGATACCTTCAGTGGATTTTTCCATCCCTGTCGGTCCACTCGGATATTATCTTTTCGCCTGGGGCATGAAGCTTTTCCCGCACGCACAATCACTGTTGCTTGTGCAATGGTCTTTGCTTGCCGTGGCCGCACCCTTGATGATCGTGGTCCTTTCAGACGTGGTGAGGAAAAGCCGGGCGCTTGCCTTTGCGCTTCTCATTCCATTTCTTGTTTTCGCAATCTTCCCCGCCAATGTGCAGACTTACACGTCCTATCCGGGACTGGATGGCTTTGGCATCTATAACCGGCAGGTGTCGCTGCTGCTTTATGTGTTGACCTGCGGGCTAATGTTCATTGCCAATGGTCGCAAGCTGGCAGCCTTTTGCGCTGTTGCGATGCTGGCACTGTTTCTGACCAAGATCACCGGCTTTCTGGTGGGCGGTCTTTTTGGCTTCACAGCTCTTCTTGCTGGTCGTATTTCGATCAAAAACATTCTGCTAGCAGCAATTATTGCACTTATCGCTCTTGGTGCGCTTGAATTCAACAATCACATGATTTCGGCCTATATTGCCGACATCCAGCAACTTCTGGCGCTCAATCAAGGTGCGCTGTTGCCGCGCTTTCTGACCGTTGTTTCCGGCAAGCTCGACGTCATTTTACCAGCCGCAATTTTAGTCCTCGTGCTGTTCTGGATTGAAATCACACAAGGCACAAATTCCATTCGCTTTTTTGACCGCAGTTCCGTTTGGCTTGCGATTATCCTGCTCGGCGGCATCATTCTGGAGACACAGAACACCGGAAGTCAGGAATTCATTTTCATCTGGCCCGTTTTGCTGATGATCTATCAGCGCGTCAAACATGTTGAAGGCAAAGCCAAAATCGCTTTCATCGTGTTTTCTGCCTTCTGCGTTATCCCGACTTTCAGCAAGGTAACGCACAGAACTCTGCGCGCGATTGCCGTAGCACCAACCTATGTGCAGCCACCCGTAACAGAGCTGAAAAACATGCGTCAGGTATCCGCCAGACCCGACATCATGGACCGTGCGAAATTATTGCCAGAGCATTATGCCGATTATTCTGCGCCTTATGAGGCGCTTGCAACACAAGGACAATTGCCAAGCTGGCGGCTTTATTCCGAGCTTGATTATCAGATGTATTGGATCATTTCGGCGGATGAAGCGGTCAAAGCCTTCAAGCAGTTTGAAGTCAGAACAGGTGCGCATCTGAACACGCTGATGACACTGGATTTCACCGATCCGTTTCCATGGCTGCTCAATCGCGAGGCAACGCGCAAAATCCAGATCGGTGCCGATCCTTTTCGCACCGTCCCTGCAATGACACCCGAAACCAAGGCCGCGGTTGAAGCAACCGACGGCGTGTTGCGCCCCAAATGCCCGATGACGACTTCGCGTCTGGCATTGCAGGAAATTTACACTGACGCGCTTAAAGATCGGGACGTGGTGCCGCTCGATGCCTGCTGGGATTTGCTGGTGCGCCCCGGCATTCTGAAAAAATAAAGGCCGGTTTCCCGGCCTTTATTTTTATGCTTTATCCTGCGCAAAATCGCTTCGCACTTTTGCTGGAAATGCTTTTAACTTTACTTGATCTGGGCTTTTACGAAATCCTTGACGATACGGACAATGCCACGCCCCAGAACTTCATCGACGGCTTTTATAAACTCATCAACATGCGCGCGGGTGCAGATCAATGGCGGCTCAAGCCGGATGACATTGCGATTATATTCCGTGAATGCCACCAGCACGCCGTGATCGCGCAACAAATGACTGCCGATAAAGCCCGGAAGCGAGCCCTTCAGCTTGTCATCCAGCATTGCCAGCACGGGGCGTAATACCATCGGCATAGTCTTTGAGAAATCGTGGAACTCCAGCCCCACCATCATGCCCTTGCCACGCACATCCTTGATCAGCGCCGGATAGCGGTCCTGCAACTCTTTCAAACGTTCAAGCAGATAATCGCCAGTTTCAGCCGAGTTATCGATCAGATGTTCATCATAAAGAACATTGATCGTTTCAATCGAGGTGATGCAAGCTTCGCCAATGCCGCCAAACGTCGCCATGGCATGGATCATTGCCGTTTTCGGCGTGCCATAGGCTTTCATGTAAACATCGCGTTTGGAAATCATCGCAGCCATTGCCGTCTTGCCGCCACCAAGCGACTTGGCAAGCGCTGTGACATCCGGGATAACACCATAATGCTCAAAGGCATAGAACTTACCAGTACGGCCAAAGCCGCACTGCACTTCATCGGCCACCCAGATCACGCCATACTGGTCACAAAGCTGGCGCAGTTTTTGCCAGAAAGCCGTATCAGCCTGAATAATGCCGCCGCCCCCCTGAACCGTTTCAAGTACAATCACGCCGATTTCAGGATCGGCGCGGAATGCATTTTCAATGGCATCAATATCACCGAACGGCACGCGCACTGTGTTATCCACCAGCTTGAACTCGCCGCGATAAAGCCCGCCATCGGTGATCGACAACACGCCCTTCGTCTTGCCGTGGAATGAATTCTCAGCATACACAATCTTCGGCTTCTTAGGGCCTGCGGCGCGCTCTGCAACCTTGATTGCCGCTTCCATGGCTTCCGAACCGGACGAGCCAAGGAACACCATGTCAAGATCGCCCGGCGAGCAGGCTGCAATGTCATAAGCCAAAGCCGCCGCATATTGCGACATGAAAGCAATAGCGATTTCGTGTCGCATTTCTTCCTGAAATTTGCGACGCGCTTCAAGAATGCGCGGATGGTTATGCCCAAGCGCCAGCGAACCAAAGCCGCCGAAAAAATCGAGTATCTTGCGACCGTTCTGGTCATAATAATACATGCCTTCGGCGCGTTCGATTTTTACCTTGTGAAAGCCGAGCAGCTTCATGAAATGCAACTGGCCCGGATTAAGATGGCCGGTAAAAAGCTCGGTCATGCGCGGCAGATCAAGCGCTTTGGCGTCTTCGACCGTCAGAAGCTTCGGCTTAGGCGTGTGATTGGCAACCGAAATCGCATTATCTATTTTCACTGTCTTTGTCATGGTCGTGTCCTCACGCTGCCTTCGCATCGGCAAGTTTCTTGCGGTATTCGGTGTAGGCTGCGATCAGCATATCCTCATCACGATATTGCGGCACCCAGCCGAGTTCCCGCTCGCCCTTCGAGACATCGAGAACGCACATTTCATCAGCAATCAGATATTGCTCGGGGTCCATCAATGGCTTGTTGAGCCAGTCGAGGAAATCCAGTGTGCGCTTGACCGCCCATGCAGGCGTCGGCACCAGAATAGATTTTGATCCGGCATGTTTGACCAGATCACCAAGCAACTTACGCACTGGCGGCGGGTTGAGCGAGCCAAGGTTATAAACCTCATTCGGCACACCGGCCTTATAAGCCGCATAGGCTGCGGATGCACAATCAAACACGGAAATGAACTGATAAGGATTCTTACCCGATCCGATCATCGGAACCGGCAGATTGTTATCGATCAGCTTGAACAGCTTTTCCAGAATGCCAAGGCGTCCCGGTCCGATGATCAGACGCGGACGAAACAGCGAGATATTCATGCCGCGCATACGCCATTCAGCGGCCAGTTCCTCAGTCTTGAACTTTGACAGACCATATTCCCCCAGCGGATTGCAGGGGTGATCTTCCTTTTGCGGCCACACATAAGTATGGCCATAGACCATGTCGGTGGTGAAATGCACTAGCCGCTTGGCACCAGCCTCATCCATCGCCTTGATGATGTTTTCCGTTCCGTAATAATTGACCGGGAAGAAGAAATCATGACGCTTGGCGCGAACTTGAATGGGTGAGAGCATTTTAGCAGAAAGATTATAGACCATGTCATCGGCGCGAATGCCAAGCTTGCGGATGGCTTCCGGGTCGGTCACATCGGTGTAAACGAAGGTCGCTTGTGCATAATGTGCAAGATCGCTTTTGACGATGTCGGCAACAATCACCTCATGCCCATCCGCCAACAACATCGGGGCCAGATAACGTCCCACAAAGCCATCGCCACCGAAAATAATATGTCTCATAATCAAGCCCCAACCTTAAAATTACGACGCTGAGCGGTCATGAACCGCTGCTTTTTGTTCGGCAGTCGACGTCTTGCCGCTCTGCGCGATCAGTACTGTTCCAATGCAAATAAAAGCGATGCCCGCGATCTTATAGACACCCAGTTCTTCCTTGAACAAAAGCCATGCGAAAACCGCCACGGCGACATAGGCAAGGCTTAGAAACGGATAGGCAAAAGACAGATCGACCTTAGACAAAACATACATGTGTGATGCCATGGAGATTACGAACATGGTCAGACCAGCGAAAACCCATGGATTAAAAAGGATCTGAAAGATGCGATAAATCAGTGTATCCGCCGTGTAACTGGCATTACTGAATGTCATCATTCCATATTTAAGCAGCAACTGTGCTGCCGCATTGGTCATGACCGTGAAGAGAATGAATGGGATATATTTCATATTCCGCCCCGTTTAATTGCTTAATGCCGTGCGCCGCCAGAAGTCGGAGCAGAATTTTGCGTCTCGCATATCTTCAAGCTGCTGCCATTCCGGAAAAGCCGTTTTAAATGTCAAAGCGCTCATGCGCTGATCCTTGTATGGATTAACGCGCCCACCTGCCTCGATTGTCATGCGATCAAGAAGCGTGAGCAGTTCAAGCGTCTTTTGTCCGCGATTAGGAAAATCCATCGTCAGCGTGTAGCCTGGCTTTGGAAATGACATTAGACCCGGCGAATGCACATCACCAAACCGCTTCAACACCGTGAGAAACGATGCCTGACCCGCTGCACGGCTCGCAGCCAACATTGCCGGAATCACACGCTCCGCTGCATCAAAGGGCATGACACTCTGATGCTGATATAGCCCGGCAGGACCATAAAGCCTGTTCCAGTTGCGCACGCCATCCAGCGGATAGAAAAAGCTGCCAAACCCCACCGGATGCTGTTCCTGCTTGCGGCGCTTGGCATTATAATAAAGTGTGTTGAATGCCGTGAGGCTTGGCCCGTTCACCATCGAAAATGGCAGGTCGAATGGCACAGAAAGCTTTGCTTCTCTTGTAATGACTGTGCGATTTCCATTAATCGCATGATTGCCGGTCAAGAGCACACCACGCCCCTCAGATCGTCCACTCGCCAACTGGTCTACCCACGCCACCGCATATTCATTATCGCGATCAGACGCCTCCGCTATGCTGAAATAATCGGCAAGGCTATCAAACGGCGTAATGCGCTCTTCAACATCGAGCGAACCCACCGGCATCAGGCGAATGCGCGCGCTCAAGATCAAACCAGTCAGGCCCATACCGCCAATGGTTGCAGCAAAAAGCTCCGGGTTTTCAGCGCTTGAACACTGGTAATGCACACCGTCAGAGCGCAGCAATTCAAAGCTTTCGACGTGGCAGCCAAATGTGCCCCGCGCATGATGATTTTTGCCGTGCACATCATTGGCGATAGCACCGCCCAGCGTCACAAAACGCGTGCCGGGGGTTACCGGCAGAAAATAACCGTGCTTTGCAACAGCCGCAATCACTTCACTGAGCAGAACACCGGATTGCGCTTCAAGAATGCCGGTATGCGCATCAAAACTGACGATGCGATTTTGCGTTCTCATCGGGACGAGTACGCCCGCATCATTATGGCAACTATCGCCATAGGAGCGCCCATTTCCGAAGGCCAGCAGGCTTTTTTCGCCTTCCAGGTTTGACCACACATCATCGAATGCGATCGCATCTCGTCGGTGTCGGTCAATGCGTCCAAAACTGTCAAATGAGCGTTGCATCAGCGTAATCCAGCAACAAACAGCAGGACCGCGCCAATCGCAATCACCACCTGACTGCGCCAATCATTGGCGAGAAAGACAACCGGATCGTCGTCCATTTCCTTGCGATGCGCCAATATCCACACGCGAATGATGATGTAGAGAACAATAGGCACCAGCGGCCAAATCAGCCATTGATAAGTGTAAAGCTCCTGTACTGCGGCCGAGTTGATATACAGCGCTAAAACCACGGCTGCGGTAAAGCCGGATGCAACTCCGCTCTGCCCGACAACATTCATATCCTCTGGCCGATAACCGCGACCAGCGATGCGGTCTTTTTCAGTAACCGTCGAGTGCTGCAACTCGACATAGCGTTTGACCATGGCAAGTGACAGGAAGAAAAACATCGCAAATGCCATCAGCCAGAATGATTGCGGAATTTCGGTTGCCGCCGTCCCGCCCAAAAGCCGCATCGCGTAAAGGGCTGCGAGGCAAATAACATCGATCAACAACATGCGCTTAAGCGCCAATGAGTAAGCAGTCGTTGCAACGAGGTAAAGACCAATGACAAGCGCGAATTCCATAGGCAGAAACAAACAACTGGCCGCTGCCAACAAAAGTAGAAAAATCGAAACTTTGAGGCCAAACGGAATGCTGAGCGCACCGCTGGCAAAAGGCCTCAATCGCTTTCTTGCGTGCTGGCGATCAAGCGGTAAGTCGATAATATCATTGAGAATATAGATCGCCGAAGCAGCCGCCGAAAATGCTACAAAAGCCAGAACCGAAGCCAGCAGTATGTCTGGATAGAAGATGGTATGAGTGAGGATCGCAGGCACAAAAACCAGCAGGTTCTTAAGCCATTGATGAACACGCAGCATTTTTAGATATGGTTTGATGCCTGACGCTTTCTCGGCAAAAAGACGGCTTCCATGCTCTTTTTGAAAACGTGCGGCAGCATAGTCAGGGGCAACGACAATCACTTCGCGGGCAGCCGTAAAGACGGCAAGATCGGCCCGGTCATTACCGGCATAATCAAAACCGTTAGGCCCAAATTTTTCGCTCAAAATCTGCGCTTTGCGATGCGAGGAAAGATTGGTTTTCCCACTCGTTGCATAAAAAGTTTCAAAAATCCCGAGCTCAGTCGCCACAGCCTTTGCGAGTGGTTCCGCGGCTGCCGTTGCCAGCACAAGCCTGCGCCCAAGCGCATGTTCTTGGCGCAGGTAATTTAGAAAATCCTGACGATAAGGCAAAAGCGCCGCATTGATGGAAACGCGGCTCGCAATCTGTTGCTTGAGATTGGCCTTGCCTGACAACAGCCAGATCGGCAGAAGAAATATAAATAGTGGGTTTTTCTTCAGAAGAACAAAGGTGCTTTCCCAGAGCAAATCTGTCGCAATGAGCGTTCCATCGAGATCCACCGCTAACGGCACATCCCGGCTTTTTAGCCGCTCATCCATGGTCCGCCCCCTCTGAAACCCTCCCGCTCATGTCGCTTTCCACGGCTTTAAACGAGACTCCGAACGAAAATACAAGTCTTTGATACAATCGATAATTGTTATTGATCAGCCCGTCTCTACCAGACCGGCATTTAATCAATCGCTACAAATTTTGGTTAATAACACGCTTCTAAACATAAGTGCTGGTTTATCTTTTTATCGCGTAATATAAGGCAGTCATTATCTGCCAATCTGTTCTGCGCATAATTGCAAGGACGCCTCAGGTTTAGAACCGAACGATGAATATTGAATCTGCCTTAAATGACGGTGCCAATGTCTTTGAACTCGCGCCAATTTCCCTGTGGCTTGAGGACTATAGCGGATTGCGTGCGCAATTCGAGCAATGGCGCAAACTCGGCGTTACTGACCTTAGAACCTTTCTCAAGGAAGATACGAGCCGTTTGCGCACCTGCACAAGCCAGATCCGTGTTCTCAAGGTCAATCGCAAGACCCTTTCTCTTTATGAAGCGCGCGACATCGATCATCTGACTGAAAATCTAGAGCGCGTATTCCGCGACGATATGGTCGACCCGCATATCGAAGAAATGGTCCAGCTCTGGAACGGCGACAACGCCTTTATGAGCGATACGATAAACTATTCGCTTGGCGGCAAGCGCTTGGACATTCAGCTCAAGGGCGTGGTTTTACCCGGCCATGAAGAAAGCTGGGATCGCGTTCTTTTGTCCATCGAAGACGTGACGGCACGCGAAGAAGCACGACGCGAGCAGAGCAAGCACAAGCAGCACGCCGAAGGTCTGTTCGAGCACTCGCCGGTTTCGCTCTGGGTCGAAGATTTCAGTCGTATCAAGCAGATGATGGACGACATCCGGGATCGCGGCATTGTCGATTTCCGCGTCTTTACCGATGTGCACCCCGAATTTGTACGCCAGTGCATGAGTGAAATTCGTGTTCTCGACATCAATCGTGAAACACTTGAACTCTTTCTTGCACCAGACAAAGCAACGCTTTTGCAAAACCTGCAAAATGTTTTCAAAGGCGACATGGAAACGAATTTCCGCGAACAACTGATTGATCTCTGGAATGGCGTTCTGTTTCAGCGCCGCGAAGTTGTCAATTATGCGCTCGATGGTAGCGAACGGCATCTGCTGCTGCAATTCTCGGTCCTGCCGGGCCACGAAAAGGACTGGTCGCTGGTTCAGGTGGCACTTGCCGACATTACAGCGCGCAAGAAGGCAGAAGCCTATCTCGAATATCTCGGCAAGCATGATGTACTGACCAAGTTGCATAATCGCGCTTTCTATGTTGACGAACTCAATCGTCTTGAGCGCAAGGGACAGCCACCTGTTTCAATTATCATAATTGATCTGAACGGCCTGAAAACCGCCAATGATCAGCTTGGACATGCCAGCGGCGATGGCCTGCTTCGCCGTATCGGTGAAGTGCTCAATGAAGCTGTGAAGTTACCCGGCCATGCAGCGCGTATCGGTGGTGACGAATTTGCAGTCGTGCTTCCATATGTGGATGAGCGTGGCGCAGATGCGGTCATGGAAGACATTCGCCGGCTGGTTGACATTAACAACCAGTATTACTCGCAACTCAAAATCGAGCTTTCGATGGGCGCTGCGACCAGCATGCCGGGCGAAAAACTGGAAACGGTGGCAAAACGTGCCGATCTTCTGATGTATGAAGACAAGCGCAAGCACTATTCGGCGGAAGCCTTGCGAAAGTCGCAACTTTCCTGATCAGAGCGGTTCCTGTTGAAACTGAAGCGTCGAAACCGCTCTATGCCTTTATTTTTACGCATTATCCTACGCAAAACCGCTTCGCGCTTTTGCTGGAAATGCTCTAATCATCAAATTTGATGGTGGTTTTGCCACGCGTAATATCGCTCACAAGACGCGCCAATTCGTCTTGTGCAGCGATCGGCATTGCACCAGCCATTTCCACACCGGTTGCTGTGAAATTTTCATTAGCAATCGCCACATGCTCAACAGCGGTCAGACGCGCTTTTATAAGCGCGTGATCGGAGAAGTCACAGGCAAATGAGAACCCGATAACAGGGATTACTTCAGTCTTTTCCGCCTGACGCAAACACATGGCTGCCGTACCGCCATAAGCGCGCATCAGCCCGCCGCTGCCCAAAAGAATACCGCCGAACCAGCGCGTGACAACAACCACGATATTATCGAGTTGTTGCCCGTCTATTGCTTGCAGAATGGGTTTACCTGCCGTACCGCTCGGCTCGCCATCATCGCTAAAACGATAATTTTGCCCGATGCGCCAAGCCCAGCAATTGTGATTGGCCGCAAGATCCGAATGCGCAGACAAAAAGTCCTTCGCCGCCTGCTCATTGGCAACAGGAGCAGCTATGCCCAAAAAGCGGCTCTTCTTGATCTCCTGCGTGACGGTTTCAATGCGGCTGATGGTGAACATGGCTATCCTGTAAGCAATATTCTGGGGCCTAGCATTTTACGTTGCGGATGACGACCCCTTATGGCTGCGTTGGCATTGCGTGCGTGCAAAGTTGGGTATAAGGCAATGAAAAATGGGCCTGCCTCCCCCGCCGCTCATCCTGCCCAAAACATGAAAGGTCCGCCGATGTTCGATTTGATTGTAAGAAACGCCAATCTTCCCGACGGACGTGAGAAGCAGGACATTCTGGTCAAGGATGGCAAGATTGCCGACATTGTGGCCTCAAATGGCGAGCATGAAGCGGCCAAAGAGATCGATGCCTCCAACCGTCTGGTGACGCCGCCTTTCGTCGATCCACATTTCCACATGGATGCGACGCTCTCGCTCGGCTTGCCCCGCCTCAACCGCTCCGGCACACTTTTAGAAGGCATTGCGCTTTGGGGTGAACTTAAGCCCATGCTGACTATTGATGCGATGGTCGAACGCGCCTTGCGCTATTGCGATCTTGCCGTCAGTCAGGGCCTGCTTGCCATCCGTAGCCATGTCGATGTCAGTGATCCGCGCCTTTTCACCGCCCAGGCGATGATCGAAGTGCGTGAGAAGGTTAAACCTTATATCGATCTGCAACTCGTGGCTTTCCCACAGGACGGCTACTATCGTTCGCCGGGTGCTGTCGATCTCGTCAACCGTTCGCTCGATATGGGCCTTAATGTTGTCGGCGGCATTCCGCACTTCGAACGTACCATGGCAGATGGCGCAGCTTCACTTGAAGAACTCTGCCGCATCGCCGCCGAGCGAGGCCTGCCGGTCGATATTCATTGCGATGAAACCGACGATCCAATGTCGCGCCATGTCGAAACATTGGCAGCGCAGACGATGCGTTTCGGTCTTCAGGGCCGCGTGTCCGGCTCGCATCTCACCTCCATGCATTCCATGGATAATTATTATGTTTCAAAGCTTATTCCGCTGATTGCGGAAGCTGAGATGAACGCTATTCCAAATCCGCTCATCAATATCACCTTGCAGGGCCGCGCCGACACTTATCCGAAGCGTCGCGGAATGACGCGTGTTCCGGAGCTGATGGCTGCTGGTGTCAATGTTGCCTTTGGCCACGACTGCGTCATGGACCCGTGGTATTCGATGGGTTCAGGCGACATGCTGGAAGTCGGCCATATGGCAGTCCATGTCGCACAAATGACGTCAATCGAAGGCAAAAAGCGGGTTTTCGATGCGCTCACCGTCAATTCCGCAAAGGCACTTGGGCTTGAAGGCTATGGCCTAGAAAAAGGCTGCAATGCAGATTTCGTGGTGCTTCAGGCACGCGACCCATTGGAAGCACTGCGTCTCAAAGCCAATCGCCTGACCGTCGTCAAGCGCGGCAAGATCATCGCAGAAACACCCCAGCGCATCAGCACTCTCAACCTTGAAGGCCGTCCGTCTTCAGTCGACGCTGCCGACTACGCACCCCTAGGATGATATTCCCACAAATATGCGACGAAAAAACGGTGCCTGTTTTTCAATCGTCTGATAAAAGCGCTTGAATTAACGGCAGATTCGTCTGAAATACGTAACGTTGCTCATAAGCCTCGCAAAAGAGGCAGAGCAAAAAGCGCGTCCCGAAAAGTGTGAAACGGTTTTCGGAAAAGATGCGCGCCAAAGCAAAAGACTACCGCGCATAATTGCACGTCTAAAAATCACCCAAGAGGGGTTCCCATGAACAGAACATCTAAATTTACCCGCCGCAGCGTTCTCGCAATGACTGCTGCACTCGGCGCAACCGCGTTATCCAGCAATGTATTCGCCGCCGATGAAAAGCTCAAAGTCGCCGGCATTCATGCTTCCCCTGTGGAAAACGCATGGAATTCACGCCTTCATGAAGCGCTGAAACAGGCCAATGACGAAGGCGTCATTGAATATGTTTTCTCGGAAGGCGTTTCAGCCAGCGACTATCCCCGCGCCATGCGCGAATATGCCGAACAGGGCATAAAACTGATCGTTGGCGAATCCTATGCTGTTGAGCGCGAAGCGCGTCAGGTGGCAGCAGATTATCCGCAGACGACTTTCATCATGGGTTCTTCCGGCAAGGAACAGGGCGATAATTTCGGCGTGTTTGGTACGTGGAATTTTGAAGCCGCATATCTTGCTGGCATGTTGGCAGGTGCAACAGGCAAATCCGGCACATTCGGTTCGGTTGGCGCGGTTCCAATTCCGGAAGTAAACATGTTGATCAATGCGTTTCAGGATGGCGTGAAGGAAACCCGCCCCGATGCGAAGTTCAACGCTTCCTATATCGGCACATTCTTTGATCCGCCAAAGGCCCGCGAAGCTGGCCTAGCGCAGATTGATGCAGGCGCAGACATTCTGTTTGGTGAGCGCATCGGCACGGCAGATGCTGCCAAAGAACGTGGCATCAAGGCAATCGGCTCACTGATTGATTACACGCCACGCTACCCGGATACGGTTTTCGCCAATGCGATGTGGTATTTCCGCCCGATCCTCAATGCTGCCATTGCGGACGTTAAGGCAGGCAATCCAACCGGTAAGGATTACACGCCTTTCAGCCTGATGAAGGAAGGCGGCAACGACATCGTTTACGTCAAAGGTGTTGCACCTGCTGAAGCCGAAGCCAAGATGGAAGCGCGCCGCGCCGAAATCAAGGCAGGCAACTT
Organism: Brucella thiophenivorans; assembly: GCF_002252445.1. GTDB lineage: Bacteria > Pseudomonadota > Alphaproteobacteria > Rhizobiales > Rhizobiaceae > Brucella > Brucella thiophenivorans. The sequence goes on from NZ_NNRJ01000052.1 coordinate 93,515, forward strand.
CAAGGTCGAGCCTAATCCGGCTGATCCGAAGTAACTAAACAGGCAGGACGGCATAGCATGGCTCCCGATATGAAGCAGCAAGACGCAACAGCGCTCGCGCAAGCGATTGCAAATGGCGCTTTATCTGCGAGAGAGGCCTTGGATTGTGCTATTGAAGCCGCAGAAAAATGGCGCCCGCTGGGCGCCATTGCATATGTTGATGCGGAACTTGGCCGTAAAAACGCTGCCGCTTTTGATAAAAAAGCTGCCTTCTCTGGTGTGCCATCGCTATTTAAAGATCTGGGCGGCCCTTGCGCTGGTCTTCCCATTCGTCTCGGCTCACGCGCCTGCGCCAATGCATCGACCGAGCGTGATTCAGAACTTGCCGCACGTCTGCGCAAAGCTGGTCTTAATTTCTTCGGCACGACAACTGTTCCCGAATTCGGCATGGCACTTGCAAGCGAGCCGATAGACGGCCCTCTCGCTCGCCATCCTTTTGATGAGACGCTTTCGCCTGCAGGTTCTTCCGGCGGAGCAGCGGCAGCGGTCGCGGCTGGGATTGTTTCGGTAGCGCACGCCACCGATGCAGGCGGATCAATTCGCGTTCCAGCCGCAGCCTGTGGCCTCATAGGCCTGAAACCCAGTCGCGGAGCCATGCCAGCGGGTCCATATTTCGGCAATTATCTCGCGGGCATTGCCAGTGAGTTTGCGCTTTGCCGTTCAATACGCGATGCAAAAACATTGCTGCCGCTGTTGGCCGGAAAAACAGAAAGCTTTTTGCCAGATGTCGCGCTGGTAACCTACACAAGCCCGAAAAGGTTACGTATCGGGATTATTTCCAACGATCTTATCAATTATCCGGTGAGCACAGAGCGCTTGCAAATCGTGGCCGATGCAGCACGCTTTCTGGAAGCAAAGGGCCAAACAATTTGCGACATCAATGCGCAAACACTCGCGCCGCTCGTTGATGCAAGTGCTGTAGCTTTTGACCGCATCATCTCGGCCAATCTGGCATCGGCTATTGATGCATTCTCCATTGATGAAGATAAGCTCGAAAGACTAACGCAAGCAGTGGCTTTACGTGGCCGCACGTTGACTGCCATCGAACTTTACGACGCCATGAATGGCGGTGTGGTGGTTGCGCACAAGCTCTGGCAGATTTTCCATGACATCGATGTGCTTATCACGCCGATGCTTTCAACTGCGCCACAGCCTCTTGGTTCCTATCCCGTGGATCACGACGATGTGGACGCACATTGGTATAAGATGAATGCATTTTCCCCTTATGCCGCATTGGCCAATATTTCCGGTTTTCCGGCACTTTCCATGCCATTTGGCGAGGACGCAAACGGTATGCCAGTTGCCATTCAGTTGATTGCGCCCATGGGATCGGACAATCTTCTGTTGAACCTTGGCGAGCTGATGGAAGAGGACTGTCGCTGGCAGCATAAATTTTGCGTTGCGGGGCTGAACACATGACCACCACAGTTCTTGAACTGCAAAACATCACCAAGCGGTTCGGCGCGTTAACCGCCAATGACGATATTTCGCTCAAACTTGAGCGCGGCGAAATACTCGCTTTCCTGGGCGAAAATGGTGCAGGCAAGACCACACTGATGAATATCCTGTTCGGCCATTATGTTCCGGATGAAGGCCGCGTATTCGTCAAAGGCGCTGAAATCCCGCAAGGCAAACCGCGTACCGCCATTGATGCAGGCGTTGGCATGGTGCATCAGCATTTTACGCTTGCCCCCAACCTCACGGTTCTGGAAAACATCATCACTGGCACCGAAAGCCTCTGGAAATTAAAGTCGGATCGCAGTGCCGCCCGGGCAAAAATCGCGCAGACCGCTAAGCGTTTTGGCTTGCAGGTCGATCCCGACGCGCGGCTTGGCGATCTTTCGGTCGGCGAACAGCAGCGTGTCGAAATCCTCAAAGCTCTTTATAACGACGCCGACATTCTGATCCTCGATGAGCCAACCGCGGTTCTGACCACACAGGAAGCGGAAGGCCTGTTTGCGACGCTCAAAGAAATGGCGCGTCAGGGCTTGTCGCTGATTTTCATTTCGCACAAATTGCATGAAGTCATGTCGGCTGCCGACCGTGTCGTGGTTTTGCGTGGCGGCAAACTGGTTGCAGAACGCAAAGCTTCCGAAACATCCAAGGAAGAGCTTGCGGAACTAATGGTCGGTCGCCGTGTTTCGCGCCCGTCTCGTGCGAAAGCTAGCCCTGGCGAGACTTTGCTTGAAGCCAAAAATGTGAGCGTTATCGAAGACCGTACAACACGTCTGTCAAAGCTTAACTTTCACCTTCGCGCAGGCGAAACACTCGGCATTATCGGTGTTTCGGGCAATGGACAGGCCGCACTTGGAAGGCTTGTTTCGGGCCTGAGCCAACCCGCCAAAGGCTCGCTTTTCAAGTTCGGACAGCAGGTCACAAAGTTTGACCCGCGCAGTTTCGTTTCCGAAGGCGTTGGCCGCATCCCGGAAGACCGGAATGCAGAAGGCGCAATCGGCGATCTCACACTTTGGGAAAATGCTGTTCTTGAGCGTGTGCGCGATCCGCAATTCTCCAATGGTCTGCTAGTCAATCGTCAGGCCGCGCGCGCGTTCACCAACCGCATCATCAAGGAATTCGATGTGCGCGGGGGTACGCCAGACAGCCGAATTCGCCTGCTTTCGGGTGGCAATATGCAGAAGCTTATTCTTGGCCGCAATCTTGAAACGGCACCGCGCATTCTGATTGCGGCGCAGCCGACACGCGGCCTTGATGAAGGTGCGGTTGCAGCCATTCATACCCGCATTCTGGAAGCCCGCGCCAAGGGTGCGGCGGTGCTGCTCATCTCAGAAGATCTGGATGAAATCCTCGGCCTTGCCGACCGCGTGCAGGCAATCGTCAAGGGCAAGCTGTCACCACCGATTGAGGCAGAAGAGGCCGATGCGCAACGACTGGGCCTGATGATGGCCGGCGAGTGGGGCAGAGCATGATCCCGAAAAGTGTGAAGCGGTTTTCGGATAAGATCATGCTCAAACAAAAGGAAGGGCTGAACTGATGCGTATTGAACGACGCGAAACACGGCCCATGCTTCTGGTAGCAACTGCACCCATCATCGCCGTCTTTGCAGCCTTTGTATTGGCCGGACTGCTGATTGCGAGTGCCGGAGCGCCAGTGTTTGAGGCTTTCCGCCAGATCGCCATTGGTGCCTTTGGCAACAAGCTCTCCATCACGGAAACGCTGACCCGCGCAACGCCCTTGATGCTAACGGGCCTAGCCGCCGCCGTCGCCTTCCGTTCCAAGCTCTGGAACATTGGCGCAGAAGGTCAGTTCTATATGGGTGCGCTTGCAGTGGTGGCCTTTGGCACGCAGTTGCAACTTCCGGCAGCTTTGCTGATCCCGCTGCTACTGATCGTTGGTGCGATTGCTGGCATGATCTTTCTGCTAATCCCGCTTGGGCTTCGTCTGCGTTTTGGCGTTGATGAAGTTGTGACCACCCTGCTGCTCAATTTCGTAGCCGTGCTGTTCGTCTCAATGATGATCGAAGGTCCGATGAAAGACCCGATGGCCTTTGGCTGGCCGCAGTCAGAACCTGTACCCGATGCCGCCGTTCTGCCGAAAATCATGTCCGGCATGCGTCTACATATAGGCATTCTGATTGCCATCGCATTAGCGCTTATCATCGCCTATGTGCAAAAACGCACCGTATTCGGCCTTGAAACCAAAGCCGCCGGTCTTAACCCGCAAGCGGCACGTTTTGCAGGTGTTCCGCTTGGAAAAACGCTTGTGAAGGTTGCCTGTATTTCGGGTGGTCTCGCAGGCCTTGCCGGTGCAATTCAGGTCATGGGCGTCAAAGGCTATGTCACGACCGATCTGTCGCCGGGATTTGGTTATTCCGGCATAATCGTTGCTATGCTCGCCAATCTAAATCCGATTGGCGCAATCTTTTCAGCACTGTTTGCTGCCGCCATGTTTGTGGGCGCTGACGGTATGAGCCGCGCGATTGGCATTCCAAGCTTCATCGCTGATGTGACTGTGGCGCTCTCACTGCTGACCATGCTGGTTGCCCTCTTTTTCACCCAATACAGGATCGCCCGATGAACGAGTTGATGGATATCCTGCTTTCCGCTGGCCTCTGGGTTTCAGTGCTTCGCATTGCAACACCGCTGATTTTCGGCACACTTGGCGCGCTTTATTGCGAACGCGCAGGCGTTCTCAATCTTGGCATCGAAGGCATTATGACCTTCGGCGCAATGATTGGCTGGCTGACCGTCTTCAATGGCGCTGACCTTTGGGTGGGCGTGCTTGCAGCGGCTGCATCGGGCGCTTTGTTCGGTCTGCTTCACGCAGCGCTCACCGTGCCGCTCGGCTTGTCACAGCATGTGGTCGGTCTTGGTATTACGCTGTTTGCATCGAGCCTCAGCTACTTCCTGTTCCGCCTGCTGGTGCCGCTATCATCGACCCCGCCAACAATCACACCGTTTCAGCCGCTCAATCCATCATGGCTCACTGACATTCCATTTTTGGGACAGGTTCTCGGTACACAAACCGCACTCACATGGATCGCCATTCCGCTGGCGCTGCTGCTTGCTTATATCTTGTTTCGAACGCCTATCGGCCTAGCCATCCGCATGACCGGCGAAAACCCGCATGCAGCAGAAGCACAAGGCATCAATCCAATCCGCGTGCGTATTTTCACCATCATGTTCGGCAGTGCATTGATGGCTGTTGGTGGTTCGTTTCTAACGCTCTCAGCGTTCAACTCATTCTTCCCAACTATGATGCAAGGACGCGGCTGGGTCTGTATCGCGCTTGTCGTTTTTGCGTCGTGGAAACCCGCGCGTGCGCTGCTTGGTGCGCTGCTATTCGCACTCTTTGATGCATTCCAGCTGCGCTTGCAGACCGTTTACGGTAAGCTCGTGCCTTATCAGCTTTTCCTGATGATCCCATATATCATGTCGATTGTAGCACTGATCGTCATGGCGCGCCGCGCGCGCGTTCCGCAAGCATTGATGCAACCTTACCGTCGCGGCGAGAGATAAATAATCATCAATCTGACAAAATGAAAACGGCGCCCTTCGGCGCCGTTTTTTGTTCAACCAGAGAAATCAAGCAGCGCTTGATTTGCCGCTCTTTTCAAAGCGCTTGCGCTCATTTGGATCGAGATAGAGCTTGCGCAGACGGATCGACTTTGGCGTTACTTCAACCAGTTCGTCATCCTGAATCCACGACAAAGCGCGTTCCAGCGTCATGCGGATCGGCGGCGTCAGCTTCACGGCTTCATCCTTGCCCGACGCGCGAACGTTGGTGAGCTTCTTGCCCTTCAACACGTTCACCTCCAGATCGTTGTCGCGCGAGTGAATGCCGATAAGCATACCCTGATAAACCTTGACGCCTGCGTCAATGATCATCGGACCACGATCTTCAAGGTTGAACAGTGCATAAGCAACAGCTTCGCCCTGATCGTTAGAAATCAGAACACCATTGTTACGACCAGCGATTTCGCCCTTATATGGCTGATAATCGTGGAACAGACGGTTCATGATCGCCGTGCCGCGTGTATCGGTCAGAAGTTCCGACTGATAGCCAATAAGACCACGGGTCGGTGCGTAGAAAACCATGCGAACGCGATTGCCGCCCGAAGGACGCAGTTCGACCATTTCGGCCTTACGTTCGGACATTTTCTGAACAACGGTGCCGGAATATTCTTCATCGACGTCGATGACGACTTCTTCCACAGGCTCAAGCATTTCGCCGTTGTCGCCTTCTTTCATGACAACGCGCGGACGCGAAACGCCAAGTTCAAAGCCTTCACGACGCATGTTTTCGATCAGAACAGCAAGCTGCAATTCGCCGCGACCAGAAACGAAGAAAGAGTCTTTTTCGCTCGATTCTTCGATCTTCAGAGCAACATTGCCTTCCGCTTCCTTCATGAGACGGTCACGAATAACGCGGCTCGTTACCTTGTCACCTTCGGTGCCGGCATAAGGGCTGTCATTGACGATGAAGGACATAGTTACGGTTGGCGGATCAATTGGCTGCGCTTCAAGCGGAATACTTACCGATGTATCGCAGAATGTGTCAGCAACTGTACCCTTGGAAAGACCCGCGATTGCAACAATGTCGCCTGCATGGGCTTCATCAATTGCCTGACGCTCAATACCGCGGAATGCAAGTATCTTGGAAATACGGCCGGTTTCGAGAAGCTTGCCATCCTGGCTCAGTACCTTCACAGGCTGGTTCGACTTAACCGAACCGGAATGTATACGACCAGTGATAATGCGACCGAGGAAAGGATCAGCTTCAAGGATCGTACCGATCATGCTGAATGGACCTTCCGCCACCTTTGGCGCAGGTACGTGCTTGAGCACCAGATCGAACAGCGGTGCCAGACCTTCGTCCTGCGGGCCCTCTGGATTCAGCGCCATCCAGCCATTACGGCCTGAACCGTAAAGAATCGGGAATTCAAGCTGCTCATCTGTCGCATCGAGATTTGCGAAGAGGTCGAATACTTCATTGATGACTTCTTCATGACGACCATCTGGACGATCAATCTTGTTGATCGCAACGATTGGACGCAGACCCACTTTGAGCGCCTTGCCGACAACAAATTTCGTCTGTGGCATCGGACCTTCAGCTGCGTCAACAAGCACGATAGCGCCATCAACCATCGAAAGAATACGCTCAACTTCGCCACCGAAATCGGCGTGGCCGGGTGTGTCGACGATGTTGATGCGCGTGTTTTTCCAAACGACCGAAGTCGCCTTGGCGAGAATGGTGATCCCGCGTTCCTTTTCGATGTCGTTGGAGTCCATCATGCGTTCTGCAACGCGCTGATTGTCGCGGAACGAGCCGGACTGTTTCAACAATTCATCGACCAGTGTGGTTTTGCCATGATCGACGTGTGCGATAATAGCGATATTACGCAATTCCATATGGAGATCACTTCTCTACGAGTTGGGAGCCGCGCCAGCATTGGTTGCGCGGAAAATCAATGGGGCGCTCATACAGGTTTTTTTGCGTTTTAGAAAGGGGCAGCACGAAACTGCCCCTTAATTAACCCGAAAAGCCCGGATTTAGGTGTTTATTTACAGGCCGATTGTGACAGTTTTGCCGTGTTTTCTACAGCAAAGTTCCTGAGAGGATCACCAATGCAACACTGAAATAGATCACAAGGCCTGTCACATCGACCAGCGTGGCAACGAAAGGTGCCGACGCACTGGCTGGATCAAAACCCAGCCTGCGCAGAATAAATGGCAGCATAGACCCCGTCACAGAACCAAAAGTCACGATACAGACAAGCGCCATACCAACGGTTGCTGCAACCAGCATCCAGTGTTCACCATAATCGTAGATACCGAGATTTTGCCAGATCGCAATACGCACGACACCGATGAAACCAAGGAATGCGCCGAGTGCCAAACCAGTTGGTAATTCACGAATTGCGACACGCCACCAATCTTTGAGACTAAGTTCCTGCAATGCAAGCGCACGGATGATCAGTGATGTGGCCTGTGAACCGGAATTACCACCCGATGACATAATCAGCGGAATAAACAGCGTCAGCACGAGTGCTTTTTCCAGCTCGACTTCAAAATGCTGCATCGCACTTGCGGTGAGCATTTCGCCAAGGAAAAGAATCCCCAGCCAGCCACCGCGCTTCTTGAGCATTTCGCCAAAGCCGATGCGCATATAAGGCTTATCGAGTGCTTCCATACCGCCGAAACGGTAAGCGTCTTCACTCGCATCCTCAGTCATCGCATCGAGCACATCGTCAACAGTCACGATACCAATAATATGGCGGCTGTCATCAACGACAGGCACTGCCAGAAGGTCGTGCTTGCGGAAAAGGCGCGCAACGTCTTCACGATTGGCAAGCGGAGAAATGGTGATCGGGTCATCATCACGCGCAAGCGAAAGGATCGGCTCGTCCAGCTCACGAATGATCAGACGACGCAGGCTGACTACGCCCAGAAGAACGCGGGTTTGCGGATCAACCACATAGATGGCGTAGACGGTCTCACGCGTACGCTCGACCTGACGAATGTGGTCCAGCGTTTGTCCAACATTCCAGTTGGATGGCACGGTGATGAACTCAATCGTCATCAGACTACCAGCCGTATTCGGCGGATAGCCCATGAGCTTTTTTAACGCAGCCTTGGTTTCAGGCGCAAGAATGGGGAACAGACGTGCACGATCTGCGTCTTCCATATCCTGAAAAACGTCGGTGGCACGGTCAGCGGACATGCCATCAAGCAGGAAGCTTGCGATATTTGGCGGCAAGGTTGCCAGAATTTCGGTGGCCCGTTCCAGCTCAGGCTGGTCGAGCAAACGGATAGCATCGTCGTGCGATAGCTGTGCAATAACTGCGATTGCGTCATCTGCATCGAGTTCATTGACAATTTCGACTGCGTCACCGGTACGAATATCGGCGATGCGGCTGGCAATTGCAGCAGCAGGAAGGTCGGCAACATTGAGAACTTCGGTGAAGTTGTTGTCGGTCATAGGCTTGCCTTTCTGTCGATCCGCCGTCAGAGGCAGATCGTGCAAGCCGACCGAAAGCGATCAGATCACGAACTGCCTTGACGGCTGAAACAATCGACTGTGACTGTCGCTTGGCATGAGAGAATAAAACTCCGGTTGAAATGCAGCCAAAGAGAATGCGGCTGCGAGGCTCATTTGCGCCGCGTCAGCGTCAAAGTCAACCCCCGCACCGCGTTCATGACGGCTTTTTCATATTCCTCTTAAAGCTGCCAATTGCTCTTGCCCTGCCATCATTGAAATCCTAAGTCTGATACATAGCGAATTCATTTAGCGAGAGTTTTCCGATGTCCGATACGCCCGTCTATAATCACGCATTGACCGAATGGAATGGACCTCTGGGCCTGCCGGATTTCACCGCTTTCAGGGATGATGATTTCGATGCCACTTTCGATGCAGCTCTGGCTAAAGACCTTGCGGAAGTCGAAGCTATTACCAACGACACTGCGGAACCAACCATTGAAAATACACTGAAAGCCTTACAGCTTACCGGCCAATCGCTTGATCGCGTTTCATCAATTTTCTGGATGCGCGCCGGTGCATATACCAACGATACTATTCAGGCGCTGGAACGCGAAATCGCACCAAAAATGTCGCGTCATTATTCGCGCATCATGATGGACCCAAAACTGTTTGCGCGTATTGATGCACTTTATGAAAACCGCGATCATCTTGATCTCGATATTGAGACAAAGCGTGTGCTGGAAAAGACCTGGAAGGGCTTTGTCCGCTCTGGCGCAAAGCTTGATGAAGCAGGCAAACAGGAATTGGCAGACATCAACGAGAAGCTTGCCGGACTCGGTGCACGCTTTGGTCAGAATGTACTCAAAGATGAATCAAGCTGGGCATTGTTTATCACCAACGAAGCTGACCTAGCGGGACTGCCTGACTTTCTAAAAAATGCCATGCAAAGTGCAGCAACAGAACGCGGCAAACCAGACGCGTGGGCGGTCACGCTGTCTCGGTCTATCGTTGAACCATTTCTGACATTCTCGGAAAACCGCGAACTACGCGAACAGGCTTTCAACGCATGGGGCAAGCGCGGCGAAAATGGCGGAGAAACCGATAATCGCGAGGTTGTGCGCGAAATGGTGGAACTGCGCGAACGCAAAGCGCACCTGCTCGGCTATGCTAATTTCGCAGCCTATAAGCTCGATGACACCATGGCTAAAACACCAAAGGCCGTGATGGATCTACTGGAGCCAGTGTGGGACAAGGCACGCGCCAAAGCGCGGGAAGAAGAAACTGAGCTTGAGCGCCTGATCGCAGCAGATGGTAACAATCACAAAGTGGCACCGTGGGACTGGCGTTTTTATGCTGAAAAGCTTCGCGCCGAACGTTTCGCGTTCGATGAGGCCGAACTGAAGCCCTATCTGCAACTCGAAAAAATCATTGAAGCAAGTTTCGATGTTGCGACGCGGCTTTTCGGCATTCGCTTTGAAGAGAAAAAAGGCATCTCCACATGGCACCCTGATGTAAGGGTGTTTCAGGTTTTGAATGCCGATGGCAGCGGGCGTGGCTTATTCCTCGGTGACTATTTTGCACGTACCTCAAAACGTTCAGGTGCATGGATGAGTTCTTTGCAATCAAGCCATAAGCTTGGTGCTGGGCAAAAGCCGTTCATCTATAACGTAATGAATTTCGCGAAGCCCAAGGCTGGCGAACCTGCGCTGCTATCGCTGGATGATGCCCGCACGCTATTCCACGAGTTTGGACATGCGTTGCATGGGCTTTTGTCGGATGTGACATGGCCTGCCGTATCAGGCACCGCCGTTGCACGCGACTTTGTCGAACTGCCGTCTCAACTATATGAGCATTGGTTGACCGTGCCAGAAGTGCTTGAAAAATATGCCGTGCATTATCGTACCGGTGACGCCATGCCCAAGGCACTGCTCGACAAGGTACTCGCTGCCCGCTCGTTCAATGCAGGGTTTAATACCGTCGAGTTTACATCATCCGCACTTGTCGATATGGCATTTCATACGGGCACGGAAAAGATCACTGACCCACTCGCATTTGAAGCGGCAACACTGGAAAAGCTTTCGATGCCTGATGCCATTATCATGCGTCACCGCACGCCACATTTCACACATGTCTTCTCTGGCGACGGCTATTCCGCTGGTTACTATTCCTACATGTGGTCGGAAGTGCTTGATGCCGATGCTTTCTCAGCATTTGAAGAAACCGGCGATGCTTTTAACCCTGCACTCGCTGCAAAGCTTAAACAATATATCTATTCGGCAGGCGGTAGCCGTGACCCGGAAGATCTTTACAAGGCATTCCGGGGCAAAATGCCAACGCCTGACGCGATGATTGAAAAACGTGGTTTGAATTAAAAGCATGTCTCCCAAAAGTGGTGTCCGATTTTTGGACAAAGACATGCGCAAAAAGACAAAAGGCCGGGAAACCGGCCTTTTTTATTCAATCAATAGTCGCCTAGTTTGATGTCAGGCGTATATTCGACGCCTTCGACTTCCTTGATAACCGGCTGACCGCAATGCAGCACACCCGTTGCTGCATTGAACGCATAAGTCGGCGAACCATGCAGCTGCCAGCCCTTGTTCAAAGCGGCCGTCACGCGATGACAAAATGCAGAGTCGTCTGGTCCTGTGATGAAACGATAAAGCTTCATAATTATTCTTCCTTTTTGTAATTATGCGTTTGATTTTGCGAGCAAGCGCTCGGCTATTTTCAGATGCAGGCGCTCGACCATCTGACCATCCAGCGATACGACGCCCTTATCAGCATTCTCCGGCTGCGCGAAGACAGCAACCACAGCACGGGCATAAGCCACATCGTCATCAGACGGCGAAAAAGCACGGTTTGCGGCTTCAATTTGTGAAGGATGAATAAGCGTCTTTCCATCAAACCCCATTGCCGCGCCTTGCACGCATTCTGCTTCAAAGCCCGTAGTGTCACGAAAGTCGTTATAAACACCATCCAAAATATCAATTCCACCAGCACGCGCGGCCAATAATATCTGCATCAGCCATGGGATCAGATAGGGTCGTCCTTCTAGGGGGCGTACGCCAGTTGCCAGCGCAATATCATTCGGTCCCACCACAAAACAGCCAAGCCGTGCCGCAGAGCGATGACCTAGAACAGCAATCTCATCCGCGTTCAGAATACCGCGAGGTGTTTCTATCATCGCCCAGACGCGCATTGCAGGATGGGCATCCTGGCGATCAAGCCGGCTGGCTGCATCAATCACATCCTGCGGTCGTTCAGCCTTCGGCAGCAAAACTGCATCCGCGCCAATCTTTGCCGCAGCAGTAAGATCAGCCTTATTCCATTGCGTATCAGCAGCGTTAACGCGCACAACGCGCTCAAAGCCAACCTTTGGATGCTCGGTAAAATGAGCAATCAATGCATCGCGCGCAGCAAGTTTCGCTTCCGGCGCAACCGAGTCTTCCAGATCATAAATGACGCAATCGGCTCCAAGCGTCAGTGACTTTTCAACTGCACGGCTATTGGAAGCTGGCACAAACAAAACGGAACGACGCGGGCGAGCATTTGTTTTCATGCGCAATTTGTGCACTGAATAGCGATCGTTCGCAAGCGTCCTTCCCATACATTCTAAGGCACTTGAAATCTGACTTATGACTGCTTATTTTGCATTCACGGTTGGAATGCACCTGCCGCTTGCAGCCTAAAGGCCATGGTAAAGCATTCTGAATTCAAGTTCCTGTTTCGGCCTGTTCCGGTGACGGCAGAAACGGCAATGCGGGCGCCCGTTTACGAAAATGCTGCTCACATTCAGGAGCGAACCCATGACCACAGCTATCCTTGCTGGGTACACGACAACTGACTTCAAACACCAGGCTCGCCGTTTGCGGCAGGCTTTGGGCGAAGAAGGCATAAATATCAGCCACGGAAAAGCGCTTGATCTCGTCGCCCGACAATCTGGCACACGAGACTGGAATACGCTTGCAGCCAACGGTGTGAAGGTTGAAAAAGTACAAGTTGAAGACGATACAGCGCCTTATCGCGTCAGCCAGCGCGTTTCGGGCATGTTCCATTCAACAGCATTTGAAGCCCGCATCATAGGCGTCGAGGAAACGATCAAGCCTGATCTCTGGCGGATTACGCTGCAATTCGACCCCGCGATTAATGTTGCAGTTTCGCCGAACCTATCGATGCTGCGCAGGCGATTTACGGTCATTGTCGGTGCAGATGGAAGGTCTCGCCGATTGACCGGTAGTGAAAGCGGAAACATTGCCCTAAATGTACAATAATTTCGCTTAGCACTACCTCGGCGCATGATTCCGAATTTTGAATCTAAAATTCAGACATATTCGTGTGTCGAGACAGTTGCGTATCGCCGGAGCGCCTTAAAAACGCTCCGGATGCAAGCTTATTACGATCCGAGGTTGCGACCTATTGGGCACTTGCGGCTTGAAACATTGACTCTGTGTCATGCTGATGTAAACCAGTTTTCAAATTGTAAATACAAAACTGACAGGCTCCAGATATGGATAAGTTCACCAAGCTCACGGGCGTTGCAGCCCCCCTGCCGATCGTCAATATCGATACGGACATGATTATCCCGAAGGATTATCTCAAGACGATCAAGCGCACGGGTCTGAGCAAGGGTCTGTTTGCCGAAATGCGTTTCAACGAAGACGGCACCGAAAATCCAGATTTCGTGCTCAACAAGCCCGGCTATCGCAACGCGCAGATTCTTGTAGCTGGCGATAATTTCGGCTGCGGTTCTTCGCGTGAACATGCGCCTTGGGCATTGCTCGATTTCGGCATCCGCTGCGTGATCTCGACCTCTTTTGCCGACATCTTCTACAATAACTGCTTCAAGAACGGCATCTTGCCAATCAAGGTGTCTCAGGAAGACCTCGACAAGCTGATGGATGACGCGTCGCGCGGTGCCAATGCAACGCTGACCGTTGATCTTGAAGCCAAGGAAATTCACGGCCCCGATGGCGGCACGGTTTCCTTCGACCTCGACGATTTTAAGCGTCATTGCTTGCTCAATGGTCTCGACGACATCGGCCTGACCATGGAAAAGGCAAAAAGCATCGACATATTCGAAGCAAAGAACGCCCAACAGCGTCCCTGGGCATGATGGCTTTCAGTATTAGCACGCTCATTGCCAGAAAGTCCGGTGGCCTAAACATTGAATAGGACCCGGTTAGCTGAAATGGCCCGAGAAGATCAAAGCGGCGACTGGGCGGCACGACTTTCGCCCTCCCTTGATCAAGTGGAATCTATCGCGATTGAAGCGCTTGCGCATCTGCCGCAGGATTTTCGCACGCTTTGTGGCGATATCATCATTCAGATATCCGATTTCCCCGAAGAGCAACTTGTCGAGGATATGGGGCTGGAAACGCCTTTCGATCTGCTCGGCCTGTTTGAAGGTACGGGCATTGGTGAGCGGTTCACTTTTCAAACAGGTGAAGGTCCAAACCGCATCACGCTCTTCCGCCGCGCAATTCTCGACTATTGGTCAGAGAATGAAGAGACACTTGGCGATATCATCACCCATGTTCTCATTCATGAAATTGGCCATCATTTTGGCCTTTCGGATGATGATATGGAAGCTCTGGAAGCACATGCTGATTAAAGCAATACATTATCGCCGTGCTTTATAAATACCCCCATTCTGATCTAAATTGAGACAATTTTGGTCGTTTTTGATACAATCGAATAACAGATATTGTATGCGGAGAATGCTATAAATCTGCTCAGTTCAAATTGAGTGATGATCATGAGCCTTTCGCCCGCCGCCTATCAGCTTCTTCTTGTTTACACAACCTATGTGATTGCCGCTGGAAGCCCTGGGCCAAGCAACATGCGCATCATGGGCGTTGCCATGCATCAGGGCCGCAAAGCGGGTTTGATGTTTGCAGCGGGTGTTGTGACCAGCTCCATATTTTGGGGCCTGATGGCTGCAACCGGCGTCTCAGCGATCCTAACTCAATATGCACAAGCGCTGATCATCCTTAAGATATTTGGTGGCCTTTACCTGCTCTATCTCGCATTCAAAGCCGGACGTGCAGCCATAACCTCAGATGAGAAGCTTGCCGCTCGCCCGTTTAATGGCAGTGCAACGCTTGCAGGCAGCGATCTTTATCGCCGTGGCCTCCTGATGCACCTCTCAAATCCCAAGTCTATTTTGTCATGGATAGCGCTGGTGACGCTCGGTCTAGGTACAGAGTCGTCGTGGTCCCATATGGCGGCATTTCTTGGGGGCTGTATCATCCTCAGCGTCACGATTTTCTGCGGCTATGCGATTGTGTTTTCTACCGCACCCATGGTGCGATTATATCGCCGCGCTCGACGCTGGATTGAAGGCGTACTTGCGGCAGTCTTTTGTTTCGCCGGTATCCGCTTACTTCTCTCACGCTAAACACATTCGAAAATGGCATCAAAATGAAACTTTTCAAAGGCCTCTCCGCTTTTCCGCTGACACCTATAGATACCTCGGGCAAACTCATGGAGGGTACGCTTGGCACGATTCTCACGCGCATTCATGACGCAGGCGTGGATTCAATCGGCCTGCTGGGCAGCACTGGCGGCTATGCATTTCTTACGCGGGAACAGCGTCGACATACGGTTGAAACCGCTGTGAAATATATCGGTACGAAGACGTCGTTGATTGTGGGTGTTGGTGCATTGCGCACCGATGACGCGCAGGCGCTCGCACGCGACGCCGCAGATGCTGGCGCAGATGCGCTGTTGCTTGCACCCGTTTCCTATACGCCGCTCACGCAGGAAGAAGGCTTTGAGCACTTCAAGGCTGTTGCTGAAACGACTGATCTACCGCTTTGTATCTATAATAATCCCGGCACAACCAGATTTTCCTTCAGTGTTGAACTGATTGCACGGCTTGCTCATGTGAAGAACATCAAGGCGATCAAAATGCCGCTGCCAGCGGATGAGGATTACGCTAAAGAAATAGCAAAGCTGCGTTCCTTAACACCAGACGACTTCGCTATTGGTTATAGCGGCGATTGGGGTGCCAAGGACGCATTGCTTGCAGGTGCAGATGCTTTCTACAGTGTCGCTGCGGGCCTTCTTCCAGCTCAAACATTGGCACTGGTCCGTGCCGCCCAAAGCGGCAATCGCTCAGAAGCCGAGCGCATCAATGAAGCCTTTGAGCCGCTCTGGAGCTTGTTCAAGACTTATGGCAGCTTCCGCGTCATGTATGTGATCGCCGATTTGCTCGGCTTGGCAAAGGTTGAGCCACCTAGACCTATATTGCAATTAGGTGAAGAAGCGCAAAGGCAAGTTGAGGCCGCTTTGAATGCACTGGCTGAAGTGTCTCAATAAATAAAACAAAGGCGCCCGTTTAGGCGCCTTTTGCCTATCTGACTTATGCCACGCTCAAGCGGACATCAATATTGCCGCGTGTTGCGTGCGAATATGGGCAAACGATGTGCGCGGCATTAACCAGTTCTTCCGCCTTGGCCTTATCAACGCCCGGAAGTGTAATTTCCAGAGCCACATCAAGGCCAAAACCTGTGCCATCTTCGCGCGGACCAATGCCAACTGTCGCAGTCACTGTGCTGTCAGCCGAAATTGAAACTTTCTCTTTGGCCGCAACGAATTTAAGCGCACCAAGAAAGCAGGCCGCATAGCCCGATGCGAAAAGCTGTTCGGGATTTGTGCCCTCGCCGCCCGAACCGCCCAATTCCTTTGGCGTATCGAGGACAACGCTAAGACGTCCATCAGCGGTCTTGGCGCTGCCAGTACGGCCACCGGTTGCTGTCGACTGGGTCGTGTAAAGAATTGGCATTGAAACTCTCCATTGGTGATTGCTAAACTACCGTCCCAATCAGGATTGCAAATTATTAAATTGTGCGCAATCTAATTTTGAAAAATCTATTCTCACGATTATGTGATGCACGATTTAATTGCGCATGTTGTATGATGACAATAGGAAAAGAGATCATGAGCAAAGACACACATCTGCACCTCTCAGACATGGTCTGCTTCGCACTTTATTCGACTGCGAATGCGCTCACCCGTGCCTATCAGCCTATTCTAGCCAAGCTGGATCTCACCTACCCGCAGTTTCTGGTGATGCTGGTTCTCTGGGAAAAAGACAATCAGACCGTATCGGAAATAGGTGGCAAGCTTAATCTTGATTCAGGCACCCTCACCCCGCTTCTAAAGCGCCTTGAAGCGGCAGGTCGCATCGCCCGGCGTCGTGACCCGCAGGATGAGCGTCAGGTTCGGATTACATTGACCGATGAAGGCAGCATTTTGCGCACACAAGCAGAGAGTATCCCTGAACAGGTTTTTTGCGCTCTGGGACGCCCTGTCGATGAATTGCAGGATTTGCGTGAACGGCTGCTCGATATACGCGGCAATCTCACCGAGAGCCTTCCAAACAAATAAAAAAGCGCCAGTTTCCCGGCGCTTTTGTCTTTCAAACTGCAAAGATGGTTAAGCAGCAAGCGCCTTTGGCGTGATCAGGCCGCGAGCAACCAGCAGTTCTGCGATCTGAATTGTGTTGAGAGCCGCACCCTTACGCAGATTGTCGGAAACAATCCACATAGCAAGGCCGTTTTCAACGGTAATGTCTTCGCGGATACGGCTAATGAAAGTCGCATCTTCGCCAGCTGATTCATAAGGCGTGATGTAGCCGCCGTCTTCGTGCTTATCGATAACCTGACAACCCGGCGCTTCACGCAGAATTTCACGGGCTTCTTCGGCCGAAATCGGGTTTTCGAACTCGATATTGACTGATTCAGAATGACCAATAAACACTGGAACGCGCACAGCAGTCGCCGTGAGCTTGATCTTTGGATCAAGCATCTTCTTGGTTTCGGCCACCATCTTCCATTCTTCTTTGGTGTAACCATCTTCCATGAAGACATCGATATGCGGGATCACATTGAACGCAATGCGCTTGGTGAACTTCTGCACTGACACTGGATCAGCGACAAATACCGCGCGTGACTGCTGGAACAGCTCATCCATGCCTTCCTTGCCAGCGCCAGAGACGGACTGGTAAGTCGAAACGACAACACGCTTGATCTTGGCTGCATCATGCAAAGGCTTGAGCGCCACAACGAGCTGTGCCGTCGAGCAGTTCGGATTGGCGATAATATTCTTCTTGCGGAAACCTTCAATCGCATCTGGGTTCACTTCTGGAACGATAAGGGGCACGTTCGAGTCATAACGCCACGCGGAAGAATTATCGATAACAACGCAACCCTGCGCACCGATCTTTGGCGACCATTCCTTGGAAATATTTCCGCCAGCCGACATGAGACAAATGTCGGTATCGGAGAAATCATACTGGTCGAGCGGCTTAACTTTCAGCGTCTTGTCGCCATAGGATACTTCCGTACCCTGGCTGCGACGCGAAGCAAGAGCCACGACTTCATCAGCCGGAAAGCCACGTTCTTCAAGGATGTTGAGCATTTCGCGACCGACATTTCCGGTAGCGCCGACGACTGCAATCTTAAAACCCATTTACTTGTCTCCTGTCCTCTCCTCTTCCATAAAAACCCGCGACCAGCGGGCCTTTTCCCTGGGCCGGACCCGGGGAGAGAGGGCGAGCAGGCCAAGGGGTCAGACCGTTTTGGTGGTCGTTTTAATGCAAGTGGCCATGGTGGTTTTGGAAACGGACGCCATAGGGATCAAAATGGCGATGAGGCCATTCAGTCCACACAAGCTATGTGATGCGCGACAAGCGTTCACGGAATTCTCCTTTTCCGATTGCGCTTTTAAGCCCTTTGAAAAAAGAGTCAATGATTTTGCGATTGAAAGAGCAAGAAACGTGCTCAAAATCATGGAAACCGTGCCGCTTATTACGCGACGGCTAAAATAGCCAGTCTGCATGGCAGATATGGAATGTGATATTGCGCTATGTGGCCGAGATAGCACGAATACCCAAGTTTTAATTTTTATTATTGTTTTGCACCTTTACTCAAGCGGCTTTCGCATCTGTGCGCTCATTTTGTAATTATAATTCTGGCTACCTGTCTAGCTGGGTGGAGAAACATGTGTGGGGAAGGCTTGAGGGCGATTCCAAACAAAAAAAGAGCACTTTTACACCCCATTTAAAGCCATAAAAATAGAAGCAATGGCTCAAAAGAAAGCCTAGGCCGTGTGGACGATTCTTTTTCGGAGCGTGGTATGGATGAAAATAGCACAGGTTTAGGAGCAAAGCCGAAGGTGGAGTGGTTCTCCATCAAGGTTTTGCGACGCAAAGCTGGGTTATTTTCACCATATCCCTTCGGGACGTGGTGGATTTTGTCTCTGAATGCGTCGAACAACCCCTGTGGAGAACCACTCCACGGCGGTCTGTTCTCCTGTTCAGAAACAAA
Organism: Brucella thiophenivorans; assembly: GCF_002252445.1. GTDB lineage: Bacteria > Pseudomonadota > Alphaproteobacteria > Rhizobiales > Rhizobiaceae > Brucella > Brucella thiophenivorans. Next base: position 112,324 of record NZ_NNRJ01000052.1, read on the forward strand.
ATCCGTCTCACGCCACGCCCGAAAAATAATCGTCCACACGGCCTAGCAGCACGTCCTTTAACAAGGTCAAAGTCTATTTAAATATGCTCGCTCTATTTAAGGTGTTGGACTAATTTTTCTTTTGCGTTTTAACTAATGTAGTTGTTTCAAATGACGTGCGTTTTCTCGGTAAGGATTTTAGATTGAGTAAAATATTTATACAACGAACTGACGGTATCATATTGGAACTTCTCACTGTATTATCGATAATGTTTGTTATTATTAATAATACACCCAATTTCTTATTTAACATTCAGAATACAACAGCACAGCTCCTCAGCATGAAAAAATATATTAGGCCGTGTGGGGATGACTGCCGTCATTAGAGCGCGTTTCGATTTGATTGAATCAGATCGGCGCCTCATCATTTATTTTAACGCGCATCTTATCCGAAAGCCGTTTCACACCTTTCGGGATGCGCTCTAATCGCCCCTTCATGCGGTCAGTGTCGGCAACCTGACATCAAGGCTATCGAGGATAACGCACTCAAGACCTGGCAGACTGATCAAAAACCTAAATAGATGTCAGGCTTTACGCACTGCGCTGAATTATTAAGCTCATCAGAATAACGACAGACCGAATGAAGAATACAGATTGATTAGTCCGAATCAGAAAAAAATATTTTTATCATGGTTAAACAACGACGCAGCTTTTCGTAGGCGAAAATAACACCCTAATTCAGGATTTCCCGACCTTACATTGCTGTCGTGCGTACAGGCGAAGAAGATCTTCATTTTTTATTTCTGCATCAAAAATATCGGCGTTCCGAACAATGACATGAAGGAGGAAGCATGACTCATTTTGCGCAAATTAAACACCGAACAGACAAAGCGGATTGGCGCGGTTCTCTGTGGCGTGCACAGCGTACCCACATCGGAATTGTGCCACTCCCAGCCTACGTTCTTATTGTAGTGCTGATCTTTGGCTTTGTATCTATCGGTAAAGTCCCATCAGATCTGACAATGTCAATCGGCATTCTGTCGATCGGTGGCTTCATCTTCATGGAGTTGGGGAAGCGCTTTCGAATACTTGGACTGATGGGTGGTGCCGCTATTATGGCCTTCGTTGTTCCATCTGCTGCCGTGTTTTACGGGTGGATCCCAACATCAGTGGCTCAATCTGTGACGACTTTCAGCAAACAGTCCAACTTTCTTTATCTATATATCTCAGCGATCGTTGTCGGCAGTATAATGAGCATGGACCGACAAGTGCTGCTAGCTGGATTTTTAAAGATTTTCATACCGGTCACTGCCGGCTCTGTCGTAGCTTCGATTGTCGGCACAATTGTAGGGGTATCTATGGGGTTGCCCCTGACACACACTCTCTTTTTTATCGTCGCGCCCATTATGGCAGGCGGTTTGGGAGAGGGCGCAATTCCTCTTTCACTTGGATATTCTTTCATTCTAAATCAACCGCAAGACGTGCTCTTTGCCCAGATCATTCCCGTTGTTATGCTGGGCAGTTTCACTGCCGTTCTGTTATGCGGACTTCTCAATATGTTGGGCAAATGTTTGCCGCACCTTACCGGTGAAGGAAGGCTCCAGTCTGAGAAGGACAACGAGAAGTCACATCCAGTCGAAAGTTCAGAAACAGCAGATATAACAGAAATCGCAGCAGCAGGCGTTACGATCGTCAGTCTATACCTTTTCGGTGTCTTCATCCAGAATTTGACAGACTTTCCAGCACCTATCTGCATGTTGTTTCTGGTTGTTGCCGCCAAGATTGGGCGCTTGTTCGATCCCAGCATCGAAAATGGCAGCCGTCATGTTTATAAATTCTTCTCAACTATTGTCACATGGCCGCTGTTGTTTGCGATGGGTGTCGCATTTACACCCTGGAGAGAATTTGTTGCGGTGTTTACGTTACCCACTGTCGTGACGGTATTCGCTACAGTGTTCTCGCTTATTGCGACCGGCTTCTTCACTGCCAGATTGGTCAACATGTATCCAATTGATACTGCAATCGTGACAGGCTGCCATAGTGGTCAAGGTGGCACCGGTGACATCGCCATCCTAACCGCCGCAAATCGTATGACGCTCATGCCTTTTGCACAAATAGCAACACGTATTGGTGGCGCAGTCACCGTCTCGCTGGCAATTTTTACCATCAAGTATTTCGTATGAATTTGTAAATTTATGATCGAACCAGACAACAAGCAATATAGCTTTTTGGTCCGCGCGCTCATCTTCAAAGACGTTATTTAAAAATAGGCGGTGCGGACGAAACTTGGACTATCATGGAGGTAGTTCATGTATTCCTACGAAGACCGGATGCGAGCCGTTGCGCTCTACATCAAGCTGGGCAAGCGCCCGAAAGCGACTATTCACCAGTTGGGCTATCCAAGCAGGAATGCGCTGAAGGATGGTGCCTGGAATATGAGCACCATCTTGATCTGCGTTTAGGATTTGCGCCCCAAGCCCATAAGTTCAAACAGGCGCAGAAGAAAGCGGCTGTTGAGTACTACCGCACGCATGATCGTTGTGTTTCTGCAACGATGCGCGCCTTAGGCTATCCCGGTCGTGCAACGTTGACAGCATGGGTTCGTGAGGCGTTTCCCGAAACTAGCAAAGCTGTCACTGGAAGTACTGGACGTCCGCGATATCCGGAGACGTTGAAGAAGGCTGGCGTCGTCAGACTTCATAATCGGCAAGAAAGTGCGCAGGCTTTGGCCGAAAAGCTCGGCGTATGCAGACCGACACTGTATAACTGGAAAAATCAGTTACTCGGTCCAGAGGCTCCCGCAATCATGAAACGCAAGAACAACTCACCACCAGTGTCAGAGCGAAAAGCGGATCAAGATATCACTTGGCGCACGAAGCCCAATCGAATATCGAAACAGTCTTGGCATCGTGTCATAAAACCAGTCCAAGTTTTTATCCGCAGCCCCACTGTGATAAACGATGGGGATTAGGGCCAATCCTCCGCGTTATGGATGGCACTTGAGATGCAGAGCGATCATAGGGCGGGAAATAAGCATGCTTACTGTGGCAGGTCAGCTACATAAATGTCTGCTGAGTTGCATAGAACAAATGAGGATCGGTACGCTTATCCTGATGGATATTGTTTTTCGAGCGGAGGTCGAGTGAAAGATCGCCATAAGGCATCATTTCATTCTAAACACGCATGAACCTATGCAGTTTGCGCACCACATTGCACCGTTGAGAACCACCCGGTATAGCAGTTGAGCGCTTGACACTTATAGCTAGCAACATCTTATATATCAGCAGCTCGGGTGGGGCGCTGATTACCGATATATCTCAGACGAGTACAATCAGCATCTGCGTTCTATCGAGAGCGGGCTTTCAAATGAACGGCAGGCTTTTGCTGGTTGTTCAGCTAGGAATGAAATATGCAGCGCGTTTTCGACGGGCACAATGATGTCCTTCTGCGTCTTTGGGAAAACCAGCGTCACGGTGGCGATCCCATCAAGGAATTCATCAACGGCACCGAAGTTGGTCATATCGACTTGCCGCGCTCACGCAAAGGCGGTTTGGCCGGTGGTATCTGCGCAATCTATGTCCCATCCGGTCATCATATCGAATTGGGAAAGCCCGACGAGAACGGCCATTACGTAACTCCGCTTTCGCCGCCGTTGGAACGCTCCCGTTCACTGGATATAGCGCTTGAGTTTGCATCTCTTGCTCTGCGACTTGAAGAAGCTGGCGGCTGGAAGCTTTGCCGCAACGGCAAAGATCTCGATGAGACGCTTGACAGCGACACCTTCGCTGCTGTTCTTCATATGGAAGGTTGTGAGGCCATCGATGTAGAGCTTGCCGCGCTTGATGTGTTTTATGCCGCTGGCCTGCGCTCGTTGGGGCCGGTCTGGAGCCGCAACAATATTTTCGCGCATGGGGTTCCTTTTGCATACCCGATGAGCCCCGACACCGGTCCCGGCCTGACACCAGCGGGCGAGCGCCTTATTAAGGAATGCAACCGCAAAGGCATTCTGATCGATCTTGCGCATATTACCGAAAAAGGCTTCTGGGATGTGGCAAAACTGAGCGATCAGCCGCTTATTGCCAGCCATTCCAACGCGCATGCCCTCACGCCTGTCGCACGCAATCTCACGGATCGACAGATGGATGCAATCAGCGAAAGCAAGGGACTTGCCGGTCTCAACTATGCAACCACCATGCTGCGCAGTGACGGCAAAGAAAATGCAAATACGCCTTTGTCCGATATCGTCCGGCATGTTGATTACATGGTCGAACGCATGGGCATTGATTGCGTGGCGCTTGGCTCGGACTACGATGGTGCGACTATTCCAGCGGAAATCGGCGATGCCGCAGGCACACAAAACTTGGTAACTGCCTTGCAGGATGCAGGTTATAGTGAGGACGAACTTGCCAAGCTTTGCCGTAACAATTGGGTACGCGTACTGAAACAAGCTTGGCACGACGCAGCCTGAGCACAAACAAAATTACAGAAAGGGAACTAAAATGACGCATTTCGGACGTTTTCGTCTTCTCGCTGCTGGCGCGGCTTTTGCCACCATCATGGCTGCGAACCCGGCATTTTCAGCAACACCAGCCGACACGCTGGTTCAGGCTTGGGCCATCGATGATACCATAACGCTTGATCCGGCTGAATCCTTTGAACTTTCGCCCGCTGAATTCATCGGCAATGCTTATGACATGCTGGTTCGCCTCGATATCAACGACACATCCAAGGTCGTGCCGGGCGTGGCTGAAAGCTGGACGATTTCGGATGACGGTCTGACCTATACGTTCAAGCTCAAGCCAGGCATCAAATTCGCCTCCGGCAACCCTCTGACCGCAAAAGACGTGGCTTACTCCTTCGAACGCGCGGTGCGCCTCGACAAAAGCCCGGCATTTATCCTGACCCAGTTTGGCCTGAATGGCGAAAACGTCAATGAAACGGCCAAGGCAGTTGACGACACCACTTTTGTTCTGACCGTCGACAAAGCTTATGCACCAAGCTTTGTGCTGAACTGCCTCACGGCCACGATTGGCGCGATTGTCGACCAGAAGCTTTTGGAAGAACACTCCGTAAAAGTCACACCAACCGATGACTATAAATACGACACCGATTATGCGGCTGCATGGCTCAAGACAGGCTATGCCGGTTCAGGTCCATTCAAAATCCGTGACTGGCGTGCCAATGAAGTTGTTGTTTTAGAACGCAACGATAATTATTACGGCGAAAAAGCCAAGCTTGCTCGCGTCTTCTATCGTCACGTCAAGGAAAGCGCCACACAGCGCCTTATGCTTGAATCGGGTGACGTCGACGTGGCACGCAATCTCGAACCAGGCGATCTGGAAGCCGTTCAGAAGAACAAGGAACTCGCAGCGGTAGATGCGCCAAAAGGCACTGTCTATTACATTTCGCTCAACCAGAAGAATGAAAATCTGGCAAAGCCGGAAGTGCGCGAAGCCTTCAAATATCTGGTTGACTACGATGCAATTGGCTCAACGCTGATCAAGGGCATTGGCGACATTCGCCAGACCTATCAGGCAAAAGGCGTGCTTGGCGCACTCGACGCAAGCCCTTACAAGCTTGATGTCGAAAAAGCCAAGGAACTGCTCGAAAAAGCTGGTCTTAAAGATGGTCTTTCGGTCACTTTCGACGTTCGCAACACACAGCCCGTAACCGGTATTGCTGAGTCATTCCAGCAATCCGCTGCCAAGGCCGGCATTAAGATCGACATCATTCCGGGCGATGGCAAACAGACGCTGACCAAATACCGTGCCCGTAACCACGATCTTTATATTGGCCAGTGGGGAATGGATTATTGGGATCCGAATTCCAATGCTGAAGCTTTCACGTCCAACCCGGATAATGGTGACGACGCGTCCAACAAGACGCTGGCATGGCGCAATGCATGGGACATTCCTGCGCTAACTGAGCAAACCAAGGCTGCACTTCTCGAACGCGACAACGACAAGCGTGCTGCGATCTACCAGAAGCTTCAGCAGGAAGCCCTTGATGAAAGCCCATTCGTGATGCTGTTCCAGCAGATCGAAGTTGCGGGGCTTCGTGGCAATGTGAAGGGCTACAAGCTCGGGCCTACATTCGATTCGAACTTCCTCGCACCAGTCAGCAAAGACTGATCTGAAGAACGGTCAGACCATTGAACGCTACAACAACACCTAAAAGGAGGGGCGCCCGGCGGCGCTCCTCAACCATCGCATTAGCAATCGCCAGCTTTCTGGGGATCGTTGTAACCACCTATATCGGCCTTTTGGCAGTGACCTTCTTCATCGGCCGCGTTGTGCCGATTGATCCTGTTCTGGCAATCGTTGGCGACCGCGCACCTGCGCATGTGGTGGCACGTGTCCGCGAGGAGATGGGCTTTAACCTGCCCTATTACCAGCAGTTTTACCTTTATGTAAAAGGCATATTGCAAGGCGATTTTGGAACGTCTGTCTTAACCACCAATCCGGTTATGGCCGATATTCGCCGCGTGTTTCCTGCCACCATGGAACTTGCAACGATCGGCACGATCATTGGCGCTTTGTTCGGCATTCCGCTTGGCGTTCTGGCTGCGGTCAAGCGTGGCAGCATCATCGATCAAATCGTGCGTGTGATTGGTCTTGTGGGTTATTCGGTCCCGATTTTCTGGCTTGGCATGCTGGCGCTGCTAATTTTCTATGCGCGGCTTGGTTGGACTTCTGGACCCGGACGCATTGACATTACCTTTGAATATACATTCACCCCAATCACCGGCTTTTATCTGTTTGACGCGATTGTACAGCGTGATTGGGAAGCGCTGCGCAACATCGTCTCACACCTTGTTCTGCCATCTGCGCTGCTCGGTTATTTCAGCCTCGCTTATATCAGCCGTATGACGCGCTCATTCATGCTCAATGAACTTGAGCAGGAATATATCATTGCAGCACGCGCAAAAGGCATTTCAGAAACCCGCATCATATGGGGCCATGCTTTGCGTAATGCTGCCGTGCCGCTGGTGACAGTTATCGCCCTCTCCTATGCAGGTCTGCTCGAAGGCTCGGTGCTGACCGAAACCATTTTCGCATGGCCGGGACTGGGACTTTACATCACCAATTCGCTGCAAAATGCCGACATGAACGCCGTTCTGGGTGGTACGATTATCATCGGTTCGGTCTTTATCGCGCTTAACCTCGTGTCCGATCTTCTCTATCGGCTTCTTGACCCAAGGACGCGCGTGAAATGAGCCAAATGACAGACGTTTCAAATCTTTCATGGCGCGACTGGTTGCTTTCAGAGCGTCCGCAGTCGCGCATGCAGGCCCGCCTTGGTCGTTCCTATATGGTCTGGCGACGCTTCACAGCGAACAAGCTCGCTGTGATCGGCCTTTTTATCATCATCGCGCTTTTGTTTGTCGCAGCCTTTGCAAATCTTCTCGCACCGCATTCGCCATATACAGGCGATCTGGCCAATGCACGCTTGCTGCCACCGGGCACGCCCGGTTATCTGCTTGGCACCGATGATCAGGGTCGCGATATTCTTTCTCGACTGATCTATGGTTCGCGTCTTACACTCTATGTCGTTCTGCTTGTAGCAATTATCGCAGCGCCAATCGGTCTGTTGGTTGGTACGGTTGCGGGCTATGCCGGTGGCTGGGTCGATGCCATTCTCATGCGCATCACCGATATTTTCCTTGCTTTCCCAAAACTCATTCTCGCGCTTGCATTCGTTGCAGCTTTGGGACCTGGCATCGAAAACGCCATTATTGCCATCGCCATTACCTCATGGCCGCCTTATGCGCGTATTGCCCGCTCTGAAACACTGACCGTTCGCAATTCCGATTATATCTCCGCCGTGCGTCTGATGGGTGCTTCGCCGTTTCGCATTGTCCTGCGTCACATCATGCCGCTCTGCACCTCCTCGCTGATCGTGCGTGTGACGCTTGATATGGCGGGCATCATTCTGACCGCGGCAGGCCTTGGCTTTCTTGGCCTCGGTGCTCAGCCGCCGTTGCCTGAATGGGGGGCAATGATTGCTTCAGGTCGTCGGTTTATCCTTGATCAATGGTGGGTAGCTGCCATGCCGGGTATTGCGATCCTGATCGTCAGCCTGGGCTTCAACTTCCTTGGCGACGGCTTGCGTGATGCACTTGATCCGCGGGGTAACAACCAATGACGCCGCTTTTGACAGTTGAAGACCTTCGCGTCACCTTTCCCACTCGCACAGGTGCTATTGAAGCCGTACGTGGCGTCAGCTTTACGCTTGGCCGCGAACGTTTGGGTATCGTTGGCGAATCCGGTTCCGGTAAGTCGCAGACCGGACGCGCTATCATGGGGCTTACTCCGCTTCACGCAAAAATCACCGCCAAAAAGCTTGAATTTGACGGCATTGACCTTCTCAATGCATCTGCACGCCAACGTCGCAGCTTGCGCGGGGGACGCATTGCGATGGTCCTGCAAGATCCGAAATATTCGCTTAACCCGGTTATGACGATCGGCAAGCAGATAGCCGAGACGCTCAAAGCACACGGCAAGTTTTCACGTGCCGAAATCCGCAATCGCTCAATCTCAATGCTTGAGGCCGTTCAGATCAATGATCCTGAACGCGTCATGAAGCTATATCCGCACGAAGTTTCGGGCGGCATGGGACAGCGCGTGATGATTGCCATGATGCTGATCGCAGAACCTGAATTGCTGATTGCCGACGAGCCGACGTCCGCACTGGATGTTACGGTTCAGCTTGAAGTGCTTGGCATTCTCGATAAGCTTGTAGCCGATCGGGGTATGGGCCTGATTTTCATTAGCCACGATCTACGTCTCGTTTCATCCTTTTGCGACAGGGTGATTGTCATGTATGCGGGTAAGATTGTTGAGGAAATTGCTGCAAGCGATCTTTCCAATGCGAAACATCCCTATACGCAGGGATTGCTGGACTGCATGCCCAAACTTGGCATGGAGCGCCATCCACTTCCCACCTTAAAGCGCGAAGAGGCATGGCGTCTATGACAACCGCATCCGCACTCAACATCGACAAAGTCGATGTATTTTTCGATGAATTCCACGCGTTGAAATCGGTCAGCATTGATGTGGCTCGTGGTGAATCCTATGGATTGGTGGGCGAGTCTGGTTCTGGCAAGTCCACGCTGTTGCGCGCTGTTGCAGGCCTTGCACCCGTCGATGACGGTGAAATCCGCATCGATGGTAAACTGCTCAAAACCCCGCGAGACAAAGACTTTTATCGCACTGTTCAAATGGTGTTTCAGGATCCTTATGGCTCGCTGCATCCTCGTCAAACAATCGACCGTTTGCTACTTGAACCGCTTGCCATCCACGGTATCGACAACACCGAACAACGTATTGTTCGCGCACTGGATGAAGTCGGGCTGGGCTCTGGATTTCGCTTCCGGTATCCGCACCAGCTTTCAGGCGGCCAGCGTCAGCGCATAGCAATTGCGCGGGCCCTGATAATCGAGCCGAGTATCCTGCTGCTCGATGAGCCTACCTCGGCACTGGATGCTTCAGTGCAGGCTGAAGTGCTGAACCTGCTCGAACAGGTGCGTCGAGATCGCAAGCTCACCTTTGTTATGGTTAGTCATGACCTTGGCGTTGTCACTCATATGTGTGAACGATTAGCCGTTATGCGAAATGGCGAAGTGGTGGAACAACTTGATGCCAATGACCTTGTCAGCGGCAATATTAACGCCGATTACACAAAAAGCCTTATGATGGCCAGCGAAGGTTTCAGACGTTAAAAGGCAGTCAGAACAGGAATTTGGTATATCTGTTGTTTCCGATTTTAGTTGTTTCGGAACTCAAATCATCTGTGCGCTTCAAAAAAGCATGTCATCAGCTTAATAAAAAGCTGCAAATAACCTGAACGCAACAAGCGATAGTTCTCGTTAGGCACGTCAAAATCGGCCACGCCACGTCGACCATCTCAACGAAAATCCCTTTAAGCAATAATAGGTTTAAAGGGTACAAACCCTTAAAATGTGTCGCGCAAAACCAATCAAGGTTTTGCGCGACACGCCCCCGCCGGCATCAACGACGTCGTACTTTGATCAAGCGCGACGCGTACCCGACGATACAATATCGAGATAGACGGCCAGCACCAAAATACTTCCTTTGATGATCTGCTGCCAGAATGTGTCGACGCCCAGCATCGACATGCCATTGTCGAGGCTCGACATAATAAGCGCACCGACCAATGCACCTATGACTGAACCAACGCCACCACGCATTGATGTTCCACCGATAAAGCAGGATGCAATGGCATCAAGCTCGCCGCCGAAGCCTGCCGAAGGCGTACCAGCCGCAAGGCGTGCGGTTGTGGTCAGGCCAGCAACGGCTGCCATCAGACCCATCAGCGCAAACACAGCCATCTTGACGAAGTTCACATTGACGCCGGAAAATCGTGTGGCCTCAAGATTGGAGCCAACCGCATAAATATGGCGTCCGAAGACTGTCTGCCGTGAGATAATGGTGAAAACACCAAGGATAACGAGCAGCACGAGAACCGGAAACGGAACACCCTGATAGCTGTTAAGAACCAAAATGAAGCCCAAAATCAGGATGCCCGTTCCAACCAGACGCGCAATTTCCATAGCCGGTGAAAGCATTTGCAGATTGTGCTTACGCTTGCTGGCGCGCGTTCGCAGAGTGATCAATATAAGCACGGCGAACAAAGCCATCGCGCAGACATTGCCAAACCATTCTGGCAGATAGCCCTGCCCGAGATATTTAAAGTCTGACGAGATAGGCGCGATGGTAACGCCACCCATAATACCAAGCACGATCCCGCGGAAAACCAGCTGTCCGCCAAGCGTGACGATAAAGGATGGAATGCCAAGATAGGCCGTCAACCAGCCGTTAAAACCTCCCAAAATCACGCCTAAAACCAACACAGTACTGATTGTAGCCCATAAGGGCCAGCCATAGACAACGTCGAGTACAGCCGCCACGCCTCCCAAAAGACCAAGCAAAGCCCCGACAGACAAGTCGATTTCACCCGCCACAATGACGAACACCATGGCTGAGGCCAACATGCCGGTAATTGCCATCTGGCGCAGAAGATTTGAAAAGTTTCGCGCCGTCAAAAACTGCGACCGACCCATTTCAGGATCATAAGTCATGACGGCAAAGAATGCCCAGATCAAAGCGACGACGATCAACAGCGCCACGATCTTATATTCTGATAAAAATTTTCTGAGGCTTTTGCCTGTCAACGTCATATCATGCACCGGTTAGATTAGCTGCGGTTCAATATTCAAAAAACTAGGCCGCATTGGTTTCAGGCTTGCCAATAGCTGCGGCAAGAACCTTCTCTTGGCTTAGATTTTCATTCGGGAAGTCGCCGCGCAACTTGCCCTCGCCAATAACGAGAACACGATCACTAATGCCCAGCACTTCCGGCATTTCCGACGACACCATCAAAATGGCCACGCCTTGTTTCGCTAGCGCGAAGATCAGCTTGTAAATTTCATATTTCGCACCGACATCGACGCCGCGTGTCGGCTCATCAAGAATAAGCACCTTGGGGTTAGGCAGCATCATTTTTGAAAGTACAGCTTTCTGCTGATTGCCGCCTGAAAGCGACGCAATGGCAAGCATTGGATCGGCTGTCTTCACTTTCAAACGCAGGATTTCTCGCTGGATCGTTGCGAGTTCAGACTCTTTGTCGATCAAACCGCGCAAGGAAAAGCGATCAAGGACAGAGATCGTCATGTTATGACCAACCGCCATGATGGGCAGAATGCCATCACGCTTGCGATCTTCCGGCACCATGCAAATACCTTGCTGCACAGCATCGCGGGGATTACGGATTTTGATTTCTTTGCCTTCAAGAAAGACTTGTCCTTGGTGTACACCCGGCCAGACACCAAACAAGCTCGACACGAGTTCCGTTCGCCCTGCGCCTACGAGTCCTGCAATACCCAAAATCTCACCGCGCCTTAGCGCGAACGAAACATCATCAACCACTTTGCGATCAGGATTGGTTACACCCCAGCAACTTATATTACGGGCTTCAAACACCACCTCGCCAATGTCGTGCGGCTCACGTGGGAAAAGATTTTTCATTTCACGCCCAACCATCATCGTGATGATGTCAGGTGTGGTCAGTTCTGCCATCGGGCGTGTCGCAATATGTGCGCCATCGCGAATGACAGTCACTGTGTCAGAAATTTCAGCCACTTCATCAAGCTTGTGCGAGATGTAGACACAAGCCATACCTTGCGCTTTAAAATCCTTGATCAGATCGAGTAGAATACGCGTTTCAGATGAAGTCAGCGCCGAAGTCGGCTCATCCAGAATGAGAAGCTTGGCGTTTTTGTTGATTGCTTTAGCAATTTCGATCAACTGCTGCTTGCCACCGGTATAATGATAAACCGGCAGCGCGACATTGATATCGAAAATCTTGAGACGTGCGAGCAGCTCAGTTGCCCGTGAGTTCATCTGATCATAATCGATGAAGCCGCCAGTTGTCGGTTCAGAACCCAGAAAGATATTCTCGGCCACAGACAAATGCGGCACCATCATCAATTCCTGATGGATAATAACGATGCCAGCTTCTTCCGTATCGCGAATGCCGCTGGCTTTTAATTCTTTACCTTCCCAGAAAATCTCACCCGTCCAAGTGCCATAGGGATAAACACCCGAAAGCACTTTCATAAGCGTCGATTTACCCGCGCCGTTTTCACCGCAAAGCCCGACACATTCTCCCGGACGCACTTTCAGGTAAATTCCATCCAACGCCTTTACGCCGTTGAAATCTTTACTGATGTTTCGCATTTCCAAAAGGTATTCGGACATAAATACACGACCTTACAGTATTTCGGGTAGCATTTTCAGAAAGCAAATTGACCATAGACAACGCTGTCAAACTGAGGCCAATAAAAAAGTTCTGAAGGTCAGACGCCAAAAAACGTTATCCGGCGCCTGATCCATCAACTAATTTCCAAGTTGAAACAACCGGGCCTTACTTCCCGTCGATCTGTTCCTTGGTATAAAAACCGTCTGTCACATAGATGTCGACATTGTCCTTGGTCACAGCAGTTGGTGTCAGAAGCAATGTATCGACTTCCTTCGAACCATTGTCGATCTTGCCATTGAATTCAGGCTTTTCGTCCCGAACCAGCTGAACCGTCAACTTCGCTGCTTCTTCAGCAATCAGCTTGAGCGGCTTGTAAACCGTTACGGTCTGCGTGCCATCAACCAGACGCTTTACAGCAGCCAGATCGCTGTCCTGACCGGAAACCGCTGTCTTACCTGCAAGACCCTGTGCGGCCAAAGCCTGAATTGCGCCACCGGCAGTACCGTCATTGGAAGCAACAACAGCATCAATTTTGTTCTGGTTTGCCGTCAATGCGTTTTCCATGATGGAGAGCGCTTCAGTCGGGCTCCATTCCTTGACCCATTGCGAGCCAACGATCTTGACCTTGCCGGAATCGACCGCTTCCTTCAGCGCCTTTTCCTGACCAGCACGAAGAAGCTTCGCGTTGTTATCGGTTGGCGAACCACCGAGCAGGTAATAATTGCCTTCCGGCTTTTCCTTGAGCACGGCTTCTGCCTGCATGAAACCAACACGCTCATTATCAAAAGAAATATAAGCGTCGATATCGGCATTGAGGATCAAGCGATCATAAGACAGAACCTTGATGCCGGAAGCTTTTGCATCAGCAACGACAGCATCAAAAACCTTTGAGTTCATCGGCACGATCACAATAGCGTCGACACCCTGCGAGATCAGGTTTTCAACCTGCTTGACCTGCTTTTCTTCATTGCCGTCAGCCGACTGAACGTTGACCTTGGCACCAAGCTTTTCCGCTGCTGCGATGAAATAATCGCGGTCACGCGCCCAACGCTCTACGCGCAAATCATCGATAGAAAAGCCGATAACCGGGTTTTCCGGCGAAGCGAAAGCTGGCGCAGTCCCCATTGCACCAATGCCAAGAGCTGCGGCGACCAACGCACCTGTCAAAAAATTACGACGTTTCATGCACGTTCCTCCAATCACCACCGACGAAATGCCGGCTGATACAAGACCTCGCCCCGAACGAAACCGCCCCCGGAGTTTGGTACGACAAAACAGCCTCAAAAGAGGCCGCTACTTCTTATATCTGGCTGACCCTCCCTGCGGTGCTGAGCACCAAGATCACTCCAGCGAAACTATGCACAAGGCGCACGGCTCCTATCCTCGGCTGCAATTGATACGCGAACAAAAATGAATAGCAAGCATTTTTTGATTTACGTACCTCATTTTTACTCCTATGTTCCGCTGCGAGGAGTAAGCATGAAACCCACCGTGCATGACATAGCCAGAACTGCGGGCGTCAGTCTCGCCACGGTTGACCGTGTGCTCAACGATCGCCCCGGCGTAAAAGGCAAAACACGCGACCGCGTAACGGACGCGATGAATTCGCTTGGCTATGTGCGTGATGTTGGCGCTGCCAATCTCGCGCGTGGCAGACTTTATCAGTTCGATTTCATTCTGCCAGACAATGAAAATACCTTCATGCAAAGCTTGCGCGCTGAGCTGGAAGCGGCAACCGAACGAGGGCTTTCGGAACGCGTTTCTATCAATCTCGTGCTTGTTCCAGCCTTTGATGAAGCAGCCCTTGTAAAAGCGCTCAATGAAAGCGCCGAACGCAAGCCTGATGGCGTTGCCTTTGTTGCCGTTGACACGGATCCCGTGCGTAAGGCCTGTGCAAGGCTGACCGAATTAGGTGTCCACGCTGTGACGCTGATTTCTGATCTGGGCCACTCAACGCGTGCGCATTATGTCGGCATCGATAACGGCGCAGCTGGCCGGACGGCTGCGCGTTTGCTGGGGCTTTTTGCAAGCGGAACCAGCGGTGCCATCGCAGTTATCGCTGGCTCGCTGAAAGTACACGACCATCAGGCGCGGTTTGAAGGCTTTAAAAGTGCGATGGAAACTGATTTTTCCGGGCGCGAAATTCTGCCCGTTCTTGAAGGTTTTGATGAAGGCGCGCGCGTTGAAAAACTCGTGCTTGAACTTCTCGATGAGCGCAACGACCTTGCAGGAATTTACAGTTTGGGCGCAGGCAACAGCGGACTCGTACGCGCTCTTGCCGCTTCCCGAAATGTCAACCGGCCCTTGGTCGTCGCGCACGAACGTGACGGCGTCACATCGCAGGCACTGAAAGATGATCTTGTTCATGCTGTGCTGGCACAGGATGCAGGGCATGAAATACGCAGTGCCATACGCGTTCTCAAAGCAACTGCGGATCGCCTCGCCATTGTACCGGGCCAAGAACATATCCGCATCGAAATCTTTCTCAAAGACAACCTGCCACAGCTCGACTGAGGCGCTGAACACACGATAATTCGACTGGAGCAATTATGTATCTCGGGCTTGATCTAGGAACATCCGGCGTCAAAGCGCTTCTGATTGACGACAATCAGGCTGTCATAGGCTCTGCGCATGGTGACCTCGACGTCTCGCGCCCGCATCCCGGCTGGAGCGAGCAAGATCCTGCACAATGGATCAAGGCTTGTGAAGCGGCAATTGATGGCCTGAGCGCAGCGCATCCAAAAGAATTTTCAGCCGTTGCAGGCATTGGTCTTTCTGGTCAGATGCATGGTGCAACGCTGCTTGATGAAAATGATCAGGTGCTTCGCCCCTGCATTCTGTGGAACGATACGCGCAGCTATGAAGAAGCGGCTGAACTCGACGCCGATCCGACTTTCCGTACCATCACCGGCAATATTGTTTTCCCCGGCTTCACAGCACCGAAGCTGGTCTGGGTTGCCCGCAATGAACCGGATATTTTTGCGCGCACGCGCAAGGTTCTTTTGCCGAAGGATTATCTGCGGCTCTGGCTGACGGGCGAATATGTCTCCGACATGTCGGATTCGGCAGGCACCAGCTGGCTTGATACCGGCGCGCGCCAATGGTCAAATGAGCTTCTCTCCAAGACGGGGCTGAGCGAAAGCCATATGCCAAAGCTTGCCGAAGGCAGCGACGCCACCGGAACTTTGCGCGCTGAACTCACCGCGCGCTGGGGACTTTCGAGCGCTCCGGTCGTTGCGGGTGGCGCGGGTGACAATGCGGCGTCTGCCTGTGGCATGGGGACGGTCCAGCCCGGTCATGCTTTCGTTTCGCTTGGGACATCGGGGGTTCTGTTCGCCGCCAATGGAGCTTACCAGCCAAAGCCCGAAAGTGCAGTTCATGCTTTCTGCCATGCGCTTCCCGGCACATGGCACCAGATGGGAGTAATCCTATCTGCCGCCAGCGCTCTCGACTGGTTCTCCCGCATCACAGGCACCAGCGCACACGCGCTTGATGCAGAGCTGGGAACCGCACTGAATGCCCCCGGCAGTGCGACGTTCTTGCCTTATCTTTCAGGTGAACGCACACCTTATAATGACGCGAAAATCCGGGGCGTCTTCAGCGGTCTGGATCACGAAACTGATCGCCAAGTGATGACGCAAGCTGTGCTTGAAGGTGTGGCATTCGCCATCCGTGATAATCTCGTAGCGCTGCAATCGGCCGGCACCGAGATCAAATCGCTCATTGCAGTGGGCGGCGGCTCGCGTTCCACCTATTGGCTTAAATCGATTGCGACAGCATTGAATGTGCCGATTTCTGTTCCCGAAGAAGGTGATTTCGGTGCAGCATTTGGCGCGGCGCGTCTCGGCCTGCTTGCTGCCAGCGGTGCTGATCCTTTTGCGATCTGCACGCCACCACGAACGGCCCATACCATCGAGCCTGAACAAGCACTGATTTCGTCTTATGACGAAGCCTATCAGCGTTACCACGCACTTTATCCCGCGCTGCGTCCACTCGCTTAACCAGCAAAGCCGCAGCGTTACCATCATCAACATTGGAGGAGCATGATGAGCACCGGATTTTTCGGCGACATCCAGAAAATACGTTACGAAGGCCCTGACAGCGACAACCCGCTGGCATTCCGTCACTACAATCCAGACGAGATCGTTCTTGGCAAGCGCCTGGAAGATCACCTTCGCTTTGCAGTTGCCTATTGGCACACATTTGCTTGGGAGGGCGGCGATCCTTTTGGCGGACGCACGTTTGACCGTCCCTGGTATAAGGACGGCCTCGAGGCAGCAAAGCTGAAAGCGGATGTAGCCTTCGAATTCTTCTCGCTGCTCGGCGCACCCTACTATTGTTTCCACGACGCCGACGTGCGCCCGGAAGGCAATAATTTTGCTGAGAACACCAAAAATCTGGAAGCCATCGTCGATGTTTTCGAGCAGAAGCAGGCCGAGACTGGCATCAAGCTTTTGTGGGGCACAGCCAATCTCTTCTCGCATCGCCGCTATATGTCCGGCGCTGCTACCAACCCCGATCCGGAAGTATTTGCATTTGCAGCTGCGACCGTCAAAACCTGTCTCGATGCAACCAAGCGTCTTGGTGGCGACAATTACGTGCTTTGGGGCGGTCGTGAGGGTTATGAAACCCTGCTGAACACGGACCTCAGCCGCGAACTCGACAATATGGGCCGCTTCCTCAACCTCGTGGTCGAGTACAAGCACAAGATTGGCTTCAAGGGCACGGTCCTGATTGAGCCAAAGCCACAGGAGCCAACCAAGCATCAGTATGATTACGATGTCGCAACGGTTTACGGCTTTCTCAAGCGCTATGGTCTGGAAAACGAAGTCAAGCTCAACATCGAACAGGGTCATGCAATTCTCGCCGGCCATTCTTTCGAGCATGAGCTGGCGCTGGCACGCAGCCTTGGTATCCTCGGTTCAATTGACATGAACCGCAATGACTACCAATCGGGCTGGGATACGGATCAGTTCCCAAACAACGTGCCAGAAATGGCGCTCGCTTATTATCAAGTTCTGCTCAACGGCGGATTGAAGAATGGCGGCACCAATTTCGATGCCAAGCTGCGTCGACAGTCCATTGATCCGCAGGATTTGCTGATCGGTCATATCGGCGGCATGGATTGCTGTGCGCGTGGCCTCAAGGCTGCTGCACGCATGGTGCAGGACGGCGCACTGAGCAAGCCGCTTGATGATCGCTATGCTGGCTGGTCGGGCGACTTCGGCAAGACACTTGCAACTGGCATGTCGCTGGAACAGATCGCAGCAGAAGTCGAAGCAAAAGACATCAATCCGCAGCCACGATCCGGCCGTCAGGAATATCTGGAGAACGTGGTCAACCGCTACGTTTGATCATAGGCAAAACAAAGAACCCCGCTCGCTGAGCGGGGTTTTCATTCTTAGTTCAGTGCCACACTGTGTGGGGTCCGGCAGACCGCAAACCGATCAAGTGACTGATCATAAGCAGACGTCTTCACCGCCATCATACCAAGCATCGTGTGGAACAGATTGTCATGCGATGATGGCTCAGCTGTCGTTTTGCGCAGGCAACTGAGATCAAGACCAGTATCCGATGTGTATTGCGGTGAGAACCATGTGATGAACGGTATGTGGGTTTGCTGTGATGGCGCGATGAAGTAGGGTGCCGCGTGAAGATACAGACCATTCTCTCCGAGCGACTCGCCATGATCCGACATATAAATCATCGCTGAAGTAAACTTGTCCTCATGCGCTTTGAGAAGATCGATTACCTCAGACAAAATATGATCCGTGTAAAGGATAGAGTTGTCATAGGCGTTGACGATCTCGTCCTGCGAACATTTAGCGAAATCATTTGAGCGGCAATCCGGCTTGAAACCTGCGTAGTCAGCCGAGTATCGGCGATAATAGGCCGGGCCATGACTGCCCGTCATATGAAGCACGATGGTCGCATTGCCGGTTGTTTCGTTCAGCTCTTTCGACAGATTATCGATCAATATCTGATCAAGACATTCGCCGCCCTCGCAATAACGCTTGTCCTGCGAACCTTGCAGATCAATCATCTTCATGCGTTCGGCAACACCCTTGCTGCCGGTATTATTCTCATACCAACTCGTCTGCACGCCGGCATGTTTGAGAACATCCATCAGGTTTTCTGAACCGCGGAACTTGGTGCTTGAATAGTCTTCACGGGTGAAAGGCGAAAACATGCAAGGCACCGAAACGGAAGTCTCCGTGCCACAGCTGGTCGTATTGGTGAAGGCAATAACGTCGCGTTTTTTCAGTTCCGGGTTGGTTTCGCGCGCATATCCATTAAGGCTGAAGTTCTGCGCGCGCGCAGTTTCTCCTACAACCACAACTGTCACGAGTTTTTTGCCTCCGGGCAACTGCGTTAGTGACTGCTTGGCATCCAACCCCAGCGGCTGCATGGGAATATCCCGGTTCTTGAACTCATGCCCGACATACTGAATCGTACTCGTGATCGGCGTGCTTGGCATCAGCTTCTGCATAATATCAGCCCCATGCTCACGAAACATGGACGAATAAGCCGCGTAATTCGTGCCAAGTATCGCAACAGACGCAATCAGACAGGTGAGAATAATTCCGGTGTTTACCATCAACTTGCCGAGAATTGGTCGATGTTTGATACGTACCCAACCAATCAACAATGATGGAACAACACCAAAAATTAGCATGTGCCAAAGGAAGCTTGGCGTAAGCAGCGCACCGGATTCAGCCTGCGTTGTTGTAAGCGCGGCCTCAACGACATATTTGTCGATGATTGTGCCGAACGTATCTGTGAAATAAGAACCGCTGGCTGCGATTATCACAAACAGGATCAGCATCGGTTTGATGATATATTTTGCCGAAAACAGCACCAGCAGTGCGACGTACAGAAGCAACAGCGCTACAGCTAAGCCCGCAAGCCTTAAGGGAGCATCGGCATAATAAGCGCTAATCGCATGCCAAAAAGATGTATTTGTGAAAATCAGAACATAGAGCGCAGTTAAAAGGCATAATGGCCCACTGGCAATCGTGGGGCGAAATTTTGGCATGGCAAACGCTTTCGAAAAGCTACAAATTCGCGCCAACTGTAACGATCAATTATGTGATCGCGTTATAAGGCACGCTGCAATCAAACATGAAATCAACGTGGCTTTTCTACGGCGATGTAAATGAGCCATGGGCGATACATAACCGCTCAAACAAAAACGCCGCCCAAAATGGCGGCGCTTTCAATTTTCGTGCTTTAGAGACTTACCCATCCGCCATTCTTATTCGATGAGCGGACGCATGCGTCAATAAACGATACTCCCTTCACCCCATCATCGACCGTTGGATAGATAACTGCACTATCAACCTTCGCATTGTCACGTCGTGCTTGAATAGCGTTAGCTGCCTCTGAATAGATCGTCGCAAAAGCTTCGAGATAGCCTTCAGGATGACCGCCTGGAATACGCGTAACACGCGTTGCAGCAGCCCCTACACCCGCACCGCCGCGGGTAATCAATCGCTTCTGCTCACCAAAGGGCGTGAACCACAAGCGGTTCGGGTCTTCCTGCGCCCATTCAATGCCGCCCTTGGTGCCATAGACGCGCAAACGCAAAGCATTTTCGTTGCCCGGGGCCACCTGGCTGCACCAGAGCATCCCTTTGGCTCCACCTGCAAAACGTAGCATCACATGCCCATTATCATCCAGACGCCGCCCCGGAACAAAGCTGTCGAGATCAGCCGCCAAACTTTCCAGTGTCAGGGCGGTGACAAAGGAAGCAAGGTTGAAAGCATGGGTTCCAATGTCACCCGTTGCACCACCGAGACCTGATTGTGCCGGATCAGTGCGCCAAACAGCACCCTTGGCCCCCGTTTCCTCAACCGCTTCAGTGAGCCAGTCTTGCGCATATTCAACTTGTACCACACGCAAATCACCAAGCTCGCCATTGGCGATCATTTCGCGCGCCTGTCGCACCATAGGATAGCCAGTGTAATTGTGGGTTAGCACAAACAATGCGCCACTTTCATCAGCGACTTTCTTAAGTTTCTTTGCGTCAGCCAAGGTCGAAGTCAGGGGCTTGTCGCAAATTACATGAATGCCGCGACGCAGAAACTCCTTAGCCGCGTTATAATGCACATGGTTTGGCGTGACGATTGCAACCGCCTCAATACCATTTTTGAGACGCGCTTCACGGATCGCCATTTCTTTGTAGCTCGAATAAATGCGGTCTTCTGAAAGCCCAAGCTCAAGCCCCGAGGTCTGCGCCTTCTCGGGCGATGAAGACAATGCGCCTGCAACCAGTTCAAAGCGATTGTCGAGCCGCGAGGCCATGCGATGCACGCCGCCGATGAAAGCACCTGCACCACCGCCAACCATACCAAGCCGAATGCGTGGATTGGCTCTTTCTTTGGTTTTTGCTTCATTAGTCATTGAACTACCTTATAATCCCAGCATACGGCGATTGGCAGCATCATCGGTGCCGCCAGCTGCAAAATCATCAAACGCCTTCTCGGTAACGCGGATGATATGGTGCTTGACGAACTCAGCCCCCTCACGCGCACCGTCTTCCGGATGCTTCAATGCGCACTCCCACTCGACCACTGCCCAGCCATCAAAATCATTGGCTGCCATTTTTGAAAAAACAGCGCCAAAATCCACTTGTCCGTCGCCCAGCGAACGGAAACGACCAGCGCGATTGACCCAGCCCTGATAACCGCCATACACACCCTGACGACCAGTCGGATTAAACTCCGCATCCTTGACGTGGAACATCCTGATCCGGTCTTTATAAATGTCGATATTGTCAAGGTAATCCAGACATTGCAGCACATAATGCGATGGATCATAAAGCATGTTCGCACGCGGATGGTTCTTCACACGTTCAAGAAACATCTCGAACGTCACACCGTCATGCAGGTCTTCGCCCGGATGGATTTCGTAGCAGATATCCACGCCATATTCCTCCGCATGATCAAGGATTGGCAGCCAACGGCGCGCCAATTCATCAAACGCGGTCTCAACCAGACCAGCCGGACGCTGCGGCCAAGGATAGATGAACGGCCACGCCAAAGCGCCTGAGAAGGTGGCATGCGCACCAATGCCCAAATTGCGGGAGGCGCGGATGGCCATCTTCACCTGCTCAACGGCCCATTCCTGACGCGCTTTCGGGTTGCCGCGCACTTCGGGCACAGCAAAGCCGTCAAATGCTTCATCATAGGCAGGGTGCACGGCGATAAGCTGACCTTGGAGATGCGTTGAAAGCTCGGTGACTTCGACGCCATTTTCGCGTGCAACACCTGCAAATTCATCGCAATAATCTTTGGATTCAGACGCTTTCTTCAGATCGATCAATTGGCTTGCCCAGGTTGGAACCTGCACGCCGGCATAGCCCTTTTCAGCTGCCCATTTTGTAATGCCATCCCATGTGTTGAATGGCGCTTCATCGCCAGCAAATTGCCCGAGAAAAATCCCGGGGCCCTTGATCGTCTTCATCAAAAGTCCTCCAAATGAAACTCAAACTTATATCGAGGTGATATAAATACGCGCCCGGCAAAGCAGGCGCGTATTTCAATATTAGAAAGGAGAATCCGGGAAGTAGAACTGCTCGGCATTGTCCTTGGTGATCAGCGTTGCATCGAGAATATACTCGCCGCTGACTGGCACCTGATCGTAGAAATGGCCAGCAGCCAGTTCCATCGCGGTTGAAACCATTGCAGGCGGATAAAGCACATTCACCGGCATGAGCTTGTCGCCATCCATAACTTTCTTGATCATATCCTTGGAGCCAGCACCGCCGATAACATACTGAATATCATCACGATTTGCCTGCTTGATAGCTTCAAGCACACCAACGGCCATGTCATCATCCTGACACCAGACAACATCAATCTTCGGATATTTTGTCAGGAAGTCCTGCATCACGCGGAAAGCGTCGTCACGGTTCCAGTTGCCGTACTGACGATCAAGAACCTTCACGTTTGACCCTGCAATACCCTTGTCAAAACCGTCCTGACGCTGTTGATCAATCGGAATTGGAAGGCCGCGAATGACAACTACCTGCGCATCCGGCGTTGTTTTTGCGATATATTCGCCAGCCACCTGACCGAGAGCCGGATTGTTACCTGCAACATAAAGATCGCGGATCGAATTGTCGTTATTGCTTGGCGCGCGATCAACGAGCGCTACGAAAGTGCCCTTGTCCTTGATTTCCTTGATCGCATTGACCAGCGGATCTGGATCGGTTGGCAAGACGACAAGACCATCGAGCCCCTGAACGGCTAAATCCTGCAATGCATTCGCCTGACTAGCTGCATCTGGGGATGTTTTGACGATTACGTTGAGGCCCGGATGCTCCTGCATCAAAAGCTTGGCGACACGTTCGGCATGATAAACGACGCCCGCGGTCCAACCATGATCCGCAGCAGGGATCGACACACCAATCGTCACCTTCTTATCCTGTGCGCT
This sequence comes from Brucella thiophenivorans, assembly GCF_002252445.1. Taxonomy (GTDB): domain Bacteria; phylum Pseudomonadota; class Alphaproteobacteria; order Rhizobiales; family Rhizobiaceae; genus Brucella; species Brucella thiophenivorans. Next base: position 135,520 of record NZ_NNRJ01000052.1, read on the forward strand.
TGCAACAGCAGTGAAGGCTAGCGCCCCAGCAGCCAAAGCAGCAAAAGCAACCCCTAAAAATCTTCCTCGCATTCTTTCCTCCCAATTGTTCGGGGGCTTTATCCTTAAGTGACTGGACCGCCCCTTCAATCCCGTCAAACTTGTTATCCAAAAGCCGTCAGACGCTCTCTCATCGTCGCGAGAGTGACCGCTGCACCAACATCGCGATAATAATGATAGCACCCTGAATGGCACCGATCAGATATTCACTGATGAAGTTGGAAAGCAGCATAATATTACCGACGATTTCGAGAATGAACGCGCCGCAGATCGTGCCCCAGACACGCCCAACGCCACCGCGCAACGCCGTACCACCAACGACAACCGCCGTAATTGCCTGCAGCTCCCACAACATGCCGGTTGTTGCAGAGGTTGAGCCTAGTCGCGGCACATAAAGCAGCACCGCAACGGCCACACAAAGCCCCTGCACAACATAGGCAATCGTGCGTACCCGCTTAACCGAAATACCAGAATAGCGCGCGACATCTTCGCTAGAGCCAACGGCAATCACATGGCGTCCATAACGCGTACGATAGAGCACGAAAGCTGCGATTGCTGCCGTGACAAAAATCGCAATCACTGGAATTGGCACACCGAATACATCACCGAAATAAACAGGGCGATAAAGTGCCTGAATTTCGGGATTACGCAGCGTAATTGCACCACCCTGTGACAGCCATGTTGTCAAGCCGCGATAGATACCCATGGTTCCGAGCGTGGCGATAAACGGCTCGATCCCACCTAGGGTCGTGATCAAACCGTTGGTCAGCCCGCACAGCGCACCCACGACCACAGCCAGAAGCACGGCCGCGATCAGCATCATGACTGGATCGGCGATAACGCCGCTGTTCATGAACATGATCATGATACTGCCGACAAACGCGGCCATTGCACCCACGGATAGGTCAAGCCCACCAGACGAGATCACGTAAGTAGCACCCAGCGCAATAATCGCAATAAAGGCACTGCGTGTTGCGACATTGAGCAGATTATCGATACTGATGAAATTCGGATTGGCAAGTGTACCCAGAACAAGCAGCAGAAGCAGCGCAATAAAAGGTGCAATCGCCCTCAAATCCCAGTCTTTAGACGTCTTCGGCGCTTTGCTCTTGTCATTCACTACGTCAGTCATTGGCACCCCTATTTATATTTATGCGGCTTCTGTGCTGACGCCCGTTGCAAGAACAACAATATCGTGCTCGGTCATGCGCTCAGCCGTCACCTCACCAGCAATACGACCCTCTCGCATAACAACGATGCGGTCGCATATCCCGATAAGTTCCGGCATCTCTGACGACACAACGATGATCGATTTTCCTTCATCAGCCAGATTGGCGATGAATTGATAGATCTGCTCTTTCGTGCCTACATCAATGCCACGTGTCGGCTCATCGATGATCACAATCGACGGGTTCAGCAGCATCATTTTTGCAAGCAATAGCTTTTGCTGATTTCCACCTGAGAGTTGTCCCGCAAGAATATCTTTGCGTCCGGTGCGAATATCAAATTCCTTGATCGCATCATCGAGCGCCACGCGCTCTTTACTCCGGTCAATCTGCAAGCCACGAATAAACTTACTGATCGATGCAAGAGTCAGATTGATGCCAAGGTCTTTACCAAGCAACAGACCTTTGCCTTTGCGATCTTCACTGAGATACGCAATCCCCGCCGACAGGCTTTCATGCGCATTATGGAAATTAACGGGTTTGCTATTGTGGCGAACTTGCCCTTTACCGGGACGAAGGCCAACAACGCCTTCCATAAGCTCTGTGCGCCCTGCCCCAACCAAACCTGCGAAACCAAGGATTTCTCCCCTGCGCAATACAAAACTCGCCGTTTTGACATAGCCGGGCACCATAAAATCCTGCACCTCAAGCACGCGTTCCTCGCCGCGCTCAGACGCACGGTCGGGGTAGAGTTTCGCCACATCACGCCCCACCATCAGGCGGGCCATGTCATTCGGTTGAAGCTCGGAAGCCATATGGGCTGCAACAAGCATTCCGTCGCGCAAAACCGTTACACGATCCGAAATTTCCTTCACTTCCGGCAAACGGTGCGAAATATAGAGAACTGCGATGCCCTTGGCGCGAATATCGTTGATCACTTTCAACAGCGCTTCGGTTTCAACCGGCGTTAGCGACGCTGTCGGCTCATCGAAAATCACCACGCGATGTGGCACAAGCAGCACGCGGGCAATCTGAACAAGCTGCCGCTGCGCGATTGAGAGAGTGCCCACAATAGCATCCGGGTTAATATCAGCACCAAGATCACGAATGGCCTTTCGCGCGCCTTCGCGCATCGATTTGTCGTCAACGACAAGGCCGTTTGATAGTTCTCGTCCAAGGTAGATATTTTGCGCAACAGTCAGATCAGGCGCCAGCAGAATTTCTTGATGCACGAGCACGATACCCTGCGCCTCGGCTTCCACCGGATTAGAAAAAGCGATCAGCTTACCATCGATGCGAATTTCGCCACTCGTCGGACGTTCATTGCCCGCAAGAAGCTTCATCAACGTCGATTTACCGGCACCATTTTCACCAATAATCGCGTGAACTTCGCCACCATAAATGTCAAGATTGATACCCTTAAGCACCTGGACTGGTCCAAAAGACTTTGACAGCGATATTGCTTGAAGAAGCGGACCAGCGCTCTCTTTTCGCGCCACATTCATGCGCGGGCGCCGAAGCCAGTGCTGTCAGAGCCAATCGCTTTGCAGCCTCTGAGTGCCTGAATATTGTACTGCATGTGAACTCCTCCCAAAGCGTCACGTGCATAATCTTAGCGTCCAGTTTGAGGTACGTAAAGCAAATTGTTCCAACGTCAGAAGAAATGAACCGCAGCCAACATTTCTGACGCGATTTATATTTCAAAAACTGTGTAGATATTGATCTTAATCTGCCTCACGCAGGCGATAGCCGACGCCCGTTTCCGTCAGAATATAATTCGGTTGATCGGGAGACTTTTCGATTTTCTGGCGCAGCTGACGGACATAGATGCGCAGATATTGCACATCGGCCGCCGGACCCCAGACATGGCTTAGAATATATTGATGCGTCAGCACCTTGCCCGCGTGTTGCACGAGCAGGCGCAGGATTTCATATTCCTTGGGCGAGAGCTTTATCTCCGCCTCATCAAGCTTCACGATGCGCCTGACGAGATCGACCGATAAACCATCGCTCTGAAAAACCGGCTTCTCGCCCTGCTGGTGCAGTTTATGGCGTAGCGCAACACGCGTTCTCGCTGCCAGTTCCTTCATGCCAAAAGGTTTTGTCACATAATCGTCCGCCCCTGTTTCGAGCGCCCGAACGATGCCTGCCTCATCGGTACGGCTTGAAAGGATGAGGACTGGCAGCGTCAGCCCCCGTTCACGCCACAGACGCAGAAGCTCATGGCCGTCCGTATCCGGCAGACCAAGGTCGAGCAGTACGAGATCGGGCTTTTCGCTCTCAAGCAACAGGTCTGCTTCGCGCGCATTGGTCGCTTCGACCACGGCGTAACCTTCGCTCGTAAGCCCAACCCGCAGTAATTTGCGAATGGGTGGCTCATCATCGACCACCAGAATTTTGGGCTTGGGGTCGTTCATATGGTGCTGTCCATTTCTTGAGCTGGCAAGGGTATCGCGATTGCAAAGCGGGCACCGGAACCCTCAGTCCTGTTTCCGGCCCGAATAGTTCCACCCATTGCTTCTGTGAAGCCACGCGCAATGGAAAGGCCTAAGCCTGTTCCTGCCTGTACGTGGTCACCCTTGCGAACGCGATAGAATGTATCGAAAACCCGTTCAAGATCGATATCGGGAATACCGGGACCACGATCGCTGATTTCAAGCATCACATGACCACATTCGACATGTGCTTCAAGAGCGATTGCTGAACCTTGCGGCGCATATTTTGCGGCATTGTCCAGGAGATTGAACAGCACCTGCTCGAACAAAACCGCATCTAGCCGCACCATGGGAAGGTCTGTCGGAACTGACATCTGAATTGTGTGATGCGACAGGATTTTCGCTGCGCGGTGAAGTGCAGCGCCGACAATATCGCCGAGATAATACAGCGACAGATTTGGCTCCATGGCGCCCGATTCAATCCGTGTCATGTCGAGCAGATTGGCAATGAAGCGATTGAGCCGCTCGGATTGTTCTACAATGGTCGAGAGTAATTCAGTGCGATCACTTTCCGGCAGTGAACCAGAATAGTCGCGTAATGTGGTGGCCGCACCCATGATGCCCGCAAGCGGGGTTTTAAGATCGTGCGATATGGAGGTGAGAAGCGCCGAACGGAGCTTGTCGGCTTCTGCTGCAAGCCTGGCGCGTTCAACATCGCCCACAAGTTGCACACGCTCGATGGCAATGGCCGCCTGATCGCTTAAGGCCTCAAAAAGCCGTTGCTTTTCTGGCGTGAGGATCGGCCCTTGCCGATCATTGTCGAGACCGATCACACCGACAGAGGTCCGCGCAGTTTTGAGCGGAAGATAAAGCCGCTTGGCGCCCGGCAGGGTATCAGCCCCGCGCCCGGCTGGCAGTTCATGCTCCCAGGCCCAATGCGCTGCTGCAATATCAGCATCGACAAGACTGTCATCGGGCGGGTAGCCCGCGCGAACGGCGATGCTTTCGCCTTCCTGCAGCAGGATGACGACGCGCACTTTGAGCATGGACGCTATCTGAAAGGCGGTAGCCCAAAGGACATCATCGAGCGCGCCGGTTCCCGCCAGCTTCTTGCTGAACAGATAAAGGTCTTCCGTCATATGTGCACGCTGACGTGCGGCTGCCGCCTGTCGCTGGACACCGCTTGCCAGATTGCTGGCAACGAAGCTTACAAGCAGAAAGAACGAAAGCGCCACCACGCTCTCAGGATCGGCTATGGACAATGTGTAGAGCGGCGAGAGGAAGAAGAAATTATAGGCAAACGCGCTTAAAACCGAGACAAACAACGCTGGCCATAGACCAAGCGTGACCGCAACGCCAAGAACGCCTACAACGAAAACCAGAGCGATGCTTCGCACATCCAAAAACTGGTCGAGCAGAAGCCCGACACCAAGCGCGGAGGCTGTAACAAGAAATGCTGCGAGATAGGGCTTAACGTCATATCCGGCTGAATGGGTAACGGTTTTAATGCTGCGGGTGGAACCGGCATTGTCGCGGTCAGCGGCAGCGGTGATATGAACGTCGATGTCCCCTGAACGCCGGATCAGCGCATGGCCGACCGAGCCTTCTATTGCCTCGCGCCAGCGCGACTTTGCCGATTTTCCGGCAACGATATGCGTAAAATTATGCGTTGAAGCATAGCGCACCAGCTCTTCGGCAATGCTTTGGCCGGGGATGATGATGGTCTCGCCGCCGAGCTGCTCGGCAAGTCGCATGGTCGCCGCAAGCCGATCCTTGGCTTCCTCCGAAAGACTGGCGGAACGCGGCGTCTCGATGTGAATGGCAGCCCAGGGCGCACGCAACCGGTCGGCAAGCCGCCGGGCATAGCGGACCAGTGAAGCGCTGTTTGCGCGCTGGTCGACCGCAACAAGCACCCTGTCACCGGCAGCCCATGGTCCCTGTATGGCATTAGCGCGCATGTGGGTCAGCAACTGTTCGTCAACCCGCTGCGCTGTGCGGCGAAGTGCCAGCTCACGCAAGGCAGTCAGATTGCCGGGAGAGAAATAGTTGCGGATGGCGCGTTTTGCGGTTTTGGGCAGATAGATTTTGCCCTGATCGAGCCGCTTGATGAGATCATCCGGTGTGAGATCGATCAGTTCAATATCATCGGCCCGGTCAATAATGCTGTCTGGCACGGTTTCGCGAACGCGGATGCGGGTGATCTGAGCCACCACATCATTGAGGCTTTCGACATGCTGGATATTGAGCGTGGTATAAACATCAATCCCGCGTGCGAGAATTTCCTCGACATCCTGATAACGCTTGGGGTGACGGCTGCCCGGCGCATTGGTATGGGCCAGCTCATCAACCAGAACCAGTTGGGGTTGTCTTTTAAGGATCGCGTCAATGTCCATCTCATCGAGCCGATGGCCATGATAGGAAATTTCGGTGCGGTCGATGATTTCAAGCCCATCGACGAGAGCTTCGGTTTCCTTGCGCCCATGCGTCTCGACAACGCCGATCACCACATCAATGCCGTCCGCTTTGCGCGCACGTCCCGACATCAGCATTTCATAGGTCTTGCCGACGCCGGGTGCTGCTCCCAGAAATATCTTGAGACGGCCGCGCGTTTCGCGCTCTGCCTGTTCAAGCAGCGCATCGGGGGAAGGCCTCATATCGCGAAGGCGAAGATCGTCCGATACCAAGCGTTGTTTCCTCGAAATAAGAAGGCGGCGGGAAAGCCCGCCGTTAGAGGGGCTCCGGTTTTAACAGACTGGTTTTAACAGAATTGTTGGAACCGCTCTATCTTCTGGTTTTTACGCATTATCCTACGCAAAACCGCTTCGCACTTTTGCTGGAAATGCTTCTATCTACTCTAGTTATTACTCGTTCTGTCCAGAACAAGATTAAGCTTGAGCACATTGACCACGGGCTCACCAAGAAAACCAAGCTCGCGCTGTTCGATCTGTCGTTCGACGATACCGCGAAGGCTTGCTTCATCAAGGCCGCGCGCGTTGGCAACGCGTGGCACCTGAAAAAGGGCTGCTTCCGGCGAGATATGCGGATCAAGTCCGCTTGCCGATGTTGTGACGAGGTCAATGGGCGGCACCTCATCGTTGGGATTTCCTTTTCTGAGAGCGTCGGCATCGGCTTTGATGCGTGCAATCAGTGCCGGATTGGTTGGCCCAAGATTGGAGCCACCCGAGCTTGCAGCATCATAACCTTCTTTGCCAGCCGCAGAAGGACGGCCATGGAAATAGCGGTCGCCTGCAAATTTCTGGCCGATCAGTTCAGAACCGATCACCTTGCCGTCGTTTTCGATGACGCTGCCATTTGCCTGTTGCGGAAAGATGGCTTGTGCAAGGCCGGTCATGCCAAGTGGATAGATCAACCCGGTGATGACGGTAAGAGCAACGATCATGACGAGTGCTGGACGCAGTTGTTTCAACATTTTCTAGTTCCTTAGACAAGGCCGAGGGCGACGATAGCCATATCAATGGCCTTGATGCCGATGAACGGAACGATGACACCGCCAAGGCCATAGATCAGCAGATTGCGCGACAGCAGCGCGCCTGCACCGACGGGCTTATATGTGACACCCTTCAGCGAGAGTGGGATCAGCGCAACGATAATGAGCGCATTGAAGATGATCGCCGAGAGGATCGCGCTTTGTGGCGTTGCAAGCCCCATGATGTTGAGCGTGCCAAGCTGCGGATAGAAGGCGAGAAACATCGCGGGAATGATCGCAAAATACTTGGCAATGTCATTGGCAATCGAGAAGGTCGTGAGTGCGCCGCGCGTCATCAGCAATTGCTTGCCGATCTCAACAATCTCGATGAGCTTGGTTGGATCGCTATCGAGATCGACCATGTTACCGGCCTCGCGTGCGGCGACCGTGCCGGTATTCATAGCAACACCGACATCGGCCTGCGCCAAGGCTGGCGCGTCATTGGTGCCGTCGCCGCACATCGCCACAAGCTTGCCTTTGGCCTGTTCTTCACGGATGAGTTCGAGCTTGTTTTCAGGCGTTGCCTGCGCCAGAAAATCATCGACACCGGCTTCCGCCGCAATGGCAGCTGCGGTCATCGGATTATCGCCGGTGATCATAACCGTGCGGATACCCATGCGTCGCAGTTCGGTGAAACGTTCACGGATGCCGCCTTTGACGATGTCTTTGAGGTGAATGACACCGAGCAGACGACCATCTTTGCTGACCGCCAGCGGTGTGCCGCCGGACTTGGCGATTGTGTCGGCAATGGCCTGCAGTTCATGAATGGTCTTCTCATCCGATGTTGCATGTTTGAGCACGGCATCAACCGCGCCCTTGCGGATTGACGATCCATCAATATCGACACCGCTCATCCGGCTTTGCGCCGTGAAAGGCACGAAGATCGCATTCAGGCTCTGCATATCGCGGCCGCGCATGTCGTATTTTTCCTTGGCAAGAACGACGATGGAGCGGCCTTCTGGCGTTTCGTCGGCAAGCGAGGCCAATTGTGCGGCATCGGCAAGGGCCAGTTCATTCACGCCGCTAACCGGCATGAAGGCTGTGGCCTGACGATTGCCGAGCGTGATTGTGCCGGTCTTGTCGAGCAAAAGCGTGTCAACATCACCGGCAGCTTCCACCGCACGACCAGACATCGCGAGCACATTGAAACGCACCAAACGGTCCATACCGGCGATGCCAATTGCCGACAAAAGTGCGCCGATTGTGGTCGGGATGAGGGTCACGAAAAGGGCAACCAGCACGATGACGGGAATATAACCGCCCGCATAGGAGGCAAAGCTCGGAATTGTCACCACAGCCAGAACGAAGATCAGCGTCATGCCTGCAAGCAGAATGTTGAGCGCGATTTCATTTGGCGTCTTCTGGCGTTCAGCCCCTTCGACGAGGCTGATCATTTTGTCGATGAAGGTTGAACCCTGAGCCGCCGTGATGCGGACCTTGATCCAGTCAGACAGAACCTGCGTACCGCCGGTGACAGCAGAGCGGTCGCCGCCCGATTCACGAATGACCGGAGCGGATTCACCTGTGATGGCTGCTTCGTTGACGGATGCCACACCTTCAACGACTTCGCCGTCGGATGGAATGATATCGCCTGCTTCAACGATCACCACATCGCCGACCTTGAGGCTTGTGCCAGGTACGGTCGTAAAGTCTTTCTGGCCTATATCACGGAGCAGTTTGGCCTGGGTTTCCGTGCGGGTGCGGCGTAGGGATTCCGCCTGTGCCTTGCCGCGACCTTCGGCAACAGCTTCGGCAAAATTGGCAAAAAGCACCGTGAACCAGAGCCACAGCACGATCTGGAACGAAAAGCCGATATCGGCTCCGTTGGTCGCAACGTCCTTCAACAGAAGAACAGTTGTAAGCATGGAGACCAAAGCCACCACGAACATGACCGGATTGCGTGCAAGGCTTTTGGGATTGAGCTTGCGAAAAGCATCGCCGATGGCGGGAATGAGGATGCGGGCATCAATTATACTTGTGGATTGGGACTTGCTCATAGGGAACTCCAGAAAAGCGGACCCAGAAATTCTGCAGCAAGCACGATCATCAGCACTGCTGCGAGGATGAGGAGAATGAGGTTTGACGGCCTAAAACTCCGTGCATCCGAATGGATGCAAAAAGTAGTTTTGAACTTGCTGAATATGTTCATTGGAACGTCTGCCCGTTAATCAGCGCGAGATGTTCAGCCACAGGTCCCAGCGCCAGTGCGGGGAAGAAGATCAGACCGCCCACAACGAGAATGACACCGATCAGCAGACCGACGAAAAGCGGTCCATGGGTCGGGAATGTCCCGGCGGATTCGGGTGCTGACTTCTTGGCAACCAGTGATCCTGCAATTGCCAGTGCCGGAACGATGACCAGAAAGCGGCCCATCAGCATCGCAAGACCGATGGTGATATTGTACCATGGCGTGTTGCCCGAGAGGCCGCCAAAGCCAGAACCGTTATTGGCGGTGCCCGACGTATAGGCATAAAGGATTTCCGAAAAGCCGTGCGGTCCGGGATTGGCAATCGAGCTTAGACCTGCCGGAATGATTGTGGCGATTGCCGTAAAGCCAAGGATCGAAAGCGGCAGGCAGAGAACGGCGAGCATGGCCATCTTCACCTCTTTTGCCTCGATTTTCTTGCCCAGATATTCTGGTGTGCGTCCGACCATCAGACCGGCCACGAAGATTGCCACGACAACAAACAGGATGATGCCGTAGAAGCCTGCGCCTACGCCGCCGATAATGATTTCGCCCAGCATCATGTTGATCATGGGGATCATGCCGCCAAGCGCCATCATGCTGTCATGCATGGCAATGACTGCGCCACAGGAGGCGGCTGTCGTCACCACTGCAAATAGCGCCGACATGGTAATGCCGAAGCGGGTTTCTTTGCCTTCCATATTGCCGCCATCAATGCCAAGCGCATGGATGAGCGGATTGCCCGCAGCTTCTGCCCAGTAGCAAATGGCAACACCGGCCACAAAGAGCACGCCCATTGCAGCGAAAATCGCCCAGCCCTGCTTTTCATTGCCGACCATTCGGCCAAACACATTGGTAAGGCCCGCACCGATGGCAAAGATCGCTATCATCTGGATCATGTTCGAAATGGCATCGGGATTTTCAAATGGATGCGCGGAATTGGCATTGAAGAAGCCACCGCCATTGGTGCCGAGCATCTTGATAGCAAGCTGGGAAGCGACCGGACCAAGCGCTATGACCTGACGCGCGCCTTCAAGCGTGGTGGCTTCGACATAAGAGCCGAGCGTCTGCGGCACACCAAGCGCCACAAAAGCCAGTGTCATGACGATGCATAACGGCAGCAGGATGTAGAGTACGCAACGCGTAAGATCGACCCAGAAATTGCCAAGCGTCTTCATGGATTTGCGCGAGAAGGCGCGAATGAGCGCAATGGCAATGGCCACGCCTGTCGCCGCTGACACGAAGTTCTGCACCGTAAGACCAGCCATCTGGGTGAGGTAGGACATGGTGCTTTCGCCGCCATAGTTCTGCCAGTTGGTGTTGGTGACAAAGCTCGTTGCGGTGTTGAAGGCGAGGTCTGCCGGTACATTGCTCATACCCATCGGGTTAAAAGGCAAAGAACCTTGCGAGCGCTGCAAAAAATAAAGCAGCAGGAAGCCTGCAAGATTGAACAGCAGCATGGCGGCGGTATAGCTCGTCCAGTGCTGTTCCTCGCGCTCGCTTGTGCCTGCCAAGCGAAAAAGCCCCCGTTCTATGGGAACGAGGACAGGCGAAAGGAAAGTGCGCTCGCCATTGAAAACGCGTGTCATATAGCTGCCAAGCGGCTTTACGAGCGCGATGATGATCCCGCAAAAGATGAGGATCTGTATCCATCCATTAATTGTCATGGTTTTTCCCAAGCCTTGATCAGGCTCAAATCAACTGCTTATTCAGAACCGTTCTGGACGAATGAGCGCGTAAAGAAGGTAGGCGGCAACAAAAGCCGCGACCAAGGCGCCTGCGATATATTCAATCAGCATGGCGGGTTCCTCAAAGCCTCTCGCAAAGGCGCAAATAGCCAAACAGCATTGCGAAGAATGCGATGCCAATAGCCAGCACGGCGATATCCATAGTCATTTCTATTGCCCCCCGCCTGATTGCCTATGGGGTCCCTGTTTCACAGCGGGCATTATATGGCGCATGCGCATAGGGTTTCGAGAGAGGGGAAAAGGCTGAAAAATAAAAAAGTCATATATGTTTTGACAAATCGCTTGAGTGTTTAAAGTCAGAATATTTTTGGCGGTGCGGACGAAACTTGGACTATCAATGAGGTAGTTCATGTATTCCTACGAAGACCGGATGCGAGCAGTTGCGCTTTACATCAAGCTTGGCCAGCGGGCGAAAGCGACTATTCGCCAGTTGGGCTATCCAAGCAAGAATGCTTTGAAAGGCTGGTACTTTGAATATGAGCACCATCTTGATCTGCGTTTAGGATTTGCGCCCCGAGCCCCAAAGTTTACACAGGCGCAGAAGGAAGTGGCTGTTGAGCACTACCGCACGCATGGTCGTTGTGTTTCTGCAACGATGCGCGCCTTAGGCTATCCAGGTCGTGCAACGTTGACAGCATGGGTTCGTGACGCATTTCCTGAAATTAGTAAAGCTGTCACTGGAAGAACTGGACGTCCGCGATATCCGGAGACGTTGAAGAAGGCTGGTGTTGTCGGACTTTATAATCGGCAAGAAAGCGCGCAGGCCCTGGCCGAAAAGCTCGGCGTATGCAGACCGACCCTGTATAACTGGAAAAACCAGTTACTTGGTCCGGAGGCTCCCGCAATCATGAAACGCAAGAACAACTCACCGCCAGTGCCAGAGCGAGAAGAATTAGAGCGCCAGCTCGAAACACTGCAACACGATATTCATAAACTGCAGCTTGAGCACGACCTTTTGAAGAAAGCGACCGAACTCATAAAAAAAGAACTGGGCCTCGATCTGCAACTCCTGAGTAATCGGGAGAAAATGCTGTTGGTTGACACCCTAAAAGATCTTTATCAACTCCCCGATCTGCGTGGTCAGTTGGGACTGGTGCGCAGTTCATATTTTTATCATCGGGCCCGCGTTAGGATCACCGACAAGTACCTCACTATTCGTCAAAGCATCACCGAAATCTTCGAAGCCAACCGTCGATGCTACGGCTACCGCAGGCTACAGGCGTCATTAGCCAAACAATCCGTTACAATCTCAGAGAAGGTTGTGCAGCGCTTGATGAAAACAGGAGAACCTGATCGTTACGACAACAAAGCGGCGGCGATACCGCTCTTGTCTGGGAAAAATCAGTTCAGCGCCTGAGAACCTTATTAATCGCGACTTCCAGGCCACAGCCCCACACGAGAAATGGCTGACCGATATCACTGAATGCCATATCTCGGCTGGCAAGGTATATCTCTCGCCCATCATCGACTGCTTCGATGGTTTGGTTATCAGCTGGTCTATCGGAGTGAGACCAGATGCGCAATTGGTCAACACGATGCTCGATGCCGCCATAGAAACTGTCACAGGTACAGATAGGCGGCCAATTGTGCATTCTGATCGCGGTACACATTATCGCTGGCCGGGTTGGCTATCGAGGATCGGTGATGCGAAGCTGGTCCGCTCAATGTCCCGCAAGGCATGTTCTCCAGATAACGCAGCATGCGAAGGCTTCTTTGACAGGCCGAAAACGGAGCTCTTTTGCGCTCGTGTTTGGAGGTCAACCACGCTCGAGCAGTTTATTAGATTTTCGGTCCCGGCATTTGATGGATCGGATTGAGTGTGAAACGTTCCGGTTGATTTGTCCATTGTTTGCAGATGAACTCATAGGGCGTAAGGCCTCGAAGGGTCTTTAGCCTTCGTCCGAAATTGTAAGCTGCGATGAAGTGTTCCAGGTGGGAGCGCAACTGC
>NZ_NNRJ01000053.1 GCF_002252445.1 Brucella thiophenivorans
ACCTGCTCCGGGCAATATTCCGAGTATTGTTCCTAGAATATTTCCCTGCGCAACAGCCCGACGCTCTTTCCACAGTAGTCTGGCCTGACCTTCGAACACACCTTTAATGGCCTTTTGTTCAAGACGGACCGTAGGCTCTTTACGAGCGTAGTATCGAAAGACTTCGGCAATAGCAAAAAGTCCAATCATGATTGGAACAAGAGATAAACCGCCGATGAGGTTATGATTTCCAAATGTAAAACGTGGTACACCGCTAATTGGGTCAATACCAATGGTAGCGGTAAAAAGGCCAAGAGACAGGGATAGGACACCTTTAACCCGCGATGACGAAATCATGAAGGCAGTGGTCGTCAAACCAAGAAGGCAAAGCCAAAAATACTCATAGGATGAAAAGCGCAGAGCGATCATTGCCAACGGCGGTGCCAAGGTGGCCAAAATGAGAGCGCCGAAAAGCCCGCCTATCGCTGAGGCCAGGAGACAGAGCCCCATTGCGACATGAGTCTGACCCGTTTTAGTTAGCGAATACCCATCGTCAGCGTAGGCAGCTGACGCTGGCGTTCCAGGCATGCGCAAGAGAACCGCCGGAATATCACCAGCAAACATTGCCATAGCGGCGGCGGTTACCATAGCTGCAATCGCCGGCACGGGGTCCATATAGAATGTTACCGGCACAAGCAGCGCAACCGCCATTGTGGCAGTAAGTCCTGGTAATGCACCCATAAAAAGCCCGAAAATGCCAGCCGCCAGCATAACAAGCATGACTTCAACACTGAATAAAAGCCCGAGTCCTGCAACAACATTGTCCATTACAAATATCTCCCCCATGGGCTGAGAAGTCCAAGCGGTAGCGGCACGAGAAGAATTTTAGCAAAAACGATGTAAACAATGATTGCTGTTGCCAGAGCTATAACGAGAGAAAGACCAATATTTACCCGACCAAGAAGCAGAAGCGACATCAGAATAATCGGTGCCAAAATAAGAAAACCAACCTGCTGAGAGAAGAATACGTAAATCAGCGCTGCTATACAAATTACTGCAGGTTTGGAAAACGCCCGAAGAGAATACCGTTCACCTTCAACTTCATCAATCGCGCGTCCGGCCCCTACTAAAGCGAGCCATGTTCCTGATGCGGCTATAACAATACCTAACAATAGCGGGAAAAAGCCTGGTCCATATGCTATTCGTGTAGCGGCTAATGGCTGCGGTAGTTGAATCGCCATTATAACCACCACAATCCCGAACAGTGCAAAGCCAGCACCAACCAATCTCTGCGTCATTCTCGTATCCTCACCCAACATTACACGATTGCCGGCGCATAGCGCCGGCAGCACTAACGTGATTACAGAAAACAGTCCTTATTTCCCCGAGAGGGCTTTCAGCACAACTTCCGTTTCCTTGTAATGATCACCGAGAAATGTCGTAAAATCAGCGCTGTTGAGATAAGTTACGCCAAACCCACGGTTTTGCATTCCTTGAAGGAATGTTTCAGATTCAACAGCAGTAGCTACAGCTTGTTCGAGTTTGGAAACGACAGCAGGATCGAGTCCAGCTGGCCCCGCGATACCACGCCACGTTCCACCAATATAAGGGGTCCCAATTGCCTCTTCGACAGTGGGAATTTTGTCGTTAATTGGCAGGCGTTCTGCACTCATCACGGCAAGTGTTCGTACGATTCCCGCATCAGCCATTGAGGTCACTTCAGGGACCGAGCAGAGAACAATGTCAATACCGCCAGAAGCCAGCTCCTGAAGAGCTGCGCCTGAACCCTGAGCGGGGATCAATTTTATCTGGCTAACATCAACGCCTTCTCCCAGCAACATGGAGACGAATGGAATGTCCCAGCTTGCATTGCAGGTTCCCCCGCAAGAAATATTAAATGCCGAGGGATTTTCTTTAATAGCAGCGACGAGCGAGCGCAGATCCTGGTATTGAGAGTCGCCAGCAACGTGGATCGCCGAAGGGTCCGCATTGAATTGAGCAATGGGTGTGAAGTCATCTGCTTTGAAATCGGCTTGCCCTAGCATAGAAAATTGAGCAATTGGCGAAAGTTGGCCTAGTGTATAACCGTCTGGCGCTGCATTTTTATAAGCTGTATAGCCGACGATACCCGATGCTTGAGCTTGATTGACAACGGTGAAGGGCTGTCCCAGGGTGCGCTCAAGCTCAGCAGCCATCAAGCGAAAAGTATAGTCTGAACCGCCACCAGCACCTGCAACTACTACGAGCTGAACTGGTCGTGTTGGCCATTCTTGGGCGTAAACAGCAACTGGTAACGCCGAGGCTGCCGCGAATCCTAATACCAACGCTTTTGTCGAAATCAGTTTAAACATAAATTTCCTCCCACGGAATTTAGATTGTATTGGCTGATATGTCAGCCACTACTCAATTTGGAAACGAGTTTGGAGCGGTAGGCCGTTCCAATAAAACCTGCTCCTGCACAACTATGACGATGAGCGCATGGACGCTCGGAGTGAACGTCCATGCATCATATTAAGCCTCTTCGTACTTCAGAACGTTCTTGAGTTCGCGCTTGATGTTTTCCAGCTGCGCGGCCGATGTTTGCGGCATTGGCATACGCGGAAGACCAGCCTCAGTGCCTTGCAGCGAAATTACTGTTTTGATATTTGCCGGCAGGTTGTCAGCGAAAATAGCATTCCAGAAACGAAGTAAAGCTTCATGAATTTCCTTAGCGCGCTCATGATCACCGCGCTGCACTGCATTCCACAATGCAATACAAACACCTGGTACTGCTGCCGGGTTAGCGGCAATTGTTCCGTGGCAGCCAAGAGCAAATGAAGGATAAAGCAATGCATCAACTGCGGTGTAGATTTTACAGCCTTCGGGAATACCTAGCATGAGATCAGCCATCAGCTTGAGATCTCCGGCGCTCTGCTTCACGCCCTGTACGCCAGGCAGTTCTTTCATGAGACGAATGAGTAGTGCCGGGCTGAGATAGTTCCATGGAACGACGTTATAGATGATGACCGGAACGTCAGTAGCCTCGGTGAGTGCTTTGAAGTGTGCAAATGTTGCTTCTTCATCTGGCTTGAAAACGTAATGGACAGGTGTCACCTGAAGACCCTGGACCGACAGGTGCGAAATTGCTTCTGCCCGACGGATCGCATCACGTGTTGAATTGGCAATAATGCCGGCTAATACCGGAATACGACCATCGACTTCTTCGACAGTAATTTCCATAAGACGAGCGAATTCTTCAACGCTCAGTGTATGACCTTCGCCCGAACTTCCGCCAACGCAAACCCCATGGACCTTCTTGTCGAGGTTAAACTTTACGATATTGCGGAATGCGGCTTCGTCGATTTCTCCATCAGCGGTGAATGGTGTGACGATTGGTGGAATGATGCCATTGATGTTTTCTAGATTCATAACTTTTTCCCAAGGTTTGACCTATTCTGGTCTGTTTCATCAAGGCGCACGAAAGGGTTCGCCCATTCTCGTGACGACGTGAATTCTTTGTTAGTGCGTTTGGTGGTGGTGATCGCGCTTACAAACTGTCTGCCAGCGCACGCATCCAAATAGCTACGGCAACGGCTCCTCCATCTGGAACCCCAAGTGCACGCTCTCCCAGATAACTTGCCCGCCCAAGTCGCGGCATCATTGCCGCCGTAGCTTTTGCACCAACCTCAGCTGCGTGAGCTGCATCGTGCCACGCGTCTTTAGCACTCGATGAAGGTTCAGCTGCATCAAGCGCATCTCTGGCAGGTAAAAGAGCATCAAGCATCGTGCGGTCGCCTGCCTTGGCTCCGCCTATTTCACTGACCGCGGCAGTTGCAATACGTAGTGCCTCTTTATAATCAGGAACCCCGGACACAGCATCCAGACCAAGTGAACGGCCAGCGCGTGTCAATGCAATCGCGTAAAATGGTCCGGAACTCCCTGCGATCGCACGGCGTACACCATTGCCGAGTGTGATCAGGGCGTTTGCGGGATCTGCCCATAACGCCTCAGGCAAATCACGAATAGCTTGTGCACCACGCACCATACTCGCTCCAAGATCCCCGTCGCCTGCTTTGCTGTCGAGATCAGTCAATTCAGCTTCGGCTTGTTCGAGTGCATCAGCGATTGAAAGTGCAATGGCTTGAACTTTCTTTGCATCAAATCGCACCGACGATACAGCGAGCGTTTGAACTGCCGGTTGGGTCGGTACAAGCGTGACATTAAGTTCTTTTGGAACATTTCCACCGCGAGGCCAGGCACTCGCATCGGTTTCGTGATCTAAACCAAGCAGTGCAGTATCATCAACTTCCAACAGTGAAATCGAACAGCCTGCCATTTCAATCGCAGTCAGGAAGTTTCCGCTCCATGCTCTTTTCACTTCAATGTTCAGCTCACGCAGCCTGATAAGCGCGCGCCGTGCAACAATGGCCAACTCCATAGGTGGCGTGGATCCAAGACCATTAACTAGCAGGGCAACCCTCGCTCCAGAGTGTATTTTTCGGTCGGCAACAATTGTATCAATCAAACGGTCTGTAAGCTGGTCGGCGGCCATCATGATGACACGCTCCACGCCTTTTTCACCGTGAATTCCAAGTCCAAGTTCAATCTCTTGATCGCCGAGCTCAAAGCTCGGCTTTCCAGCCGCTGGAACAGTGCATGAGCCAAGTGCGACACCCATTGTACCTACACGTTCAGCGGCACTTCGAGCAATCGCTGCGACCTCTGTAAGAGCCTTACCCGAAGCGGCGGCGGCCCCGGCAATTTTGTGAACAAAAACTGTCCCGGCGATGCCACGCCGGCGCTCATTAGGAACTATACCAGCAAGTGCAACGTCATCAGCAACAACCACTAACTCCGTCGGAATACCTTCAAGTGCCGCAAGCTCTCCAGCCAATCCAAAATTCAGCCTGTCGCCTGTGTAATTCTTGACAATAAGCAATGCGCCTGCTGGGCCAGCGGTAGCGCGGATTGCTGCCAGCACTGCATCGGCACTTGGTGATGTGAATATCTCACCGGTGACTGCTGCGCTCAGCATGCCTTCACCAACATAACCTGCGTGAGCGGGCTCGTGTCCTGCACCGCCACCGGAAATCACTGCAACTTCGCGTTCATCTGAAACAGGCAGCCCAGACCGGATCACCACATTTTCGCTATCCAGCAGAGACAGATCAGCATTAATTCTGACCAAGCCTTCTAACATTTCCCTAACGATATCTACCGGACGGTTGATGATCTTTTTCACTTTTCTCTCCCAGATTTTATGCGATTGGATTATGTGCGCGGCAGCTGAGTACTAAGCGGTTACCCAAGATTGTGCTTCGGCTGCCAATGCTTAAAATCCTATAATTTCTTCAAAAACGTCTCGAGACGCCCCGCCCCTTCGGCGATAAGGGCGGGATCTACAGCAAAGCACACTCGCAAGAATGCTTCTCCACCTGGCCCAAAGGCGGAGCCTGGCGCGACTCCTACGCTCGCCTCACGCAAAATACGCTTTGCCATATCGTAACCATTGTTCATGCCATGCACCGAAAAGAAGAAATAAAACGTTCCTTCAGGCCAAAACACACGTACATTCGGGAGCTTATCAAGCGTAGAACAAATGATTTCGCGACCTTTGGTAGATCGTGCGACCAGTTCCTTTATAAAGCTATCGCCCTGATCGAGAGCTGCGACAGCTGCATACTGACTGAAGGTCGAAACGCTCGTAGTGTTATATTGACTGAGATTGTCGAAGATCGTCGACATACCTTCTGGATAGATGATCCAACCAACGCGCCATCCCGTCATACACCAGTTTTTGGAGAAGGTATTTGTTATCAGAAGCCGGTCTGTTGGTTCTGTCAGCTCAAGAAACGAAGGTGCAAGGCTGCCATCATAGGTAAAATGCGAATAGACTTCATCGGAAACGATCCACAAACCGCGCTCCCGTGCAAAATCCCGGACAGCTACCATCTGTTCACGCGGCATAATCCAGCCGGTTGGATTTGAAGGCGAGTTAATCGCAATGACTTTCGTGCGCGGTGTCACTGCTGCGAATAGATCTTCGAGATCAAGCGAAAAGCCACCCTGCTCTGTGGTGCGATATGGAACAGGAACAACCTTCCCACCAAGAATACCAATAATCTCGATCAAATTAGGCCATGCCGGAACGGGCACAATCACCTCGTCTCCCGGGCTTAACACAGCCTGAAAAGCCTGCATTATGGCCTGAACGCCACCGGCAGTGGCACTAAAGCGGTTTGGACTGAGATCGACATTCCAATGACGCTTGTGATAACGCGCAAGCGCATCTCGAAGGGCAGGCACACCCAATGCATAGGTGTAACGGGTTTGCCCATTTTCGAGCGCATTGATTGCAGCTTCACGAATAAAAGCGGGAGTGGGAAGGTCCCCCTCTCCGATCCAGAGTTTAATGACGTCCGGATCCTCACGAGCGAGATCGGCGATATCGCAAATCTGGTTAAGCTCAATCGTATTAATCCGAGCAGGGGTTCCGGCTATCGGCCAGTTCGCTGACTGAAAGTTCATTCTTATGCTCCTGATGACAGCCTTCTGCATTGGTACAACCCCAATCGCTGAAGCCATCTCCCTCTTTTGTTTTATTGGCCGTGAAAATCCAGAGCTGCTCCTCTAGCCCCAGCAGTGCAATTTTTCCAATGTCGTTATTCCGCAATTCGGAATATAGACCTGTTGGCGATAGTAAAATAAAAAAATATGAAATAGTCAACACTGTTATTGCCTATCTACTAATTTTATGCGTTTATTAATATGCGAAAATTATATATTCCGAATAACGGAATAAGGGAGAACAAAGTGAAAAAAATAATAAAGCTTATTATGGGTGCGCTCGTCGCGACAAGTCTCGGTACATTGGCAGTAAAAGCTGCGGAAGACCCGCGCGGAACGCTGGGTGATATTCTGAAGGCAAAAAAGATTGTTATCATGAACGATCTCTCTGCTGCACCATGGCAGTTCCGCGATGCTAACGGTAATGCCGCGGGCTTTTCCATTGATCTTGATCGTCTTATCGCTGCCAAACTCGACGTCGATCTGGAAATGCGAAACGTTGAATGGGCAGGCCTCATTCCTGGCTTGCTCAGCCGCAAATCTGATATTCTGGCAACCAGCATGTCGACAACATTCAAACGCGCGCAGCAAGTTATGTTTACGCGTAACAATTGGTACGAGACTGGCGTGGTTGCAATCGTTCAGCCTGAAAACAAAGACCAATCCTGGGAAGACCTTAATCAGTCGGGAAAGAGGATTGCCGTCAAAGCTGGTACGAATGCAGTCGATGCCGCCAAACAGTTTTTCCCCCTGGCCGAATTGCAAACATATCCAAATGACGTCGACACTTATCAGGCGCTAAAAACAAATCGCGTCGATGCAATTCTAAATGACCTTGCTGTCCTTGGGATCGTTAAACCTGAATACGGATTTGAAGCTCTCACCGAGCCGCGCCAGCTCATAACCGCGGACACATGGGGTTTTGCTGTTCGACCAGGTGATTTTTATACTCAACAGTATCTGGACTTCTTCCTCGATAAAATTACCGAAAGTGGAGAACTCGACGCACTCAAGAAGTATTGGGTGACGGGCGATGCCTGGAAGAAAGATTTCCTTGAAAAGAACAGCGGCGTATCAGATGACCGGAAGGAACTGGTTGAGTTGCTTGGCATAGGCGCTTACGTCCCTGAAAGCGGTGACGGTAGCCGTATGACCCTCCAATAATTCACTCTTATTGGCGGCGCGCCTTCAAGCGTGTCGCCATTAGATAGAATTAATCCGTCTAGACTTGGGAGGTTACATTTGCCCTATTTTGAAGCTCGCGACGTTGGTCTCCACTTCGACAAATTCCATGCATTGCGCAACATTACTCTCTCGCTTGAAAAGTCCAATGTTCTTGTGATTTGTGGACCTTCAGGGTCCGGAAAAAGCACATTCATACGCGCAATTAACCGGCTCGCCCCCAGGCTTTCAGAAGGGAAGATGCTTCTCCAAGGTGAAGACCTATCCACTATGCGTGCCAAAGATCTGCATCGCCGAGTGGGTATGGTGTTTCAGAGATTCAATCTGTTTCAGCATTTGACGGTGGCTGAGAATATTTCACTACCGCAACGTCGTGTACTGCGTCGCAGTCGCAGTGAAGCAGATGCACGCGCCATTGCCCTTCTTGAGCGTGTTGGGCTGGCAGACAAAGCGAAATCCTACCCGGTTCAGCTTTCTGGCGGACAACAGCAACGTGTTGCAATCTGTCGAGCCTTAGCGATGGACCCGGAGATGCTTCTCTTTGACGAACCTACTTCTGCACTTGATCCCGAAATGGTTGGTGAGGTTCTCGAAGTCATGCGCGAACTGGCTCATTCTGGAATGACAATGATTGTAGTAACGCATGAAATGGGTTTTGCGCGCGAAATCGCCAATGAGATTGCCTTTTTAGAACAAGGACAATTGGTAGAAATAGCCCAGCCAGAACAGTTTTTTTCAAACCCGAAAGAGCCGCGAACCCGTAATTTTCTCGAACAGATTCTGAGGCACTAGGAGATAAGCAATGTTTTCTGATGCTTATGATTTGTTTCTACAATATCAGGACACCTATCTTACGGGTGTTAAAAATGCACTCTCAGCGGCAGCACTTGGTTTAGCATTTGCTTTGATCATTGGTGTTTTCGCCGGCATATCGCGATTCCAGAGCTCAAATATCTTCAGCCGCATGATTGCTGTGTATGTATCGATCGTTCGCAACACACCTCTGCTGGTACAAGTTTACTTCATTTACTTCGGCCTGCCGGCCTGCGATATTACTCTTAGTGCATTCTGGACCGGCGTTATAGCACTCACGTTTAATTCAGGCGCCTATATTTCTGAAATGGTGCGTGGCGGATTAAATGCGATTCCTAAAGGGCAAAGCGAAGCGGCTTCTGCGCTAGGCCTCAATCAGGGTCTGCAACTGCGAAAAGTTATACTCCCCCAAGCAGCTCCAGTCATCTTACCTGCTGTCACCGGACAATTCGTTCAGCTCATCAAAGATACATCGCTTCTTTACACGATCGCTGTTCTCGAAATCACCAAAGCCGCCGACGATGTAGCCAACGAAAGCTATCAGTTTTTGCCGGCATATCTTGTCAGCTGTGTTCTATACATAATCATCTGCGTAACCTTGAACGTCGTGATTGACGTTTATGAAAGCCGCGCAGGTTTCTCCAAACATAAGCGAGCATGAGCATGGCGCAAATTATCTCGATATCGGGTGACGCTCTCGCTCTCATTCTAACCGGCCTTCCAATCGTTCTTTATCTTATGGTGGCTTCGTTTTTCCCAGCTCTTGGCATCGGCATCATCGGTGGTATTCTGGCCACATCCCCATGGCGGTTAGCACGCCTGATCGTGACTATCTACGTTTACATTTTCCGAAGCACACCGTTTCTGATGTTCATCTTTCTTGTCTATTACGGTCTTCCAGAATTCGGAATAGACATTGGCCCTATAACGACAGCGGTGATCGCGCTCTCACTGTCGCACGGCGCCTACATGACGGAAATTATCAAGGGTGGATTGCGGGGGCTCGACAAAGGACAGGACGAAGCCGCCATCGCACTGGGTTTGAACCTGTTTCAGCGTCTTAAGGACATTACGCTTCCTCAAACGCTGATGGCAATTATTCCGTCTTTGCTGGGACAAAGTATTCTCATCATCAAAGATACATCACTCGTCTCTGTCGTCGGCATCAGCGAAATTACAAAGCTTGCCCGCGAAGTGGTTATCAGAACAAACGAACCCTTCATCATTTTTGGCGTTCTCGCGTTGATTTATTTTGCTGTTTGCTTTGTGCTGGAAAGAGTTGCAGGAAAATTAGAAAAGCGAGCACGTTTAATTTTAGCAGGAAGATAGATTTGGAAAAAGAAATGGCAAAGCAGAGCATTATCGACACCAGTGAATCTGGGAGTGATAGCCGTGACACCGGTGCTAAGTCTTTACGCAAAATGGCAATCGTGCTCGATAGCTTTACGCGAAAACAGCCCTCACTGACCGTTGGTGAGATATCTGACGCAACAGGTTTGCCAAAGACAACGGTTCACCGGATCGTGGCTTCGTTAAGAGATGTTGGCCTATTAGATCAGGACGGGCGAAGGCAAGGCTATCGGCTCGGAATGAAGATGTTTCATTACGGAAGTAGTGTTCTTGAAAGCCTTGATACAGCAACACGCGCGCATCCTCATATAGCCCGATTACAGCAATTGACCGGAGAAATCATTCATTTTCATATGTTTGATGGACATCAAATGGTCTGTGTCGAACGCGAGGAAATGATCGCCTCTAGTCTGACGACACTCAGCGCCGCCCCAACCTATTGCACGAGCGTTGGTAAAGCTTTTCTTGCTTTTCAAGACGAGCAACTCGTTAGAAAAATCGCAAGCGAAGGTTTCCACAGCTACACGGCCAATACCATTACTAACCTAGACAAGCTGTTTGAAGATTTGGAGCGCATTCGAGCGCGGGGATTTTCCATCGACGACGAAGAAATCGAAGTCGGCGTACGCTGCATCGGTGCACCAGTACGAGACTCGACCCGACGTGTTTTTGCAGCGGTAAGTGTGTCCGGCCCGGCAGAACGCATGCCAGATGCCAGACTTGCTGGCCTTGCTCCCACAGTCATCCAAATTGCCAATGATATTTCAACATCGCTTACGGAGTAGCTGTTTTGATGGCTGGAGAACGAGCTATGTCCATACGATCCAAAATGTCAGGCAATGTACCTCAGGCGGCTGCTGATACCGTCATTAAAATCAAGAACATGCACAAGTGGTATGGTGAGTTTCATGTTCTTCGTGACATCAATCTGAAAGTTATGCGTGGCGAACGTATCGTTGTTGCCGGTCCATCTGGTTCAGGCAAATCGACGATGATCCGCTGTGTCAACCGTCTGGAAGAGCACCAGAAGGGTCAGATCATCGTTGATGGCACCGAGCTTACCAATGATCTCAAGAAGATTGATGAAGTACGCCGCGAAGTCGGCATGGTGTTTCAGCACTTCAACCTCTTCCCGCATCTGACCATTCTGGAGAATTGCACGCTCGCGCCAATCTGGGTGCGTAAAATGCCAAAGAAGCGGGCTGAAGAAGTGGCCATGCATTATTTGAAGCGCGTGAAAATTCCGGAACAGGCCAATAAATATCCGGGTCAGCTTTCAGGTGGTCAGCAGCAGCGTGTGGCCATTGCGCGTGCTCTTTGCATGAACCCAAAGGTCATGCTGTTTGACGAGCCGACTTCTGCGCTTGATCCGGAAATGGTCAAGGAAGTTCTTGATACGATGGTGAGCCTTGCCGATGAAGGCATGACAATGATCTGCGTGACCCATGAAATGGGCTTTGCGCGTCAGGTTGCCAACCGCGTGATCTTCATGGATCAGGGCCAAATCGTTGAGCAGAATTCGCCAGCCGAATTCTTCGACAATCCCCAGCATGAACGCACCAAGCTGTTTCTACAGCAAATCTTGCATTAATAAAAAGGCGACAATCATGAAATTTCTCCGCTATGGCGAAACGGGTCAGGAAAAGCCAGGTCTTTTCGATGCAGACGGCAATATCCGTGATCTGTCCGCCTATGTCAGTGATCTATCGGGCGCAGTTCTCAGCCCTGAAACACTTGCGAAGCTTGGCTCGCTTGATGTGAATGCGCTGCCAAAGGTCGAAGGCAATCCGCGTCTCGGCCCATGCGTTGCAGGCACCGGCAAGTTCATCTGCATTGGCCTAAACTATGCTGACCACGCAGCCGAATCCGGCATGGACGTTCCGCCAGAACCAGTTATCTTCATGAAGGCCACTTCGGCTATCGTTGGCCCGAACGATGATCTGATCATCCCGCGCGGCTCGGAAAAGACCGACTGGGAAGTGGAACTCGGCATCGTGATCGGCAAGACCGCGAAATACGTCTCAGAAGATGATGCGCTTGATTACGTCGCTGGCTACTGCACGCTGCATGATGTTTCGGAACGCGCTTTCCAGATCGAGCGTGCAGGTCAGTGGACCAAGGGCAAATCCTGCGACACATTTGGTCCAACAGGCCCATGGCTGGTGACAAAAGACGAAGTTACCGACCCGCAGAACCTTGGCATGTGGCTCAAGGTCAATGGCGAGACCATGCAGGACGGCTCGACCAAAACCATGGTTTATGGCGTGTGTCATCTGGTTTCGTACCTGTCGCAGTTCATGTCGTTGCAACCGGGTGACATCATCTCCACCGGTACGCCTCCGGGCGTTGGCATGGGCATGAAGCCACCGCGTTATCTCAAGGCTGGCGACGTTGTCGAACTCGGCATCGAAGGTCTAGGTACCCAGAAGCAGAACGTGCGCGCTGATATCTAATGGTCCTGAAAAATTGCGCGTGAAATCAAAACTTCACTTAGGATAGCCTTAGCGTGGCTTTCAGATTTTAGTTGATATGCTTTAAACAGCTGGGTGCTTCGACCGTTATTAAGCTTCATCGGCTGGCGAAATTCAGCCGATGAAGAAACGATCAACCGCAGATTTTACTAGCATGCCGTTCAAGCTTTAAAAGCTCGCAATGTCTTCATACAAATAATCAGAATCATTTTATCTGGCGCGAACGAATTCGCTCAAGTGTAATTTTTGCGTTGCTAAGATAAGCTGGTTCTAAATTCTAGATTGGAAGCTCAGCTCAAGGTTGGCGAGGCCCGTAAGGATAACTGATGCGGACTTCGTTTGCGCACTAAAAGCTTTTCAAACGTGCGGGCTACAGTTCAGGCGAGAACTGAAATCAAAACGTCAGATACCAAGCGCTTCGAACGAGTTGCCCTGCGATCTTATCGATCCAACGCATGCTTTCCACCTGACTATGCCGATCACATTTATTTGCAAAAGCTTTTTGGATTGTCTGTCGACGCTTGCCAAACATACGAGGGTTCAGCTGGAGGGCCAATTTCCCGGAACGAGGATCTCCAAATATCTGCGAAAACGTGTGTCGAGTTTTCACATGATAAAACACACCAATATCTCATAACGGTCATTTCAGACGGGTTTTTAATGTGCTTGAGCGCCTCCATCAACTGGAAGCATGATGCCGGTTATATAATCCGACGCCCGGGATGCAAGAAATATTACCGACCCGTCAAGATCGTTGACCGTACCCATGCGTCCCACCGGAATGCGTGCGCGGGTGCGCTCAATCCATGCGGGATTGTCGAAAAGCTCTCCTGTCATCTCAGTCTTGAACCAACCGGGCTCGATCCCATTCACCTGAATGTTGAAGGGGGCCAATTCTAATGCAAGGCTCTTAGTAATTTGGCGAAGGCCGCCTTTACTCGAAGCGTATGCCACACTTCCCTTCAGACCGCGAGCGCTGCCATATGAGCAATAGTTCACAATTTTGCCATGCCCAGCGTCTCTCATCAGCTGGGCAGCCTCCCTGGCAGCAAAAAATGCGCCTTTGGCATTTACCGCGTGAACTTGATCCCAGTCGTCTTCGGAGAAATTGAAAGAGTCACCACGCAGATTGATGCCGGCGGCATTAATAAGAATATCAAGCGAACCTTCTTCAGATAATACCTCGCCGAAAACCGAATGTAAGTTATTGCGAGAAGTGACATCACACGGTTTTGCACGCGCTCCGATAATGGCGGCTGTGGCGGAAAGCCGGTCGGCATTACGTCCCAAGATAATCACGCGTGCACCCACAGTGCAAAGTGCCCTCGCGGCGCCGGCACCGAGGCCAGTTGCACCACCCGTGACAACCGCAACGCGCCCTGTCAGATCAAAAAGTCCGCTCATCTTTTCACACCCCATATTAAAACATTTTTAGACCCTCTCAAGCTTGGATCATTGATGTGGTTGTTTTGATCAAAAGGTATCCGCGCAACCACTGCAGATATGCATGCAATGTCAAACATGAGCTTCTCCAGAATTAACAATCGAACTGGGTGGTGAGCCGGCGTTTACCTTGCTCCTTTTAGGTAGCGGAAGCATGTTTGGACAAAAGTCACTACAATGAAGGAAACGCAGTTTTTAAGCGACGTAGCGCGTTGATGTTGAGCCGCCTGACGACCCCCTCAAGCCTGTCCCTTCGGGGCGTTACGTGAGCAGATAATCTACCATTTCAGCCTCAGGATCATGGGGTAGGGTTGCGGCGTTTGCACGAATGCCAAGTTCCTTTTGGAGGCCAACTCCCATCGCTTTTAATTCTCAAAGGCGAGCACCGCTAGCTGCATCAAAAATGTGGCCCTTGCCGGGGCGAACGCTAATTCGGACCTCTTCTCCAGTTTTAAGCGTCACACGCTCGTGGAGTGTTACTGTTATCGGGGCATCACCAACGTGGAGAACCAACATAGTATCGGCACCAGTAGGCTCGACAACACTGATGCGCGCGCGAACACCTTCACCCCCAAGGCTGATATGCTCCGGGCGAATGCCAAATATAACGGATTGACCTTCTGTTAATGCAGCGGTTAGCGGAGCAAGGAGTGTTCCATCCTCTGCAACAATGCCGGTATTGGTAACCTTTGCAGGCAGGAAGTTCATTGCAGGCGAACCTAAAAAGCCAGCTACGAACATATTCACTGGATTGTCGTATAGATCAAGGGGGGAGCCAATCTGTTCAATGAGACCATCACGCAACACAACAATCTTGTCGGCCATAGTCATGGCCTCAACCTGGTCATGAGTAACATAGATTGTAGTAGTATTCAGGCGCTGATGCAGTTCCTTGATCTCAGCCCGCATCTGTACTCGCAGCTTCGCATCGAGATTTGAGAGTGGCTCATCAAATAAGAAAACTCGCGGGTTGCGTACAATAGCGCGCCCCATTGCAACGCGCTGACGTTGTCCGCCAGACAGCTGACGTGGAAACCGAGTTAGGTATTCTTCTAGTCCAAGAATTTTTGCTGCTTGACCTACTGCTTGATCAATCTCTTCCTTCGGCATTCCTTTGAGTTTTAAAGAGAAGCCCATGTTTTTTTCAACCGTCATATGCGGATAAAGCGCATAAGATTGAAATACCATAGCAATATCTCTATGCATCGGAGCCAAGTCATTTACGACGCGATCTCCGATATGAATTTCCCCGGATTGTATACTTTCCAGCCCAGCGATCATCCTCAACAAAGTGGATTTTCCGCAACCCGACGGCCCGACGAGAGTGACGAACTCGCCGTCAAGCACGTCAATCGTTACATCCTTAATGACATTCACTGAGCCATAGCTTTTGCGCAGGTCTTTTATTTGCACGCCACTCATAGCGACCTCTCCTTTGGAAAAACTAAAACAAATCTCCGGCTCTTCTCATCCCTTAACAGCTCCAGCAGTCATGCCGGCAACGAGATATTTCCGCATAAGAAGTGAGAAGATGAGTACCGGTGCCATGATCAGCGTACCACCTGCCGCGATCTTACCCCACTCCCAGCCCTCATAGTTCATAAAATTAACCACCTCTACAGGCGCTGTCATTGCGTTGTTGCGGGTTAGCGTCAAAGCAAAAAAGAAATCATTCCATGAATAGAGGAAGCAAAGCATCCCTGTTGTTACCACCGCAGGACCTGACATTGGTAAGACGATGCGAATGAAAGTGCCCCAAAGGCTGGCACCGTCGATCCAAGCCGCTTCTTCCAGCTCTCGCGGGGTAGCATCAAAAAAATTCCGCATTAACCAGACCACAAGTGCCAGATTGAAAGTGAGGTAGACAATGATCAACCCGGTTTTGGTGTCAAGAATCCCAAGATTCCGATACACAAGGAAATAGGGTATAGCGAAGGCGACAGGGGGCGCCATGCGGGAGGCGAGGATCAACAAAGAAAGCGATCGATCACGTTTCAACGAGGCACGAGATAACGCATACGCACCTGGAATACCGATAACTAGTGCCAAGACGGTTGAGACTGTGCTGGTAACGATCGAGTTCCACATTGAGCGCATAAATCGCTCAGTCACCAGTCCCTCGTAGTTCTCCAACGTCGGCTTAAAAAATAGCCCGTCCACGCCGGCAAAAATCTGGTCTGCCGGTTTGAAGCTCATGACAACGAACCATAGAAACGGTAGCAACGTCATTATCGCCAGTAGGATTACAACGGTATTGGCGAAGATGACCTCGTAGCGCGACAAAAATCGAGGGGGTCTAGCCATTTTTCTGATCTCCAGACACAAGCCGGATGGTGATCCAACTCAGCACAAGTACGATAGCTACCAAAACCATTGTCACCGCCGACGAATAGCCGATATAGCTGTAATTAAAGCTTTGGGAGAAGATGTAGTAATTTGAGACTTCCGTCACAGTTCCGGGGCCACCATCAGTAAGAATATAAATTAGCGGGAATGTTTTTATACTGTCGATAAGTCGAAATAGCCCAGCGACCAGCAGCGTATTCTTAAGATACGGTAAAGTTATATATAGGGTCACCTGCCAAGAGGTAGCACCATCTATCCGAGCGGCCTCGCGCTGTTCCTCAGGAAATTGCGAAAGTGCGGCTAAGATTATGAGCATGGTGAATGGAAACCATTCCCATGTATCTGCTATAATAATTGCGGTCAAAGCCCAATTCGCGTCTGTAATGGGCGAGATGACTACCCACCCCATAGCATCGAAGAGCCACCAAGCAGGACTAATATCTGGTGAATATAGAACTTTCCAGATGATGGCTACGATGATCGGAGGCAACACCATCGGAATAAGAAAACTAGTCCTGAGAGCATTCATAAGAGGTGTACGCATATTCAGTAGAATAGCGATAGTCAGTCCCAGTCCAAGTTGCAGCGCCACAGTGAAGAACGAAAGTTTTGCCTGCACCCAAAGGCTATTATGCAGACGAGCATCACTCAATAGCAGGGAGTAGTTTGCGAAAGGTTTCGAAAAATTCCACGCTGTCCCAGGAGTGGCCAGGCTCAGAGGCGTAAAGCTCGTGATTAGAAGGTAAATAGTGGGAAGGAGTGTTACCACTCCCAGCACCACGAGCACTGGCGTCAACAAAGCCCAAAAGAATTTGCTTTGCTGGCTGGCGAAGGTTAGGCGCGTGTGCCCGGCCGACGCGTCACGAATTGCTTCGCTCATCGCTTGGTTCCTCCCAGAAACTGGTGTTAAACGATCACAGGGCTATGCCGGCTTTCCGCAGATCATCAATTGACTCGCTTTGTGCGGCCTTCATGGCATCTACCGCCGACATCTGACCTGAGGCGATGCGTTCAATCGCCTTATTCAGCTTATCGCCGACTTGGGGAAATATTGGCGCTGTGCGGTATTTCATGTAGCCGCCCTCGCCCGCCTCTTCTAACACCTGCAAATAAAGCGCCGCCACATCCTGCCCATTGATCATAAGCTTCTTGCGGTACTCGACATCGTCAATGATGGATCGGCGCGGTGTCGCAAGGCCTCCACGCTCAAGCGCGATCTTGCGGAAGGTTGGTTTCGAAGTTGCCCACTGGATAAAAGCCCAAGCCGCCTCCTTTTGTTTTGCCTCGGCGGGAATCCCATATCCATTGGCGTTTGACCCAGGGAAACTTCCCGCCTTCCCGCGTGGGATCATTCCGTATCGAGTTGTTGCCTTGACTTTGCTTTCAGGTGACTGGCTGAGCGGCAGTACCCAAGCCATGGCATTGGTGCGCGCGTTTGCTTGTCCGCTTAGTTGCATCCGCAGAGCCTGGTCGTCGGTGAACGAAAGCACGCCGCGCGCACCATATTTCGACAACAGGTCAGCGTAATATTGTGCGCCTTCCGCAGCCTCGGGAGTGTCGAGAATTGGCATCAAATCTTCGGGTGCTCCCCGGAAGACTCCACCACCAAAATTCATGAGATAGGGGGGGAAGTTCCAGTGATGCAGTTTGTCGTTCACGTAGGCCGCCAGACCGTCTCGGCCATGCAACTCTTTGTTCATCGCTTCAAATTCGTCTAGTGTCTCTGGAATGCCAAAGCCTGCAGCTTCCATTAAGTCAAAACGGGCATACCCCGCCATCATAGCACCAGCTTCCCATGGGAAGCCATAAGTCTTGCCATCGGCACTGTAGAAGGGTGCGCGAGTGCCCGAAACGAAATCATCAGCGTCCCAGTCCGCTTCAGTCAAGTTGGGATCAGCAACGAAGTCATCCAATGGGTGAAGCCAGCCCGCACCAACCCATCGGCCGGAATAAGGAAACGTGATATTGATGAAGTCATAGCTGTTGCCGGCGGTCGACAGCTCTAAATCCATTCGTTGATTATAAACCGGAAAGGCCTGGAAATCGATATTGACGGTCATACCCGTCATTTCCTCGAACTCTGGCAAATAAGCTTTCACATGTTCATGAAAAACGTGCTGAAAGCATGCCCCCTGAAGTGTGACGCCTTCAAACTGACGTTTGTTTGCCAAAACTGCCGGAGCATGCAGGCCAAGTGCCGCAGCTGCAGTGCCCCCGGCAAGTCCTCTTAGGACCGAGCGCCGGCTCACCATTCCTGAAAATCCACGCAGAGATTTATCCGTAAAACGTGTCATGATGTCTCCTCCCTTTTTGTTAGCTTTCCGGCGAACTCCCACACACCGGAACGATTTATCTAATCAGTTGTCAAACTCCAGCAACGCTTCAAGAGCAGGCCGAATTACGGCTTTCTGCTCATCCGAAGCCTCCGGCATTGGATGACGCGGCAAGCCAGAGACACAACCCTGAATTTCAAGACAATATTTCACCAAGGCTGGCAGATTAGAATGACCCATAAGATGCCAGAACGGTACCAGCCGGTCATGGATTTTGAGTGCAGTATCGTTGTCACCGGATTTCACGGCATCCCACAATCTGACGCAAGGGCCCGGTGCGGCGGTCGGCGATGCCGCGAGCGTTCCTTGAGCTCCCATCATAAAGCAAGGATAAAGCAGATCATCAATAGCAGCGAGTATGGATTTACCTTTCGGTGCGCGGATTACCAATTCAGCTGCGCGCGAAATGTTGCCCTGACTTTGCTTGATGCCTATTACGCCCGGAATCTCTTCGAGCATGCGGATAACTAGATCGGCGGACAGCAGGTTCCAAGGGATCACATTATAGATCACTAGCGGGATACCCGTCTCTTCCCAAATGCGCTTGAAATACTGGAACATCGCCTCTTCACCGTAATCAAAGACATAGTAGGTAGGCGTCACTTGGAGCGCTGCGATCCCACGCCCCTCGAGGGCTTTGGCACGCTGAATAACCTCGCGCGTCGAGTTTGCTATGATACCCGTCACGACTGGAACGCGACCATTGACCTCTTCAAGAACGGCATCAGTCAGGCGCACCAATTCATTGGTATCAAGCGCAAAACCTTCACCTGTAGAGCCCCCGAGACAAACGCCGTGAACCTTCTTTTCTACAATAAAGCGAGTATGTGCGCGGAACAGCTTTTCATTGATTTCACCATCTGAATCAAACGGTGTCACAAGCGCTGGAATGATGCCTTTTAGCTCGACAGTCATGTAAAATAATTCCTCTCCCAAAATTATATTCTCAAAAGATAAGCGCAATTATGTGATAACTCAAATTTATAAAATCGTTAAATATCAATAGTATGGATTTTTTTTAAAGTCTCTTTGTCTCATTTTTTAGGACATATTATGTGGCGTCTTATTGCATACTTTGCTATATTGTGCACAGATGCGGATATGGCTTGATGTTGGAACTGCCCTGGAAAAAAGTATGCCTGATCTATCCCAATCTGCCTCCACTGCACCTGAGAAAATGCTGCGTATTCTTGACTGCTTTGCGGTAAAAGGTGGTCAGCTTTCTGTAAGTGAGATCGCGGAACTGACTGGCATGGCGCGCTCGACCACCCATCGTTGGGTGGCAATTCTTCGAGAGTCAGGACTATTGGAACAGGATCGAAACCGAGATGTCTATCGGCTTGGTTTACGCCTAATTCATCTCGGAAATATAGCACTCAACGGTATGGATATTTCTCGCGATGCGCGCCACGTCGTAGAGTCGCTCAGCCGCGCTGGAGGAGAAAAGGGCCATCTGTATGTGTTTGACGGCAACCAGATGATATTTGTATCTCACACGTCTGGCGGTCGAGCGGGGCGGTTCAATTCCACAACTATAATGGAAAGCTCACCGTGCTATTGTAGTGGAGTGGGTAAGGCCGTGTTGGCATTTCAACCTGACGACGTAATTGAACGAGTTATTGCCCAGGGACTTCATGCCTATACAACGTCGACACTAACCGACCCCGTCGCACTGCGCGAAGACTTGCATCGCACCCGAGAGCGCGGCTATTCGATCAATAATGGTGAAATGGATGCCTCGGAGCGCTGCATAGGTGCACCCGTACGCAATCCGGTCGGACGCGTTATTGCAGGACTTAGTTTGACCAGCACACCACGTCGTCTGACAGATGACCGTATCCCGGAGATGGCAGCGTTGGTGGTAAAACACGCAGAGGCTCTGTCTATTCAACTCGGATATCGGCGTGAGATGTTGCAAAGGTAAGCTGTCGAGTTCTGCCGTCATTTGATCCATTTTTGCGTCTTACTGTGACCCACGGGAATACATTCAGGGTCTTTAAATAGCCGCAAATTCCTCACGATGGACTGGGTCACCGCGAGACACAAAAGTGGTTTAATTCGTCGCGCAAATCAACACAATCAGGCCCGGCAGATTGGACGAGGCGCGCCGTCCCTTCAGCCTCAGCTCCAGCATCTGCCGCGCCAGTAGCAACCGGTCGTGCTCTTTGAAGCCGAGCTTGATCCCAGCCACCAACCCGTCGAGACTGGCGATGAGCCGGATTTCGAAATCGCGATGGCGGTGCCGTTCGACGCGGATGGTTTTCAGACCGGCATTGAAAGCCAACAGATGCGCCTTCGTGGTCAGTCCTTCGCGCCGCAACAGGGATGCCGCCAGCAAACGGCCCAGCCACGGCGCCCGTTGCAACAGCGCAAGCTCATTCCAGGCATCGAAAGCTAGGATGGCCTGAGCGCCGACAATTATCTGGCCATCACGAAAACC
>NZ_NNRJ01000054.1 GCF_002252445.1 Brucella thiophenivorans
CACCAGCTTAGGATCACCGATAAGCGCCATTGCCGCTGAAAGTCGCTGCAACTGCCCGCCCGAAACCTGATGCGGATAACGGTCGCCAATCGTTTCAGGATTTGGCAAGGCCAGCGCCTTAAACAGCTCAATCGCCTTTTTACGCGCGTCTTCCTTCGGCATCAGTTTGTGGATTTTGGTCACTTCGATGACCTGATCCATGATGCGATGTGCAGGATTGAAGGACGCAGCCGCACTTTGCGGCACATAAGATACTTCAGTGCCGCGTTTTTTTGAGCGTTTCCGCTCGGAAAGCGTAACTATATTCTGTTTCGCAACGTCGATGCTTGCTCGACAGAAGCAAGACGATAAAGACAAAGCGCAGACCGAAATCGGCCAGAACTGGCCCGATGATCCCCGGCAGAATCTCCGAACGGATAAGGTAACCGATCTTCTCGCCGCGTGCGCGAGCGACCGTCACATAGTCCATCGTGTTGATATTGATGGCCAATGCACGCGCGAAACGATAGCTACCGGGCGTATAGATAACTGCCATGGTGATAACCAGGATCGGAATGGACGAGCCAACACCTGCAACAATCACCAGCGCCAGAATCTTGCTTGGAATGGATGTTAAGGCATCGAGAAAACGGCTAAGCGCTGAATCGAACCAGCCACCGATAACCGCTGCTGTCATGCCGAGTGTCACGCCGAAAAAGCAGGCGAGAACCACCGCCGCCAGCGAAATACCAACGGTAAAGCGCGCGCCATAAATGATACGCGAGAGCATATCGCGGCCCAGATAATCGGTTCCAAGCGGGTATTGTGCGCTCATTGGTCCGAAGAAGTCGAAATCGACGATTTCGCCCACCGGATGTGGCGCAATCCAGTGTGCAAAAATGGCAACAAGGGCCCAGCCAAGAATAATCAGGAAGGACACGGTGCCAACGAGATTGATCTTATATCCGAAGCGCGGAGACTTTGATTTTCGCTGACTTGAAACGGAAGCGGTCATGATTATCGCAGCCTCGGGTTGGAAACGATGGCGATGATGTCCGCAATCGTAATGAGCAGGAGATAGCCAAAACAGAAGATCATCGCGCAAGTCTGGATCAGAGGAAGATCGCGCGTTGCAACCGCATCAAGCATCAGCTTGGCTATGCCGGGATAATTGAAGATGGTTTCGACAATGATGACACCGCCCAGCAGATAGGACAATGAAAGTGCTACCGCATTGACGATTGGTCCAAGCGCATTTGGCAATGCATGAACCATCACCATGCGCGAGCGCGATGCGCCTTTGAGAAGCGCCATTTCAACATAAAGTGTGTTGAGCGTTTCAAGTACGGCTGCACGTGTCATGCGGATCATCTGCGCTGAAATCACAAAGCTCAAAGTAATAACCGGCATGGCGAAAACTTTAAGAAGACCCAAGAACGATGTCACCTCATTGGCCATCGACAGTGCTGGTAACCAGCCAAGATAAACAGCAAACACGATCACGGCGATGGTCGCGACCATGAATTCAGGCACCGAAATGACCGAGATTGTGATGATGGAAACAACCCGGTCATAGATCGTGCCGCGCATGATGGCGGCGGTGATACCGAGAAACAATGCAATCGGCACCGAAATTGCTGCCGTAACACCTGCGAGTTTGAGCGAATTCATCAATCTGTTGCCGATCAGATCGGCAATCGGCACATTATTGGCATAGGATACGCCAAGATCGCCGGTCAAAAGATTGCCCAACCAATAAATAAAGCGCAGGAAAGCTGGCTGATCGAGATTCATCGCATGGCGAAGTCCGGCAACAGCCTCCGGCGTTGCGGCCTGCCCCAGAAGAATTTCAGCCACATCACCAGGAAGCATCGCTGTTGCAAAGAAAATCGTAAACGCAACTATCAGAAGCGTAAAGAATGCAACGACGAGGCGTTTGGCGATAAGATTCAGCAAAGGCGACTTCATGGTCATGCGCAGCCCAATATTTGGGGGAAACGATCAGTTCGGGCAAAACCTGTGTCTTGCCCGAACAGTTCTGTCTAAATTACCTGAGAACGGTCAGGCTTCCAGCCAGGCATGCTCAGCAAATGTATAGCCCATCATGCCGCCCAGCGGATTTGGCTCAAGACCATTGAGCTTTGGCGAAATGGCATCAACATTCGACATGAAAACCGGGATGACCGTTCCGGCTTCATTGGAAATCATACCCTGCATTTCGCCGTAGATTTCCTTACGCTTCGCTTCATCGAGAGAACCACGGGCTTCAAGCAGCATAGAGTCGAACTTCTCCGACTTGTACTGGCTTTCGTTCCACGGTGCGTCGGACTTATAGAGCAGCGAGAACAGAATGTCGGGCGTTGGACGCGCATTGATATTACCGTAATGCACGGCATCCTTGAGCCAATGGTTCGACCAGTAGCCGTCCGATGGCACACGATCAATCGCGATTTTCTGACCGATGGTGGATGCGGCCTGTTGCAGAACCATAGCATAATCAAGCGACGACGATGCAGCTTCTGCTGCCGTGATGCGGATCTCCTGACCGAGCACACCGGCTTTTTCAAGCAATGATTTTGCGCGTTCAGGATCAAACTCGCGCTGCTTGAGTTCGGCATTGAAATATTTGCTTGTATCCGGCACGGGATGATCGTTGGCGATCTCGGCCAGACCGCGCAGCACGGACTTTTGGATAACTTCGCGGTTGGTGAGATATTTCAGCGCTTCGGCCACGCCAGCTTTGTCGCCCGGATTCATATCGAGACGAACATTGAGGTTGGTATAGGTGCCAAGCTTGGAAATGAAGAGTTTTGCAGCCGGATTGTTTTCAAGCACGCGCAGCGAACGCGGGTTGAGGTTCGCACCAAGATGAATGTCACCAGAAAGAACCGCATTCATACGCGCGGATTCATCGGAGATTGCAAAGAACTCAAACGAGTCAAGATGTGGACCGTTGTTCTTCCAGTAGTTTTCGTTGCGCGCGGCCATCGAGCGCACGCCCGGCTGGAATTCCTTGCAGACGAACGGGCCTGTGCCGTTACCCCTGGAGAAATCAGTCGTGCCGTCTGCAACAATCATGAAATGATGTAGCGCAAGAATGGTTGGAAGATCGGCATTCGCGCTTTCGAGCGTAATCTCGGCTGTGGAGTCGTCGATCTTCTTAACGCCAGTAATCTGCTTGGCAATCGCATTGACCTTGGAGCCGACAGCCGGATCAAGGTGGCGCTGGAGTGAGAACACCACATCGTCAGCAGTCAGCGACTTCCCATCATGGAACGTTACACCCTTGCGCAGCTTGACGGTCCAGACCTTACCATCTGTGCTATCAACACTTTCAGCAAGTTCCATCTGTGTTTCGCCCTTACCATCAAGGAAGGTCAGGCGATTATAAAACGCACAGCAGCGCACATAGTCGGTGGCGTTTGAAGCCTTGGCAGGATCAAGTGTATCGGCAGTGGAGGCGCTAAAACCAGCGGCCTTGATGAAGCCGCCTTTGACCGGCGTCGCAGCATATGCGGAAGTCGCGCGGCCCAGGATAGTCGTGCCAGCTGCAACCGCAACACCACCCATCAGCAACATTTGCAACAATTCACGCCGGGTTGCCCCGCGACGAATTGCATTCTCGATCATCCGGTCGTCAGACGAAGTCCAATTGTTAATCTTGTCGCTCATAGCAATTCCCCTTGATTGTAACAGTTACATGGGGTGGGCCGGTTTATTGTCACCGGTTACACCGTGTTCAGAAATTCAGTCGTAACAACGCTGAATTAAAGTGCGAACGAAACAGCATAGCGAGTTAAGGAACTGCCCTGCGCCTGACGCGCGTTATTCGATCATCCAAACTCAATCCAGTAGATCGCCTCTCGTCTTCACCTTTTGCAGCGATATTAGTTTGTTACGAACATGCGCATTGATTGCGCTGAATTGATGAAGAGCAGCAGCATAATATTGCGAATCTCGTGCGTTAACGAAATTCCGGTTCGCAACCTCATGCCGCTGCCCGCAATGCCTTATCCCTTCATCGCTGCGCGAACGTCTTCATCAGCAAGCGTCAGATCAAGTGTCTTGC
Organism: Brucella thiophenivorans; assembly: GCF_002252445.1. Lineage (GTDB taxonomy): Bacteria > Pseudomonadota > Alphaproteobacteria > Rhizobiales > Rhizobiaceae > Brucella > Brucella thiophenivorans. The sequence goes on from NZ_NNRJ01000054.1 coordinate 4,049, forward strand.
GTGTGCGTTCGATAATCGCATCAATATCTTCATCAGTGCAGCAAAGCGGCGGTGCATAACCAAGCACGCCATTCGCAAAGGCGCGGATCACCAGACCATTGTCCCAAGCACGATCAAAAATGCGGCGTGCGGGATCGGCAGCTGCGGGAAGCGGCGTCTTGCGTTCCTTGTCAGTTACCAACTCGATGGCTGCCAGCATACCGCGACCGCGAACATCGCCAACCAGCGGATGATCAGCAAGCGACTGCAAGCCTGCCATCAGGCGTTCGCCAGCCTTGCGGCCGTTTTCCAGCAACCCATTTTCATAAAGGCGCAGGCATTCCAGGCCCACTGCCGCACTCACCGGATGCGCAGAATAGGTATAACCATGGCCGACAGCAGCCTTACCGGCACCATCTGCGATGGTGTTGTAGACATGTTCAGACATGAAGAGCGCGCCCATCGGCACATAACCGGAAGTCAGTCCCTTGGCCGTGGTGATGAAATCCGGCACGACGTCATCTTCGGAACAGGCAAAAAGCGGACCCGTGCGACCAAAACCTGTGATGACTTCATCAGCGATGAACAGGACGTCATATTCCCTGCACAGCGCGTGCATCGCCTTAAGCCAGCCGGTGGGCGGCACAAGCACACCCCCCGAACCCTGAATAGGCTCAACATAAAATGCTGCAACGCGTTCCGCACCCAGCTCTTCGATTTTGGCGCGAAGGGCTGCAACAGAGGCATCAATGATCGCCTGTGGATCTGTACCGACCGGATTGCGATAGGCATAGTGCGATGGAATTTTATGCTGCCAGTCATATGGAACGCCAAAGCCCGCATGGAATGCAGGAAGTGCGGTCAGACCTGAACCGGCAGTGGAGGAGCCGTGATAGCCGTATTCAACCGAGATGAACTGGTCTTTCTGCGGCGTACCCTTGGCATGATAATAGTAGCGGATATAGCGGATCGTGCTGTCGATAGCATCGGAACCGCCAAGCGTAAAATAGACGTGATTGAGATCACCGGGCGCGCGCTCGGCCAGTTCAGCGGCCAAGCGAATAGCAGGCTCTGAACCCAGACCGAAATAGCCTGTTGCGTATGGAAGTTCCTGCAACTGCTTGGTGGCTGCTTCAACGATGCTATCCTGACCATAACCGGCATTGACGCACCAAAGACCAGCAAAACCGTCGAGCAGTGTATGACCCGAAGCATCGGTAACGGTTGCACCCTTGCCGGACTTCAGAACACGCACGCCAGCGGCTTCGTGACTGCGGAACGATGAAACCGGATGCACCAGATGGGCGCGATCAAGTTCGATCAACGAATTGCTCAGCATGATATTCTCCAAATCAACCTAATGCCTGATTTACAAGCGCATATGTGCGGTATTCACTGCCGCTATTTTCTTGAACTGGCCGAACTGCACGGCGCATTGTTATGCCACCGCCGACATGCACAAGTCCGCGCTCGGTGAGCCAAGGGCCAAGATCTGTCGCAATGTTTGTATCAACGCGAACAAATTCACCTGCATGCTGCGAAAGCAAAAAATCGATCAGTGAACGCGCATCATCGCTGCTCTTTGCAACGACCGGACCAATAACAAGCCCACGACCAAAGGGGCGAATGCCGGCAAATGCCTCGACCTGATCGCCTTTGCGGATGACCGAAAATTGCGCGCTTTCTTTCAAAAGCTGCATGATATTCGTGCGATTATGGCCGGTTGCCGAATGGTCAAGTTCCGCGAGACGCGCAAAATCATCGCTCGCAGCCCAGGAGATGCCACCTGGCGCATCAACCTTTGCAACCAACCCCTGATGCTGAATGATTTCGCCGTTGGCTATAAAGCCCAGCTTTTCATAAAGCGGCAGGCCATCCTGTGTAGCAACCAGCAAACATGTCCGACCTTCGGCTGCATCAAGTGCTGCCTGCATCAGCTTGCGACCAACACCGCGCCCGCGCATGGCTTCATCGACAATAACCATATTGACGGTCGCAGTACCGCCGCCTAATGGCGTGGACATTGCGGTACCAACGACACGACCATCTACAAGCGCAACCACGCCATTACTAAGCGCCAGTACAAAGGCCCAGTCTTCGCGACGATGCGGCCAGCCAGCCTGTTGAGACAGAACAACAGCACCATCAAGATGATCTGGCGTCATCGTTCCAAGAGTGATTTGCGAGGCGGTCATAGCTATTTCCGAGCAGAATTTTTCATAGGTTCAAATTAGAATGATGCGCGCAGCAGTTCATCCCGACCAGCATCTATATCCAGTCAATTTTCACTGTCCTTCGATACCGCCGCCGCATCTTATGCCGCGCCATATATCGTAGAGCGGCCCAAACCAATCCCCTGTGCCCACATCGATGCATACCAGACGAAACTCTCTGCCAAAGCTTGATCGAGATACGAAACAATCTGCTTTGCACGGATATGAATGCAGTGATTAGTCCATTCGCCGCTCATTATGATGTATGAGAACGGCACAGCAGTGCCTGCAAGGCTTGGAAGGATCAAATCATGGCCCAGTTTAGACCAAAATACATCACCTTCGATTGCTACGGCACACTGACCAATTTCCAGATGGCGGAAGCCGCACGCGATCTTTATGGCGAGCAGCTTGATGAAGAGCGCATGCAGCAGTTCATCAAGAATTTTGCAGCCTATCGTCTTGATGAAATCCTCGGCGACTGGAAGCCTTATAATGAAGTCGTTCACAATGCGATTGAACGCACCTGCAAGAAGAACAATGTCACGTTCAAGGCAGAAGATGCGCGCACAGTCTATGAACGCGTTCCAACCTGGGGGCCGCATGCGGACGTGCCAGCCGGTCTTTCCAAGATCGCCAAGGAAATCCCGCTCGTCATTCTTTCAAACGCTATGAATGAGCAGATTCACCACAATGTCGAAAAGCTCGGCGCTCCGTTCCATGCCGTTTATACAGCCCAGCAGGCACAGGCTTACAAGCCGCGCTTCAAGGCATTTGAATATATGCTCGACCAGCTTAACGCCAATCCGGAGGATATTCTGCACGTCTCGTCATCCTTCCGCTACGATCTGATGTCGGCTCATGATCTCGGCATCAAGAACAAGGTCTGGGTCAATCGTGGTCACGAGCCTGCAAATCCTTATTACGGCTATACCGAAATCAAGGATATTTCCGGCCTCGCCGGTGTAGTTGGTCTGTAAATAAGGCTTAGCAAGATGCAATTTAAACCCTACTGGCACGACACAACACCGCCTTTCACCGATGCGGAAAAGAACCCGCCGGAAGGGCATTATGATGTTGCCATCATCGGCGGAGGCTTCACCGGGCTTTCGGCTGCATTGCATCTTGCCAAGGCGGGCAGCCGCGTTGCCGTCTTTGAAACCGGGCTTGTTGGCTCTGGCGCTTCGGGACGCAATGGCGGCCATTTGAACAATGGTCTCGCACACAGCTTTATCGCTGCAAAACAACACCTTGGCGCAGAACGTGCCAAGGCTCTCTACAAAGCCTTTGACGATTCAGTTGACACGATTGAACGCATCGTTGCAGAGGAAAATATCGATTGTTCATTCCGACGCGCAGGCAAGCTGAAACTGGCTTCCAAGCCAGCCCATTTTGATAGCCTTGCACGCAATTTCGAATCTATTCATGCGGAAGTTGATCCTGATACAGCACTTCTACGCCGCGATCAGTTATCGGGTGAAGTCGGGTCAAATGATTTCCATGGTGCCATGCTTTCAAAGAAAAGCGCCATGATGCATATGGGACGCTATGTAACCGGCTTAGCTGCCGCTGCCGCCCGTCACGGTGCGATTATTTTTGAGAACACCACGGTCCTTGAGCGGAAAAAACTCGACAACAAGCATCAGATCGTGACATCGCGCGGCACTGTGACCGCTGAAAATGTCATTCTGGCAACCGGTGCCTACACGACAGACAGTTTCTCCTATTTCCGCAAGCGCATCATTCCCGTTGGCAGTTTCATTATTGCGACCCGACCACTGACGCCAAGCGAAATTGCTGCGACAATGCCCGGCAATCGGACTTATGTAACATCGATGAATATCGGCAATTATTTCCGGCTTGCACCCGATAATCGCATGATTTTTGGCGGTCGCGCACGTTTCTCGACTACCTCCGACCAGCGGTCCGACAACAAGAGCGGCGCAATTTTGCGCGAGAGCCTCGTCAAGATTTTCCCGCATCTAGCCAATGTTGAAATCGACTACTGCTGGGGCGGGCTCGTCGACATGACGCAGGATCGCTATCCACGCGCAGGCTTTGCAGATGGCGTGTGGTATGCAATGGGTTATTCTGGCCATGGCGCACAGATGTCGACCCAGATGGGCATTTATCTTGCCGACGCGATCCTGGGGCGTGGCGACAACAATCCGATTTCTGGTCTCGATTGGCCTACCATTCCGGGCTATTCCGGCAAGCCTTGGTTTCTGCCGATGGTTGGTTTCTATTACAAAATGCTCGACAAATTTCAGTAAATTCAAGATACAAAAAAGGGCGGTTAAACCGCCCTTTTTGTATTCTTACAGCCCGCCGACATGCAGTGTTTTAATCTCCAGATATTCTTCAATGCCGAGCTTTGATCCCTCACGGCCAAGCCCCGATTGCTTGACACCGCCAAAAGGTGCGACTTCAGTTGAGATAGCACCTGTATTGAGGCCTATCATACCGAACTCAAGTGCTTCTGCCACACGCCATGAGCGTTTCAGGTTCTCGGTAAAGAAATAGGCCGCAAGGCCGAATGGCGTGCCGTTTGCAATTTCAATCGCTTCCTCTTCCGTTTCAAAGCGGAAAAGCGGTGCAACGGGTCCAAACGTTTCTTCGGATGCGAGAAGCATATCGGTTGTTGCATCACCCAGCACGATCGGCCGCGCATATTGTCGACCTTCCGGCATTGTCTCGCTTTGTGCGAGAATTTTTGCACCGCGTCCCAAAGCATCGCTCACATGGCGTTCGATCTTTTCAATCGCCGCATGATTGATCATCGGGCCAATCACAACGCCTTCTTCGGTACCAATGCCGACTTTCATCTGCGCAACGCGGCTTGAAAGCTTAGCTGCAAAAGCATCGTAGATACCTGCCTGCACCAGAATGCGGTTTGAGCAAACGCAGGTCTGTCCGCCATTGCGAAATTTAGAGGCGATAGCGCCTTCAACCGCTTGATCCAGATCAGCATCGTCAAACACTATGAATGGCGCATTGCCGCCAAGCTCAAGGCTCAAGCGCTTAATACTGTCGGCAGCACCCTTCATCAGAAGCGAACCGACACGCGTTGAGCCAGTGAAGGAGATCTTGCGCACCGTTTCATTGGCCATCAGCTCGTTGCCGATTTCGCTCGGCATACCAGTGACAATATTGATGACGCCTGCCGGTATGCCTGCGCGTTCTGCAAGTGCGCCGAGCGCTAGTGCTGAAAACGGCGTAAACTCTGAAGGCTTGATAACGACAGTACAGCCAGCCGCAAGTGCCGGTGCCACTTTGCGCGTAATCATCGCATTGGGGAAATTCCACGGCGTGATGATAGCACAGACACCGACCGCTTCTTTCAAAACAAGAATGCGACGATCTGCGGTTGGCGAAGGAATGCTGCCTCCATCGATGCGACGCGCTTCCTCTGCAAACCACTTCACAAAAGATGCGCCATAGCGGATTTCGCCGAGCGCTTCAGGGAGAGGCTTGCCCTGTTCCAGCGTCAACAGCAGAGCAAGATCCTGCTCATGCTCAATCATCAGTGCAAACCAGCGTTCCAGCAAGGCAGCACGTTCCGCATGGGTTTTCTTTTTCCACGGCTTGAAAGCAGCTGCCGCTGCGTCGATTGCCGCGCGCGTTTCCGTGATCCCCATGTCGGGGATCGTGCCCAAAGCCCTAAGACTTGCCGGATTGGTGACATCCAAAGTCGCGGTGGAAGCGGCATCCTGCCAGACACCGCCAATGAGACCCTGCTGCCTGAAAAGGCCGTGATCTTTTAACATCTTTACGTTCCCTTATTATGCAAGTGCAGCAAGTACGGACTGCGTGATGGCATCCGTTTTGTCTCTGCCCGCAACTGTTCCGATACCTTGCGCCGTAGCCGCCTCAATTGCCGCCATCACATCTTTCGCAGCCTGATGCTCGCCAAGATGCTCAAGCATCATTGCGCCAGACCAGATCGCTGCAATTGGATTGGCAATGCCAAGATGCGCAATATCAGGTGCAGAGCCATGAACTGGCTCAAACATCGAAGGCGCTGTGCGGTCAGGATTGATATTGGCAGAAGCCGCATAGCCAAGGCCGCCCTGAATGGCAGCACCAAGATCAGTCAGAATATCGCCAAAGAGATTGGACGCCACGATCACATCAAGGCTTTCCGGTGCCATCACCATGCGCGCTGCCATGGCATCAATATGGTAATGCGAAACTTCAACATCAGGATATTCCTTGGCGACATCCTTTGTCACCTCATCCCAGAAAACCATCGAATATTTCTGCGCATTGGACTTGGTAACCGAAGCAAGCTTCTTGCGACGCAAGCGTGCCTGCTCGAAGCCGAAGCGGATAATACGCTCAACACCCGTGCGAGTGAAAATCGCAGTTTCGACAGCAACTTCATCCTTCGTGCCGGAATGCACACGCCCACCGGCACCCGAATATTCACCTTCTGTGTTTTCACGAATGCAAAGAATATCAAAGCCTTCAGAACGCAGCGGACCTGTCACACCCGGCAACAGACGATGCGGACGGATATTGGCATATTGCACAAACGCCTTTCGGATCGGTAGCAGCAAACCATGCAGCGAAACAGAATCCGGCACCTCAGCAGGCCAGCCAACAGCGCCGAGATAAATCGCATCGAACTTGCGCAATGTCTCGATGCCATCCGCAGGCATCATGGAGCCTTTTTCATGATAATATTCGCATGACCAAGGAAAGTTTGTGCCTTCAAGCGTAAAGCCATTGCGCTTTGAAGCTGCCTGCAAAACCTGCCATGTTGCATCAGTTACATTCTTGCCAATACCGTCACCCGGGATCAAAGCAATCGAATAAGTTGTCATCAAGAATTCCCTCTAGAGATCGATAAGCACGCTTTTGGATTTGCGATTTGCGAGATAGGCATCGCGTCCGAGATCCTTGCCAATACCAGAGCTTTTATAGCCGCCAGTTGGCAGAATATGATCGCGTGAGCGGCCATAGCGGTTGACCCAGATTGTTCCTGCCTGCAAAGCCTTGGTGACGCGAAGTGCGCGCGACAGATCCCGCGTGAAAAGACCCGCTGCCAGCCCATAAATCGGGTGATCAGCAAGGGCGAGCGCCTCTTCCTCGTGTTTGAATGTCTGAAGCGTCAACACAGGACCGAAAATTTCCTCGGTCACGGCTGGAGAGTTTTCATCGACACCGCGAAGCAGTGTAGGCTCATAATAATAGCCCTCGCGATCCATCCGCTTTCCGCCTACAACACTGTGTGCGCCGAGCTTGACTGCCTTCTGCACAATCTCATCAATACGGCAAATCTGACGTTCGGAAATGATCGGCGAATATTGTGTGTTCTCGTCCCATGTGACGCCCGGCTTGATATTAGCCATATGCCGCGCAATGGCTTCGCTTAGCGCATCGGCAATTTCTTCCGCAACAATAAGACGCGAGCCAGCGACACAGGCCTGTCCGGCATTGCTTAGAATTCCGCGCGTAATAGCAGAGGCAGCCAGTTGGATATCCGCATCGGCGAACACCACCTGCGGGCTTTTTCCGCCAAGCTCCAGCGTCATTGGCTTAACACCAGTTCGCGCGATATTCTGCATAATAGCAGCACCCGCCGCCGTTGACCCTGTAAAGCTGACCTTTGAAATATCCGAGTGCCCGGTAATAGCATTGCCGGTCGTCGGACCATCACCCAAGACGATATTAATAAGGCCAGCGGGGATGCCAGCCTTAACCGCAAGTTCAGCGATATAGAGTGTGGTGAAAGGCGTTATCTCTGAAGGCTTAAGAACAACAGCATTGCCTGCCGCCAGTGCCGGTCCAAGCTTCCAGCCCGCCATAGAGATTGGGAAGTTCCATGGTGTAATGGCACCGATCACGCCATAGGGCTCACTCAGAGTCATACCAAATGTGTTGGCGCTTGTCGGAACGACTTCGCTGCCTTCCTTATCGGCAAATTCAGCAAAAAAGCGGATCTGTTCGGCGGTAACTGCGATGTCGCCTTCGATAAGATGCGCAATCGGTCGGGTTGAAGAAACCGCTTCCATACGCGCCAGCGTCAATGCTTCCTGCTCGATCAGGTCAGCCCATCGATGCAGCGCATTCAACCGCTCGCGTGGCAGCGTATCGGACCATCCGCTCGATTTCAGCGCAGCCTTGGCATTTTGTACTGCGCGATCAACCAGCGCCTCATCAGCTATCGGGCAATCACCATAGGCCTTGCCATCGGAAGGCCTGCGCATTTCAAGGCCACCTGTGGCATCCACGCGCTCCCCACCGATATAATGATAAAACGGAAGTTCGAGCGTTTCAGGATCGAAGCTTAAAGTCATGGCGCACCTCGTACTTTCTTTGAGAAAAGTATAGTGCCGGAGGCACCGCATTTTTGATCAAGAATAGCCCACCTGGCGGTTTTCAATCGCGTCAGGCGGGCTTTATGCGGCGGATTATTCTGGCTTATTCATAAACGCAGAGGTAAATCTTGCGTACGGTTTCAATCGTCCGCCAGATACCAACAAAGCCCGGCTTCATGACAAAGCTGTCGCCTGCGCGATAGGTCTTGGTTTCACCGTCTTTTTCTTCGATTTCAACGAGGCCAGACAGGATATGGCAGAACTCAAGCGTCGTACCCTTGATGGAATGGGTCTCGCCCGGCGTTGCTTCCCAAACACCTGTCAGAACCTTATCATTCTTCGAAGCATCCTGCGCCCAAGTTTTGAACGATGGCGCGCCAGAGATCAGACGATCCTCGGTTGGCAGCGCTTCTTTCGGTGCAAAATCAGGATTTGGATCGATGGTAATCAGAAGTGACATAGCATTCCCCTTTGGGTTAATAACCAAGTGTGCGATCGATCAGGCCGATCAGTTCTTCTCCAGCGAGATGACGCTGGATATTTTCGATGACAGATTTTGCAGCCGTATGTGGTTGCGTAACGGACGCGATATGCGGTGTGATAAGCACTTTCGGGTGCGACCAGAGTGGATGCCCCGCAGGAAGTGGTTCGGGATCAGTTACGTCACACATGGCTGCTGAAAGATGGCCGCTATCAAGCGCCTCGATCAGTGCATTTTGATCAAGCTGCGGCCCACGCCCCGTATGCAGCAATCGCGCACCCTTTGGTAGCAAGGCAAACAGATCGGCATTCAGAATACCGCGTGTTTCGTCGGTCAACGGCAGCAGGCAGATAAGAATATCAGTCTGCCGCAGGAAGCTCGCAAACTGACCCTCACCGTAAAAACACTCAACGCCTGCAATGTCTTTTCGGCTGCGACTCCAACCGGACAGCGGAAACTGAAATGGAAGCAGCCTTTCAATGGAAGCTTGTGCGAGCATGCCCAGCCCTAAGAAACCAACCCGGCGTTCACTGGCCTGTGGCGTCGCAAACGCGCGCCATTCCTCATTTTTCTGCTGCTCTCTATACGCAATAGCTTCGCGATGGAGCGTTAGTACGCCCATCGCCACATACTCCTGCATCATGCGGATAATGCCGTCCTCGACCATACGCACGAGCTTGACGTGTTCTGGCACAGTTCCCGGCTTGAACTGATCAACGCCAGCGCCAATCGAAAAAAGCACCTCAAGATTGCTATAACGCGCAATCTCATCGGGTGCTACCCAACTGATCAGATAACGGATTTCATTGGGATCGACCTCGTCGCCTGCCTGATAAAACGCAACATCAGGAAGCGCCTTCGCAAAAGCCTCACGAAAAACAGCACCGCGTGCGGCATCGGAATTAAAAAGAAACGCCATGATTGCTTCCGATTAAGAGGTGAGGCGAGCGGCAAGATTTTCGATCATCTTCTGGCACGCATGCAGCTCGTTGATTTCAATATATTCATTCGGACGATGGGCACGGCTGATATCGCCCGGACCGCAGATGATTGCATCAATGCCCGCCTGCTGAAAAAGTCCGGCTTCTGTGCCATAGCTAACCGCTGCAAGCGTTTCCTGCCCCGTCAGCTCGACCAACAATTGGGAGAGTTCGCTCTCAGCTGAGAGCGAAAGTGCAGGATAGGCACTCAAATCATGCCAAAGCACTTGATAGCCGCCGTCGCACAGAGCGAATAATTCTGCCTTTACAGGCTCCAGCAATTCGGTTGGTGACATGCCGGAAATTGCACGCACTTCAATATCGGCGGTGCAGCGATCAGGAATGATATTAACGGCCTGCCCGCCAGCGATGACGCCAAACTGTAACGACGAATAAGGCGACTCAAAATTGGTATCGAACGGCCCAGCTTCCAGCGTCTTCCCGTAGGCAGCGGCTTTTGCAATCACGCCAGCCATAGCATGAACGGCATTCAACCCAAGATCAGGGCGCGATGAATGGCCCGAACGCCCAATCACTTCCAGCCGAGCAGCAGCTTTGCCCTTATGCGCGAGCACGGCCTGCATCCGGCTTGGCTCACCAATGATGGCACCGAGCGGCTTTGCACACAGATCAGGAAGCGCTGCAAGCAAATGCGGCACACCGCGACAGCCCGCCTCCTCATCATAGGAAAACGCCAAATGAACTGGACGCAGCAATTGGCTGGAAGCAAATTTTGGCAATGCCGCAAGCGCGCATGCCAGAAAACCCTTCATATCGGTCGTGCCACGACCATAAAGCTTTTCTCCGTCCTTATGGAGTTTGAATGGATCGGTGGTCCACTCCGCTTCTCCGGCGGGCACAACGTCCGTATGACCGGAAAGAATATAGCCTGGAACATCGCGTGGACCGATTGTGATAAACAGATTTGCCCTGTCACCTTCTGGTCCGGGAAGCACTGATACTTCCGCCCCCGATGCTTTCGCATAGGCGCTGATCCAGTCGACAATCGCGTTATTGGGAGTACCCACGATAGAAGGAAAACCGATTAATGCTGCGAGAATTTCTTCGACGTTCATGAACACCACATGCGAAAAACAATCTTCGGGACTTTTATCAGCATAAAGGCTTAGCGAAGGGTTCCATGCCGAATAAGACGTGGCTTTGAACAAAGATTGCGAATTGACCGCGCCAAGAAGCAAATCCTGCGGCCTCCGACATGAGAAGATGCGGCAAAATACGTCTGTCAGATGCATTGCATTCATCGGCAGGATCAAAAACACTGCATATTGCAGGCTTGGGTATTGGGTTAGGACGCTGATATGCAGAATTCAGTGCGACTGAAATCATTTGAACTGATGGCTCAGGACATCAAAGACGTCGATGTCAGCCTGCTGCATGGATTATCAATGGGGGTCCGCTGGCCGCACCGTCCCAATGACTGGGAGCATATTCTGCAAACGGGTCAGGGAATTGTCGCCGTCGACGGGATTGGCCGGGTTTTTGGCAGTGCAATGTGGTTTCCATACGGGGACAACTTTGCAACAATCGGCATGGTGATTACGTCTCCACGCGCTCAGGCGCAGGGAAATGGGCGCTGGCTGATGGATCAGGTGCTGGAGCGTTGCAGCGGTCGAAACCTCAGCCTCAATGCGACCCATGCCGCCTATAGTCTTTACCTTGCGCTCGGGTTCAAGAATGAAGCGACCGTCTATCAATGTCAGGGCGAAATAGCACTGACGCTTCCGGAAATTCCCGCCCCGGAAGGCGAGATTGTTAAACTTTCGAACGATGAAGTCGCAAGCCTTGCAAAGCTCGACGCCCAAGCATTCAGTGTTAACCGCGCCGATCTGCTGAAACTTCTGTCCGAAAAAGCCGAAATCTATGGCCTGAAACGCAATGGTGAACTGGTCGGCTATTCCTTCTGCCGCGAATTTGGGCGCGGCAAGGTCATCGGCCCTATTGTGGCAAGCAATGATCAGGATGCAATCCAACTTACCGCAATCCACCTGCAAAATCTCAAGGGAGAATTTGCGCGTGTCGATACTCGCGAAAAGCACGGCGCTTTCGCAGATTATCTTGAGCAATGTCGGCTTGGCGTTTTTGACACTGTTACAACGATGTCGAGAGGAAAGCAGTTTTTAAACAGAAAAGCCAAAAATCCATGGATATATGGACTTGCAGCGCATGGCTGGGGGTAAGAAATCCTATTATCGGAAAGATAAACATAAACAGTTGAGTTCCAGCAAAGCTTAATATCTAAGTACAGTTATTGTTAAAGCTCGTTTGGATTATCGCTGTGACCACAGAACAAACCCCTTCCAACGTTATTTTTTCGCGCACAGCAGTCACCAGCACGGCGATGATATTCGGCTTGACATATAGTCTGAGCGCCGCGCTCATTGCGCTTGATCTCGATGAAATGGGGTTCAGCGAAGCAATCATAGGTGCGAATGCTGCAATGCATGCTGTCGGCGTACTTTGCATGGCCTTTCTGCTGCCGCGCCTGAGTGCACTGCTCGGCATGCGTATACTGGTGATTGTGGCACTTGCAGCAGCGGCGCTGCTTCTTGGGCTTTTCCCTGCTATCCCACTGATATGGCTCTGGTTCCCGCTGCGTATTCTATTGGGAGCCGCATCAGAAACGTTGTTTGTGGTGTCGGAAACATGGCTCAATTCATTGAGCACCGACGAAAACCGCTCAAAAACCATGGGTATTTACACAGCGGCACTTTCGCTTGGCTTTGCGCTTGGACCTTTGATCCTTTCGCTCGTCGGTTCTACCGGGTTCCTGCCCTATCTGATTGGCTCCGCACTGGCCATTGTTGCAGCTCTGCTGATTGCAAGTCCCAAGGTCAGCGCCCCGCCAATCAACGACAAGCCGCATGGAAGTCCGTTGCATTATCTGGCGCTTGCACCTGTGGCGCTGGCCGCTACCGTGCTCAATGCTGCAATCGAATCCGCAGGGCTTTCATTTCTGCCACTTTATGCGGTGGATCTCGGCTGGAATGAAAATCAGGCGACGCAGCTGATGTCTGTCATGATGTTTGGCGCGATTATGCTCCAGATTCCTATCGGTTTTCTCGGCGACAAAATGAACCGTCAGACACTGCTGATCATCCTTGCTGGGCTATCAGCAGCCGGTGCTGCGATCTGGCCATGGGCGCTCACTTTGCCATGGCTCACCTATACGCTGCTTTTTGTCTGGGGCGGTGCATTCGTCGGCATTTATACGATCATGTTAAGCGTCGTTGGGAGCCAGTTTAAAGGCGCTCAACTTGTTGGAATCTATGCCAGTATGGGATTGATGTGGGGCGTCGGGGCTTTGATCGGACCACTTTTTGCAGGCATTGCCCAGCAATATCTGACACACGGCCTGCCCATCTTTGTCACGATTGCCTGCCTGATCTTTCTGGCACTCGCTCTTACATTGCGTCCGCGTGAAGTGCTTGCGACCGAATAATCAATATTTTCCGAAGCTTAAAAGTAGTCACGGCCTCCTTTATGGAGGCCGTATTTGTTCATATCCAACTATTTCTTAACGACTTATTTACCACGTTTGTAAGAAACTGAACTGAGCAAATCATTATGTCGACCGCGCTTATTTTTGAAAAGTGAACTTCTCATGGCAAACCCACATCAGGCATACGGTTCTCGTTCGATCATCGACGAACTCAACGCCCTGCGTGAGCGTCATGCGGCACCTGCGGCGCCAAAGCCAAGTGCCATGGATGAACTTCAAAACACTTTGGCTGAACTCGAAAAGCGCTTGGGCGGCCTTAGCGTGATAACACCTCGCCCACGCGCCATTGAACCCGAGAAGCGCATTGAGGGTCTTGCAGAAATTGCAGAACATCTGCGCCGTCTCGACAGAGAAAAAAACGAAGCAGAACAGTTCGACAGACAGCCAGCACCGCGCTTTGCAGAACTGCGCGAAGAGCCTTCCGAAAAAAATATACTGCGCCAGATCGACCATCGCCTCAATGAAATCAGCCATGCCGTCATCACAGCCAATCAGCATCTGCATTCCGGTCAGGAAGAAGCGTTGCGTCTGGAGCGCATCGAGAGTCGCTTAAGCCAACTTACACATCAGCTCGACAGCTCAGTGGCTGAACAAAATGCCGATACGCTGTTTCGTCGCCTTGGTGAACTATCACAGCGCATTGATGCTTTAAGCCAGGGCGCGCACTTACCAGAAAATGCAATTGAGCAACTGGCACAGCAAATCAATCTCCTCGCGCATCAGGTCGGCAAGGTTATGGAGAACCTCAGCCAATCCGATTACCATAGTGTCGATGCACGTCTTGAGGCCATCGGCCAGAAGCTTGCAGCCGCCGAAAAATGGGCGCGTGAGCCAAATCCGGCCGTTCTGCAAAAGATCGATAATCGCTTCAAGGAACTGACCAAGCGTCTGGATGCGCAATATGCGAGCCATTACGCTGAAGGTGGCGTTTTGCATACGCTTGAAGGACGTCTTGACGATATTTCGCAGCAGATTTCGCTCAGTCTTTTGCAGACACCACACTCTGGAGATGCTGCACTTGCTGAAAGCGAAGCCATTCGCGGTCTCGAAAGCCAGATCGCAAATCTTGCTAGACAGCTTGCCAAGCCATCATCGGATTTTGCTGAACTAAAGCCGCGCCTCGATACAATCGAACGCTCGATTGCGGAAAACCGCGAAAATGTATTGGATGCTGCAAGAGAAGCCGCTGAAACTGCCGTTGCCAATGTTTTAAAGCATGGATCGCAGCATGATACGGCGGTTGCACTCCAGCTTGCCAATGACATGAAGTCGCTTGAAGCACTTGCGCGTAATGCCGACGAGCGCAACACTAAAACCTTCGAAGTCGTGCATGAGACACTTGTCAAAGTCGTTGACCGGCTGGCAAATCTCGAACAGCAGATGGATGTTAACGCCTACACGCCGCATACGACGCCAAATGCCAATCCCGTTGCAAACCCATACTCGAACGCACCACAGGTATTTCCGACACTTGCAAGCAAACCAGTTGAAAAAGCTGTCGTCGATGCGCCAAATGCTGAGGAAAAGCTCGCAAAACTGACGCCAAAAATGCGGCAGGAGCCGGAACTGAGCACGTCGCTTGACTCCGTACAGCCTGATAATGACAGCGTCCTTGATCTGAACACGATCATGAAGCGTGTGCGTGAAGAACGCAGCCAGCAAGACGATGCAAAGGCGAAAACCGGCGGCAAAGCTGACCTGATCAGCGTGGCACGTCGTGCAGCACAGCAAGCGGCGGAAGAATCGAGCAAGCTCGAACAAAACGCCGAAAACACTGTGGATGAAAAGAAGGGATCGATCAGCAACCTTTTTAGCCGTCAGCGCAAGCCTATCCTGATGGCGATTGGTGCGGTGATGTTGGCAATAGCCGGGTTGCAGGTGGGGGCAGCTTTTCTGCAAAACAACGAGCAGGCAGAGCTTTCTGCAAAAACCGAAGCGCCGGAAATCGACAACGGCACGACTGCTTCGATTGCGCCTGCTGATCAGACAATGCCAGCCTCCGACATCCAGCCAATGCCGGAAATGGTTGCGCCTGAGACCACGATCGCCAAACCGCAACACGAAAGCAATCTGGTTCCACCGCACGTAGCACCGGAAGCGCAAGCGCAGCCTGTTCCTGATACGGCTGTGGCACAGGAGCCAGAAGCGACCAAAGTCGACGTTCCAGTTGATGCAGGTCCTGCAGCATTACGCGAAGCAGCGATTACAGGTGATCCACGCGCCTTGTTTGAAATCGGCAATCGGTACACGGAAGGTCACGGCGTTACGAAAGACCTAGCGGAGGCTGCAAAATGGTATGAGAAATCGGCTGCGCAAGGGTTTGCGCCTGCACTCTACCGCCTTGGAAACATGAACGAAAAGGGGCTTGGCATGCCCCGCAATATCTCACAGGCAATCGGCTGGTATCAGCAATCCGCAAATGAAGGCAATGCCAGCGCCATGCATAATCTGGCAGTGCTTTACGCATCGGGTGCCAGCGGTGGCTCACCAGACAACGCATCTGCCGTGCGCTGGTTTACCGACGCCGCAGAACTCGGCGTTAAGGACAGCCAGTATAATCTTGGTATTTTGGCCGCCAAAGGCCTTGGAATGCCGGTTAATCTGGAAGAAAGCTACAAATGGTTTGCACTTGCCGCCAAGGCTGGCGACAAAGATGCAGCCGAGAAGCGCGATCAGATCGGCGCAGCCCTAACGCCTCAAAAACTGGCACGCGCCAAAGACACTGTTGAACTTTGGAAAGCGAAGCCGCTCAATCAGGAAGCCAACTCACTCGACATCCCCGAAGGCTGGTCAGACGAAAAGCCCATTACCACCGCTTCTGTCGATATGAAAAAGGCTGTTCGCAATATTCAGCTTATTCTCCAGAAAAATGGATATGATGTTGGCACGGCCGACGGCGTGATGGGAAACAAAACCCGCAACGCCATCTCTGAAATTCAGAAAGCCAACGGGCAAGAGCCAACCGGCGAAGTCAACCAGCAGCTCGTGCAGCTTTTGCTTGAAAAAAACAAATAGCCACATTTATCTGATGTAGGAAGTAACAGGTTGAATCCTTACCCCTCGTTTTATTATCTGAATAATAAAACGAGGGGGATGTAATGCTGTTGCATGTGAATAACGAAATGGAAAATGGGATAGTTGCCAAAATTCCTCTTGCTCTGGACAAGGACATCAAGGGATTTCAAGGCGACGCCATTGATTTTGAAATATCGTCCGCTGACAATCATCTGATACAGACAGATGATTGTCATCCCTATAAGTCGCTGTTCAAAGTGTTATCTGGGACAACCGAACTCAGAAACCTGTATATAGCGCTTTCATTCAATCTCAGCTTTGCAACACCAGATGGTAAAAAGACCGCCATAGGGCGTTCTGGAGCAACAGAAGACTGGTTGATTACCAACGGTGATTATTATTCGGGAGGCTTATCATCCTTCGGCTTCACGTCCGGCAGCAAATTTGCCGGCAGCTATAGTGCAAGTCTCATCAACCCATATCTTTACGTGATTAAGACCGGCACGCTGCCAGACAACAAAATATCGAACAACATCTCTATGAGGGCACAGTTTTATCCGTCTTCAACCTACGCGCTCATAACGCCAAAGGACGGCATTCAAATCGTGGTGAGTAATCGCCAGAACCTGACGGAGTGAAATTATTAGGTGAACTCTCTGATTTTAGACCATTTAAAAAATTATTTTTCGGTCGTAGCGCGAGAGGAATTTGTTTCTAAACGAGAGAGATCGTATCTCCCCACGCGCTCTTCCATACCTTGAGCTACAAACCCACCACAATACGTAGGGATATGGCGAAAATAGCTCTGTTTTGCATTACAAAATCAGAGCAATTTTCACCGATACAACGCTCCCAAATATAATGTCCCACACAGCCTGGCTGGCAACATTGTTGTCTTGAAACAACAATGCTCCATATTTTCTTCACATATCCCGGCAAAGTAACGCTATTCTCAATCGGGGTTTGACTTCCCCTTGGTGAAAGAGCAAGACAATTTAAAGGGTTAGAGCGCATCCGAAAAAGTGTGAAGCAGTTTTTGGACAAGATGCGCGTTAAAATGGGTGATTAGAGCGTCGATCTGATTTTATTAAATCGGAATACACTCTGATACAGTTCTTGCGGCAAAGCGCGACCGCAAAGGGCTGCGTGTTATGCGTTGTAAAACCGGGTTCGGAATTGGGTATTTACCTTCCCATTGCGGAATTGTCGGTCAACATGCTGGTTCTGCTCGGCATGGGTGCTGCCGTAGGCTTTCTTTCCGGATTGTTCGGCGTGGGCGGCGGATTTCTCATCACGCCGCTGCTGATATTTTATAACATCCCTCCCGCCATCGCCGTTGCAACCGGCGCAAATCAGGTTATCGCTTCGTCGGTCTCGGGTGCACTTGCGCATTTCAAACGTCGAACGCTCGATATAAAACTGGGACTATTTCTGGTTGCGGGCGGTATATTGGGTTCACTCATCGGTATCTTCGTCTTCTCCTGGCTGCGTGATCTGGGTCAGCTTGATCTGATTGTTTCGATCCTTTACGTCTTTTTCCTCGGCACTGTCGGCGGGTTGATGCTTGTTGAAAGTGTGCGTGCACTTCGCCGTGTGAAAAAAGGTCAGGCAGGTGCTATTCGTCGCCCCGGTCAGCACACTTGGATACACAAGCTTCCGTTTAAGATGCGTTTTCGTGCATCGACCATCTATGTCAGCATTATCCCGGTGCTCGGCATCGGCTTTTTTATCGGCCTTCTGTCGTCGATAATGGGTGTTGGCGGTGGCTTCATCATGGTGCCAGCGCTCATTTATCTGTTGCATGTGCCGACCAATGTGGTTGTTGGTACATCGCTGTTCCAAATTACATTTGTCACTGCTTTTACCACCGTGATGCAGGCAACAACCAACCAGTCCATCGATATTGTACTGGCATTCCTATTGATGCTCGGCGGCGTGATCGGCGCGCAATATGGTGCGCGTGCCGGTCAAAAACTGCGCGGCGAGCAATTGCGCCTGCTGCTAGCCTTACTGGTGCTTGCCGTGGGTTTACGACTTGCGTTTGGCTTGTTCGTGCGGCCCGATAATCTGTTCTCAATCTCGATCGCGGATATGTGACATGAGGAAACTCACACTCATATCGGCTTTGCTACTAGGCTTTGCAACCATCCCGGCATCCGCACAAATCAATTCCAATGGTGATGGGAACACCGTTCCGCAATTACAAAACCCCGCCGAAGAAACCATCGAGATTGGGCTTTCGACCGAAACAATTGCCATTACCTCTAATTTTGGCGGCACGGATCTCACAATCTTTGGCGCTCTGGATAATGCCGATCCGTCAATCCTGCGCCGTGGGCGTTATGACATCATTGTCGTTTTGCAAGGGCCGTCACGTGATCTGGTTGTGCGCAAGAAAGAGCGCTATCTCGGTGTCTGGGTAAACGCGGATTCCGAGACATTTCTCGGTGTACCGCTATCCTATTCGCTCGCTTCAACGCGCAATTTGCAGGATATTGCAGACGAAAAAGTTTACCGGCAGCTTTCCGTTGGTGTCCGCAATTTTTATTTGCGACCGGAGGATCCGGCGAGCCTGTCAGGCAATATCCCCAAATTCGGTAACGAACTGCGCGAGATGAAAATTCGGCAGGGCCTTTATAACCAGCGTATCGGCGGCGTGGAATTCCTCTCCCGTACCCTTTTTCGCGCAACGCTTAATTTGTCGGCAAACGTGCCAATCGGCCGTCACCGCGCACGCGCACTTTTGTTTCGCAACGGTGTGTTCCTGCGCGAAGCCAATGCAAGCCTTGAAATCGTAAAAGCTGGTGTAGAGCAAAGCATCTATGATGCAGCCCATAAATACAGCTTCTTTTATGGTCTTTTCGCCGTGTTTCTTGCGGTATTTACCGGCTGGGCCGGTCGAGTGCTGTTTAAACGGGATTAACCACCGACCAGTGCAGCATGTGCGATCGGGTAAACCTTGCCCTGCCCAAGCATGTAAGCGCGCAATGTTGTCTCAACAAACAATCCACGAAAGGCGCGGTCCAGCACGTTAAGCGCGCCCGTATACGCACCAAAAGCAGGCATGATAAGCCGCTCGCCATCACTGGCAAAACACGGTCGCCGCACAGAACGCCCACGCTTGACGATGCGTGCTGCAGGATGGAGATGCCCCGCAACCTCACCCTGCGTCTTCAAACGTGCTGGTTCATGCCGAAATATAAGCGGCCCGATAGAAAGCTCCTCGACACAATCACCGGGCAAGTCTGCGGGACGCTCAGGATCGTGATTGCCGGTGATCCAGAACCAGTCCCGATGCTCCATCAGTGATTTCAGCCGGATCGCATAAAGCGATGGTAAGCGCTCGCTCGCCTTCCGATCATGAAAACTATCGCCGAGGCTGATAACTGTTCGCGGCTGATAGCGTGCAATGACAGCAGCCAGCATATCGAGCGTTGCAGCCGTATCATAGGGCGGGATCAACTGACCGCGTCGCGCAAAAGACGAGCCTTTTTCAAGATGCAGGTCGGAAACCACCAGCATGTGCAAATCCGGCAGAAAAAGTGCACCCGACGGGTCATAGATGGTTGCGACGCCGCGCAATTCTGCATGCGCCAGACTGTACGCCTCACCATTTCCCCAAACTGCTCTCATTGTATCGCTTCTCTGATCAAATCATCTGCCGCTTCTTCAAGCAGCATTTCGTCACCGTCACCTGCCACGCGTTCGCGACCGATTTCAAGCATAACAGGCAGCGCTAGCGGGGAAATGCGATCAAGCGGCTTATGCAGAAGGTGTCCTTTTACGCGCGCCAGCATATCGCCAAGACGTTTGATGTCCAGAAGTCCGGTCGCGGCATCGGCACGCGTTGCCTGCAACAAAATATGATCCGGCTCATGCGTGCGTAAAACATCATAAATCAAGTCTGTTGAAATAGTCACCTGACGCCCTGTCTTTTCAAGCCCCGGATGCCGCCGCTCAATCAGACCGGAAATCACCGCACAATTGCGGAAAGTCCGCTTCAAGAGATAGCTTTCATCCAGCCATGCTTCCAGATCGTCACCCAGCATATCTTCATCAAAGAGGCGGGAAAGGCTAAGCTTTCGAGCGCCGATCATCGCACCCATATCTTTGAGACCCCATAGCCCCAGGGAGTAATCGGTGGCGACAAAACCCAGGGGATGCACGCCCATCCGCTCCAGACGTCGCGTCAGCAACATGCCAAGCGTTTGATGCGCCAGCCTGCCCTCAAACGGATAAGCGACCATGTAAAAACGCCCTCCTTTGGGGAAAGTCTCGATCAACAGCTCATCGGTGCGCGGCAGAACGGATTTGAATTTCTGCACTTCCAGCCATTCCCGTACTTGTTCGGGCAGAAACTGCCAGCGCGAGCGATCCGCCAGCATCGCCCGCACCTGCGAGGCGAGATAGGTGGAGAGCGGAAATTTACCGCCCGCATAGACAGGGATTTTTGCATCCTGTCCTGCCGCATTGGAAGCCATGCATTCGTTCTCGCGGATACCTTCAAACCGCAACACTTTTCCCGCGAATAAAAATGTGTCGCCTTGTGTCAGCGTTTCAAGGAAATATTCCTCAATCCGACCCAGCACACGCCCACCTCTCGCATTCGCTCCCTTGCCGCGACTTGTGAGCCGGACATTCAATTCCGGCGCTTCAACAATCGTGCCTATATTCAGACGATATTGCTGCGCGATGCGCGGATTGGAAACACGCCATGTTCCGTCCACGGTTTTACGGATTTTGGCA
This sequence comes from Brucella thiophenivorans, assembly GCF_002252445.1. Taxonomy (GTDB): domain Bacteria; phylum Pseudomonadota; class Alphaproteobacteria; order Rhizobiales; family Rhizobiaceae; genus Brucella; species Brucella thiophenivorans. The sequence goes on from NZ_NNRJ01000054.1 coordinate 25,306, forward strand.
AAACGCTCATAGGTTTGGAGCGCATAGCCGCCGGTCGCAACGAAATCGAGAATACGATCGAAGGTTTGGCGCGTAATATTCGAATAGGGTGCAGCGCTCTGCACTTCCCTATAAAGCTGATCGGCATTAAACGGCTCGGCGCAGGCCATGCCCAATACATGCTGCGCCAGCACATCCAGCGCGCCCTCGATCAATGGCGGCGTATCCTGTGCGCCAACATAATTGGCGTCGAGTGCGGCGCGACACTCCATCACTTCGAAACGATTGGCAGGCACCAAAATAGCGCGGCTCGGTTCATCCATGCGGTGATTGGAACGACCGATACGTTGCGCAAGACGGCTAGCACCCTTGGGCGCGCCTACATGGATGACGAGATCCACATCGCCCCAGTCGATACCAAGATCAAGTGTAGATGTCGCAACCACGGCGCGCAAAGCATTGGACGCCATCGCTTGCTCGACTTTGCGGCGCTGACTGGCATCAAGCGAACCATGATGCAGCGCAATCGGTAGCGTATCCTCGTTGACACGCCATAATTCCTGAAACAGCATTTCTGCCTGACTGCGCGTATTGACGAAAAGCAATGTCGTGCGATGCGCACGCACAGCCTCATAAATGTCAGGAATTGCATAGCGCGACGAATGCCCAGCCCATGGCACGCGCTCTTCAGAATCGAGAATGGTAATTTCGGGCTTTGCCCCGCCATCGACTGTAACAAGTCCGGATTTCGGATCGGTGCCATCCTGCTCAACCAGCCAGCGGCGCAACTCATCCGGCTGAGCAACGGTTGCAGATAGACCTATCGTCTGCATATCAGGCTGCAACCTGCGAAGCCGCGCAAGCCCAAGCGCCAGCAAATGCCCGCGTTTGGAAATCACCAGTGAGTGCAACTCATCCAGCACCACATAACGCAAGCTTTTGAAAAACTGCTCCGCCCCTTTGGAGGCGATCAGGAGCGCAAGCTGCTCAGGCGTTGTGAGAAGTATATCCGGGGGTGCAAGTTTCTGTCTTTGCCGCTTGTGTGCTGGTGTATCGCCCGTTCGCGTTTCAATGGTGATGTCCAGCCCCATTTCCTCAACAGGCACCGTCAGATTGCGATGAATATCGACGGCCAAAGCTTTGAGAGGCGAAATATAAAGCGTATGAACGCCCTGTTTTGTTTTAGACGCAATTCTTGACGGAAAACCGGTTCCCACTTTTCCTGAAATTGCTTTGTTGCTCTTGCGCTCCAGATCGACCAGCGCGGGCAAAAAACCGGCCAGCGTCTTGCCTGCACCTGTCGGTGCAATCAGCAGCGTCGATTTCCCCTGCTCTGCACGCGACAAAAGTTCCAACTGATGTGCGCGCGGCGACCAGCCCTTTTGCGCAAACCATTGCACAAAACGGTCCGGCAAATCAAAAGCAGCAGTCTGCGTTGTGGTGGTCAGGTTCAGCTTCACACGCTCAATCTAGTGCTTGCGTGGCCTGTCGCCAAGATGCCTGTTCACTTTTGTTCTCATTTTGTCAGGAGTGGTACTACAGGCTCTTTCCGTCTGCAAGTCTCTGACCTATTTAAGACTTCATGCGCTTCAACGAACTTCTGCGTTCAACACCCAATGGTCTTTATTGCCCGCCTGGAGATTTCTATATTGATCCGGTGCGGCCAGTTGATCGTGCGCTCATAACCCATGGTCATTCCGATCATGCACGTGCGGGACACGATCATGTGCTGGCGACCCAACAAACACTAGAGATCATGGCTATTCGCTATGGCGCAAATTTTGCGGGCAGTTCACAACCTGCAGATTTCGGCAAAGCCCTAACTATAAACGGCGTCAGAATTAGCTTTCACCCGGCAGGTCATGTGCTAGGTTCGGCGCAAATCATCGTTGAAAAAAATGGTGCACGCATTGTCGCCTCCGGCGATTACAAACGCGCGTCAGACCCAACCTGTGCGCCTTTTGAGCCAATTGCCTGTGACGTCTTCATCACGGAAGCAACCTTTGCGCTTCCCGTTTTTCGCCATCCCGAAGCCTCGCATGAAATTGCAACATTGCTGAAATCACTGTTGCAATTTCCCGAACGTGCGCATCTTGTAGGGGCTTATTCGCTCGGCAAAGCCCAACGCGTTATAAAGCTTATCCGCGATGCAGGTTATAGCGAGCCTATATATATTCACGGCAGTCTTCAGAAACTCTGCGATTATTATCAATCGCAAGGCATCGATCTTGGTCAATTGGAGCCGGCAACACTGGAACGCGGCGCAGCCAATCCCGACTTTGCCGGAAAAATCGTGGTCGGCCCGCCTTCCGCTCTGGCTGATCGTTGGGCGCGGCGCTTTCCCGATCCTCTGCCTGCTTTTGCCTCCGGCTGGATGCGCATTCGCCAGCGTGCAAAGCAACGTGGCGTGGAACTGCCTCTCATCATTTCCGATCATTGTGATTGGGACGAATTAATCGCCACCATCACCGAAATAAAACCCGCCGAAGTTTGGGTTACGCATGGGCGCGAAGAAGCCTTGGTTCGATGGTGCGAATTGCAGGATATTCCGGCGCGGCCTCTGCATCTCATTGGCTATGAAGATGAGGGTGATTAATGCAAGCTTTCGCTGAACTCCTCGACCGTCTCGTGCTTACACCGCAACGCAATGGCAAGCTGCGCCTGCTGGTCGATTATTTTCGCACCACGCCTGATCCTGATCGCGGTCTGGCACTTGCAGCAATCACACGTGATCTGGAATTGCAGAGTGTAAAACCTGCTATGCTGCGCGCATTGATTGCTGAGCGCAGCGATCCCACGCTTTTCGCCTATTCCTATGATTATGTCGGCGATCTGGCCGAAACCATTTCGCTAATCTGGCCGGGACCGAACGAAACTCGCGCAGGTGACAATCTGCCGTTAAGCGTGGTGGTGCACGAATTGCAAAATGCCTCGCGTCGCGAAGGTCCGTTATTGATTGCTGGATGGCTCGATCTGCTTGGTATCTCTGAACGCTATGCTCTCCTAAAACTAGTCACCGGCGGTCTGCGTATCGGCGTTTCAGCGCGTCTTGCAAAACAGGCACTGGCTGATTACGGCAATGTCGATGTGGTGGAGATCGAGGAACTCTGGCACGGACAGGCACCGCCGTTCACCGAACTTTTCGCATGGCTGGAAGGCCGAGAAGCGAAACCTGCGGCAGCTGCCGATGCGCCTTTCCGGCCAGTCATGCTGGCAACGGCACTTGACGAGGCCGAAATTCCCGCGCTTGATCCATCCGCCTATAGTGCCGAATGGAAATGGGATGGTATCCGTGTTCAGGCTGTCTCGGAAAACGGCGTCAGACGACTTTATTCACGCACAGGCGACGATATTTCCAGCACGTTTCCCGATGTGCTGGAGGCCATGGATTTCGAAGGCGCTATTGATGGTGAATTGCTTGTCGGCCATCATGGCGAAACAGGTATTGAAACCGCGACATTTTCCGATCTGCAACAGCGGCTCAACCGCAAGACCGTGACAGCAAAGCAATTGCAGGAATTTCCGGCATTCATTCGTGCCTATGATCTTATGCAAGACGGCACGCGGCTGACAGGCACAGATCTACGCGCGATCCCATTTGCAGAGCGCAGGGCGCGGCTTGTCAATTTCATCCAGAAGCTCGACAAGCGCCGATTTGATCTTTCGCCGGTGCTGGAATTTTCCAACTTTGATGAACTGGCCAAGCTTCGTCTTAACCCGCCTCACCCGGTTATCGAAGGCATCATGCTCAAGCGCCACGACAGCGCCTATGTTCCCGGTCGCCCGAAGGGGCCGTGGTTCAAATGGAAACGCGATCCTTTCACTGTTGATGCCGTGGTGGTCTATGCCCAGCGTGGGCATGGCAAGCGTTCGAGCTACTATTCGGACTTCACCTTTGCCGTGTGGACGGGGCCAGAAGACAAACCTGTTCTGGTGCCGGTGGGCAAAGCTTATTTTGGTTTTACCGATGAGGAGTTAAAACTCCTCGACAAATTCGTGCGTGATAATACGATTGAGCGCTTTGGCCCGGTACGCTCTGTTCGCGCCGAACCGGATCATGGGCTTGTAGTCGAGGTTGCTTTTGAAGGCCTCAACAGTTCAACCCGTCACAAGTCAGGTGTTGCCATGCGCTTTCCGCGTTTCTCGCGATTACGCTGGGACAAGCCACCGCGCGAAGCGGATCGTCTCGAAACGCTCGAAAAACTTTTAGAGCGGCGATCTAAACATTTATGTTGACGCGCATCTATTACGAAAACCGTTTCACACTTTTCGGGATACGCTCTCGCTTAGTTATTCACCCGCAGTGGTTACGCGAATTGCAAAAATATCAACGACCTTGCCGGTACCGCTCAAATCAGAATTGATCGTGATCTTTCCGCCACGACCAGCGGACTGACCAGTCTGAAACTCCTGATCGAACAGGAAATTATTCAGTGAATCGCGAACGTCATAACGTCTGCGTCCACAATCGCCCAAGCCTGCAAAATCACAATTGATCGACATTTGAGTGGTTTGGCCGTCACCGCTACGCCCAACAATATCAAACGTCGCCTTCTTGCCTGCTAGTTGATTGAGCACACCTTCGCCAACATCAAACGTGACAGTGTCACTTGCACTCTTCGACTGAACCCGCACGAAGCTGTTCGTACCCTCACGCATAATATCTGCCGTAGCCCCACCTTGAACTGACATGCGTGTCGCATCTTCAGGGGTAAAAATATTGATCCAGGTGCGTCCATCCGGATCCTCACCTTCTTTGATCGGAGCCATGCGATTGTCAGTCAACAGCGGACTAGAACCACTTCCGCGCGTGAAATCCGCAAAGCTATTATAAAGCGAAAATCCAATAAGCCCAAGAACAATGATGACCAGTACCGGAATGCCAACGCTTATAAGCGGCGAGCTACGCTTCTTTTTGCGATCCTTGCGCGCTACACCTGCCTCATAACCAAGATCGGCCGCAGCGCGTTTGTCCTTTTTCGAAGTCGAACGAATATCTGCGGTATCAAGTGCGGGCCCAGCTTCGAAATCATTTCCGCCCAGAACAGGATCAGAAGAATGCGGCACACCCAGCGACGGCTCGTGCTGAGCGCTTGTCGGCCGACCAGATTTAAACTCGGCCTCTATTTCCGAAATAGCATCTTTGATCTTCTGGCGTCGCTGCTGCTTCTGCTCTTCACTCAGTGCCGCATTGGACGTCAACGCGCGCTCATGCGCCCCCCATGCCGCCTCGTAAATACGCTGACGGGTAGCCGGATTATGCGCATCCGACTTTGCGAATGCATTTCTGATTGCGCGCTCGATACTTTCCAAAGGGCCGTTCTTCCTCGATTCCCGTATTCAGGAGATTGCATACGCTAACTGAGTCTTTCAGACACAGTATATTAAATGAGCCTCAGCGAAATTAACGTCTGAATCAAGGCATTTACCTGTTCTGAACCCATTTTGGCTACCCGTGACAACTGTTAAAGATACCAAACATTAACTTTAAGGCGCATTTTCCCCTCACCTATGGTGGAACAACCAACATTTCACGCCCAATAACAGCCATTTTACCACTCAATTTTTCATGTTGTGGTTGGCGAAAGCCGTGTTAGAAATATTACGTTTACGCAAACGTCAACTTTTTGGAGGATGAAATGGCATTGCCGGATATTTTGCAAAACAGGCTGCGCATTCCCGTGGTCGGAGCGCCACTGTTTATCATTTCAAATCCGGCTTTGGTGCTGGCGCAATGCAAGGCAGGCATTGTCGGTTCATTTCCGGCGCTCAATGCACGCCCTGAAGCACAGCTTGATGATTGGTTGGCAGAGATTACCGAAAATCTCGCCGCTTATGATGCCGCAAATCCCGAACGCCCTGCGGCCCCATTTGCAGTCAACCAGATTGTTCACCGCTCCAACAAGCGGCTCGAACATGACCTCGGTCTATGTGTAAAATATAAGGTGCCAATCGTCATTTCTTCGCTGGGAGCTGTACCTGATGTAAACGCGGCAATCCATTCGTATGGCGGCATCGTGCTGCACGATGTCATCAACAATCGCCACGCCAATTCCGCCATTCGCAAGGGTGCTGACGGCCTTATCGCTGTGGCAGCAGGTGCTGGCGGCCACGCAGGTGCACTGTCTCCTTTTGCACTCATTCAGGAAATCCGAGAATGGTTTGACGGACCGCTGCTGCTTTCGGGCGCAATCGCCAATGGCGGTGCAATTTTGGCAGCACAAGCCATGGGCGCAGACCTTGCTTATATCGGCTCACCCTTTATCGCGACCACAGAAGCCCGTGCGTGCGACGCTTACAAACAATCTATTGTGGACTCAAACGCATCCGACATCGTCTATTCCAACTATTTTACCGGCATATCCGGCAATTATCTGAAACCATCGATCGCCAATTCCGGCCTCGACCCTGATAATCTACCGGTAGCCGATCCATCCAAAATGGACTTCGACAAAGCACAGCAGGAAGGGGCAAAAGCCTGGAAGGACATATGGGGCTGCGGACAAGGAATTGGTGCGGTGAAAGAGATTACGCCTGCAGCGCAACTCGTCGACCGCCTCGCAACCGAATATGCTGCGGCACGCGAACGCGTCTGCGCAAACTGTTAAAGACCCTTGTTTGATATTGTAGGCGATGTCTGAAACAAACATCAAAAATGTGCGTTTTGGACCTTGCTTTCCATCCGCCTTTTCGTTATCAGCCCAACGTTCGATTTAAAAAAATCGACACTCCTTACGGAGTTAGGAACTTTTGTTCCGGGCCGCTTTAGCTCAGTTGGTAGAGCACATCATTCGTAATGATGGGGTCAGCAGTTCGAGTCTGCTAAGCGGCACCATATATAAATAAATTTTACTTCAAATTCATATACTTAGATTAATTAAGGAGACTTCTACCCCCCTTAAAATCCACCCTTGTGCATTCGGTTAACCGCCTCCGATGCTGCACATAATTCCGCATCCGAAATGATTTCCCTCGCGCGCGTGCGCGTACTGCTCCCAAAAGTCCCCTAAGACCTTTCATTCTCACCTTTCCATCCGGCACGTTTTGATTCCCTCTGATTGTTTTCAAAGCCAATCCGCCACATGACCGAAAGCCCTCGCGTGCGCGTGCGCGCGTATTGGTCCGTCAACTGTGCTTGATACGCCTCGACCTTTCTGAAACGGTGAGACAATTCATAACCACTGATCTACCGCGAGCTGTATATTCACTAAAACGCAGTAATTTAGTGATGATGTTAGGCATGGATAGAATTTGTCTCAGGGGCGCTACGTATGGAATGGACTTTCATTCACACTCTGACGTTTACCTTCATGTCGGTGTTCTCAATGGTCAACCCGATTGGTATGGCCCCTGTCTTTTTGGCTCAAACCAGTCGCCAGCCCAAAGAGGAACGTCACAAGCTTGCCTATAGGGTGGCCTGCTACGGCGCTATCCTGCTCATCATAACGTTGTTCATCGGTCCGAGCGTCCTTCAGTTCTTTGGTGTCGCTCTTGCCGATATACAGGTAGCAGGAGGCATATTCGTTTTCTTTACGGCTTGGCGCATGTTGGTAGCAGATCCTGCTCCGCCAGCGGGTGTAGCAGAAACGCCTACAGGTCGCGACAAGTCAGCAGATATAGCATTCTTCCCGTTGACTATGCCCATCACAGCCGGGGCCGGTACTATTGCAATAATCCTCACACTATCCAGCAAAATGGAAGGCGGCCTACAGAACGAGGTCTCATCCTATGCCGGAGCGGTCTGCGGAATCGTTCTGGTCTTCATATGCGTTGCGATTTGCTACAGGTACTCAGACGCAATCTTTAAGAAAGTCGGACCAGCAGGAACGGCGGTTTTGACGAGATTAACCGCATTCTTGCTTTTAGCTATCGGTGTTTCGGTAACATGGGGTGGCTTGAGCAGTTTGATATTATCCTTGAAATAGACGCTCGGTCGCAAACCTCTCCACTAGCAGCCTATCCTGATTTGGAGAGACCTGTGCCCGCTTTTGCTCGCGTGATGACCGGACTTAAATCGGTGTTTCTCTCGCGTAGTGATGGCAGATTAATCGGTGAAGCCTCGCGCGCGTGCGCGTATTGGTCGGAAAACTCCGGCTGAGATGAAAGCCATTTGAAAACTGTTGAGCGATTGGGAAAATCAACGCCGCTGCAAATGGTGCGCAAACTATCACCGTCTGCAATGCGCATGAGGCAACGAGGATAAACGCAGAGAGAACGAGAAGCTTGGCGGTTGTTTTCGCCCCTTGTTTTAAATCGAGCGCCACTATTTAGCCCTATTGCTTAATGAGAGAGCGATACGATAATTGAGATTCAGGAAATACTGCTTTGCCATTCCGTACGGACCAATTTGTTGGAACATATAAGCCAGCGCAGATGCGGGCCTTACAACGAGCGTATCTTGAAACGTGTATTTTGCTCGGAGTGTCATCGCCAACAGAAGTAGAAACCCTGAAAATCGCGAAGATGGTTTATAAAATCTACGACAGCGGCGTTGAAGAACCTTATCAAATAGCTCGTCTTATTCTGCATGCTGAAAGCATCTCGTGATTGCCTCTCCCAGAATGACAAAACTCCGAACGAAGCGGTGATGAACTGTGTGTTCATTTATTTTTTTATTGCAGTTTAAAGACAGCCTGTCTAAACGCCCCGGATGGATACGTTGCTAAAAAGATCAATCTACATCTCATCGGCAGTGGCTGGCATCTACCTAACTTGGGCAATCGTGACAGGCGCGTTAGTACAATCATTCTAATCGAATTCGATATATTAAACATATATTCACCTCCCCAAATGCAAGCTTGCTAGTAAATCTTGCATTACTGGAGATGTGGAATGCCTCACATGCTGCCGCCTAGGAAGTTCTTGACTCCAATCTTGATCATATGCGGCGTTGTATTGATCGTGGCGATTTTCAAGCGAGCATATGACACCTACCACGGCGTTGACCCCACTTGGAGTAATACCGAACGCGGGGTGCATCCCGGCTGGCAGATGAACCCATAAAATCCGTTTTGGTTGCAGAAAAAGAAAAAGGCCCGCGTGAGCGAGACCAATAACCCTAACGAATGTTAGGTTGCTAATTTGCTGGTTATATATACCATCGCATTATGAAAATTTCGGCGAAGAAGGCCTATGAGCTAATTCGTACTGCCGTACACGTCGATGGGACCCTTATTGAGCCATTCACGGCTAAGGATATACGACGAGTAATTTCCGGCTGGCGTTATACTGATCACTTTAGTTTCCTCGCGTCGAACTGTGATAGCAATCAACTCGATGAAAAAGTTCTATTCATTCGGGTTGGGCGAGGTAATTATCGGCTATCAAAAAGCGGCGCGAAAGCCGCTGAACTCTGAACATTAAATTCCATGCTGGACCATGCGCTTGTGGCATGGCTGGGTTTGACCGGATTTCCCCACTGGGGAATGTTAGACGCCTCAGATTTGAGCGATGCGTCCGGCCAGCGTCTCTCGTGCGTCCGGCGCTCATGATTACCAATTTACATCACGGCCTTATCTGCGTCCGCAACGGCTAATACGGCTGCATTTGATCAACGTGAATGTTGCCATCATTGTAGATTTGGATTGTCAGATCAGGATTGCCCTCGATGATTTCATATTCAACCCCCTGCCGCATCTTCCATTGATAACCCTTTTCAGGGTGCCTCGAAGAAACAGGTTCCCATTTCATTTCGGAAATTGGCTTGCCTTCGCCCCACCTATTTTCCTTGCTGGCGAATACTTTGCTCGGAGTGTCGCCCTTATCTCGCAGGTTGAAATCGTAATAGTTCCTGCGGTCTTGCAATAAGATTGCTTTTGCATCGGTGAGCTTAACACCCTTGTTATCGACTTTATCTTTTTCGCTGATATGAGCGGTGTAGCTGTCTACGAGCTTGGGTGCAGCCTTTTCCTGCGTAGCTGTAGCGATAGGTGTCGAGCTGCTACCTTTGGAGGCATCATTTGTCGTACATGCCGTGACCAACGCAACTGCGCAGATGCTTAGAGTGATTGGAATAAATCGCTTCATGGTCGCCCCCTGTTTAGGCAAGCTGGCAGACGCGCAGCGGGTGGTCAACCACAACCTTCAATGAAAGTTTACCTGGCGCGGGTTAGTGACGCGCAGTTAAATCAACGGGGCGGGTAAATGGATAAGGCACGAGTTATCGGCATTTGGGTTTCTGGGATTATGGCGACTGGTTTTATTGGGGGAGCGACAGGAGCCGCTTTAGCTGGATTTGCGGGAATACACCCTCCGCAAATTGCACTGCCATCGGTTATTGGCTGTGCCTTACTATTTGTATGCGTCCGGCTATGGCGAGTGGAGATCAGGAATATCGGTTAGCCGTAGAAGGGTCTGCTCAGTTTTGAGCATACCCTAATGCGTCCAGTTTTGGACGTATCGGACTTTTCACCAAAATTGGATGAATGGCTTTCCCCTCATGTTCATTGCCGGAAATTTCGTCCTGATCGTCATTATGGAAATTTCCCATATTGACCGAAGCGGGATTATCCCGGTTTGAGGTAGGAACGAAATCCATAACAACATCATCTGAAAACCAGACGATGCTTACTCGCCCCGCGGCGGGGCGCTGACACTGTGCATTGCAGGAAGTTTTGCGGTTTCCCCGTAAAACAGCCTATTTTAGGCTCCGATCCATGAAGCGTTCGGCTTTGCCTGTGTATGCTTTCCGGCAATGCTCCTCGCAGAAGGGGCTTCCAGATTATTGCAAATGATTAATCGCTCATGACCACCTTAGAAAAACAAACCGCGATTTTCTGGTTGGCTCCGAGGTCCTCTGCAAATTTCACCAGCTTAGGCCCGTCACCGTCATCAGCCATACCGCCCCAAACATCTTTGAACGTCTGCTTGCCAGAGGAATTGTCAAAGAAAAAATATCCGGGATCGGCCACAGGCGTTGAGGCATAAACTACAGTCCAGTCACCCGACTGCATAAAACTGTCAACTTCGACCTTGGCTGGTTTGACCTTTTCTTTGAGGCTTTCAGAGATAAGTTTCGCGTATTCAGTCTTTCGCTCTTTCGTTAGTGCTTGATCTACTCCTGTGCAATCCACTGCTGCGGTAGCCGGGTATATGAAAAATGAGCCAGCCAAGACAATTAAAGCGAACCTAGTTATTGTGGACATATTCCGCCCTCCTAAAATGCCTTTAAAGCGAACAGACTTGAGCCTAACGCTTGTTCGGTCGGATGAGCAATCGAAAAACCAAGCCAAAACAAAAACCCCGGCGATTAGGCCGGGGCTCGGTTCATCAGCGGGTTATAATTTACGGCGGTGGTTCAGGTAATACCGGATCTCTTTCCAGCCGATAAAAGCTAACACATATGATAGTGCTGCAAGAATAGCCGCTTCAATTATTAGAAACCAAATCATGATGCGTCTTCAAGCCTGAACTAGGCCGCCTCCTGATTTTTTGCCCTTCATCCATGGAAGCGCGACTTCTGGTTCTTCGAGAATTCCGGTCTTCTTGGCGAAACCTCGAATGGCGCTCTCTGCTGCTTCCACTGGTTTGATGCCATCGTGGCTATCGCAGCACGCTTTCCAAGCGGTTTCATAAATGAGGCCACGGTCGTATTCGGGCCACTCATAAAGCAAATCTAAAGCATCCCCGATGCTGGCAATTTCTCGAACAAGGTAAGGGCCGTCCTTCACAAAAACAGGACTGTCAAACAAACGGTCGCTCATCGAAACCTCCATTTGATCGAACGTTAAATGTTGGAATGACGGTTTCGATTTAGTTACCAATCTATCGGTTTCAAGGCCTTCACAATCACAATAATCGCAAAATAGATTGGCTCGGCGCTTTAACGTGGCGGGGCACGAGCTTAACGAGGATGGGAAGCACCTCCGAAAGCTGGGTGCTGTTTTTCCAGTGCATCGATACGCGCCCGAACAAACGCCGGGGTGAGCAATCCATTCATCAGCCGCTTGCGGCATCCATCCAACACGCGCTCATGCAATCTGCTCAAATCTGAGCCGAGTACGGTCGCTAAAAATTTATCGGCCTCTTGCTGCGATGCTGGAGCCGAAAATGGCGTGTTTTCTTCTTCGCCGTTTGCCGCGAGTGCATACCCGTTTTTTTTCTTTGCCGGGAAGTCGGGGGAGCTTGCTACAGCGCTTTTGATTTGCGCGCTTCGCTCCCCCTCAACGTCACCCATAACTGGAGAACCGTCGCTGTCTTCATAGCCGTTTATTACAGGTAATCCTGTAAGGTATTCCTTAAAGGTAATTGGTGGCATTTTCTGCCCACCTTGATGGGCACTTTCTGCCATCCTTGGTGGGCATATATTGCCGTCCTTGTCATTTTCAGGGTGGGCAACTTCTGCCACCCTTGCAGGTTCAAGGTGGGCATTACTTGCCATGCTGGATTGCGGCCTATTGCGTACATTCTGATCGGCTTTAATCTCGCGCTGGCGTTCTTCCAATTCCTGAATATGCATCTGAACTCGCTCATGATGCGGGTTGTCGATGCGATAAACCGTGATGCCATTTCTGCGGCCAACCGGGATGAGATAGCTGTGCTGCTCAAGAAGTCTGCGGGCCTTAACAGCGGTGTGGTGCGAACGCAGACCAGCGCGAATAAAGACACGACTGTTTGATGCGTAAGCGGTCGTTGCCTGGAGCGTCTTCTTGTCGATGGTGACAAGGGATGCATAGACGATAATCAGATTGAGGCACTGACCAGCGCGCAATAGCGGATCGGCTGCAACCGTCTCGAATAGCGAGAACTTGAACGCGGCGAGTTCCTGCTTTGCCTGATCGAACGCATTCGGGCTTTGACGGCGTGGGAATGCGTGAACCTCGGCTGATGAATTGGCGGGCTGGTTCATGCTCCTTGCCCTCCCAGCATCCTTTCCGGGTTTTCGCGTTCGTCTACGAAATCCTCGTCGGTGTCTTCAAAGTCAGCATCTCCATCAATCTGATCGAGAAGCGCGATAGCTTCATCAATCCATTGCTCCAGAAAAAGGCGGCGAAGGCGGTGAATGGCTGGGCTGCTCATTTCGTGCCTCCATTCTTCGGGAATGAGGCGAAAGCAACGCGCCTCGCGGCTTTGAGAATGAGAAGCGCCAGAACAACGCGGATGAGTTTCATACTGAAAGCTCCGTGCGCTGTACGTCCACCGTCTCTAAATATCGAAGCGCCGACCGAAGTGCATTTTCAGACATGCAGTCGATTATTGTGTCTTCTTCCAAGGCTAAACGGATTGCCTCACGAACACCCGCAATGCTGGTTGTTTCGGGCGTGTTTTCGCCATTCCGAAGAATCGCTTCCATATAAGGGCCGTACGTTTCATCAATCGCCCTGTTTTCATCTTCCACGGTTGGAATCAGGTGATCCGGGATATCGTTGAACGCAATCTTTCCCGCTCGGTACGCCTGTATCAGTTCAAGCATAGGGTCAGGTACCGGAACAGCGGCAATAGAGCCAAAGGCTAGCGCGGCACCGACACAAGGAGCGGCGCTTAGAAAAGAGCGACGGTTTATCATTCTGGCGCTCCTTCCTCGTTGTACGGCCCAAATGCGATAAAGCTGCTGCCTTCGGGCTTAGCTTTGCTTGCAGGGCAGATCATGACGTATTCAATGTTCGGGTCCATCTGACCCAAACAAAGGGCCAACTCTCGCGCAAGACGACGCGACTTCATCCATGGGTCTTCTGCTTGCAGGGTGTCAGGCACGATTTTAGACAAGCCTTCGGCGTTAGCCGGAATGGTGCGTTCCGTCATTGGACTTCTCCAGATTTTCAGAATTGGTTAGATCGGTCTTGCCCTTGTCGGGCATACTCTCTCAGAGGGATTCAAAATAAGCGTCATAAGTGTCATAAGCGTCATACCTATTGATTTTATTATGTTTTTTCATGACACTTAGAAAATCATGACACTTGCAAGCGTCATACTATACCGCCAAAAGCCTTGAAATCTTTGCTTCCATATCGCGGCGGCGGCTCTGAATGTCGACGCTCCACGGCTTATAGGAAAGCAGTTCAATCTGCTCGCGAAGTGCTTCCACCTTTGCCAGTACCGGATTGCTGATGCGCAACGCTGCATCCTTGGCGCGCTTCCACGCCAGCATCAAAAGCCAGTTGAACGTGCTCCGCTTGAATGAGCGTTTGCTGTACGACCGGCGATAAGTGGCCCATGCTTCATTCATGATTGCTGACAGGTTGAACATTTTAGCCTCCATAAACATTTTGTGTTTATATATAGACACTAATTGTTTACCATGGTCAACAATAAAAATTTACATATAGGCAAAAAATGTTTATCCATAACCAGAAAATGAGGAAAAGCAATGGACGCCAAACAAATTCGCGCAGCCCGCGCTCTATTAAATTGGTCACAAGGTGCGCTCGTAGAAGCCAGCGGCCTCTCGTTAACAACCATCCGACGCATGGAAGATGATGCTATAGGCCCTCAGAGAAGCTCTGCCGGAAACGTCGAGACCGTAATAAAAGTGCTGGAAGCAGCAGGCGTCCAATTTCTCGAAGATGGACAGGTAGCAAACGGGCCGGGAGTGGCGTTGAAGAAAGTCGGCAGTTAAAGCCCGTTGAACACGAAATTCAGCCGTCCACCAAGCGAATCATTACGGAGAAATCTTTTTCTGACAGGCAACGAAGTTCCCTGATCTGGAAAAAATCTGCGAGCATCAAAGCTTTTCTAAGATAATCCTTAATCGGAAGATTAAATGTATACCTTTGAATAATCTTGGGATTTTTATTTATGGAGCCGCTCATATTCGTCAGTCGTCAATTACGGCAAGAATATGACTGGATTTTTTCCGGATTGTTGGCTCTTTACGGTTAGTTAATTGTTTTAGTGGGGGGGCTTAACAATCGTGTCGGTCGAAATCATTATTCGCAATATGAAGAACAGGATGCCGTGGAGCGTAGCACAGAAAGTTCTGGCTGAATGCGAAGTTCATCGCTCGATGGGATGGGACCGAACTCTAGAGCAAATAAGTGACACTAAGGCTGATTACAGCCAACAGACGGATATACTCACAGAAGCGCTTCGGGAACACATTTTATGTGGAGAGAAAGCGAGTACATTCTTTTCACTGGACAAAGAGGCCGCAGTTCGATTGAGGCGCGCTGTTACAGGTCTTTCTGTCGAAAAGAACAGCTTTCAAACAGCGTATCCCTTTGTTCTAAGTGAGGATGAGCTCTCTAAGCAGCCTTTAGGCGCTCAACTGACCGCCATCGAAGCATTCGAAAATGGTACTGCTATTGTTTTTTGTTCGCCGCGTATACTCACTTCACGTGAAGCACTTAATGAAAAAGATTTTCCCAACGAAGCGGCACAGCTATTTAGCAAGTTTGATGAAATCGTCGGGCTCAAGATACGGCGCTTTCACGCATTCGATATCGTGTGGATACCTAATGATAGTGATTTAATCGATATTCGGATAGACTTCCCAAATGGTGCACAGATAGATCAAACGCTAGCTGCCCTAAAAAACACGATAAAATGCTTTAATGCACTGATGGGCGAGGAAACTTTATCCCAGGAGGTAAATCTATTTCCACTTATCGATCGGATGTATTTCGCTGCGAATGAGGGGCATGTTGTGGAACTCGGTTTTGGTACCAGTACCGCATCACTTAAACACGAAAAAATGCGCCGTAAAGGGCTGTGCCTTCGTCAAGAGACATATCATAAAGGCGGCAGCAACGCTCTTAAAACCAAAATTGAGCCACATAGAATAAGTATCGTTTGGCGTCGCATTATTGATGCCGAAACATTCTCGACGCCAGAACTTAGCCTAAATAGCAACTCTAGAGCATCCGGTTCTGAAAACCCTGTTCTTTCGACTGCATTTGTTCACAAATGTATGGGATTCGAAGATTATTTATTTGTACGTGAACGAATTGAGCACTACTTATATAGTGAAAATATAACAATTGAATAAAAAGTGGCTTTAATGACACTAGAACGTTTTAAAAAGGAGATAGCGGAGCGCTGGCAAGGTTTGCCGGTAGCGGATCTCTGCGTTAAAATACTGGATAAAGTAGAAGTAATACCAATAGATCAGCTGAAATTTATTACTTTTACGACTTTTGCCAATATGCTTGAGCGCCCTTCTATCGATTTGGAAGTTCTGGGAGCAGTTAATATTTTGACTAACTCAAGTTTTGCTCTTTTCGATACTCATGCCATGTTTGTTGATGAGTACGATTCCGAATATCCGATATCTTTAAAACAACTGAATGATGCCAAACGTACGGGGATTTTTATCCACCCAGATACTGGCGAAGACGTCCCTAACTTTGCTGATCGCATTTTTCCGATATTTTCTGCCAGCGCAAGACTACATGCTGAGATAACAAAGCAATGACACACCTAGGCCTGTCGATTACGGACCTCGAAAAGACCATGTGTTCAACTACGCCTGGTCGAATAGCTTTCGAAATGTGCCTTGCTGATACGCACGAAGAAATACACAAACTTATTGAAGACGGAATTGATTGGGCTGCCCTTCAACTGGCGGAAAATGCTCATCTCAATCAAAAACTAGGTGAAGACAAAATAACGATTGATATTATCGGTATACTGAAATCGTTAACCTTTGACGCAGCTCACGATACGCAAATTGGTGGGCACTGCGATATTGTGGTGCGGGCTAAAAGTGACTTTTTATGGATTGGTGAAGCTAAAATTCATTCAGACTATAACTGGTTGCAAAAAGGAATGTCGCAACTAAGTACCCGTTACTCGACCGGCTTGCAGGGGCAAGACTGCGGAGAAATACTAGTTTACACTTACGCACCTCGTCTGGATAAAATTCTTGCTGAATGGAGGAATCGGGTAGCGGATTCCGTGGAAGAAATAAGCGTGGAGGAGTTGGATTTAGATCGTCTTGTCTTCCGTACTACGCACCCGCATGTCAAAACGGGCCGCCCTTTTCGTGTTCGACACAAAGGAATTAGCTTGCATTTTAATCCGAAGGCTTAGCGTCTTGAGTTGATAAAACTTTAATTTCGCTGTTGACCACCCATGTCCTAATGGATGGTCAATAGTCTGGTGAAGCCTGAACTAATTGCCGTTAGCCTTTCGTCTGGATCGCTCAGCAATAACGAACCAGTCCGGCGCACAACCATTTTTCCAAGTCAGATCATCCTCCGCGTCGTGCTGTTCTTCTAGCGGCTCTGGCTCAACGTCAGGGTCATCGTCCATTTGGTCAAGCATATCGATCAGGCGTTCGATTTCGGCAGCGATTGAATAGCGGTCGGGTTTCATTCGTACCTCCAGCTAACAGAGATTTCACCATCGAGGGCGATGATTGCTTTGCAGACAGCAAGGTAGTTGATGCCGCTCCTATGCCAGTCACCTTTCCTGAAATAACACTT
Organism: Brucella thiophenivorans; assembly: GCF_002252445.1. GTDB lineage: Bacteria > Pseudomonadota > Alphaproteobacteria > Rhizobiales > Rhizobiaceae > Brucella > Brucella thiophenivorans. Next base: position 42,645 of record NZ_NNRJ01000054.1, read on the forward strand.
GGTGCCCGCCAACTCATCAAGATCCACCATTGAATATCGAAGCTCTGCGCAACGCTGGCGAATAACATCCAAGACAGGATGACCTGTCGCCAATAGGGGCGGTTTTGGTCTGGGAATCTTGTAATGTTTCCTTAAGGCATGGATTTGAGGCAGTGTGCGTGTGGGAAACTCCTCTAAGAGTTTGTTTACGGGGGCGGTAGGCCCAAGTCGCCGTAGCTTTGACAATTCGGCGGCAGTCATTAATTGACGTCTTGGCCTCACTCCCAGCTTTTGACAACGACTGCGTAGTGCCTGATAAGTTCTGTGCGGCAGCTTCTTCATCAATGCCGAATAATCTGAACCATACTGCTTGCAGATGGCATCTTCCGATGCCGTCCATAGCGGATGACCTTTCGGCGTTTCGCCAAGGAACTGCATACGTCTGCGCGCGCGCTGTCCGCTTTCTGCGTGTCGGCTGTAATCACTCAAGTACATAGATTTGCTCCTAGTTTGGACAAATCCCCGCCGAGCGATATGCAAACAGCGTCACATGTCGATTTCAACTTTGAAAACTGTGCTTCACCGATAACCCCAGTGTTCAAATGAACACATGTGAATCATTGTTGAAAATATGAAGCCTGAGTTCTCTCCCCATTACTTCGATTTTTTGAATCGAAAATCTAGCGAACGGCAACGATTATGCAAAATCGAGAAACATAAAAATTGGGTGGGAATATTGTATGCAAGGTCACTGATAAAAAGCGCTCATATCCAGCCCAAAGGCTGACTCAAAAAAAGCGTTCACCCGCTATTCCCCGCTAAAAAGCAGCCCGTTATCCGCCGTTATAAAACGGGGCCTGTCCCGTATTCTTCCCGTAATTAGGGGGCGCGGCATCCGATTTGCCACTGCTCATCTATTGTCATTTTTCAAGCTACGCTGTTTATTCGCGAGATGAATTTCTGGGCGATGAATTAGGGCGGACTATTCATGGATAATGCGTTTGCTCGATTTAGCGAGCTGCTTCAGACCACACTGATACCAGAATATTGCACCCACCCGACAATGGGAATGACCCCGCAAGGCTTTAAAAACGATGTACATAAGCTTTCGCTGACAGACATAGAACTGTTCATGCATGCTTGGGATATTGGCTTCATCCAATATGCAGGCAATGGCAGCTATCGGCTTGGCCGAGCAAACGCCACGGAGAAGCTTTTCTGGGAAGGTCCTAAAAGCGTTGAAGTTCGGGGCTTCTCGCTTTGGCTCGAGCCAATCATTACCGTGGCTGTTTTAGCAAGAATGCATATAGATTTGGGTTGGCCAGTGAATCTCATAGGAGCGCAATCCAAAGGTGATTGGGCGTTCGATGCGGTAATCTATAGGAATGCTGCTGACGAGAACGGCTATGTTTTGTGCGAAGTAAAAAAGACCGCCCGTGAAGTCGATCAATTAGCGACAAACATGCGAGAATATATCGCTGTCCCACCTGTGGCAGAAGACAGCCTCAAAGGAGCGAAACTAAACGCTTATCGCAAGGTCAAAGCCTTACGAGCGAGACAGCCCGCTTTTCTGTGGTTGGCAGGGCCGGACAAATACGACATGACTTATAAGGTGAATTACAATGGTTCACTTACTTCGCTTGAACCTGTTTCCATAGATGTCATGAGCTTTAGCAAACTCGCTTTTTCCTAACCGTAGTCACGAGGCAGTCATGAAATATGATGTAACGACCGATAACTCTGAATGGACAGACAGAGACATTATCGTAAAGCTGTTCAGCGATGGCACGGCTTCCCCGCGCAACAAGGTGGGTTATGTCAGCGACAAGCGGTCGCCAGTGCGCGATGCTATCAAGAACGCCGAAACATGGCTGACTCAGGAAGCGCAACAATATGAGCGAATTATCATCCATTTGATGGACGGTGTCGAGCTTCCTGAAGACTTGATATGAATTTAAAAGCGGCAGTTTTCCTTGCGGCCTTCTTTCCGTTAGCAGGCTGCACCGATATGCGACCAGCGGGTGCGGAAGAAACTGCGGAATGCATGAAATATCGTTCGATGATGACGGCACCACTGCCGCCAGAGCAGAGCGAAAGGCTTCGTAAAGCTTGCATGGATAGCAGGACGTGACTGCCCTGTATTTTCCCTGTATTATCAGAGCCTGACTGCGCTTCCTTCACGTCTGCGCTGGTCCGTAAAGATCAAATATACTCACTCACCTTCTTACCGGTCGAGCCTTCGAGAATGGTAACGGCCTTATGGACACAGCGGAATGCCCCCCTTAGCACTCCGTCATCGCTATCTGGATCATCTAAAGTGGCCAGTGCCACAAGAAATAGCTGCGCATAAGCAAGAATAGCCAATGCATCCTCCGGTTTCTCGCCTTCAGCCTGAAACAGTCGGTCAATGACCGCATTTAAGTCTGCGCTGGTCGATTTTCCTGCTTCACGCGCGGCGCGAGCATAGTCCGCCAATTCAAGCGCGACATCAGTAATGTTTTCCTGCATATATAGCCTTTGTTCGTTGGAAATTTGCGGGAAGCTATGAAGGAACTCGACCAAAGGCCGAAAGAGAAGCAGCCCTTTTTCGGAGCAAACGCCAAGCCGTTTATCTTTCAGATGGCGTTTGTTCTTTTTTGCGTGATAGTTCTCGTGCCTTTTGCAAAGCCCTACATCAAGCCCACTGCCGACGCGATAGCCAACGCGTCATTAGACGTTGCGTGTTCTACTATCGGCCTGTGTAGCCGGGAAGCTGCTGCGCGCCTGAACGCGCCAGCGCATCGATGAGCGCCTTCATGCCCCCTGAAAGCTGTGCTTGAGGCAACCGACCACCAGAAGCAATAAGCGCCTCAACAAGCCGTGCGCTTCCCCTTGAGCCTGCATCAGCCGCCATTTTAGCGCCAAAGCCGACAGCAGGAAGCCCAACAGCGCCGACAGCACTGCCGACCGGACCACCGATCAAATTGCCGACGAACGCGCCTGTAGACGTTCCTACGCCGCCAGAGACAACACCAGACGGCGCAAACTTACCGACCGCACGCAGCGCATTTTGCGTTTTCGTACCCATGACGGCCTGCTTTATGGCGGCAAGCTCATCTTTGTTGAAGCCGCGTTTCATCGTCTTGGATTTGAGGATTTTTGAAAGCTCCTGACGGGTAGCATTTTCAATGTTCGCGCCTGAACCAGATGAACCAGCCCGCAAGCCAGCTTTCTCAAACAGCGAATTGACCAGTTCCAACTTTCGGGCTTGGCCGTAAAGTCCGCGCGCTTCCTTGATAGCGGATGCGGCTTCTGCACCGTTACCCATGAGAATGTCATCGGCCTGCGGACTTGCCACAAAATCATCAAGCGCGCCCGAAACTTTCGCCGTCAGAGCATTGTTCGACTTGTTGCCTGGCTGAAATGCATTGCCAGCGATTTTGCGTGCAGTGTCCAAGCCCTTCAATGTTACATTACCGTCAGCAAGCCGATTTACCTCATTCCAGGCAACCTTTGCCCCAGAATGCAATTCAGGATGATAGCCAAAGTCCGTGAAGTCTTTGACCAGCGCATCACGAATACGCTCTATGCCCTGTTTGGAATAAACCACACCGGCATCATCAGCCCGCTGGTATGCTGCTGATGCTGCGCTTTTCAAATCGTCAGCCGTTGGCAATGCGGAGGTGTCAAGCTTGCCAGCACCGATGCGTGCAAGTGAGCCAGTCAAACCACCGATACCTCCCCCAATCGCTCCACCTGCGACAGCATTGCGCCATCTTTCATCCAGCCCGCTGCCCTCACCAGCACCATAGGCAGCGCCCCAAAGTGCCCCTTCGACCATGCCTCGACCGCCCATAGAGAGCAGCGTAGGCTTTGCAGCGTTGAGAAGCGACAGGCCACTTTTCGCAGCTACCCCGCCGACACCGAGGCCACCGGCAACACTGCCTACCGTTGAAGCGACTGGAGAGCGTTCCTCGCGGCGGCGGCGCAGCTCTGCTTCCAAATCCATAGAACGGTTGTATTCCCGGCCTATGTCAAAACCTTCGCCCTGAATTGCACTGACACCGGCCCGCAATGGAGCCATAGCGCCAGATACGATTTCGTCACCAAACGGAATACCTCGCAAAATGCTGTCTGTGGCATCGGAGAAGGTTCCCGGCTGGCGTGCAGCTTCAATCTTGTCCGCCTGCTGTCTGGTCCATTCCTGATTAGGTTCTTGCACCTCGCCTTCCTGCTGCGCCCGCCTGCGCCTAGCAGAAGCAAGTGCAAAGGCCTTTTTCTGATCAAGCGACCATCCATCTTGAGGCGAAACTGTAGAACCACCTTGTTGAACCAATGGTGCGTCATCCCACCAATTTTTAGCGGCTGGCGCTCCAGACGGGCCAACGCCAATCGAAGCTGCTATTTCATCTACCGTTACATCCTGCTGTTCAGGTGAAAGCTGCATGAAACTGCTATCGACCTTTACACGCTTGCCGCCGATGCTGAGCGTGACCAGGTCGCCGCCTTGTTCAGCGAGCCCGACCTTTGAATAAAAATCAGCTTGCGGCATGTCGGAATAAAACTTCTGATGAAAAGCGTCCGCAAACTGTTGGTCACTCATATCCTGATACTGAGGGTATCTCTGGCGCATTTCTGAAAGCTTGGATACAGGCCTTGCCTGCCGCGGGTCTGCGAGTGGCGCACTTTGGAAGCCGTTCTGACCTTGCTGTTCTGGCGCAGCCTGCTGCTGCCCTAAATGCGTTTGCAACGCCTGCCATGCGCCCTGCTCATCATTCGCGCCCTCGACATCATAAATCTGACCGTCGGGAAGTTGGATTTCAAAAGTTGCCATTAGTATAGCCCCCTTGGACCAAGACCGAATAAGCTAGCAAGTTTGATCTTGCTTGCCTGTGTCGTATTTTTCACCGCCGCATTTGCCATCATCGCAAAGCCCTGCATCGGGTCTCGGATCGGCTGCATTGCGGAAGGCGATACTGAGCCTATCACCCGAAACGGCTCTGGCTGCTCCCGAAGACCGGAAAAGGGCTTTTGTTTCGTGTAAATCATATCCGGCGCTCCCTGTTTGTTGCCTTCGAAGTACGAGGAGCATCAAAAACAGCGTCACGGATAAGGCCGGAAAGAGAGACACCCCTTTCCTCAGCCATTTTCTTCATGGAATGCTTTTCCTCCTGAAAAACCCGGATGCGAATATAGCCTGACATTGCAACTTCTGACCGCATGGTGGTCTCCTTTCGTTGCAACAAGTGTATCACGAAAGGATGCGCAACATCAGAATAAAGCTATTTATTATCAGTGGCTTGAGTTATATCAGGCTGCATCATCGTCTATCATGTTCCATCATATTCCGATGAGGCATAGACGTGCGACAATCTGCCCTGTCAGGATAATTATGAGGCTCGAAGAATACGCAGCCTTTTTTTCCGATACAGTTTTTCGTCAGCTTGGCCAATAACGTTCTTGAACGTCTGCATAGGCCTGCAAACTATATTCCCTATCGAAACCGACAAGGCGGCTCTGTCCCTCTGGACGGCCTTTTTGAAATTCGTTCCCGCTGTATCACTGATGTGTTTGGAGAAAGCGAACATATTGTCCTGAGAAACGCCTGGAACAAATGCGCAGAACTCATCACCGCCGATCCGAGCAATGAGGCTGTCATCCGGCAAAACAGTTTCCAACGCTCTCGCGGTAGAAATCACCGCTTCGTCTCCTGCAAGATGGCCGAAGTTGTCATTAATCATTTTCAGATAATCAATGTCCGCTAAAAGAAACCACCCCCGCACACCTAATTCCATTGCGCGTTCAAATTGCTCGATAAAGCTGCGTCTGTTCAAGACACCAGTTAAAGGATCTGTACTAGCCGTTCGTGCAAGTTCATTAGTTCGTCGCATCAATACCCGATACGCCGTTTCAAGGCGCTCAAGCTTGCTGAACCAGATCAATGCTATTGGAATAGCGATTAAAAATGGCAGCACTAAACGAACAACAATGGTGATGGTGTCAGAATGCACACCCAAAACAAAGCGAATGCCAGTTGAAATCGAGATGGAAACAATAGCGGCGATAATCGATACCGCCGCTGTCCGTTTTAACACTCTTCGAGAAGGCAAGGGCACGATGCATCCTTATTAAACTATCCGCTGAGGACAAACTCCGAGATAGCATTCACCCTCTAATAATCACACTGCCACAGCTTTACAACTTGAGACGACAATCTTGCTGGCTCTAGCCTTGACTGCTGCGCGTTCGCCCTCGGTTGCGACGCCAGTGCTCGGCGCGTAGATCTTGCGAAACTGTTCAACTTCCAAATTGGACGCAGTGTGAATATTTATGTGCCCTCGCTTCAATCCGCACGAAGCGGCACAAGTTCGATGCGCGTAATGGTTTTGACTGGCTGATCTGGATCGCCTGAAATCTGCAAAGGCAGCACCTTGCCAAGCAGCCCCATAAACGCGACCGGATTTTCCTCTGCTTGCTGCGTCAGGTATGAGACCAGCCCGTCTTCGCCAGTCTTATTGCCAGCATCCGCCGCTGCGGTCAGAATAGCATCCTTCAATAGAGCCGTGGTTTTATTCATTGCACCTTTCGGCCTGCCCTTGCCTGCCGCTGGTGGGATACGTTTCTCGATAGCGTTCATTATTGTGCCCTCGCTCTGATGAGGTTGCTTTCAGTGATTGCGCGCACAGCCTCGACCGCTGACAGCCCAAACTGCTCTCGAAGATATGGAATGACAGGACGCGGCTTTGCTGCGTTTGGTGTGGTTGCCAGCCATAGAGCGGCGCGTTTAACTGGATCGGTCATTTGTATCCTCCGAGTTATCGACGGCATAAGCCCAGCCGCGTTCATTGAATTTGATCCGGCGTTGCTTCAAAAGCGCATCTTCGGCCTGCCCTGCGCGTGTCCCGCCCCACTGAAGGACACGCATTGCCATGCCGTAAGACATTGGGCCGTGAAGGCGCAGCGCATCCAAGTATCGCTCTGGATCGTCCGGCCTGATTTTGGCGTCTGGCGTCCATTCTCGACCGGGGAACGGGATAACGCGCCTGCGCTCGCTTTTCGCTTTGGATTGTCCCGCGAATATCGGATCTTCGTGCTTTCCAGTCTCAATAGGGTTGCGCTGGTCGCATGAAAGGAAAGTTATGATTTCCGCCTTTCCCTTACGCAGTTCACCTACAACAGCATCGTCAATCTTATTGCCACCATTGTCCCATTTGATTGTCACCCCGTCTGTCGAGAAGATGACACCGCCACTAATCAGGGATTTTACGAGAGAAACTGCACTCATCAAACCTCCCCCTGCGCATACTTTTTATGACGCTTAGAAGCGTCATAGCCCTTCAAAGCGTCATTGTAGTTTTCCATATCTTTCAATGACTTATCTTTATCCATGACGCTTATGACACTTATGACGCTTGTTTTTGGGCTGTCGGAGAGATACCTATTGAAGGCATCTGCGAAGTCCGACCGCCCGTAAAAGCGTTGATTCATGTCACGACGTGGAACCACGCCAAACGGCTTCAAGAGTTTCGCCACTCCTCTTGTCGTGATAGGTGTCCCTCGCCGCCAATCCGCCCACGGACTTTCTTCAAATTCACAAAGAGCCTCAACCATCTCCGTGCTGCCAATCCGGTCCGCACGCCTGCTCTCGAATATTTCGGAAATATCGCGAAGCAGGGTCACGCCGGTTGATGCCGAGTCCTCATCTGACTGGATTGCTGAACCGACCAGCGCTGCGCGGATAGCTTTCGGCCAGTCTCCGCCTGCCACGTCTGCAATGGCACAAATTGACCTGGAGTTATCCTGCGCGCGGTCATTCAATTCGTCCGGTACCGATGGATCACTGTCACGCAATAGCTGTTCATGATCAGCAGCCCACCGTGCCGCTTTCTGCCGAAGATGACGAAACTCATTGATGCGGTCAGCTCGGAACCGCTCAACTTTCTCGCCCTCTTGTTTTCTGCGGAGGTGAACGACCAACGCTCTATCTTCCAGCGTGTCCGGCAACTTTCCAATCATAGCAATGCACTTAGGTGCCCAGACACGAAACTGACGCGGCTCATGGTCATCGCCAACCGAACGCCACACATAGGCGCTTTGCCGGTTATGCCCCCCATTCAGAACGCCGCGCAGTTCGTCATTCGCTTCAAGGAATGTATCGGCCTCATCGATCAGGACAGTGGGCCGATATTTTTCAACCACGCGAAACAGAACGGATGTGCTGATGTTCACCGCGTGCATTGCCTTCGGCACAAGCGCGCTCATGACTGACAGGGCTGTAGTCTTCCCGCATCGCTTTTCAGGTGAGACGAACGCAAGGACAGGGGAAATGTCAGCCGTATCATGTGACCATGCGTGCAGCGCCCAGACAGCCATCAAAGGCGCGCTATGCTCCGGCAGAACCGAAAACCGGAGAATCGTCGCTTGTATCTCAGACAGAAGCTCAGCGCCGTCCACCGGATCAACCCAAGGATCCATATCTTCAAACGGCTTACTACTTTCTTCCTCTGGAGACTTTGGCCGCATTGCGCTGACAAACTCGTCCAATTTGGACACGCGAAGGCAAAGCGCTTTCGCTGCGTCTTCACGGCACTGCTCATATTCCAGCTCAGACAGCTTCGACAGTTCAGCAATCTTTGCCTCTGCCTGCGATTGGCTAAAAGGAAACTCCTCTGCTTCCAAAGAAATATCATCAGGATTGGCGTGACTATTCATGCAGCCGCACCTTTCATCATCAGAATGTCATTCCAGTCGTGACCATCAGGTGCTGGCAATAGGCTGACCTTTCGGCCCTCTGCTGTGGCGCGTGTTGCTAATGCATTGCCAGCTTCCCTGCCCGCTGCATCTCCATCCGTGGCAACTGTCAGCAATGCCGGACTATCCGGCAATGAGAGAGATTTCATTCCACTGGTTGATAATGCGGCCCATACGGACACAGAACCGCGCACAAGCCCTGACAGAAGCGACAGGCCAGTTTCTATGCCTTCACACGCTATCAGCTTGTCATCGCCCTGAGACAGCCGCACCGCGCCGCCTGCCACAGTTCCGAGCATCGCCTTTGCTGGTTCGATCTGGGCTTTGCTCAGACCGTCAGCGCGCAGATATGTGCGATGCACTGCAAGCCGTGACGCACCCTCGACCAGCGCGACCATTGCCGGAAAGCGATTGCGTGAAGGGTGCCAGCAATCGGGATGAAAGCGCAGACAGTCTGCAAGCTCGCAGGTGATGCCGCGATGCCTGAGATATGTTTCCGCTATCGTGCCGCGAATAGGACGAGCATCACGCCAGCACGAAAGTGCCAGCGCTTCCTTGCGTTCGGCTTCCTCAATCTCGGATTGCCTGATGCGCTCCAGATCGGCAGCAGAAGGCGGGGAATAGTTGCCCTCGCCCTCAACCAGTCCAAGCCCTTTGAGGCTATCGAGAATGTGCGTGAACTCGCAACCGGAATGACAGCGCAGCAACAGCCTGCCGTCGGTTCCGTCCGATAAACTCAGGCTGGGCCGCTTGTCACCATGAGCCGGACAGCGTGCTACGCCATACCGACCGTGCCAGTGACCACCCAGAGCGCGGGTAATCTCTCTGGCCGATGTCATGCGGCGGCTCCTTCACCATTAAACGGCAAGACGCTGGAATGAATGACATACCGCGCATGGGTTCCGCTGAATGAGCCTTCATGCTTCTCATGAACTGTTTCAATATCAACGCCGAAACTGCGCAGCTTGAAAACGTACGCCGACCAGCGCGGGGCTGGATTATCGATAGGTGTGCAGCCAGCGTCACCGGCATTGATAAGGTTTTCCAGCGCCCAACGGTCACGGCCTTTCACGCGAATGGAAAAAGGCTCTGCCCCGCGATTGGTCACGCGATAAATACGAGAACCCCAGAGATAATTTTTAGAAGTCATCTGCCTATCCTTTGGAATTGCACCAAAGAACGGGAGGGGCTATTGTCGTTGAGAGAGTTCAATAAGCCCTTCGGCCCCGTCCTTGTCTGGCGGGGTCGTTTTTTATGCGGCGTGGCGTTTTGCTTTGGCGTCTTCAATTGCTGCGTTGATTTCCGACTGCGCCCAGCGGGAAAGGCTGCCCATCTTAATAGGCTTCGGCAGCGTGCCGTCAGCGATACGGCGGTAAAAAGTAGGGATGCTCACCTGAAGGATTTTAGCACCTTCACGAGCAGTCAAAAGAGGATCGGTGATTTGCATTTGTCAGCCTCGTAATTGAATGATACGGGCTGAACATATGATAAGAACAAAAATAGAACCGACGGTTCTGGCCGGTATTTCTGCTTAACCGATGGTAGAACATGAAACTGGTAAAGAACCGTTGGTTATTCCGAAAATACGCAAATAACCACTGGTTCTCTTTGGCTTATCCCTTTGAGTTTATTCAACTCCTCTCGCGATAATCAGGAACTGAGTAATCCACTCATCGTACCATCCATCGCTCAACGGCTTCCGTCTTTCCACAAACAGGCAGGTGCCGTTCTCGGTATCATACTTGGCTGCAAGCTGTTTTGCCTTGCGTCTGCGCTCCCTATCCGAGACAGGGACCATTTCCTTGTAATTCATCCGAGCTAGCCGATTTAGAACCTCATAGCGCTCAGCTTTCTTTTCAGCCTGGCCACCATTTTTACCGTTTTCGCGGTTTTTCTTGGTGAGCTCCATGTGCTTCAATGCAAAAAGCTCATGCCGCTTTTTGACTTGATACTCGCACCAAAAATATCCGAAACGAATATCATCCTCATGAACGTAATAGAGTGCCATCATATTCGCCACGTACCAAAGCCGTGAAAGAGGCTTCGCGAAATGCTTTGCGGCTGTTTCTAAGAGAAGCGATTGCCAATTTTCCCCTCCTTGCTCTCGAGCATCTTCGATAAAGTCAGCACCCTCAAGCTGTGACAGCTTTTCCTGCAATTCAGAGGATATTTTGCCGCTTACCGTCCATCTATGAGCTTCGAGAACATAAAAGCATTCGCCATGCCAATCGATTTCGCTGAAAAAAGAAACATCTCGCGCGGTAAATCCGCCTAAATCTTCACCTGTCGTAAAGTGAGTTTTGCCGCCTCGATGAACCTCATACGAGGCAATTCCAGCGCTTACATAAGGGCCATATTCTTGAAACTTCGCGTGTTCGCTGCCGGGAAACTCTAAATAGTCATCGTCCGGCGTTTCAGGGAATAATATAAAATCCTCACCTGATGCGCCCACATCGAGAAACAAACTGTAATCCTTGCGCGGAACACTACGGAATTTATGCCCCGCAAATTCGACAAGCGGGTATTTTGAAAAAGCACTTAAACCATTACCTTTTGACATTAACCTACACCGCCCTTGTTATTGTTAGAACTTGCGCGCTTCCGCGCGTTAAATGTTTGGACCATCGCTCCATCAAAACGCGCCGCTGTTCCAAGAAATCAGTGCGCCGATAGGCACGCTCAACCGATCCACCGACAATGTGACCGAGAACTGTTTCAGCAATGTCGTAAGGGGTATCTGTTGTCTCGGCTATCCAGTCTCGCAAGCTGGAGCGGAAACCATGCGGACGCGCGTCAAGCTTCGCGCGGCGCATGAACATGCCAAGGGTCATATCACTGATGACGCCGCTACGAACATTCGGGAAAAGAAAGCCTGCACGCGCATGGCGGCGAGCAATCTCGATAACTTTCATTGCTTCAACTGTTAGAGGCACGCGAAAATCGGCAGTCGCATCCTTTCGCCCCTTCATCGCTTCACCGGGAATGGTCCAGACGTTACCGTCGATTTGACTTTCATGAATTGAACGAAGCGGACCAGAGCGGACACCCGTCAAAATGAGCAAGCGCATAGCAAGGTGCGTAACCGTGTCGTCGGCCAAAGTTTCGTAGAAGGCGGGCACCTCCTGCCATGGCATAGCTGGGATGTTCTGAGTTTTATGACGCTGCTTGCCAAGAAGCGCACGCGCCTTATCGGTCGCCTGCAAATCAACCTGCAAGCCCAGCGCCGCCGCGTGCCTCATGCAAATTTGAAGCCGCGTGATTGCTTTACGAGCTGTCTCTGCTTTTGAATGCCATATCGGCAAAAGCGTATCGCGAATGTCTGTCTGATTGAGTTCAGCAACCGGAACCTTGCCAAGGCGTGGCAGGATATGGATTTCGAGTGGGCTGAACCAGCGCCCAGCATCTCCGTCACCTTTCAGTTCAGCTTTACGGCTCTCGAATGCATCCAGAGCTATATCCCTGAGCAAATGCATATTCCGGGTCGCTTCTTGCTTCTGGCGCTCCCGTTCTTTGATAGGGTCGACGTTTGACCGGACCAGCGCGCGCGACTTCTCAGCGGCCTCCCTCGCCTCCTTCAACGAAACCTCAAGAGCAGAACCGAGGCCCATTTCCCTGCGCCTGCCATGAATGGTTATACGAAGAACCCACTGCCCGCCTCCGTCTGGGCGTTTGTGCAACCAAAGGCCCGCACCGTCATTGTGCTTGCCAGCCCCCAACGTAGCTACTGCTCTTGCACTCAAGCGATTCATTAAACGCACAAAGATGCTCCTTACAGCGCCATTCTAATCCACCCGACAGTCCACCTTTACATGTGCGATTAGGTGAAAGCGGATGATAAGCCTTGATACCGAACGTAACAAGAACACGACTGACGTGCAACAGCTATGATAGAGACTGATACGGGATGATTTTCTGTGCTATTTCAATAAGATGCTGCTAAGCGGCACCAGTAAAATCAAGCACTTAGTTCAATTTCATCCTCCCGGCAAAATCTCTACTCACCATATACTCACAGATAGTTCAGTGTTGCGTGTGTGCTGCATTCACCCCTTTTCAACGAAAAATTTTTTGATAAAATTTGGTCGCGCCGCGTGGAGGAAACCGGGTCATGCCCACGTGCGCAGCCCCGTGACGTTGGGAGACGTGCCGGGGCTTTTCTTATACAGCGACAAAAAGCAGATCACCGGGGCAATAATAAAAATAGCCAATGCGGACCAAGATAACGCCAGGCCGGACCCCAATAAATTTTTCCCCACTTATTAGGTTTGCTCGACACCTGACCAAATACTAGTTTTTTTGCCTCATGTTTCGACGGGGTAATTCTATGAAAACTGTATTTTTATGCGCTGTGCTAAGCTTATTGGTCGCCTATAATTCCAACGCACAGGGAACCAGAGCGCCACAACCGTCATGCACAAATTGTACGGCTCCCAACGGAGGCTCTCATGGTGACGGGAACGGGAATATACTTTGCCCAGACTGTTTTGGAAAACTTTTCCCAGAAGGAGGCAGGTTGAACCCTGGTCAGGGCGTTATTGTTCCAAATGGTCACGGAGCACCTGTCGGCTCAGGGGCCGGCGGAGGCGGGGCAAGTAATACCGCTTGTTCAGGATGCCATCAATAGAGTGGAAGTAATGGAAGCCAACGGTAAAATCGGACCACATCAAGGGATTGAGCTGAAACTTATGCTTGAGGGGAAAAAACCTCTGGCAAAGTTTGCAGCGGATAATGGGATTACCGCGGAGCAGCTTGGGGACGCAGATTTTGCGCCCTACGTGAAATCCGGTCGGATTAAACAGTTCACTGTTCAGAAATTTGATGGATTTGTAGAATGGAGGATTTACTGCCTCCCGGGTGAGGAATGGCGTGCAAAATTATGTGTACTGATGCTTGAAAAAGGCGATGATCCGTATTTTCGTAACCTGTTCGATGAAAACGACCTACATCGGATTGATGGAGCACTTCTTGGCTATGAGAAATCAGATGTAGAGTTTTTCATTGAGACAATTACAAAAAGACGGATGCAGTTGACCGGACAATCAATTTAAGCTTGTTCAGAAAACGGGGAACCGGAGAAGATTTTGTAGATTGTTCTGAGCCATCAAAGGGACTTCAAACCGCCGCTGACGATGAACGTGACGGCGGCGGCTAGAATACCCCCCACGACAATCCACATGATCCGGGTAAGAACGCCACTGACGTTCTTGATCTGGTTTGCAAGGTCATCAAATCTGCGATCCACGTTTTTCCATTTCTCATCTGTTCGAGCGTCTGCAATTTCAGACTGACGCTGCCATGCTTCCAGTGATGTTATTCGCGCTATCAGCGAAGTAACCAGATGCTCAAGAGCATTCAGACGAGAACGAAGATCGGCTTCATCTGGCATTTGATTGCTCACTTCTTCCCCCAAACGTCTTTCACTGTATGTCCGCCCATGTAGAGAGCGAGAGATGTGATTGTGAGACTGACAAGCACGCTCAGTTCAGGAATTGCGAAGGAAACGCCAGTCATCCCGCTGACGATTGGAGCGGCCATCCTTCAAGGCCTGAAAGCGCATAGATGTGCTTGAACCAGTTGACGACTGATTTTGCTGACATGGCGCTTCCTCGTTCGCTCAGAATAACCGGGCCGGCGCAATCAGCATTTCTCGCCAGCTTTTGTAAGGCTTTCCTCAAGTCAGGATGTATCGGTACGCGGCGAGCATGGGCATTTTTTGTGATACGACTCGGCAGGTTGATGGACGTGCCGAGTTTATTGTTGGCGTCAAGCAGCATTGACCATTCCAATTTAGCGATTTCGCCTGCACGAAGTCCTGCCTTGAAGCTTAAAAGCAACATAGCTTTGTTTCGGTCAGGATGTCGGAGGGTATTTGCTGTTTGAAGCGCTTGTTGTATTTGAGTTGTAGTCACCGTGCGGGCTTGCCGGTGGTGTGCCATGATGGGCCTCGAGTTGACAAACGATGTCGGCATTAAAGCCTAAAAACCATCATTTGTCAAATCAGCTCAATAAATAAGATATGTAAATCAATATCTTAGACTGCTCCACTCACTGAAACACCACCCCGTTTAGCTTGCATAATGCCGCGATATTCTCGTTGTTGGCCATCATGAAATAGGTGAAGGATTTCGTATCAGGACGGTAGTTGCTGTAAAAGAGCGTATAGCCCGCATAAGCCCCAAATTGATTTTTCGAGTTCACAAAGCCACATACCGTATAAGTTCCGTCCGGGAACTCTGCTGCTGCAAAGTTACGAAAACGGGCAGAAGTCTCATCGCGAAGGTGTAAACCAACCAACTGTTTTACTGCGTCTTCGTCATCAGAGCTCAACGTAATCGCATTGCCTCTGGGCACAGAGTCTGCTGGGTTTCGGTATTGGGTTGGCTCAACACCACTGGAACTTTTAATACCGGCTTGAGCGTTGCTGGAAGCATCAGATCTGGCTACATCCTCCGCGCCTCGCGCATTATCTTGCTCGCGAAGAACCACCGAACGATCTTGATAGATCGCATTACTGTCTTCGACTATGGAACTTGATGATGGCTCTAAGCCTAAATTACTCGGCGCATAAATGGGAGGACTAACACGTTCACGGTCAACCACGGGCAACGTGCTCGGCTCGCAGTAATTTCCCTTCTCCTCCCATGTGCCACTTTTCATTTTAAAGCTAGTTTTGTTGGTTACCGTATAGGTTGCCTGTTCAGTTCCAATATCATCAGAATTTCGACCGCAGGTCTGTTTCACTTCATATGTAGATTGGCCAGTTTGGGAAATATGTTCAAATCGACAGCCTGACGATGGCCAGCTTAAGGTCTTGCCGTCTGTATATATGGTGTTGGGTCCGAAACCTTCCTCGCACGTACCATCTGTCAATGCGTAATAACCGGACTTAATCGGCAGGCTCGTCAGCGAAGGGCTTGTCCGTGCTTGCTTTTCGCTCACTTGATGTGGGGATTGGTTACGTCTGTTTTCAGCGCAATCGCCCAGCAGTTCCAGCGCTTTAGATGATCCTTTCAACGAAAGACCAAACCTGCTATGGCCATAGCTCAAGCGCAAATGCCGTGAGCTACTGAGCAAAGGTGCGACACTATCCTCTTCGGCCCCTCCAGGGAAAAGCACAATCTCCGGCTCGATCACTGTTCCGGTCAGCAAAATCGGTTCATGATCATCAAATGTCACAGAGCCTGACCACTCTTCACCGACTTGCAAATCCCATGACGATACCGAAACACCAAAGCCGAAGCCTTCATTCGCGTTAGCATAAACGACGAAATAGATATCCTTGGTAACGTGTTTACCCATGATGCAACCGTTGTCCGGGTCATTGGTACGCTTGTGGCCAGTCCATCCTTCGTAAGAGAATTCGGATTCCGATTGTGCGAGAGCGTTACTTGCCAATAGGCTCAGTCCAATAATTCCCGCAAACGTGCTTTTACGCATGCTGATTTCCTCGGTTTTTGTTGCTGTGATGAAAAATGCCACGATGGCTGCGGTTATTTCTGTGCGCCTTCGGCTTCTCGTTCAGCGGCTCGCACGCAGTTCTTCAAAGCTGTGACCGCCAAATGATTGTCGAAAAAGCTGGTATGGGCTGAATAGTTCAGGCGGATGAATTCAACCTGCATCTCCTCGGCCTTGCGTATGAGCTTTTCTAATTTCTGCCTGTCTTCGGGCGTATTGCCAGTGATAATGATCGTGCTGGGCATCGGGATAAAAACCCGTGTGAATGTCACAGGCTCACCATCAAGTTGAAGATAAGCCTTCACGTCACCATCAACCTCATTGATATTCCAGCTCTTTGATGAGAACGCCAAATCAAAATCACCCGCAGCAGTGGCGAAGATCGCCAATGCGGTATCATCATCAAGCTGCATCGCCATCATGCAGCCAGGCCGCTCGACATTGTTTAGTTTACTACCGACCCAATGGCCTTCCGAGAAGGCCATCTCATTGGCGTTAGCTGGCATTTGAAGACCGAGCGCCCCAATGACGAGTGCTGATGCCACTTGCAGAAATTGATTTGTGCGGCGGCAAAAGCCTTTTCCTAATTTATCTCTGAATAGTTTAGGTGCATATCTTCGGTGTTCGGCGAACATGGCTCACTCCGTTGCATTAATATATCGATTGAGGATTGGTGTTCTAAGCGCCGTATATTCATCAGCCGTAATCGCACCACTCTCAAAAAGGGTGTTCAGGCGATGCAGCGCTGCAATAGCGTCTTGGTTCTGCGCTTTTGCTTTTGTTGTCGATGATGGTGTTTGTATTGACGACATTCCGTCGTTTACCGCCGGTAACCCAACACTTACGTTTTGATGAAAGTCCGGTTCAACGCGAACGGCAACTGGATCGTTGATGAAGAGATTAATCCCGCTTTCACCGCCATTGCTGCCTTCTTCACTGATATGAGCATAGTGCAGCGCCCAAACCAAAGCAGCCACCCAGCCAACGACCGTACCGCCAAATGCCAGATTAACGACAAAGATCAGCCAACGATCGGGATGTTCGCGTCGAAAGGCAACAATGGTCGGGATAAAGACGACGAGCAGAATGACTAGAATGAGAACGATGAAAGCCAGTGTGATAAGCAGGGAGTCAAAAGCGTCCTGAGCTGCCAAAGCTTGACTAGGCCGTAGACTCATAACGATCTGATCCAAATTC
>NZ_NNRJ01000055.1 GCF_002252445.1 Brucella thiophenivorans
TGAGCCATGTCTGCACTCTCGTTAAAGTAACAGTGCTCGATAAAGCTCAAACGAAATTGTCTCTGACCTGTCTGCCATTTGGAGAACCTCAATTGATCAGGCGTGTGGTCTTGCTGGAGAGGCCGGGACAGATCGGACGACTGTCCGGGGCGTTGGCGCAGGCCATAATCGGGGCAACCAAATGATCTTTACTTACATACCTGTTGCTACGAAAAGATTGGCAGTTTCTCAGTCCATCGGTTCTTTGGCCGCCTGACAGATATTCGCCGTTGTGCTAATGAATATCTGGATCACAAATAATGAGAGATATTCTGGTAGGAGATGTAACCGAGGTAGACCTCCCGTCGATCGTTGAGATTTACAATCATGCGATTGATAACACGACAACCATTCTTGTTGAGACCCGCGTTAATCTTGAAGATCGCTTTAAGTGGTAGGAGAGCAGATTGCACAAGGTTTTCCAGTCATCGTCGCCGTCGCTCACAACAAAGTCGTCGGCTATGCAAGCGACGGTAATTGGCGGTTGCTCGAAAGATTCAGGCATACCGTGGAACACTCTGTCGATGTTCAGCATGAGAAACGTTCCAATGGAATTGGGAACCTATTGATGAAAGAGCTGGTGGCTCGCGCACGTGACAATGACATTCATATCATGGTCGCTTGCATTGAAGCGACGAACAGTGGATCACTCCGGCTTCACCAGAAACTGGGATTTAGAACGGCAGGTGCTTTCCGAGAAGTGGCGAGAAAGTTTGAATGCTGGCTCGATCTTACCTGTATGGAACTCAAGCTGTGATAGAATGTTTTGAAGAGTACAGCCGGCGTTTCAGATACCCGCGCCGCTAGTCTCACTGAAATAGGTCAAGCAGCAGTCTTGGAAATTGTTGGTAGCGTGGGGTAGTAATATGGTAAAAATGAACAAGCTACACCAGCACTGTTTCTAACCGTTCTACGATTTCGCGCCCAATAGGGATAGAAGACGTTGCAGCAGGTGAGGGGGCATTGCATACATGTAACTGGCGTTCCGTTTGCATGAATAGGAAATCTTGCAGTAGCGTTCCATCCTCCATAACGGCCTGAGCGCGGATGCCTGCGCCGGGTTTGGTCATGTCTGCCATGGTGAGGCTAGGGCAATATTTTTGGCACATTTCCAGATAACGCTTTCGAGAGATTGAATTGCTGAATTCGTCCAATCCAGTGCGCCAATGTGCTCGTGCTAAGCGCCAAAAGCCGCCAAATCCGGCCATGTCAAGCATATCCTTGGCGTTGAAGCTCAGCTTTGGATAGCCTTCTCTGTGAAAACCAAGCACTGCATTCGGCCCGACCGTTATGCGTCCGTCGATCATCCGCGTTAAGTGTATTCCGAGAAACTGCAGCGCTGGATCAGGAACCGGGTAAATCAAACGCTTTACGATCGCCGAACGCGATTGTGGCAGAGTATAATATTCGCCGCGGAAAGGCAGGATGTGGTGCCTGGGCTTCAAACCGCCGATACGCGCAATGCGGTCCGATTGCAGCCCAGCACAGGCGATCATTCTTTCTGCACGAACGTTATGACCGTTATCCAAACCAATTGTAACGCCGGAGCCGTCTTCGTGAATGCTGACGACCCTGCCACCGGTTAGTAGTTCTGCATTCTTGTCACGGAGGAGCTGTGCCATGGCGGTACAGATCTCACGATAATCCACTATACCGGTTGATGGGACCAATATTGCACCACTGCCGGAAATATTGGGCTCCAATAGCTTTAATTGGGCGGGAGACACTTCTTCGACCTTGATGCCGTTCTCGCGCGAGCGCTTGATGAGCGCATGCATCCGTTCCAATTCGATAGTGTTGGTCGAAACGATTAGTTTGCCGCATGTCTCGAAACGAATATCGCGTTCGATGCAAAAGTCTTTGGTCGCACGTTCGCCCTCTCTGCACAGGCGGGCTTTTAGAGAACCAGGGGCATAATAGACCCCCGCGTGTATCACTCCGCTATTATG
Source organism: Brucella thiophenivorans (assembly GCF_002252445.1). Lineage (GTDB taxonomy): Bacteria > Pseudomonadota > Alphaproteobacteria > Rhizobiales > Rhizobiaceae > Brucella > Brucella thiophenivorans. Next base: position 1,989 of record NZ_NNRJ01000055.1, read on the forward strand.
TCCGGTCTGATGTTGCGCGAAACCGCCTTCTTTTTCGATCAGGACTATTTTGGCTGCTTTGTCGCGCCGCATGATTTCCATCGCTGTGGCAAGGCCGACAATCCCTCCGCCAATGATGCAGTGCGAATAGATCATGAAACCTCCCAATGGTCTGATCAAAGTACGGAAACCCGGCGGCAATCGTGAGATCACCGTCCGATTTGAGATTATGAGCCTTTTAGGTTGGCGATTTCCGGGAAATAGACATCTTTCCAATTGTCGGTGGTGCGTTTGACCAGTCCGACCTTGTTCATATGCTTGAGGAACGTCAGGGTATTCTGTGGTGCTGCATCCCAGATCATGTCAGGTTTCTGGATGATCGACAGAGCCTCTTCATGCGTGAAATTTTTCACGTCCATCTCTATCCAAACATCAGCTGCATAGTTGGGATCGGCTTTTATTATTTCTTGAGCCTCTTTCAACGCTGCGATAAAGGAGGGCAGCAGTTTCGGATTGTCCTGAGCAAAGCGATCAGTTGCCCATGCGATCGCAACCGGATAGGGGCCACCGACAATATCCCAGCTGTTTGCAACAGCATGCACGCGCTTGTCACGTAGTGCGATATCCTGAAACGGCGATTGGGAGAAATGGCTGTTTATATCATGGCCGCCCAGCATCGCAGCGAGCGCATCGGGATGGCCCATGGATACGGTGAACGAATCGATGTCCATCGCTTTATCTTCACCCATTTCCTTGGCGGCCAGCATTTGCAGCATAACAGCTTGGTTGGACACCTTCACCGCTGGCAGCGCGATCTTGTCAGAAGTACTAAAATCCTTGATCGATTTAATATTGGGATTGGTCGTCAGCAAGAATTGCGGATGCGATGAAATTGACGCAATCCCCTTCACCTTAAGGTTGTCTTCGGTTCGCGACCATATCGTCAAAAGCGGTGGAATTCCACCTGATGCTATATCCAGACTGCCCGACAACAGTGCTTCGTTCATGGCCGACCCGCCCGTGAAGCGCAGCCATTGAGTAGCTATATCCACACCAGAATCCTTGGCATGCTTCTCAAAAAGTTTCTCTTTCTCCATAATCATTAGTGGCAAATAGGCCACGCCGGGTTGCTTGGCGATGCGAACCAACTTACCTTCCGCCAAAGCAGGCGTTTGTAAAGCAAACACGGCAAGGCAAACGGTGATAAAAGAACGTACAAATCTCGTCATTAGTTACCCTTTCAGAAGCGAATGCGTTTCCACCAAACTGAATTGTAATAAGAATGGCCAACCTTTGGATGGCATGAAGGCTCAGAGCGCAACTCGAAGAGTGTGAAACGGCTTTCTGATAAGATGCGCATTAAAACAGATGATTAGAGCGCCGATCTGGTTTCATCAGATCGGCGCTCTAATCGCCAACATCCTAGCTTCCGTTTGCGTCTTTGACTGTGTCGAAGAATAGATCGCGCCAATTATCTGTATCCCGCGTTATCAGACCAACCCGTGCCATGTAGTTTACGTATGGCAGCAGACGCTCTGGGGTTGTTGTCCACTTGGTCTGCGGATCCTTGATGAGGGCAACAACCTCTTCCTGTGTCAGGTTCGTGTTTTCGGCTTTCATCCAGATTTGTGCGGCTTTTTCCGGGTTTGTCGTGATGAAAGAAATGCTCTCTTCCAGTGCAGCCATCAACGCTTCGACAAGTTTGGGGTTATTCTCGATGAAGTCGTTCTTGGCCCATATCGCTGTGAATGTGTGCGACCCTCCTAACACATCATAGCTGTCCAGAACCTTGTGGGCACCTGCCGTCTTGGCTTCAAGATTCTGGAACGGCGGCGAACCGAAATGCGAGTTTATTTCAGATTGGCCACCCATCAGAGCAAGCTGCGCGTCAGGATGTCCCATCGACACCGTGAAGGTATCTAAGTCTGCATGTTTGCCCTCTCCAAGATATTTCTCAGCACCCATCTGCAGGGTAATGGCTTGGATTGAGGTTTTTACCGCGGGTAAGGCAATTTTGTCTCCGCTTGAGAAATCAGCAAGCGATTGAATGTTTGGATTTGTTGTCATCAGATGCAATGGCATTGACGCGAGAGCCGAGATACCACGAATTTTGATGTTGTTTTGCGTCCTCGCCCAGATTGTCAGCATGGGCGTTGTGCCGCCAGCAGCTATGTCGAGGTTGCCTGATAGCAATGCTTCATTCATGCCGGATCCGCCGGTAAAGCGCAGCCATTCTGTGGTTACCTCCACTCCGGCTTCTTTGGCGTGTTTTTCCAGCAGGCCTTGGGCATGAACAAGCGTCAATGGCATGTAGCCGATGCCGAACTGGCGGGCCAGCCGGACGTTCACGGTTTCGGCAACCGACGTCACTACGGTACAAATTGATATGACAGAGGCAAGTGCGACCGATAAACTAAATTTTTTCATGTAGTTTCTCCCTGAGACCATGGCTATTTGGCTAATAGGTCCATCCCGCAGGCATGGACCGTGGTTTCAGTGCTGCACGCCCCAGCGGTGGATTGTGTAGCGTTCGATGGTGCGGAAAATCAGGTTGTCGACAACCAGACCGATAACAATGACAGTCAGCAAACCGGCAAATACCTTTGGAATGTCGAGTAGATTTTTGTTCTCAAAAATGAACCAACCAAGACCGCCTGAACCGGAGCTGACACCGAAAACCAACTCAGCCGCGATCAGCGTCCGCCAGGCAAAGGCCCATCCAATTTTAAGACCGGTGAGAATGCTCGGAAACGCCGCCGGGATCAGTATTTTGCAAATAAAACCTATGCCTGTCAGGCCATAATTGCGACCAACCATCTTTAGTGTCTTGCTGACGCTCAGGAAGCCTGAATGCGTATTCAGAGCAATCGCCCATGTAACTGAATGGACCAGCACGAATATAAGGCTGCCATTGCCCAGTCCGAACCAGATTAGTGCAAGCGGCAGAAGTGCGATTGCTGGCAGCGGGTTGAACATCGATGTCATTGTTTCGAGAAAGTCGGTGCCGATACGCGACGCCATGGCAAGTGCCGTCAAGGACGCTGCTAGCACAATTCCGATCGCATAGCCCATCAGAAGTACCTTGATTGACACCCAGGCTGCGGCTGGCAGCGTACCGTTCATAACAGCGCTAATGAATGCGCCGACGGTTGCAGTAAAGGTAGGAAACAATAGATCGTTATTGAGGAAACGGCCGTAGACTTCCCATATGCAGGCTAGCACGACCAGAATAAACAGCTTACGTAACCAAGGCTCACGATAGAGCATCTCGAAAGTGGAAAGCGGTTGTTCGATGATAGTAAGATCTCCGCCTTTTACCTCTTCATGATAAATCTCCGGGCGGTCGGTTGTGGCTCCGGGACGCAGGGGCACAATTCGCGCGATTTTCTCAAGCATGTTCCGCATCCTCAGGTTCATGTGCGAAAAGCATCTGGTGGATGTGGCGCTCTAATTCGGCGGCCTCGCGTGGATCGGTCGTGCTGTTCAACTCGGCCTTGACCCTACCTGGATGCGGCGATAGCAGAAGGATGCGGTTACCAATCTTGATTGCCTCAGCGATGGAGTGGGTGACGAACAGTACGGTGAATCGAGTTTCTTCCCACAGCCTCAGCAGTTCATCCTGCATCTTTCGCCGGGTCAGCGCATCGAGCGCTGCGAAGGGTTCATCCATCAAAAGGATATCCGGCTCCATCGCCATGCCACGGGCAATGGCTACGCGCTGTTTCATGCCGCCGGAAAGCATGTGTGGATGGCTGTCGGCAAATTTTGCAAGGCCAACTTTTTCCACATAATGCATTGCCTTTTCTTCGGCTTGCCGCTTTGACATGTGTTTGGCATTTTGCAACGCAAAAGAGACGTTCTGCTTGACCGTCTTCCAAGGCAGAAGCTGGTCAAACTCCTGAAAAACCATCATCCGGTCCGGTCCAGGGTGAGTTATTTTGCGTGAGTTAAGTGTCATTTCACCTTCGGTGGGCTTGATATATCCACCAACGGCCTTTTGAAGTGTGGATTTTCCGCAGCCCGACGGCCCCAGAAGAATAAAGCGATCCCCCTGGTAAACATCGAAGCTGACACGATAGGTTGCCGTTATAAGATGATGTGGCGTCTTGTATTGCAACGTGACGCCACGAACGGCAAGCAGCGGATCTTTGTGCTGCATGTCTCCTCCCTGTGGTTTTTCTGACGTGCAACTGCTAAGGGCAGGTTGCCGTGATTTTGTTTGCCCTCCTAGATGAAGAGCCTCGATCCGATCCTGCTTCCTCCTTGCAGAAATCGTCCGATGAAGATCATTCCTAGATCAAACTCCTCTTTGATCCATGTTGATCGCCTCCTTATTTAAGAACTGTATTTGAAAATTTTGCTACTACGAACAGATTAATTCTTATTGTTATCGAAAGAATTTCTTACAGTATTGTATGCCAACCGGGCTATCATAGTTCAATTTCGTTGATGTGTTTCAGAGCATTAAGCCAAATTGGGGCAGGGGGCTTCAATGACTTTTTCGATAGGTACTGCGCTTGAAAGTGCAATGAAAGATAATTGCTCGAAGATTGGTTAGGTACTTAAGATCGATTTCATTGCGTTATTTTCAGCGCTCAGCTGATAGAGTGCATTGTGGAGGAGGCTTTCTGCCTGATCGTCAAATAGTCGTCTTGTAGACGCAGTTCGTGGCTGTACGTCTGCGTGTTCTGCAAAAAAATGTTAGATGATGCGTCATAAGCTGAATTTCCCGCAGACCAGAATGCAGAACCACCTCAAATTTTGTAAGATTTTCTATCCTCAAATGCAGCGATTATTGATAGTTTAACTTACAAAATTATTTAGAATTAGTTCCTTTCTGTTAGACAATCTCGCATATACGATAGAGATCACGAGATAAGACAACAGGTGCGCTGTGAACGAAAACATTAAGACAATGAAGGTTTTGGTCTGGCGCGGATCGGGCGATCAGGGTGAATACCAAACTTTCTCGGTACCAGCGCAAGACAATCAGACCGTTCTGGATGTGGTCAGTTGGATCCAACAGACTGTCGATCCCTCACTGACCTACCGTTATGCCTGTCGCGTCGGTATGTGCGGTTCTTGCGCGATGATGGTGAATGGCCAGCCGCGCTGGACCTGCAGGACCCATGTCAAACGTGTGCTGACCGACGGGAGCTTGCAAATTGGACCGCTACGGAATCTGCCAGTAATCAAAGATTTGGCCGCAGACATGGACCCGTTTTTCGATAAGTGGATTAAGGCAGGAGGCGTTCACAAGCCTAGCCGTAGCAGGGCTGAGCCGATCCAGGAAGTCAGCCCGGAAGAACCTGGTCGTGTTGTGGCGAACAAGTCCATCGAATGTATCAACTGCTCGGTCTGCTATTCCGCTTGCGACACCGTTTCTAACAATCCTGATTACCTTGGGCCAGCGGCGCTGCAACGGGCGTGGACACTTTATAATGACGTCAAGATCGAGGATAGGCAGGTCGTTCTGGACACTGTCTCGGGTTCCGGCGGCTGCCTGAACTGCCATTCGCAGGGAAGCTGCACGAACTTTTGCCCAAATGGACTCGATCCGCTTGGCGCGATTGCTGGTCTTAAACGTGCGACTGCGCGGTCTTTCCTAAAAGGGAGAGGATAATGCTCAATCTTCACTACTACATGGCCCAAAGGCTGAGCGCGATGGTGATGGGACCGCTGGTGCTGGGTCATCTAGCCGTCATGATCTATGCTATTCAGGGTGGGTTGAGCAGCGACGAAATTCTTGCGCGTACACAGGGCAGTATTGCTTGGTTTCTATTTTACGGCGCATTTGTCATTGCGGTTTCTATCCATGCAGCCATAGGTTTGCGGGTGATAATCCATGAAACCCTTGGGCTTCGTGGACGGATGTTGGAGTTGTTTACCTGGAGCGTAGGCATTGTTCTTCTCTTTATGGGAGCGCGCGCCGTCATGGCCGTGACGATGCTATGATTGTCAAGCCGCACCGTAATCACCCGCTTTGGCTGGCCTATATGTTGCATCGCATATCCGGACTTGCACTGGCTCTGTTCCTGCCTGCGCATTTCTATGTACTATCCCTGGCGCTGACCCAGCCCGAACGTTTGGATCGCTTTCTCAGCTTTGCTGACAATCCGTTGGTGAAGTTTGCCGAGTTTGGGCTGGTTTTTCTTTTGGCCGTTCACTTCTTTGGTGGCTTGCGATTGTTGGCACTTGAATTCCTGCCGTGGTCACAGCGCCAGAAAAGTCTGGCTGCAGGCGCTATCGCAGGTGCTTTCCTGATTTCTGGTACATTCCTTTTGCGCGCGGTGTAACCATGCCTTTGAAATTTGACATTGAACGACACGACACAGACATCCTGATCCTCGGCTCTGGAGGAGCAGGGCTGTTTGCGGCACTACATGCCCAACAAAGCGCGCCTGCCGGTACGTGCATCACTTTGGCGGTCAAGGGATTGATCGGTAAATGCGGGTGCACGCGTATGGTTCAGGGTGGTTATAACGTAGCGCTTGGCGGCGGCGATACTGTCGAGAGACATTTCATGGACACGATCAATGGCGGTAAGTGGTTGCCCAATCAGGATATGGCGTGGCGACTTTGCGAACAGGCCGTGGTCCGCATTCGCGAACTGGAAAATGAGGTTGGCTGTTTCTTTGATCGTAATCCTGATGGAACACTGCATCAAAAGGCCTTTGCAGGTCAGACTGCTGACCGGACGGTTCATAAAGGCGACCTGACCGGGATAGAGATAATCAGCCGTCTGATGGAACAGGTTTTGGCTCGTCCCATACACAAATTACAGGAACATCGCGCCATCGGGCTTATACCAACTGCAGATGGTTCCGCTTTGGCAGGGGTACTTTTTATCGATATGCGCACCGGACGATTCCGGTTTGTGCGGGCAAAATGCGTGATGATGGGCACTGGCGGTGGCCCAACCATGTATAAGTATCATACGCCTTCAGGTGACAAGACCATGGATGGGCTGGCGATGGCCCTGCGCATCGGCCTGCCGCTGCGCGATATGGAGATGGTGCAATTCCATCCCACCGGGCTTTTGGCGGGAGACCACACCCGCATGACCGGCACAGTATTAGAAGAGGGACTGCGTGGAGCGGGAGGGCAACTTCTGAACGCGCGAGGTGATCGCTTCATGTTCGACTATGACACGCGTGGCGAACGTGCCACCCGCGACGTGGTAAGTCGCGGCATCTATGCCGAGATGCGTAAGAACAACGATCCTTCGCAGGTCGGCATGTTCATTTCAATGGCTCACCTTGGACCGGATAATGTGCGCAAGAAATTTGCGGGCATGGTGAAGCGTTGTGCCGATTCCGGCTTTGATCTGGCAGGTGGTAAGGTCGAAGTTGTACCGACCGCGCACTATTTCATGGGCGGTGTCGTCGTTGATCCCGATACGCGCACTGAAATGCAGGGGCTTTACGTTGCGGGTGAGGATGCCGGAGGTGCTCACGGGTCAAACCGTCTCGGCGGCAATGGTGTTGCCAACTCGACCGTTTTTGGTGGGGTTGCGGGCGATGTGATGGGACAGGACATCCGTAAAATGGGAGCTTTGCGCGACCCGGATGAGAATGTGTTAGCCGCAGAGATCGAACGCGCTTGTCGCCCATTCTCAAAATCCGCAGCACCGGTCCAGCCTCTACGCCATAAGCTTCAGGAGGCGATGTGGGAAGATGTTGGCGTCATGCGAACCGGACGTGGCTTGCAGCGCGGACAAAAGCGGGTCGCGGAGATACGGGACGAGTTGATGCACACTGGGGTCGACCCCGCAAATCTGGCATTTAATTTGACCTGGCACGATTGGCTGAACATGGTGTCGTTGCTGGAAGTGTCAGAAGTAATCGCGATGGCGGGCGAGTTGCGTGAGAACTCACGCGGGGCACATTTCCGCGAGGATTTCCCGGAAGCCGGTGAGCTTGAAAGCTCGTACTTCACACTTGCACAAAAGAAGGGCGGTACGTTGAGCCTAACTCGCGAACAGGTTCAATTCACCATTGTCCGACCGGGCGAAACGGTTCTGCCTGCGAACGAACCCGAAACCCTGGTTGCAACGCAATAGGAGTACGGGGGAGTGCGGCTTCATCTGCACTTTATCCCGGTACAGGAGGATGCTGACGTGATACCGATTAAACTGATCCAGTCCACTGCGGAGGAATTGATGGCCACGGCCGCCATCGAAATACCCGAGGACTATCTGGAAGGACTGAAAAACGCGTCAAGGACCGAAGACGGTGATTTGTCTGGCTTTGTCCTGCAAGCGATGCTGGACAACTATGAGGCTGCCAAGCAGGACCGTCGCGCTATGTGCGGCGATACGGGCACCCCGCGCTGGTATGTCAAGATGGGCAATGATACTCGCATTGAGGGCGGGCCAGTTGCGCTGGAGCAGGCGCTACGTTGCGCTACTTCAAATGCAACGAGTGCGGTACCCTTGCGTCCAAACCGGGTACATCCGCTGTGGCGCACTGACCATAACAACAATGTGGGTATTGGCGCGCCTGAGATCGAATATGGCTATGAGCCGGGTGGTGAATGGATTGACCTGATTACCGTCCATAAGGGCGGGCTGTTCGGGACCGATTACCGTATGCTGTTCCCCTCCGACGGTATTCAGGGGATCAAGCGGTTCTACCTGGATAGCCTTGTTGCATTCGGTAAACGCGGTCTCGCCTGTCAGCCTGCCATCATCGGTATTGGCCTTGGTGGCTGTAAGGATACCTGCATGGTTTTGGGCAAGCGCGCCGCTTGCTTGCGTACCGTCGGCGATCGCAATAGCGATCCGCGCATCGCCGCACTTGAGGAAGAGTTCAAGGAACTCGGCAATTCAATCGGCATGGGCGCGATGGGCTTTGTCGGCAAGAACATGGTCATCGATACGCATATTGAGGTGGGTTACTGCCACACCGGTGGGATGCAGATGTCTGTACATGCTTTTTGCCTGTCATCGCGTCGCGCTGTCGCTCGTATTTATCCCGATGGGCGTGTGGAATACCGCACGGACCCCGATTGGTTCACCCCCTACCAGCGCCGCGAAACCGTAGGCTGGGATGTGGTAATGGAGGCAGCCGAATGAAGCCGCGCGAAGTCATCCTCAGCACGACCCCGACCGATGCCGAAATTGCCGAACTTCGGCTCGGAGACATCGTGTATCTTAACGGCCTGATGTACACCGCCCGCGAGGGTGTCTACATTCGAGCATTGGAAGGGCACGCCAACATTCCGATGGAACTGCCGTCACAAAGTGCCACGAATTTCCATTGCTCACCTGCTGCCACGATCCGCGCTGATGGCAGTTTCGACATGGGTGCAGTCACTGCAACAGCAAGTTTTCGCTTCGCGAAATGGCTGCCCGAATGGATCGCGAAAACAGGGGCCAAGCTGATCATCGGCAAGGGCGGGATGTCGTCCAAGGATTATAAAGAATATTTCGTCCCGAATGGTGCCGTCTATCTTTCCACCGTGGGTTACGGCACTGGCGCTCTCTTGGGGCGCGGCGTGGAAAATGTCGAGGCTGTGCACTGGAACGAGGAACTAGGGCTTGCTCAGGCAATGTGGGTGATCCGCTGTAAAAAAATGGGGCCTTTCCTTGTGGCGTCAGACCTTGAGGGCAATTGTCTGTTCGAGCGTGAGAACGCTAAGATTGCCGAGAATCTGGAGCGTGTCTACGAAGGCACGAAGCCTGCTGTTCTCAAGCGTTTTGGTGAAACCGATGATCGTCGGGACGAGTTGATTGGATGAAACAGGTCGCCATTTCCAACTCGGAAGACGCGCATCTGTCAAATTGATGACCTTCACCATTCTAGCCGCGCAGAGATTATTTACGGTGTGGGCTGACCATGATTGCGGCATCATTTGCGGACCGACAATTCTGCTCGCCGTTTGAACCATCCCTGACTTATGGAGGAAGATCGATATGTTTATCGACATGCGAACCTATACCCTGAAGAATGGCAATGTTTCCAAATTTTTGAAGCTTTATGAAGAAGAAGGGCTGGCCGTGCAGACCCGGATTCTTGGTAACATGGTAGGGTACTATTTTACCGATATTGGTCCGCTTAATCAGATAGTCCATATGTGGGGCTATGACAGTATGGATAACCGCTGGGAGCGTCGCAAGATGCTGCAGGCATCCGAAGAATGGCAAGCGTATGCGGTCCAGATGCGGCCACTTGTCGATCACATAGAAAACAAGATTTTGATCCCGGCACCGTTTTTTAGCGTAAAATGACAGATTAGGTGGGCTGTTAGCTAAGCTGATGCCTATGCTTTCAATGCGTCCTGATGGCGATGTTCCGTGATGGCGGAGCATCGCCATCAATTGCTTGTTATATCACTTCTCTTATTGTCAGGAGAATGCCGGACGCGAACATTATTCCGATTAGCAATCGGCGAAATTGTGTGTCGTCTAACCGGTGAAATAACATGATGCCAAGCTGCGAACCGATCAATGTCGCGGGTAGCGCCAGAGCAGTCAATATCAGAGTGGGACGGTCATAGACGCCCTGAAACGCAAAAATGACGACTGCTGTTCCGAGAATTGTAACATTATAGGGTTGTAATACGGCTCGTGTTTCGTTTTTAGGCCAGGGGCGCATCGCGCACCACATCGTCGGTAATGCACCGGACAAAGATGCCGCCCCGCCCAATACGCCACCTATAAATCCGATACTGGAATCGATCACTGGTGTAGGGCGCTCAAAGCGCGGCAGCGCACGGCGCAGTGTAAAAAAGCCGCCATAGACTATCATGAAACCCGCAATCGTCAGTTTCAGAAACGGCACACTGATCATTCCGAGCAATGAGATACCCAGCGGCAGTCCAATTAGTCCTGGCACCAGAAATCGTGCCAACCTTCCCGGACGATCACGAATTTCGCGTCGCGTTATCCAAAGTCCTTGTAAGCCGCTTGCAACCGACATTATCACGACAATTCCAACCGCCTGATGCGGTTGCATAACTTGGAGCCAAAAACCTAACGCCAGTAGTGCTGTGCCAAAACCTGCGAGTCCGTTGAGAAAGCCGCCGGCCAGCGCACCAACCAGTAGCACGAAAAGAAATTCCAACGTCATGTTGATTTAGCCCTTTCCAGATGGTTGGATTTAGATCGGTTGAGGAAGTGTAATTTGCCTACGGGCGAACGTTTTCTAAAATAGAGTACGGTTTCTTGTGATTTTGAAGAGTGAGGAAGCTCGACCCATTAATTTTGCGGCCTTGTCATGTGATTCCGGTAATCGTCTCCGATGAAAATGTGCCTACAGCAACCGCCCGCTCCATTGCGTCCAGAATCTCACGGATGACGCGACTTTTGGTGCTGTCCTTGCGCTGGACCAGACCGAGATGGCGCATGGGGCCACCTTCTGGAGATAGTGATATCCGACGAAGCACTGGTGGATTGGCGATCTTGACGCAGGGTTCAGGTACAATAGACACGCCAAGATCTGCGACGACCATACTGTAGATCGCTTCTAATCCCGCAAGCTCCATACTGTCGCTTACCGGGACGTTGTTGGCCTGTAACCACTTTTCGATGATCGAGCCGACCACTGCGTCGCGCGAAAAACGGATAAAAGGGTGATTACGAAGGATCGTGATTGGATCACCGCCCTCAACCTTTTCCGAACAGATCAGCACCATTTCTTCGACAGCAACTGGATACCAGACAAGGCCGCGTGGCAGCATCTCGGGGCGCGCAACCAAAGCGCCATCGAGGGCATTGCGTTCGACCTGATGAATCAGTGGAATTGACAGTCCCGGAAACAAACCGACATGCAAATTCGGGCATTTCGCTTTCAACATCGCCGTCGCAAATGGCACAAGTGCCGTTAGTGAAGTCGGTACTGCGCCCAGACTGAACTGGCCTTTCAACCCATCATCGCCAAGTACCGAAGGCACGATGTCGTCATAAGCACGCACGACCTCACGTGCTTTGGCAACCAATGCCCGACCGATTGGCGTTAACTCGGGGGTTCTGGTCGAGCGGTCAAAGATTGCAACCTGCCATTCTTCTTCTAATGCACGCATTTGTTGGCTAACTGCGGCGTGTGTGACGAAGACAACTTCCGCAGCGGCGCTGAAAGTGCCGTTATCTGCGACCGCAATAAGCGTTTTTAGCATTCTTATCGACATGTTCGCTTCCTTGGGCACTTTAATAAAAAATTTCTTACACTTTATGCAAACATATTTTATTTGATTTAGCAACGCTTTCAAATCACAGCTTTAACTGTGGTAGAAAATGACGTGCTGTCAGCCGGGGTAATTATTGAAGAGGTTTTCGAACAGTCGCGCAAACTGCGAAATAATTTCGACTTCGCTGGCAGTTGGTGCAATTTTTATGATGTACCTCGATACTGAATATCGTTGCGTGGGCGGCTTTTCAGCGTGAGCGTCGGACAAACAGAATAAGGGATAAAAATCATGCGTGGCGCAGAACTTCTGGTACAAATGCTGAAACGAGCGGGTGTTACACGCATCTTCTCACTGTCCGGCAATCAGATCATGCCCATTTATGATGCCTGCGTGGGTCAGGGGATCGAAATTATTCATACACGCCATGAAGGTGCAGCCGTCTTCATGGCCGAAGCTCATGCGCAATTGACGGGAGAAGTCGGCGTGGCACTAGTGACTGCCGGGGGTGGCCTTGCCAATGCAGTCGGGCCTTTGTTTTCGGTGCGTGAATCTGAAACGCCGGTTCTGTTGCTCAGTGGAGATTCTCCTGTCGGGCAGGATGGACGTGGGGCGTTTCAGGAAATGGATCAAACCGCAATAACCGCGCCGCTTTGTAAGTTATCGATCCGTCCACAATGTGCTGCTGACCTTGGTCACGAGGTAGCGCGTGCTTTCCGTATCGCACGCTCTGGTCGTCCTGGTCCCGTACATATCGCGCTGCCTTTTGATGTGATTGAGGCGGATACGCCCTCGACTCAGCTCCCGGTGCCTTTGGCTTTTGCCCGAGTTCCGCAGCAAATGGGTGAGGGAGATGCTCGGCTGATTGTACAGGCAATAGCTTCGGCTCGTAAGCCTGTTGTTTTGGTTGGTCCCGCGTTAAACCGAAGCCGTACAGGAGATCTGCTGGATCGATTGGCTGACGCGCTGGGTACGGCGGTCTTGCCAATGGAAAGCCCACGAGGCCTTAAAGATCCTTCACTGGGAGCAGTAGCCGATATGCTGGCACAGGCGGATTTGATCGTCGATTTGGGCAAACGGGTTGATTTCACCACCGCGTTTGGCACCACGCCTGCTTTTGCAGCAAGCACGGGATGGATTCTTGTTGATGCTGAGGAAAGGGAACAGGACCGCGCGCACCGTAATCTTGGTGTAAGGCTGAAATTGGCGATCACCGCAAATCCTTTGGATGCCGCAATGCGTCTGATCGATATTGGTGGCCAGTTGGTCGGGAAAAAACCTGAGGATTGGCGCGTTTCAGTCAAGTCCATGCTCGATGCGCGTAGTTTCTCGATTACAACGGCGGATACGGATGGCCGGATCACATCGGCACAGCTTTGCGCTGCAGTGGCGCGGCATATACGTGCAGCCCCTGCCTCTATCGGTATCTGTGACGGTGGTGAATTCGGCCAGTGGGCGCAGGCGCTGTTGCCGACTGAGCGGCGGATCATCAATGGTGTTTCGGGCGTTATCGGCGGTGGTGTTTGCTACGGAATGGCGGCTGCTCTGGCCCAGCCAGGTGCTGTCATCTTTTCGCTTATGGGAGACGGTTCGTGCGGGTTCCATTTCGCCGAGATAGAAACGGCTGTCCGTCATGGTGCTGCTTACGTCATCGTGATCGGTAATGATATGCGCTGGAATGCCGAACATCAGATTCAAATACGCGAATACGGTCCTGATCGATTGATCGGCTGCCAGCTAAGTAATGCTCGATATGATTTGGCCTGCGAGGCATTTGGTGGCCATGGCGAATACGTTACTCGCCATGAGGAACTTGATGCTGCACTGGAACGAGCACTGAAAAGTGGAAAAGTCGCTTGTGTGAACGTCATGATCGACGGCGCGCCGGCCCCTGCCGGCCCAGCGCATTGAATCTCCAGTCGCGCGAGCTATCCGCGCTAACCTCCATCGCCGTGATTGAACTTGTTCCGCCAAAGAGGTTTCCTTTCATCTCAAGAAAATCACTTCAAATTTCTAGAACAAGTCCTGTCATCGTCCTGTACTATGTTAGTTTACTCAAACTGCGAGTAGTAAATTTATCCCGAACTGTTCTGTCCAAGATGAATACGTCTGCGCTGATGGCTCGATCTTGCATGTGTTTCGGCGGCATTGCCATTTGTGGACAGCCCCTGAATTGCAAGTGTTTTCTTTGTGTCTTTGATCTTTATTGCTAGCGGTCATTTGTCCGGCCTTTTTGCGCGGTACCAATGTCCGCTGGCCCTGATGAAGTCCGCGAGCCAGATCCCTATCAAGTTGCCGAGCTATAACGCTCTGGCAATACTACGGGGTGTTCCGGTTGCGGCGGCAAAGATCATCATCACAGAGATTGCCCTTGCAACTTGTGCGGCGCGTTTGTGGTGCGCCAGAAAATCTCAGGCTGCGTTGTAAGCCTCCTTCTTCGACATCACTGCCCAGACGATCCGGGCGGTCTTGTTTGCCAACGCCACGCTGACTAACCGGGATGGCTTACGCTCCAGCAAGTGGCGTAGCCATTGTCCGGTTCGCGTTTGCGCGCGGATGGCATGTCGCAGAACTGCAGTTGCGCCGACAACAAGGAGCTTTCGTAGATAGCTGTCGCCCATCTTCGTGATGCGCCCCAGCCTGTCCTTGCCGCCGGAGGAATTCTGCCTTGGAACCAGACCAAGCCAAGCCGCAAACTGGCGAGCAGATCGAAACTGTGAAGGATCAGCAATGGTGGCCGCCAAGGCGGTCGCCGTGAGCGGGCCTATGCCGGGAATCGTGGCCAGTTTCTGGCTGACAGCGCTTTCGCGGTGCCAGGCCTGTATCTCGCAATCGAGCCGGGCTATCTCACTTTCCAGCCCCTCGACCTGACGGACGAGGCACAGTAAAGCTGACTTGGCCAAACCGGAAAGTTCGCAATCGCCGTTCTTCAACTCCGAAAGGAGGAAACATAGTTTGTGCGGGCCACGGGCGGCAACGATACCTAATTCCGCCAGATGGGCACGCAGCGCGTTGATCAGCATGGTGCGCTGCCGCACCAGAATATCCCGGGCGCGATGCAGCATCAGAACTGCCTGCTGATGGGCGCTTTTGATCGCAACGAAATGCATGTTCGGCCGCGTTACTGCCTCACAAATCGCCGCGGCATCCGCCATGTCATTCTTTTGCCGCTTCACATATGGTTTGACATAAGCTGGTGGGATCAAGCGCACCTCATGCCCCATCGCCGCGATCTCGCGCGCCCAATAATGGCTGCTTGCACAGGCTTCCATGCCAATCAGGCAGGGGGCGAGATTCGACAGCACGTCCAGCAACGCGCCGCGGCGGACTTTCCTTCTGAGAACGACCTTGCCGCTTTCATCAATTCCATGAAGTTGAAAGACGGACTTGGCTAAATCGACCCCGAGTGTTGTAATCTGCATGTGGATGGCTCCCTTTATATGTTGGGTTCAACAACACCAACATGGCACATTGTGATGCCGGCTGGTGAGGCTGTCCACATGGGGTAATCGTGGGATCGAGTCGCCCTAAAGCCAATCCAATTATTGGAAGGCAGCTGTTCTCCGATATGATGGAAATGCAGGCTCACGATTGAACACCGGGCCCAAGCAGCTGAGGGGAGAACAGCCATGAAAGATTATATAGGTCTTGACGTTTCGCAGAAAGAGACAGCAATTTCTATTCGGCGCGAAGGCAAACGAATATGGCGCGGGAAGTGCTTATCTGATCCTAAAACCATTGCTGAAATTGTTCGCAAACATGCGCCATTCGTGGAACGAGTGGTTTTCGAAACCGGCCCGTTGTCCGTATGGTTTTATCATGCTTTAAAAGAAGAGGGGCTGCCTGCAATTTGCATCGATGCTCGTCATGCGAAGGCAGCGCTGTGTTAAATTCAGCCTGAATTTGACCCAGTTTTGTGTTTGATGCTGATCAGAGCCAGCACACGAATCCTTTTGAATTCCTTGGCTATTTCCGCCTTCGTATGGGTGAACCCGAAATGGAAACCTGGCTCAAAATCAGGCGAAACTCAACAGATATACGTCTGGATCGCAACTGAAATAAGTGGGATAAAACGTCATGCTTAGATGAAAGGAACGGGACAATGTATCGAGCAGCACTGATTGATCTGCAGGCCGTCATCGCTGTGGTGCGCCGAGGCTCTTTCCGAGCGGCCGCGATTGATCTGGGTCTGTCCAGCACGGCGTTTAGTCATACGATTGCCAAGCTAGAGGCCGGCTTGGGCGTGCGCCTCTTTAACCGTACCACGCGTAGCGTATCCCTGACTGACGCGGGCCGCACTTTTGTCCAGCAGATTGCGCCTGCGCTGCAGGACATCGGCGACGCGATGGAAGCGGTGCGGGCTCAACGGCAGACACCATCCGGCGTGTTGCGCATTAATGCAGCGATCACGGCTGCCCGGGAAATCCTCTCACCATTGCTGCTGGAGTTTCTTGCCCGCTATCCGGACATGGAAATCGACTTGGTGACCGAAGGACGATTGGTCGACATTGTGGCGGATGGGTTCGATCTAGGTGTCCGGACCGCCAATTTAGTACCCAGCGATATGATCGCTGTTTCGTTGGGATGGCCGCAGCGCTATGCGGTGGTGGGATCGCCCGCCTATTTTGCAACGCGCCCAATTCCACAGGCCCCAGCAGATCTGTATGCCCATCATTGCGCGCGGGTGCGCCTACCCAACGGCGCGCTATTTCGCTGGCAGTTTGAAAAGCAGGGCGAAAGCGTGCAGGTCGATGTGCGCGGGCCGATCACGCTGGATGAAGGCACACTGTCTCGTCAGGTCGCGCTGAGCGGATTGGGACTAATCTATATCCATGAATATTCTGTCTTGCCCGACATTGATGCGGGGCGATTGATCCGCGTGCTGGAGGACTGGACGCTGCCCCTTCCGGGACTTTGCATCTACTACCCCGGGCGCCGCAATCTCTCCGCTGGTATGCGCGCTTTCATCGCTTTGGTGCGAGAGCTGGCAGCGATGCCATCACTCCATGAAGACAATAAAAGGGCCGGATAGGCCTAAACCATGCCGGATCGCGTCAATTGGTAGATCCGAGCCGCGAAATGGTGAGTTGATGATGTTACCCAAGCAGTCAGGGAATGTCGGCTGTCTGCAATCTTTCATCTAAAGCCGCCAGTACGATTTACTACCCTATTTCGGGCACGAGAAAATTGTGCCCTTACCGCTTCAAGCCTCATCTCGGTCGTCGGACTTTAACGAGCATAGATTCTTGACTGGTACACAAGCACAAATATGCTCAAGAAAGTGTCAGTCGGCCCTTTGATTGCTAGTCAATAATATAAAGCAGCACTGTCCCGTTAGCTCATCCGGAATAGATCCTGAATTGCAGCGTCGCCGCCGGAAAAAATCATAGCCAATCTTGCAAAGTGCGACCTCCAGAGATCGCTGTCTTATCAAGGATGGATCAAATTAATTTGCAGTTTTGACCCTGTGGCTTCTGCGTATCGACGTAATGTAGAGATGGACGGAGAAACCTTACCGCCTTCAAGCCGCGCAATGGCTGATTGGGTCGTGCCGATACGTTTTGCTACATCAGCTTGCGACATCTTTGCGTCGGCTCTTGCCTTCACAAGAGCTTCGACAAGAGCAAACTCTGCATCCGCCTTTTCATATTCCTTCTGGAATTCCGGATCGTTCATAAGGCGCTTTTTTAGGACTGCTATCCTGGTCATGACTTTACCTGTTTCATTCGCTGCTTCGCTAAATCTAAGGCGCTCTTAGGTGTTTTCTGCGATTTCTTGACAAAAACATGAAGAATGACAACGCGGCGTCCGGTAACAGTAACGTACAGACCCCGCGCAATTCCTTCCATTGCTTTAGCACGAAGCTCCCAGAGCTTTCCCTCTAAATGCTTGACATGAGGCTCATGCAATTGTTCTAAACCAACGCTCTCAACCATCTCCATTAAACGGACGAGACGGGCCTGCAATCCAGCAGGAAGCCCCTCGATTTCAGCATCCACAGTGTCGTCAAGCGTTTCAACTATCCATCGCATATTTGCTATATAGCGCAAAAGAGATAATAGCACAAGTTGGAATCAAGTGCATGCGCCCTGAGCTACATCCATTTACCAGGTTTCTAATCAGCCTGAGTGTAAGCGTTCGCTGCGTTGCACATCTTTCTTAGAGCCTGAATCATAATGAATGTAACGATATCA